>JAAWBX010000011.1 GCA_022792885.1 Lachnospiraceae bacterium
AGGGGCAGGACGTTTTATTCGTTCTGCTTTTTGATGTTTTCTGCTTTTTCTTGCCACGAAAATACTCCTTTTAATGGAAAAGACTACAGTGTAAACTGTAGCCTCTGGCAATATCATACCATATCTCATTTTCCGCTTCCACGAGCTTAGTCACTCGCATGTCATATACCTCCTCTTGCGAAATCCCCTTGTCAGGATTCCTCAATATGCTGCTTCCCTCTCAATCCCCACAGGATCCCGACGGATCCAAACGCGAGCACGATCACTTCCGTCGCCACAAAAGCTCTCGTTGAGAAATGAAGGATGTTGACGAGAATCGTCGCCGCCACCGCCACGATAAAATACAGGGTTCCCAAAATCGTCATGGCCTGATTCTGCATAATATTCTGCCGGTCGTCCAGCATTCCGAGAATAAACATCCCGAACATGGCGGTAAACGCCACGCCGATAAATACCAGGGACAGCAGGAGCCGGCCGGTAATCTCCTCCGCCAGCAAAAGCGTCGCCGCAACGCCGGCCGCCAGAATAATCACATAGGCGATGATCGTCGTCATAACCTTTCCCGAGACATTCGCATTCAAGACAGATTGACCGGGCCTTTCTTTCTTCATTTTTTCTTTTTTCATTCCGCTCTCCTTATTCTATAACGGCTGACCGCAGTGCATGCAGAAACGGGCTCCCGAAGGAATCTCTTCCCCGCAGTTCGGGCAGACCGGCGCCAACGGCTGACCGCACCCCATACAAAAACGGGCTCCCGCCGGGACAGACGTCTGACAGTTCGGACATACCCGGCCGGCGGCCGGCGCACTTTCCGCCGCGACGCCCGAAGCCTCCGAAGCCGGCGCCTGTATCGGCGTCGCTCCCGCTCCCGGGGCCGCTCCCGGCTGACCCGGCGTTACGAAAACATTGGCTGTCGGATTCAATCCCGGATTCGGCATCATACCGCCCGCGCCCATGACGCCGCCCACCATACCGCCCACGGCCCCGCCCATGGCCGTACCGACGCCCGCCATCATGCCAAGGCCGATACCCATATTACTGAACGTACCGGTGTTTTCGTTGGAAGCAATCTTCTCGGCCACATCAAAAGCCCGCTCATCCTGATATGTATAGCCTTCCAGACGCCGCTTCTCGGCCTCCGCCTGGGCCATAAGGATCCGCTTCTGAGCCTCCGTCTGCTGCCTTATAATCGCCGTCTGCTGATCGGTCTGCGCCGTAAAAACATCCGTATAACGGCTCGCCATTGCCTCTTTCAGACGCCGGTAAGTCGGATCATCCTCCGGCCTCACCACCGTGTTGATCATAAACCGGGTCAGAGTCACGCCGTACTCCGAAAAATCCGTATCCAGTTTCGCTTTGATCACATCCGACAGCACATCCAACTGGCTGTCGATCTCAAAAATATTCAACTGCTGCTCCTTGATGCTGCGGGCAAGATAAGATTTGACCCGATTCATCAGGATCCCTCTGAAATACGAAACCATATGTTCCGGCGTCAGCGTCGTTTCAGCCCCCACCAGGCGGACCAGGAAACGCGCCGAATCCGCAATCTGGATTCCCATATCCCCGCTGGCGCCGATCTCCATCGGGAAATTATAATTCGGTTCAATGAACTGAACCTTACTGTCCGTCCCCCATTTCAGGGACATCTTCTCCACTTTGTTGACAAAATAAACCTCACAGTGAAATGTTGACACACCGCCGGTAGGAAGATTCATCAATTTCCGCAAAAGCGGGATGTTCTCGGTCTTTAACACATAACGCCCGGCCCCGAACACATCCGCAATCTGCCCGTTCTTGAAAAACACCGCTTCCTGGGATTCATGCACGATCAGCGTGGACGACGTATTAAAATCCTCCGCCGGATGTTTCCACACCAGAATATTATTCCCGCCCTCATACTTGATCACTTCTAAGATTGCCATATTTTCTCCTCTCTCGCGCCCGGACTCACCGATCCGACTTTGCTACCGCAGAATCTGTGTCTGAATGCCGTCGCCTCAGTCCTCCCTCGAACCGTATCCGGGAAGATTCACCAGATGTTCGCTGCCGATCTCTTTCTCCCAGCGATCTCTCACTTCTTCCCGTATCTCTTCTTCCAAAGGTTTAAGCACCTGAGTCTCGTATCTTTTCATTGAATTGTACAGCCCGCTCCAGCGGATCGAAACGATTGTCCTGTACAAACCGAACAGAACGGTCAGGGCTCCGACAGTCGGGAATATTACCCGGACAGCGAAAGGCAGATCATACGAATCAAAAAATGTATCAAAGGCCCATCCCATACCGAAACTTAAAACCAGCGTGAGGATAATCGTAGCTTTGAAACCTATAAACGAACCCAGAAACACCTTGGAACCCGCTATACAGAAGGCGGCGGACCAGACCAAAAGAAGCATGGCGCCTTCTTCCCGGATATCCGAATAAATCCCAATTCCGCTGAGCAGCAAAAGCACGCTGAAAAACAGAGCAATAATGCCGACTCCCTCGTCATAGGTATGTTTCACGACCCTTATCTTCTTTTTTAATATTTTTTCGTATTTTGCAGCTTTATCCGGATGCTTTTCCTGCAGCGTACGGGTAATGTAGGTCCGAGCCGGATCGATCTGCGCATGATATTCCTGAATCTTCCGGTTCAGCTCCTCCTGTTGTCTGGCCTTTTCCTCCTGCCTGGCGATCCCGTCCCTGCACGTTTTGCGAAGGCGATGAAACGCCGCTTCATCGCCGATCCGAAAACCGCCCTGCGAAGTCCGCTCCGTCACTTCATCCAATACCTGCTCCGCTTTACGGTAATTCTCCTTTTTAATCAGTTCTTCGGCCCTTACAAGCTCTCTGGATTGGTCGCAACAGTTGTCAAAAAGAAGCAGTTGCGCTTTGCGCTCCTCATTTCCGTACTGCATCGCCCGCTTAAAATATCGGTCGTCCACCCAACTCCACTGTTCTTTCGAGGGGCAGGACGGCAGCGCGGTGATCTCCCGCTTCGCCAGGAGCCCGAAATAATATGCCTCTCCGTTCTCCGGATCCCGGTTTAAAACTTCCTCCAAAAGCCGGTTCGCTTCCTCAAAATCCTGATCCTCCACGGCCTGTTTGGCGCGGATCAAAAGTTTTCCGGTCGTCACGCCGGCGGCCCCCGCCGCGGCCAGCGTCTCCACCGTGCGGCCCGTCAATTTGCTCACGCCCCGGACCAGATCCTGCATCGCCCCCACGCGGCTCATGTCCTGCCCCTGCACCGTTGGGATCTCCGGCGGAAAATCATACGGGCTCATATCCACGAACACCGGCACGATGTGTTTGCTCCGGTCTTTGTCCATCATACTTAAATACCGGCTCCACTCGTTCTTCACCCATCGCGCTTCCAGTTGTTCCGGCTTATCCGCCGTCAGCAAGAGAACCTTCGCCGAATGCAGCGCCGCAAAAATATAAGGCTCATATTCCTCGCCCGACATCCCCTCCAGCGTAATCCGGGAGAAAAACACCTTAAACCCTTTTTCCGTCAGGTTTTCATAAATCTCCTGCGCCAAAACGCTCCCCTTCGTCCGCTGCCCGTTCTCCTCCTGAGCTTTAAAACAGATAAACACGTCGTAAGGGGCTTCCCTGCGGCTGATCTCCAGATACCGGCTCTGAATTCGATCGATCTTCCTCGCCTCTTTCCGGTAAAGCTCCTTCGTATATTCATCGGAGGCTTCCAGCGCCGCCAGATAATCCGGATCATCCAGAACCCGCTCGTAGCTCATACGGCTGACCGTCGGTTTATAGTCCCCGCTTCTGGGATCCTTTACATATTCCACACCGTAACGGCACAGCGTCAGACACCAATGCGCCTCCGCGTCGCTCTCGTCGTCGGCGATAATATGCTCGTAGGCCGAATACGCCCGGTCAAAATCCCCGATCTGCCGGAAATGATTCCCCCGGTTGTACATATCCGCACGCTTATCGTCGTCGATCTTCGGCAGCGTCACCTCGCTGCCGCAACTGTCGCAGATCCCGTGGCTCTCGCCGGTAATCTCGATATTCCCGCCGCAGAGTTTACATTTTAATGCTGTCATCATCTTTCCCCCTCTTATTCTTGTGCCTCTACTGCAAATTCCCCGTCCGGTATCCGGGAAGATTCACCAGGTTATCCGCTCCGATCTTATCCGTCCATTCCCGGGTCACTTCGCTCCGGATCTCTTCCTCCAGCGGTATCAGGATCTTCTCGTCGTAATCGTCTACCGCATCGCGCATAGACGCGCATTTCATCGTAATGCGGGTCTGATTCAAACTGACGAAGAACTGCCAGACCGCGATCAGCGGAAACGCGAGCCGCAGCCACTGAAACGTCAAAAACATTGTAATCACGAAACTGATACCGAACGTAATCGCGGATACCATCCCCCAGACGATAAAACCGGGAAATTCCGGATTCGGCGCTTCCTCCGTGGACGTATAAGAACCGGGCAGCATACAGGTAATATTCCAGGCGAGCAGAAGCGGAACGCTCATCTCCCTCCAGAGGAGCGCGCCGATCCCGATCGCGGCCAGCGTGCTGACCAAAGGCCCGAAACCCTTCCCTTTTTTATAAACCTTTGTCTCGTCCACATGCATCGCATTTACCAGGCTCTCATATTTCTCCGCCACGTCCCGATGCCGTTTTTGTATCGTCCGGGTCACGTAAGTATCGGGCGGATCGATCTGCGCGTGATAAGCCGCCAGATTCCGCCGCTCCTCTTTCTGTCTGGCCAGGATCTCCTCACACTGCGCCCGCAGGCGGACAATCTTCTCGCCGTTGGCGAGTACATATGCATCCTCCTTCGCCTTTCGTTCCATCTCGACCAGACGTTCCCGGGCCTCCCGATATTGCTTTTTCGCAATCAGCTCTTCCGCCGACGCCAACATGGGGAGCTCATAAGCCAAATGTTCAAACTCATGCAGCTCCCTCTTCCGTTCTTCGCTTCCATACTGCAGCGCGCGTTTGAAATAACGGTCCTTCGTCCATTCGTCATAGGAACCGGAGCCCTTCGGATCCGGCAGGCTCCTCACCTCGTTCTTGGCGAGAAGTCCGTAATAGTAAGCCTCCCCGTTCTCGGGTTCCCGGTTCAATGCTTCCTCCGTCAGCCGGAACGCTTCCTCAAACACGCCGTCCTCCAGCGCCTGCCGTACCCGGGTCAGGATTCCGGCCACCGTCACGCCCGCGCTTCCCGTCACGACCTGTGCTTCCGCCACGCGCCCCGTCAGTTTGCCCACTCCCCGGATCAGATCCTGCATCGCCCCCACGCGGCTCATGTCCTGACCCTGCACCGTCGGGATCTCCGCCGGAAAATCATACGGGCTCATATCCACAAACACCGGCACGATGTGTTTGCTCCGATCCTTATCCATCATGCTCAGATAGCGGCTCCACTCATTCTTCACCCACCTGGCCTGCAGATGCTCCGGTTTATCCGCCGTTAAAAGCAGGACCTTCGCCGAATGCAGCGCCGCAAAAATATAGGGTTCATACTCCTCGCCCGACATCCCTTCCAGCGTGATCCGGGAGAAAAACACCTTAAACCCTTTCTCTGTCAGATTTTCATAGATCTCCTGCGCCAAAACGCTCCCCTTCGTCCGCTGGCCGTTCTCCTCCTGAGCCTTAAAACAGATAAATACGTCGTAGGGGGCTTCCCTGCGGCTGATCTCCAGATACCGGCTCTGAATGCGGTCGATCTTCCCCGCCTCTTTCCGGTAAAGTTCCTTCGTATACTCGTCGGAAGCCGCCAGAGCCGCCAGATAATCCGGATCGTCCAGAACCTTTTCATAGTTCATACGGCTGACCGTAGGTTTATACTCCCCGCTTCTGGGATCCTTTACATATTCCACGCCGTAGCGGCACAGCGTCAGGCACCAGTGCGCCTCCGCATCGCTCTCGTCGTCGGCGATAATATGCTCGTAGGCCGAATACGCCCGGTCAAAATCCCCGATCTGCCGGAAGTGATTCCCTCGATTATACATATCCGCACGCTTATCGTCGTCGATCTTCGGCAGCGTCACCTCGCTGCCGCAACTATCGCAAATCCCGTGGCTCTCGCCGGTGATCTCGATATTCCCTCCGCAAAGCTTACATTTTAATGCCGTCAATTTTCCCTCTCCCCCTTTATGGTTTTATCTCGACCTCCGCCCGAATCTCCTCTTCCAGAAGATATACCGGCGAATGAAAATAAAGCGTCACCTCCGATTGCGGTCTCTCATCCTTACTGGTCAAGATAACCTGATTCTCAGGCCGGATACCGATTCCCGCTCTTTTCTGACCGTCCTCTGCCTCCCCGGCAAACTCCGCCGCCGCATTAAAAGAACTGAGAAGCGGCTCCCCTTCCTCTTTATCTCCCTGTCGGATTTCACATGTCAACGTATACTGCCAATAAAGTTCTCTCTCGCCCCAGGTTTCCCCTTCCCGCTCCCACCGGATCTCCCGTTCCTTCTTCTCGGCTTTCACATGAAGAATTCGCACCGTCTCGCCTCCGGGAAAGGAAAGTTCCGCCTCGGTCTCCCGGTCTTCCCCGTCCGTCGTCGGAAGCGGCAGGGTAATCTTCCCCGTCTCGGCCTCCCCCTCCAGACAAAGGCAGGGAAGCACCAGCGTATACGTCCCGGCCTCCGCTCCCTCTATGTACAGCTCTTTTCTGGCCAGCTTCGCGGTGGAGTCCGAAACCGCCTGAGCCGGATATTCCCTTCCTGCTTTATCCCTCAGATAAGCCGGACGGTAGTCCCCATTCCCGGTCCCTCTCGAAGACTGCGTCAAAAACGGCGAGACGGGATAACCTTCCCGCTCGGACAGCGAATACAAAGAAATCAGCGCGCCCTCCCCGCTTTTGCGGCCGGGTTGAATCAGGAGACTCCCTCCCGAATATTCCACCGTCTGTCCCAGAGCGGACAAATCTTCTTCAAATCGCAATTTAGACAACGTCAGATCAAAACAGGGAACCTCCCCTTCCATACGGTACGATTCCCCCGTCTCCCTTCCGTTCTCATCATACAGGGCAATCTCCGGAATCTCCCCGTTCTCCCGGACCGGATCCAGGCGTATCGAAAGCGACAGTTCCTCCTCGCTCTCATCCGGCGTCCAGAAAAACCAGCAGGATACCCGTTCGCCGCCTTCCAAAATCCGGCAGGACTTCCCCAGATCCGGAATCACCGATATCCCCTCTCCTTTACAGGCTCCGATATAATAATCCGCAATCGCCGGAAAACGAAACCTCTCCCCCTCACCCGGCGGGAACGAAGCAAAAAACGCCAGATACAGCTCCCCGCTCTGATAAACCGCATCCGTTACGATAAAAGTTATGCCGTCCTTCTCGTAAAAAGGCTTCTCTCCATGCAAGGAATAGACAGGTTCCGATTCCTCCCAGTTAAATCCCGTTCTCTCATGAAATTGAAACCTGTGAAACAACATCGCCGCGCAGCCGGCCAGCACCGCAAGCAAAAGCCCCAGAAGCAGGATTTTCAGAAGCTTTTTTATACTCCGCTGGCCCCGTTTCTTCACCGTCTCATAAGGAAGTTTCATCTGAGCCGCGATCTCCTTAAAACTCAAGCCGCCGTAATATTTCATCCTCAGGATCGCTCCGTCCAAAGGTTCCAGGCGGCTTAGAATCTCCTCCAGATCTCCCTCCGCCCAAATCTCTTTTGGCGTGTTCTTCTCCTGAGCCATCTGCTCGCGAAGCTTCTCTTCCGCCCTCTCTCTGCGCTCGTTTTTCCGACACAGATCAAGCGCCTGATGATCCGCGATCGCACAGAGATATTGTTTTAACGTACCCTTTTTCGGATCGAACTTCTGGGGATTTAAAACAAACGCGGCAAAACTGTCATTCACACATTCCTTGACATCCTCCGGATCCGACAGCCGCCTGGCGCAGATTCGCCAGACCAAACCACTGTAAGCCTCCCACAGAGCAACGGTTCCCTTCTCCCGGTCGTTTTCCAAAAGAGCTATCAGTTCTTCCTCCGTGTACCTACCCGTTTCCATCCATTCTCCTATGCTCCTTCTTGTATTAACGCAATCCTCCTCATATTTTGATTCGTTTTTCAAAGGGAAAAAGGGACATTTTTTTTAAATTCGCATTTTTTCGACACATTTCTGTTCTTTTCGCGCACTGTTTATATTATAGCACATCATCCGTGCCTGATTCAATATATTTTTTTACTTAGTAAAACAAACCAAAAACCGATAAAATCCCTTGCCCTCCCCTCTTTTCTGGTGTATAGTAAATCCAAACGATTTATGCGGGGAATTTATTCATGTGGATTGCGGATCAATGGAAAGATTATAAGATCTTGGATTGTTCGGACGGGGAAAAACTGGAAATCTGGAACGGTTACCGGCTGATTCGGCCGGATCCTCAGGTTATCTGGCGTACGCCGAGGGGACACGAATGGAAAAAACCGAACGCTCATTACCACCGGAGTTCCAAAGGCGGCGGCGAATGGGAATTTTTTGATCTTCCGGAACAATGGGACATCTCTTACCGGGAGCTGACCTTCCATTTAAAGCCGTTCCGCTTCAAACATACCGGATTATTCCCTGAACAGGCGGTAAACTGGGACTGGTTCTCTTCTATTATTAAGCAGGCCAAAAAACCGGTAAAAGTTCTTAACCTCTTCGCTTACACCGGCGGAGCCACTCTGGCCGCAGCCCGGGCCGGCGCTTCGGTCACGCACGTAGACGCTTCCAAAGGCATGGTCGCCTGGGCCAAAGAAAACGCCGGCGCTTCGGGCCTTGCCGAAGCGCCGATCCGCTGGCTGGTAGACGATTGTATGAAATTTGTGGAACGGGAACGGCGCCGGGGCAACACCTACGACGCAATCATCATGGATCCGCCCTCCTACGGCCGGGGCCCGGGCGGAGAAGTGTGGAAGATTGAAAACACCCTCTACGACCTGGTCTGCGCCTGCGCAAAGATATTGAGTCCGGACGCTTTATTCTTCCTGATCAACTCCTATACGACCGGACTGGCCCCGGGCGTGATGGCCTATCTGCTGAAAAGTCTAATCGTTCCCGACTTTGGCGGACAGGTCACCTCGGATGAGATCGGTCTTCCGGTAGGGGAAAAAGAACGAATCCTTCCCTGCGGCGCATCCGGACGCTGGTTCCGAACCGCATAATTCAGGAGAGATAACCGTCTCTTAACCGTTCCTTCTCCGCTTTCCCTACGCCGAGTTCCCGCTCCAAAAAGGCGTCCATACTGCCCCAGCCCTTTTTCACCTCGTCCAGGTAAGCCGCCAGATAATTCTCTTGCGCCAGATGCAGCGCATGAATGTCCTCCTGAAGCTTCTCGTCGGCTACCTTCTGCCGCACGGAAGCCATAGAAGTTTCTATATGCCTGGCCAGCCGTTGATTCGTCTCCCGATAATTATCATAGATCGTCGCCTCCGGCACATCCAAAGCGAACAGAATCAGCGCCGCACCGATACCGGTGCGGTCTTTTCCTTTACTGCAGTGCCAGAGCACGGCCCCCTCTTCTTCCGCCAGCAGGATCTCAAAAAAACGTCGATACCCTTCCCTGGCTTTCGGTGTTTTTGCCAGATCCCGATAGGTAGCTTCCATATAGCCCTTCCCGTCTAGGCCGCTGGCCAGCAGCCGTCCCAGAAAGCCGGTCGGATCCTGTTTCTTCTCCTCGTCGTTTTGCTCATGAGTGATCCCTTCTACCTGCTCTTCCAGAAGCGGCAGCCAAACCATCCGGACTCCGGGCAGCTCCGGTTCCGGACTGTTTCGCCGCTCCCCGGCCGTCCGGAAATCCACCGCGGTCCTCACCTTCATCTCCTCCGTCAGAAAACGAACATCTCCGGCGGACAAATTTCCAAGACCGTCCGCCCGAATCAGTCGTTTACTTTTTATCACACGGCCGTCCCTGGCGCACAGCCCGGCCAGCTCCCGAATATTATCCGCACCTTCAAAAAAATATTCCATCTGCTTATCCATAAAGACACCCGTCTTCCCCTTTCTGTTTCTTGCCCGGCCGTTCTCAACCGGCTCCTCTGTTTTTCAATTATATCACATTGCCTCCCGCGGCGCTACGGTCCAATCATGGCAGGTTCAAAAGACATTTATCACTTATGTCGGCCTTTTTCCATTATCTTCACCAATATATCTCGCACGCCAACTTCATATTTGTTAAAGTCGTCAATGTTTGTATCCTTCAGCCACAACTGACCTTCACCAACATTTCCCCTATGTTGCCCGGAAGAATAATAGCGATTGTTCTTCACCTCGTCACTGGAAAGTACCCAATAACGTATTACATCACGCCAGACGGCGATCCAAACAAAAACATCGCAGCACGCAGGCTTTATCTGCTGAAAGTTCATATCAAAACCATATTCCGAATCACTTGATAATGCTTTATCAATTTTTCCATCTACCGCTCTCCTTACATAGGTTATTTGATCATCGGTCAGACCATAAATAGAAAATACATCGTTTTCTATGACTTCTTGCTTTGAATTATCGCCATTCAAAACCTCGTCAACCAACATCGTTAATCGGCTGTTTTCTACTTCGGATATTTCCAGAAACGGCAATTCAATCAGGTTACCTTTTAATACCTTCACTTCTCCAAACAGTTTCATATACATAAACTGAAACAATGACGAATTCAAAAACGCCATTACCGCTTTGATACTCATGGAGGGAATTGCCGGAATTAAAATATTTGCACTATTCAAAAAGAGACTCGAACTATCGTCATAGGCAAAGACAAGTTTGTTTGATATAAACTTATATGCCAATTTTTCGGGCGCACGGTAGATTTCTTCTTTTGCCACTTGCTGTAAATTACTTCTGTCATACAGAATATAATTTCTTGCCTGCTTTAAAACATATGGTTGAATTTCTTTTCCGGTATATATCTTCTCCATCCCTGCAAAGCATTTTGAAGACAGCTTTTTTTATTGTCTCCTGTAACGATACCTAATGCCCAAACACTATTTTGAAGCGAATAAGAACCTCGATCTTTGACAGCGCGAATGATAGACATATCATCGTCGGACAGCAGATTAAATATAAGATTTTCCGTTTCATATACAGTCCTTATATCAACCGTTCTTTTTTTGCCACTCGTATACACGATGAATTTTTCCCTGTCAGCACCCAAACCACATGCCATATCAACATACTTTGTCGTTACACCTGAAAACATATCATCATATATCGTAATACTGACAAGTCCAACGATATCAAGAATGAATTTTCGTATATCTTTATGTATTTTTACGTTTAATATCGCCTCCGGAAAAAGAAACTTAATCATCCCGTCATCCTTTAATTGTTCATATGCCTTAACAAAAAAATACGAAAACGTTTCCTTTGACAATATCACATCGATGGAGCTACATGTGTCATCCATCGCTCCCCATGGGGGATTCGTGGCAATATAATCAAACTTCCTTTTAAAAACAGGGTGCTGTTGTATAATTGAATATCCCATTAAAAAATCAAAACAATATACTTGCGGTTTAAAATCAAAATCCTTATATTTGAGTAACAGATTGATTTTTGAAATCAATACCGCAACCTTATCATTATCGACGCCAAAAATTTGATTGGGATTGTTTGCTGCAACGCTCAACAGAAAAGCTCCACTTCCGCAACACGGATCAAAAAATAACTTTCCATCCGAAAAATCAAAATCTTTTATCATATTGCAGACTATTTTTTGCGGCGTGTAGTATGAGCCAATTATATTTTTCTTCCCCTCTTGTAAAAACGACTGATAAATCAATCCTAAAATATCAAATTCATCACCGGGTAAAACGGCTGTTACCAAAGTATCCAAAATATCAATTATCCGCATATTCACTCAAAACGGCGGCAACATGTCTTTTTTCGTATATGCCTGCTTTTTTCAAAAGACCAATTCCCAAGGAAAAAATAGCAGACATAATATCAAGACTGTTTTTGTCAATATAATCCAGTATGGTCTGTACGAATGTAATACTTTCCTTATTTTCAATATACTCCAAGGGAAGAACTCGTTTGACTGACTTTCTTTTATTGGCGCGTGTCATTAAACGTTCGGTTGATTTTATGTTGAGTTTTTCCCAATTTCTCGCAGTAGCATCTGAAATACCATTTTGCATCACATCCGAACTAACGGGGACTTGCTCTTCCACAACCTCTACGATATCGTCAAGCCCACAATCAAAAGCGACTGCAATTTTCGCTAATGTTTCCATGGCAACGGGTTCGTTCTTTCCCAATTTGGCAAGTACGTTCGTACTGATCCCCGCCGCTCTGAGCATCTCTGTTTTTGTCATGTGCCCTATCTATCAATAGTTTCCATAAGCGGTTATAACTGTATATCATGCGCATTCCCTCCGCCGAAATATAATGATAAAATGAAATATGTTGTAGCATATCTCACTGCCGCCTGACAAGAGCACGTTTCAATAATATATCCTGTATCTATGATATTAGCATCGTTCAATCCCTCTTCTTTTCCGCAAAAAAGGGCTTCCCGGTTCTCCGGGAAGCCCTTAAAGTCCTAATTATCTCAATTACTCAATGATCGCGGTAACGGTGCCGGCGCCTACGGTACGACCACCCTCACGGATAGCGAAACGAAGACCCTGCTCCATAGCAACCGGATGAATCAGCTCTACCGTCATCTCTACGTTATCGCCAGGCATGCACATCTCAACGCCTTCCGGCAGATCGCAAACACCCGTCACGTCGGTCGTTCTGAAATAGAACTGCGGACGATAGTTGTTGAAGAACGGAGTATGACGGCCGCCTTCATCTTTGCTCAGCACGTATACCTGGGCATTGAACTTCGTGTGAGGCTTTACACTGCCGGGTTTCGCAAGAACCTGACCTCTCTCGATCTCGGTTCTCTGAACGCCACGAAGCAGAGCGCCGATATTGTCACCGGCCTGGCCCTCATCCAGCAGTTTGTGGAACATCTCGACACCCGTGCAGACAACCTTACGGGTCTCTTCCTTCAGACCTACGATCTCCACTTCATCCGATACGTGAATCACACCACGCTCTACTCTACCGGTAGCTACCGTACCACGACCGGTAATGGAGAATACGTCCTCAACCGGCATCAGGAACGGCTTATCTACATCACGCTCCGGATTCGGAATATACTTGTCAATGATCTCAAACAGCTCGACGATCTTGTCGCCCCACTCGCAGTTCGGATCTTCCAGGGCCTTCAGAGCGGAACCGCGAACGATCGGAGTATCGTCGCCCGGGAACTCATACTCGTTCAGCAGGTCACGGATCTCCATATCTACCAGCTCAAGCAGCTCGTCGTCGTCTACCATATCGCACTTGTTCATAAACACAACGATATAGGGAACGCCTACCTGACGGGCCAGCAGGATGTGCTCACGGGTCTGAGCCATAACGCTGTCGGTAGCCGCAACAACCAGGATCGCGCCGTCCATCTGAGCCGCACCGGTAATCATGTTCTTTACATAGTCGGCATGGCCGGGGCAGTCTACGTGCGCATAATGGCGGTTCGGCGTCTCATACTCAACGTGCGCCGTGGAAATCGTGATACCACGCTCTCTCTCTTCGGGAGCCTTATCGATCTGATCAAAATCCACCTTCTCGCCCAGACCATATCTTACGTTCAGGGTCTTGGTGATAGCGGCGGTCAAAGTCGTCTTGCCGTGGTCAACGTGACCGATTGTACCAATATTACAATGCGGTTTGTTTCTTTCAAATTTAGCTTTAGCCATTTCTTAAAGTCCTCCTTCATAGGGTGCCCTTCCATCGGGCAAATTCTGGTTTCTCGTTTTTGCGTCCGTTACGCAGGCTGAATATATTATATTTCATAAGGCCTGTTTTTTCAAGACTTATTTATTCCTTTCGTTAAGAACTTTTTCCTGTACCGACTTCGGTACCGGCTCGTTCTTCTCGAAGAACATGGAGTACGCGCCGCGGCCCTGGGTCTTGGAACGCAGGTCGGTGGCATAACCGAACATCTCGGCCAGCGGGACATAACCGGTGATCAATTTGCTTCCGTTTACATCCTCAAAACTCTCGATCCGTCCACGACGGGAATTGATATCGCCGATCACATCGCCCATATAATCCTCCGGCGTCGTGACTTCCACTTTCATGATCGGCTCAAGCAGGATCGCTCCGCCTTTGGCCATCGCATCCTTGAACGCCATGGAACCGGCGATCTTGAACGCCATCTCGGAAGAGTCGACTTCGTGATACGAACCGTCGTATACATCGGCTCTCACGCCGAGTACCGGATAACCGCCGAGAATACCGGACCTGGCCGCTTCCTCAATACCGGCGCCGACTGCCGGAATATATTCCTTCGGGATCGCGCCGCCCACCACGCTGGATACAAACTCGAACGTCTTCTCGCCGTTCGGATCCATCGGAGCGAAACGAACTTTACAGTGACCATACTGGCCGCGTCCGCCGGACTGCTTGGCATACTTGCTGTCCACTTCGACTTCCTTCGTGAACGTCTCTTTGTAAGCAACCTGGGGAGCGCCTACGTTGGCCTCCACTTTGAACTCCCTCAGCAAACGATCCACGATGATCTCCAGATGAAGCTCACCCATACCGGAAATAACGGTCTGACCGGTCTCCGGATTCGTCTCGACTTTAAACGTGGGATCCTCTTCCGCCAGCTTCGCCAAAGCCTCGCCCATCTTGTCCTGACCGGCTTTCGTCTTCGGCTCGATCGCAACGGAAATAACCGGATCCGGGAACTCCATGGATTCCAAAATAACCGGATGCTGGTCGTCGCAGATCGTATCGCCGGTCGTCGTAACCTTCAGACCGACCGCCGCCGCGATATCGCCGGAATAAACTTTATCCAGATCCATCCGCTTATTCGCGTGCATCTGCACAATACGTCCCACACGCTCTTTCTTATTCTTGGTAGCATTCAGCACATAGGAACCGGAATTCATCGTACCGGAATACACACGGAAGAACGCCAGCTTGCCCACAAACGGATCCGCCATGATCTTGAACGCCAGCGCCGCGAAGGGCTCCTCGTCGGAAGAATGACGCTCCACCTCATTGCCGTCCTCATCCATGCCTTTGATGGCAGGAATGTCGGTCGGAGCAGGCATATACTCCAACACGGCGTCCAGCAGTTTCTGAACCCCCTTGTTCCGATACGCGGTACCGCACAGAACCGGAATAATGGAAACGCTGATCGTCGCTTTCCGCAGAGCCGCTTTCAGCTCTTCGGTAGAAGGCTCTTCCCCTTCCAGATACTGCATCATCAAATCGTCGTCCGTCTCGCAGATCTTCTCGATCATATCCGTCCGGTAGATCTCCGCCTCATCCTTCATATCTTCCGGAATCGGTTCGATGCTGATATCTTCGCCCTTCTCATCATGATAGATATAGGCCTGCATCTCAAACAGGTCGATAATGCCCTTAAAATCTTCCTCCTTGCCGATCGGCAACTGAATCGGAACCGCATTATGCCCCAGTCTCGTCTTAATCATCTCAACGGCGTTATAGAAATTCGCCCCCATGATGTCCATCTTATTGATAAAGGCCATACGGGGAACATTATACTTGTCCGCCTGGCGCCATACCGTCTCAGACTGGGGTTCCACACCGCCTTTCGCGCAAAATACACCGACAGCACTGTCCAGAACACGCAAGGAACGTTCAACTTCTACCGTGAAGTCCACATGTCCGGGCGTATCAATGATATTGATACGATGCTCCAGCGCACCCTTCTTCGGTTTCGTCTCTTCTTCCAGCGTCCAGTGGCAAGTGGTAGCTGCAGATGTAATTGTGATACCACGCTCCTGTTCCTGCTCCATCCAGTCCATCGTCGCAGTACCCTCGTGGGTGTCACCGATCTTGTAGTTTACACCGGTATAATACAGGATCCGCTCAGTCAACGTAGTCTTACCCGCGTCGATATGGGCCATAATCCCGATATTCCTGGTTCTTTCCAATGGATATTCTCTTTCAGCCAATGGATTTGCCTCCTTAAAACATCTGGACAGATCTTAGAATCTGTAGTGTGCAAACGCCTTGTTTGCCTCCGCCATTTTGTGCATATCTTCTTTTCTTTTCACGGCCGCGCCGGTATTGTTCGCCGCGTCCATGATCTCGTTCGCCAGTCTCTCCTGCTGGGTCTTCTCGCCTCTCTTGCGGGAAAACATGGTAAGCCAGCGTAAAGCCAGCGCCTGCCGTCTCTCCGGTTTCACTTCAATGGGAACCTGATAGGTAGCGCCGCCGATTCTCTTGGCTTTTACCTCCAGCTGAGGCATGATGTTGTTCATAGCCTCCTCGAATACTTCCACGGCTGACTTGCCGGTCTTCTCTTCCACGCGGGCAAATGCGCCGTATACGATCTTCTGAGCAACACCCTTCTTACCGTCCAGCATGATATTATTCACCAATTTGGTAACAACCTTGTTGTTGTACAAAGGATCTGCTAATACATCTCTTTTTTGGGTATGTCCTTTACGAGGCACGTTACTTCCCTCCTTAATAATGATTAATTCACAGGTACTCACATGTGTGCTGTGTCCGTGCTCGGTGTTACATCTATCAAACCCCGCAACCACCCGGGTCTTTCACGAATGCCTCATCCTCACACTCCGACAAACAAACTGTAACTGTTCTTTATTTCTTGGGTCTCTTGGCGCCGTATTTGGAACGGGCCTGTCTCCGATTCGCAACGCCGGCCGTATCCAGCGTACCACGAACGATGTGGTAACGGGTACCGGGCAGGTCCTTAACACGGCCGCCGCGGATCAATACGACACTGTGCTCCTGAAGGTTATGGCCTTCGCCGGGAATATAACTCGTAACTTCGATACCGTTGGAAAGACGTACTCTGGCGATCTTTCTCAAAGCGGAATTCGGCTTCTTCGGGGTCGCGGTCTTCACGGCCGTACAAACGCCTCTCTTCTGCGGAGACGCCACATCCGTCGCTCTCTTCTGCAGAGAATTGTATCCCTTCAACAGAGCCGGAGCTTTCGCCTTCTTCTCGGATGTCTCTCTTCCCTTTCTTACTAACTGGTTGAATGTAGGCATTCCTTTCACCTCCTGTGGTTTCGTAAAATTCCGGTTGCTTGTTCGCGCACAAAAAATAGGCGTTTTCGCACGCCTATTCATTATATCCAGCCTTCCCCAAATTTGTCAAGGGCTTTTCTTCGTTTTTTTGCGGCATCAACCCTCCGAAGTTCTCCTTCACCGGAGCCGCCGCCCGTCGAACTTCGACATGGTCCGCAAACACCCCATCAGTTCCTGAAGCCGTTCCTCTTTCCCGCCTTCCTTGATCGGAAGGTCCATCACCACACCAATATCATCGATCAGCCTGTTCGTCACTTTATCCCGATTGCCGCGCAGGATATCGATCTTCTCGTCAAAACTGTCCGCGCCCAGAAACAGATTCAAAAGCTCCGGATCCGTCTTCCTTTCATCTGCTTCTTCTATTATAATAGTTCTCCCCTTCCGGTCAAAACCACTCCGCCATCCGTCCCCTGACGTCTCTCTCACCTGCAGACGTTCTCTGCCTCGGGCCGTCTCCTTCTTCTCCCGGGTCACAGCTTCCTCCGACGGCGCCCTCCCTGCCGCCGTCCGCTCCCCGATCTTTTCAAAACGGTATGTTTGCGTCGCTTCCGGATACTTCTCACGGTCCACTTCGCTCATAAACATGGCAAGAGGCCTCGCGTAATCTCCGAAATCCCCGTACAAAGCCCGATAGATTACAAGCGGTTCTTCGGTCTCGGAATGCAGCGCCACCGTGACGATCTCATAATCTTTATTTTTAAAATGCCGGTAAAACTCGCCCGGCTTCGGAATCTCCCTCTCCATCGCGAACACTCCTTTCTGACAGGTCTTATGTTATTTTAACCGATCTGTCGAAAAATGTCCATTGATTCCCGTTTCTTTTTTCTATATAATTGGCGACAGAATATGTTCCGCCGCAAAGGAGTTTTTACATGAAATCGACCCGCCTCGATAAATATCTCGCGGACGCCGGCCTGGGCACCCGCAGCGAAGTAAAGAATCTGTTAAAAAAACGGTTTGTTCTGGTAAACGGTTCCCCCTGCGTCCGTCCCGAACAAAAAATTACATCCGACGACGAAATTACCTGTCAGGGACGCCTCGTACGCAAAAAAACGTTCTCCTATTATATGCTCAACAAACCCGCCGGGGTGATCTCCGCCACGGAAGACAGCCGCGACCGCACGGTCCTGGATCTGCTACAGGAACAGGGCATTCCGACAAACGGCCTGTTCCCCGTGGGACGCCTGGATAAAGACACCGAAGGACTCCTCCTGATCACCGACGACGGCGCCCTCGCCCACCATCTGCTCTCACCCCGCCGCCATGTGAACAAAACCTACTTTGCCCGGATCGACGGGGAGGCGACCGTTTGCGATATCGAAGCTTTTTCGGCGGGCCTCGACATCGGAGACAGGAAGAAGACCCTGCCCGCCCGTCTGGAAATCCTCTCCCCGGGCCCGGTTTCCGAAGTTCACCTTACCGTTCAGGAAGGGCGCTTCCATCAGGTAAAGCGCATGTTCCTTGCTCAGAGAAAAAAAGTCCTCTACCTGAAGCGGATATCCATGGGAAAACTTTCGCTTGACCCGGATCTCCTCCCCGGCCGGGCAAGGCCCCTGACTGAAGAGGAAGTCTCTCTACTCCGGCCCGAGATTGTTTCCCCGGTTTAACGCGCTTTGTTTCCCGCTCGTTTTCGGCGTCTACCCCTGCCGATAATCCGCCAGGAACGCCCGCAGGCCTTCGGCCGCCCGCTCAAGCTGAGACATCTCCGGCAGATACACGATCCGGAAATGATCCGGCTCCGCCCAGTTAAAGCCCCGGCCCTGAACAATCAGGATCCTCTGCTGTTTTAACAGATCCAGCGCGAACTGCTCGTCATCCGTAATGCAAAAGCGTTTTGTATCCAGTTTCGGGAAAAGGTAAAAAGCTGCCGAAGGCTTCACCGCCGACATACCGGGAATGTCGTTGACCGCCTGCCAGATAAAGTTTCGCTGCTCATAGATCCTTCCGCCCGGCAGATACAAAGGATCCGGCTCCTCCGCATGCTCCAGCGCCTTCGGGATCAGGCTCTGGGCCGGCACATTGGAGCAAAGCCGCAGAGACGCCAGCATATTCAATCCTTCTATATAATCCTTTACCGATTCCTTCGGCCCGGAAAGAGCCATCCAGCCGCAGCGATAACCGGCCAGCCGGTGAGACTTGGAAAGCCCGTTCAGCGTAACCGTAAACACGTCCGGCGCCAGCGAAGCGACCGATGTATGAATCTTCCCGTCCATTAAAAGCCGGTCGTAGATCTCATCGCAGAACAGAAGCAGCTCGTTCTCCCTTGCCACCTGTACAATCTCTTCCAATACATCCTTCGGGTAAAGCGCCCCGGTCGGGTTATTGGGGTTAATCAAAACGATCGCTTTCGTCCTGTCCGTCACTTTCCGGCGCAGATCCCTCAGATCCGGGAACCAGTCTGCCTGTTCATCACAGATATAATGTACCGGATTTCCGCCTCCCAAGTACACGGCCGCCGTCCAGAGCGGATAATCCGGAGCCGGAACCAGCACTTCATCCCCCTCACTTAAAAGGGCCTGCATCGCCAGCAAAATCATCTCGCTGACACCGTTTCCCAGATAAACATCCTTCGCCGTCATACCTGAAATCCCTTTTTTACGGCAGTAAGCCGCAACCGCTTCCCGGGAGGCAAGCAGTCCGTTCGACTCCGAATACCCTTCCGTCACCTTCAGATTCGCCCGCATCGTCTCAAGCATTTCCTCCGGCGCATACACCTCAAAAGGCGCCGGATTTCCGATGTTTAATTTCAGAATATCCATTCCCGCCTCCGACATTCGGCTGGCCTCCTGAACGACCGCACCCCGAATATCGTAATAAACATCCTTCAATCGACTGCTCTTCAAAAACTCTCTCATACCCTCTTACCTCCTTTAAAAAAACGCCCCAAATGAATGATCTTCCATTCATTTAGGGCGAATCCTGCGATCCGTGTTACCACCTAACTTCAGAATAACTCTGCGCTCACTCCGGCATCATCCGCCGGCTCTCCTGTAACGGGGAAAGCCCGTCGAAGCCTAATAAGGGAACTCCCCGTTCGGTTCGAAGCTCGGGGACCGCTTCCCTGCAAAACCGCTCGGAAACCTCCTTTATCAGAAATCTTCCGCCGGTTCCCGATCCGTTCCGCAAAAGCTCGCACCAACCGCTTTCTCTCTGCCGCTTCCCGGACAGGTACTCCTTCCCGTCACTGCTTTTTTGTTTTTCTCAGTATATCAGCAAAATTTTTTCGTGTCAATCCCATTTTCGGAAAAACCGAGCGGCTCTCTGCCAAAAAGGCACACGTCTCAGATCAATCCCAGAAACTTCCACCAGGGAATCTCCACGCACAGAATCGTCACCAGAGTGATCCCGGTCATACCGAGTCCCATTCGAACGCACTCTTTCTGTGTATAACCTCCGTTCTCTTCCCCCACGCCTACCAGCACATTCAGGTGATGAAACGGCAGAATATAATGGCAGGCGCAGGCCGTATACACGATCAGAGATATCGCCAGCGGCGAAACCCCGCTGCCCTCCGTAAAACTCAAAAAGGCCGGTATCGCAATCCCCATCACCGTCACGACGGAGCCCAGACACATATGTAAAACCATCGAAATCCCGGCTACCACAAGCGCCAGCACAAACGCGTTTGAAGGAACCGCCGAGGGCAAAAGCGCCCCCGCCGCCCAGGCATTCATGCCCGTGGCTTCCCCCACGCCCCCGATCGCGGTAGCCGCCGTAAAAAACGCCAGAAGATTCACCGGTACCTGACTCCAGTCTTCCGCCGTCAATACGCCGCCAAAAGGCATCCCCATAAGCATGGCGATCCCCAACGTCACCCAACCGACGCCAACGCCATGAAACGATTCCGTCAGCCAGCAAACAATCGCCGCGGCAAGCCAGACCGCCGTCCGTTTTTCACCCGTGCTCAACGCGCCCAGCGCTTTCTGACGTTTTCGCATCTCTTCCACCCGCACGATCAGATTACCGGCCGGAGGAAACAAAAATAAAAATACAATGCAGGTAAGAACGGACGCCGCAAACGCCGGAAAACCCATATACAAAAACCAGGAAAAAAAGCCGCAGCTTACGCCGGAGGAAGACACCGCCAGCGGATTGATCGTGCTGTCGCCGGTCAGAAAGATCATGGATACCGGCACGGAGGCCGCAAACACGCAAAAACCGGCTTTCACCGCATCCTCCTTTTTCAGGTCCGCACAGGCAATCACCGCCGAGACAACCGACAAAATCAACATGGCCCGAGGCCATGGATTCGGAATCAAAAGACTCATCACGGCCGTAAGCGCAAAAATCGACACGATCAGCCCCCGATAAGAACGGACAAAACGAATCATAAAGGCATAAGCAATCCGCTCGCCCAACCCGGATTTCTTCACGGCCCCGGCAATCAAATAAGCGCCGACAATCAAATACATGGTCGGCCCCGTCCAGGAACGGAAAACCACCGACGGCTCCGCTACGCCAAAAATCAGAAGCAGCGCGACATACGCCCCTCCCACGTAACCGGAGGGAGCCGTCTGAAACGCCCACCAGATCACGGCCGTCGCCGTAAAAGCCAGACATTTTTTCCCGTTTTCTTCCAGGCCGGCCAGCGGAAGCAACCATATAAAAATACCGGCCGCCACGCCGAACAAAAAACCGGCTTTTTTCTTATCCATAACCTATCCCCCTGTCTATCTGCACAAACGAATAAAAACGGGCGGCTGCCGAAATCCTCCGGAAAATACCGCCCGTTCTCTTACTCTTCTATCGAATCATCCGTCTCGGACTCCGCATCGATATCCTTTAAAACCGCCTGGATCTCTTCCTCCAGGATCTCATCCGTCATGTCTCCGTCTGCCTCGTTCATCGAAAGCAGCTCTTCTCCGTCCGCCTCAGCTTCCCCCGCTTCTTCCTCCAAAGCCGCGTCCAAAGCTTCCGCTTCCGGTAATTCTTTCTTCGCCTTGGCCTCCTCGGCCGCCCGTCTTCTGGCTTCCTCCTCGGCCGCCCGTCTCGCCGCGGCCTCGGCCGCTCTTCTGGCTTTCTCCGTCTCCCAGGCTTCGTCGATGTCTAGCTTCACGCCCCGATACTGTTTCATACCGGTGCCGGCCGGAATCAGTTTACCGATGATAACGTTTTCCTTCAATCCGATCAGAGGATCCACCTTCCCGTTGATCGCGGCTTCGGTCAGAACCTTCGTCGTCTCCTGGAAAGAAGCTGCCGACAGGAAGGAATTCGTCGCCAGGGAAGCCTTTGTGATACCGAGCATAACCTGCTTGCCTTCCGCCGGTTCTTTCCCCTGCGCGACCAGTTCCTCATTCATATCATTAAATTCCAGCACATCCATGGATATGCCCGGCAGTACGGTGCTGTCGCCGGCAGTCTCCACGCGGATCTTCTTCAGCATCTGACGAACGATAACCTCCACATGTTTATCGTTGATCTCAACGCCCTGCAAACGGTATACCCGCTGCACTTCCTGAAGCATGTAATCCTGAACGGCGCGCACGCCTTTGATTTTTAAGATGTCGTGCGGATTCACGCTGCCTTCCGTCAGCTCGTCGCCGGCCGCCAGCACGTCTCCCTCCTGCACTTTGATCCGCGAACCGTAAGGAATCAGATACGCCTTCGAACGACCGTTCTCTGCATCCGTGATCACGATCTCCCGCTTCTTTTTCGTATCTTTGATGGAAACCGTACCGCCGAATTCCGCGATGATCGCAAGGCCCTTCGGTTTCCTGGCTTCAAAAAGTTCCTCCACACGGGGAAGACCCTGCGTAATGTCGTCGCCGGCCACGCCGCCGGTATGGAAAGTACGCATCGTCAACTGCGTGCCCGGTTCGCCGATGGACTGAGCCGCGATAATGCCGACCGCTTCGCCCACCTGCACCGGCCGGCCCGTCGCCATATTGGCTCCGTAACATTTCGCACAAACGCCCACATGGGACTTACACGATAAAACGGTACGGATTTTGGCCGAATCACGTCCCTGTTTCTCCAGAGCCCGCACTACCAGAGCCGCCGCCTGAGGCGTACACATGGTATCTTCCTCGATCACCACTTCCCCGGTATCCGGATCCGTGATCGTCTCGGCTATAAAACGGCCGGTGATACGTTCCTGCAAACTCTCGATCAGTTCCCGTCCGTCCGTGAACGCCTTGATCTCCATGTAGGGAATTTCCTTCCCTTCCGAGCAGTCGTTCTCGCGGATAATGACCTCCTGGGAAACGTCCACCAGACGCCGTGTCAGATAACCGGAGTCCGCGGTACGCAAAGCCGTATCGGACAGGCCCTTCCTCGCGCCGTGAGCCGAGATAAAGTATTCCAGAACATCCAGGCCCTCACGGAAGTTGGATTTGATCGGCAGTTCGATCGTACGCCCCGTCGTATCCGCCATCAGACCCCGCATACCCGCCAGCTGTTTGATCTGCTGATTCGAACCGCGGGCGCCGGAATCCGCCATCATATATATATTGTTGTATTTATCCAGACCGGACAGCAGATCTTCCGTCAACTGTTTATCGGTTTCGTTCCAGGTCGAGATTACTTCCTTGTAACGCTCTTCCTCCGTGATCAGACCCCTCCGATAATTCTTCGCGATCCGATCCACCGTATCCTGCGCCTGCTGCAAGAGCTCCTGTTTGGAAGCCGGCACCGTCATATCCGATACGGACACGGTCATGGCCGCCCGGGTTGAATACTTATAACCCATGGCCTTAATATCATCCAGCACTTCCGCCGTTTTAAACGTATCATGCTTGTTGATGACTTTTTCCAGGATCTGCTTCAACCCTTTCTTGCCCACATGGAAATCCACCTCCGGCACCAGTTCGTTACCGGGAACGCTCCGGTCCACAAATCCCAGATCCTGCGGTAAGATCTCATTGAAAAGAAGGCGCCCCAACGTGGATTCCACAAAGCCTGACTTCGTGCTCCCATCCGCCAGCGTTCTCTCCTCATACACATGAATGCGGGCATGCAGATCGCACACACCGTTTTCATAGGCCAGAATCGCCTCGTTTACATTTTTAAAATACTTGCCTTCTCCGGCCGCTCCGGGCCTCTCCTGCGTTAAATAATAAATACCAAGTACCATATCCTGCGAGGGAACCGCCACCGGACCGCCGTCCGACGGTTTTAACAGATTATTCGGAGACAGCAAAAGAAAACGACATTCGGCCTGAGCCTCCACAGACAGAGGCAAATGGACCGCCATCTGGTCGCCGTCAAAGTCGGCATTAAACGCGGTACACACCAGAGGGTGAAGCTTGATGGCTTTGCCTTCCACAAGGATCGGTTCAAAAGCCTGAATCCCCAGACGGTGCAGCGTAGGCGCGCGGTTCAGCATAACCGGATGCTCCTTGATCACATCTTCCAACACGTCCCACACCTCGCTCTGAAGACGCTCCACCATCTTCATGGCACTCGTGATCTTGTGAGCGGCGTTGTTCGCCACCAGTTCCTTCATCACGAAAGGCTTAAACAGCTCGATCGCCATCTCTTTGGGCAGGCCGCACTGATAAATCTTCAGTTCCGGACCCACCACGATAACCGAACGGCCGGAATAATCGACGCGCTTACCCAACAAATTCTGGCGGAAACGCCCCTGTTTCCCCTTCAGCATATCGGAAAGAGATTTTAAAGAACGATTGCCCGGTCCTGTCACCGGACGGCCGCGGCGGCCGTTATCGATCAGAGCGTCCACGGCTTCCTGCAGCATCCGCTTCTCGTTGCGAACAATAATATCCGGCGCGCCCAGCTCCAGAAGGCGAGCCAGACGGTTGTTCCGGTTGATGATCCGACGGTAAAGATCGTTCAAATCGGAAGTGGCAAAACGGCCGCCGTCCAACTGAACCATCGGACGCAGATCCGGCGGAATGACCGGAATCACATCCATGATCATCCATTCCGGACGGTTGCCGGAACTGCGGAACGCTTCCACGACTTCCAGCCTCTTAATAATGCGCGCGCGCTTCTGGCCGGAGGCATCCTCCAGCTCCTTCTTTAAAGCGGAAGACTCCTGCTCCAGATCGATCGCCTTTAACAGTTCCTGAATCGCCTCCGCTCCCATACCGACGCGGAACGTATTGCCATACTTTTCACAGGCATCCCGATATTCCTTCTCGGAAAGCACCTGCTTATAAGACAACTCCGAAGTTCCTTTATCCAAAACAATGTAAGAAGCAAAATACAGCACTTTTTCCAGCACCCGGGGCGACAAATCCAGAATCAGGCCCATCCGGCTGGGTATCCCCTTAAAATACCAGATATGGGAGACCGGCGCCGCTAATGCAATGTGCCCCATCCGCTCCCTGCGGACGCTGGCCTTCGTAACCTCCACCCCGCAGCGATCGCAGACCACGCCTTTATAGCGGATCTTCTTATACTTGCCGCAGTGGCATTCCCAGTCTTTACTCGGCCCGAAAATCCGTTCGCAGAACAGACCGTCTTTTTCGGGTTTCAACGTTCTATAGTTAATCGTCTCGGGTTTCTTCACTTCCCCGTGGGACCACTCCAGAATCTTTTCCGGTGACGCCAGGCCAATCTTGATCGCATCGAATGTCAACGGCTGATAGGTTTCATTCATTGTCTGAGGCATTTTGGCTCTCCCTTCTATTATTCATCGAAATCGGATGCAGATTCCTCCGCCGGCTCAGATGCCGCCTCATGCACGGCAACCAGTTCGCCGTCTTTAAATTCCTGCGTCTGATAACCATAAGCGCCATAGGACTCATGATAATTATTATAATTCCGATCACTGTTCAAAACGGAGTTCAGATCCGTATCACCATATTCATTCACTTCTTTCAGGATCACTTCCGTGTTGTCATCCTTTAAAAGTTTTACATCCAGACCCAGCGACTGCAGCTCTTTCAGAAGCACCTTAAACGATTCCGGAATGCCCGGCTCCGGAATATTGTCGCCCTTGATAATCGCCTCGTAAGTCTTCACACGGCCGACAATATCATCCGACTTCACGGTCAGGATCTCCTGAAGGGTATAGGCCGCGCCGTAAGCTTCCAGCGCCCAAACTTCCATCTCGCCGAAACGCTGGCCGCCGAACTGAGCCTTGCCGCCCAGAGGCTGCTGCGTAACCAGGGAGTAAGGGCCCGTAGAACGCGCGTGGATCTTATCGTCTACCAGATGATGCAGCTTCAAATAATGCATATGCCCAATCGTAACCGGGCTGTCAAAATATTCGCCGGTCCTTCCGTCGCGCAGGCGCACTTTGCCGTCCCGCTGGATCGGAACGCCCTTCCACACCTCGCGGTGTTCCAGATTATCCGCCAAAAACGTCATCACGTCCGGACGCAGGGTATCCGCATACTTCTCCTTAAACGCATCCCATTCCATATTGACATAATCGTTCGCCAGCTCCAGCGTGTCGCCGATGTCGTTCTCTCTGGCCCCGTCGAACACCGGCGTGGAGACATTAAAGCCCAGAGCCCGCGCCGCCAGACTCAGATGAATCTCCAGCACCTGCCCGATATTCATTCGCGAAGGCACGCCCAGAGGATTCAACACGATATCCAACGGACGCCCGTTCGGCAGAAACGGCATGTCTTCCACCGGCAGCACCCGGGAAACCACACCCTTGTTCCCGTGACGGCCGGCCATCTTATCCCCGACCGATATCTTCCTCTTCTGAGCGATATAGATTCGAATCGTCTGATTGACGCCCGGATTCAGCTCGTCGCCGTTCTCCCTGGTGAACATCTTCGCATCCACTACGATTCCGTAAGCGCCGTGCGGCACTTTCAGAGAGGTATCCCGTACCTCCCTCGCCTTCTCGCCAAAGATCGCGCGCAGAAGCCGTTCCTCCGCCGTCAGCTCCGTCTCTCCCTTCGGAGTCACTTTTCCGACCAGGATGTCCCCGGCGCGAACCTCCGCGCCGATCCGGATAATCCCGCGCTCATCCAGATCTTTCAAAGCATCGTCGCCGACGCCCGCCACATCTCTTGTAATCTCCTCCGGCCCCAGCTTCGTATCCCGGGCTTCCGCCTCATACTCCTCAATATGAACCGAAGTATATACGTCGTCCTGAACCAGACGCTCGCTTAAGAGAACCGCGTCCTCGTAATTATAGCCTTCCCAGGTCATAAATCCGATCAAAGGGTTCTTACCCAGAGCAATCTCCCCGCCGCACGTAGACGGACCGTCCGCGATAACTTCTCCGGCTTCCACCCGGTCCCCCTTGTATACGATCGGTTTCTGGTTATAACAGTTATTCTGATTGCTTCTGGCAAACTTGGTCAGGCGGTAAACGTCGCGGCCGCCTTCGTCGTTTAAAATCACGATCTCATTGGAAGCGGCGCGGTCGACGACACCGCCCGTCTTCGCCAGCACGCAGACGCCGGAGTCCACGGCCGCCTTCGCCTCAATACCGGTTCCCACCACGGGCGCCTCCGTCTTCAGAAGCGGTACTGCCTGACGCTGCATGTTCGACCCCATCAGAGCGCGGTTGGCATCGTCGTTTTGCAGGAACGGAATCATGGCGGTCGCCACGGAAAATACCATCTTCGGCGATACGTCCATCAAATCCACCGACTGTTTGCGGAACTCGGAAGTCTCCTCCCGGAAACGCCCGGAAACGTTATTCTTTACAAAATGCCCTTCCGAATCCAGCGCTTCGTTCGCCTGCGCCACAATATAATTGTCCTCCTCGTCGGCCGTCAGATAGATCACTTCATCCGTCACGACCGGATTGTTCGGATCCGTCTTCTTATCCACCACACGGTAAGGCGCTTCCACAAACCCGTATTCGTTCACCCTTGCGTAACTCGCCAGGGAATTGATCAGACCGATATTGGGACCTTCCGGCGTCTCGATCGGACACATCCGCCCATAATGCGTGTAATGCACGTCGCGCACCTCGAAACCGGCCCGGTCACGCGACAGACCGCCCGGCCCCAAAGCCGAGAGACGTCTCTTGTGAGTCAACTCCGACAGAGGATTGTTCTGATCCATAAACTGGGACAACTGAGAGCTTCCGAAAAACTCCTTCACCGCCGCCGTCACCGGTTTGATATTGATCAGCGACTGAGGCGACATCCCTTCCATATCCTGTGTCGCCATCCGCTCACGAACCACCCTCTCCATACGGGAAAGGCCGATCCGGTACTGATTCTGAAGGAGTTCTCCGACCGCCCGGATCCGGCGGTTGCCCAGATGATCGATGTCGTCGGCATTTCCGATTCCTTCTTCCAGATGAATATTATAATTGATGGAAGCGATGATATCTTCCTTCGTAATGTGCTTCGGCACCAGTTCGTGAATATTGCGGCGAACGGCTTCCTTCCGCTCTTCTTCGTCCGAATATTCTTCCAAAATCCCCTGCAGCACCGGATAAAACACGTTCTCCGTCACGCCGGCCTCTTTGGGGTTAAACGAAACGTATTTGGACATATCCACCATCATATTGGAAAGGACCTTGACCTTGCGGTCCTCCCCTTCCACGTAGACATACGGAACAGCCGCATCCTGTATCTCGACCGCCATCGTTTTTGTCACCTTCGTTCCCGCTTCCGCAATCACTTCGCCGGTGCTCAAATCGACGACGTCCTCCGCCAGTACGCGGCCGGAGATTCGATTCTTGAAATGCAGCTTCTTATTAAATTTATAACGGCCCACTTTGGCCAGATCATAACGCCTGGGGTCGAAAAACATGCTGTTAAGAAGGCTCTCCGCGCTGTCCACCGACAACGGCTCGCCCGGGCGGATCTTCTTATATAATTCCAGCAGCCCGTCCTCATAATTATCCGACGGGTCCTTCTCAATACTGGCTTCGATCTTCGGCTCCTCGCCGAACAGCTCTCGGATCTCCGTGTTGGTACCCAGGCCCAGCGCGCGCAGAAGAACCGTCACCGGGACTTTTCTCGTCCGGTCGACCCGGACAAAAAATACGTCGTTCGAGTCCGTCTCATATTCCAGCCAGGCGCCCCGATTCGGAATCACGGTACAGGAGTAGAGTTTTTTGCCGACTTTATCGTGCGCAATTCCATAATAAATACCGGGGGAACGAACCAACTGGCTTACAATGACGCGTTCCGCGCCATTGATCACAAAAGATCCCGTCTCTGTCATCAGGGGCAGATCACCCATGAAAATCTCATGTTCGTTGATCTCGTCCGTCTCCTTATTGATCAGACGGACTTTTACTTTCAGAGGGGCCGCATAGGTAGCATCCCGTTCTTTGCATTCCTCGATTGAATATTTTACCTCGTCTCTGCACAAAGTAAAAGCAATAAATTCCAGACTCAAATGTCCTCCGAAGTCCGCGATTGGAGAGATGTCATCCAATACTTCCTTCAAACCTTCGTCCAAAAACCACTGATAGGAATCTTTCTGGATCTCAATGAGGTTTGGCATTTCAAGAACTTCTTTTTGTCTTGAATAACTCATTCGCACGTTTTTTCCAGCCGGAACCGGGCGGATTCTGTTTTTCTCCATTGACATTTCACCCCTGTTTTTCTTATATTAACTTTGTCAACCCATCATTTTGGCACAATAAAGCCCATTACACCACAATAGTGTACTTATCATAATAACACCAGCGGCTAGGGCTGTCAACTAATTTTTATTTTCTACTTGAAACTTTTCCCGGGGAATGGTATAATGTAAGGCACGCAATTGTTCACAGGAGGTACCCACATGAGCCCATTCTGGACCGTCGTCATTGTGATTCTGGTCATTTTAGTGGTCGCCCTGATCGTTCTTTATATCTGGGGGAACAAGATGCAGACCCGTCAGGTCGAGCAGCAGGCCCTTATGGATCAGATGGCGCAAACCGTTTCCATCCTCGTTATTGATAAGAAGAGAATGAAGCTGACCGAAGCCAATCTTCCCAAAGCCGCCGTGGAACAGGCGCCCTGGTATGCCAAGCGCATGAAAGTCCCCGTGGTAAAGGCCAAAGTGCAGAACCGAATCCTGACTCTGATGGCCGACAACGACGTTTACGAGATTCTTCCCGTCAAGACGGAAGCCAAGGTCGTCGTGAGCGGCATCTATATCACCGCCGTCAAAAGCGTCCGCGGCGCTTCCATTCAGGCACCGGTTAAGAAAGGCTTTTTCGCCAGACTTTTCAAAAAGTAATACAGATAATAAGCAGGAGTTTTCTTTGGACAACCCCTGCTTTTATTTTTGCCATATTTTTCCGCTCTATGCCGCGCCGCTCTTCTTTCCGCGGTCCGCAGCCCTCTCCATAGATCGCGATCCGCTTCTTTGCCGTTATCGCTTCTTTGTTACGACCGTCTCTTTGCCGTTATTTGCATCCGGCATTCCGAGACAAATCCGCCGTCCAGATAAAGTTCATAAGTCAGCCAAACCCGGAATTCCTCCCTCGCTTCCGTCCGGTATTCTCTCGTCCGCGTTTCCATATGTAAAGAACCGTAAGGCGTATGATACTCCGCCGCCAGCCGCTCCCCCATCCGGAAAACCATGCAGTTCTCCGCCCCGGCATTTTCGACCGGCGTCCGAACGATCGCTTTTTCCGGCCATAACTCAATCTGCTGCCTCAAACCTTCCCCCGTCTCGTAAACCAGAAAACGAATCCCGTCCGCTTCATAAAAATACCCCGGTCCCGCAATCTTTTCCGTCTCCTGTTTTTCTCCGTCCGATCTTTGGATCTCCAGAGAAACCGTTACCGGTATTCGTGTCGTCCGCTCCACGGCCGTTCCTCCCCAAGTAAACCTCTTCTTCGCACCCCGGCGCCGTCAGCCCACCTGATACGCACTGTACGCATCCTTTCTCTTAAACGCCGTCTGAATCAGACGTTCGACCAGCTCTTCCTTCGACAGCCCCCGGTTCTCCCACAGGGACGGATACATACTGATCGCCGTAAAACCGGGCAGCGTGTTGATCTCATTAAATACCACCGTCCCGTCCGCCTTCACGAAAAAATCCACCCGGGCAAGGCCGAAACCGTCCACGCCCTTAAAAATCCGCACCGCGGCGTCGCGCACGGCTTCCGCCGCGTCCCCCGGCAGTTCCGGATCCAGAACCGTCTTGGACTCCGCGTTATAATACTTGGATTCAAAATCATAAAAGGACGCCGCCGATAAGATCTCCCCCACACCGGACGCCTCCACGGTATCGGCCCCCAGCACCGCGCACTCGATCTCCCGGCCGACGATTCGCTCCTCCACCAGAATCTTCGTATCATGCCTGGCGGCTTCCTTCAAAGCTTTCTTCAGTTCTTCCCGGTCGGCGGCCTGGCTCACGCCCCTTGAAGAGCCGGCGCATGAGGGTTTCACAAACACCGGATAAGACAGTTTTTCCTCCACCTTCCGAACAACCGCTTCCGGAGCTTCCAGCTCCGACCGCGTTACCAGCACATAAGAAGCCTGACAAATTCCCAGCGTATCCGCGATCACCTTCGTGTACACCTTGTCCATGGAAACCGCCGAAGCCAGCACACCGCACCCCACGTAAGGAATCCGCGCCAGTTCAAAAATCCCCTGGACCGTCCCGTCCTCGCCCCACAGCCCGTGAAGCACCGGAAAGACCACGTCCACCGGAACCGCCTCCGCCTTCCCGTCCTTCAGAAGGAGCACGCCCTTCTGCACGGCGTCCGGAGACAGAATCGCTCCCACCCGGGATTCCTTCCAGGCGCCCGAACGGATATCTTCCGCGGAATCCACTTTCAGCCAGCGCCCTTCCTCCGTGATCCCGATAATCAGGATCTCATAAATATCCTTCTTTATATGGTCAATCACATTCGGCGCCGACATACAGGACACTTCGTGCTCCGAAGACTGCCCGCCAAACAGTACCGCGATCGTTTTTTTTCGCATGATCCTCTCCCTCGCTCTTTGCAAACTTTTACATCTTATTCATTCTACCTCCTTTTTATGAATGTGTAAATCGAATCTTTGCCCGCGGCAGGCATCCCGCTCCTTTCTTCCCGTTTCCGCCGCCTTCTCATACCGACCGTTCCATCACGCCGCCGTCCATCCGGTACACCACGTCACAAAGATATTCCACGTCCTCCCTGGAATGGCTGGCCAGCAAAATCACCCGTCCCGCCAGCTTCAACTCCAGCAATACCTCCCGCATTTCCTGTACTCCCTTCTCATCCAGACCGTTAAACGGTTCGTCCAAAATTATGATCTCACTCTCCTCCATCAGCGCCTGCGCGATCGCCAGCCGCTGCTTCATTCCCATAGAATACTTCCCCACATGTTTCTTCTCATCCGGATCCAAACCAACCAGTTCAATATATTTCCGGATCTTTGCCGGATCCGTCTTCTTTCGAATCGAATACAAATATTTCAGATTTTCATAAGCGGAATACTGAGGCAGAAATCCCGGCGTCTCAATAATAAACCCGATCTCTTCCGGAAAATCCACCTCTTTTCCCACCCGCTTTCCGTTCACCGTAACCTCCCCTTCCGTGGGCGCGACAAAACCGCAGATACATTTTAAAAGCATGCTTTTCCCGGAACCGTTCCTTCCGACGATTCCATAGATCTGACCTTTCTCAAATTCCACGCATACATCCTTTAACACTTTCCTCTCGCCAAACGATTTGCTCACATGTTCTACCGATATCGGCTTATTTTCCTTCATATAAATCCCCTTTTTTCATCTTCGTATAAACAACGGCAATCAGCAGCAACAAACCCGCAGCGCCCGCAAAAAACAGAAACGCGTACTTCAGCGAAGGATAACCGAACAGTCCGATCCCTTTCAGGGTATCCAATTTGGCCAGCGAAAGCGGAGAATAATGATAATACCGAAACGGCAGCAAATTCACAATCGCATAATCCAGGCCGGTAAACGCCGCCGCCGCGATCGTCCCCGCCTGCCGCCCGATCATATAATTCAGGCAATATACCAGTCCGCCTAAAAAACTGACGCATCCCCATTCCAAAAGCAGCGCAAGCACCGTAGCTTCCGCCGGAGAAAAACCGGAGAGTATCTGTTTGCTGACCGAAAATCGGACTCCCCCCGGCATCAACGCCCCGCCGTAACCCAGCGTCCCCAACAATTTCCCCCAACTTCCGGAAAATTCCAGATAAGGAATCTGATTGACCAGCGCAAACAAAAACAGCATCGCAACAAAGAAAGCCGACATCGTGACAATATATAAAACCGTCCCACACACCATCGGCACCTTCCTTGCCCTGGCAAGCATATAATACCCCTCTTTTCCCCAGAAAGGAGCTTTACAGAACAGGAAAATCGCAAAGGCCGCAAAAACGACCTGACACATGGTATCATTGGTCAAAAAAGGGAACACCCAGGGAGTATTTAAAATCCCTACGCTCTGGCTGAAAACATTTAACGGACTTACCAGCATGCGAATATACAAAAACACCATCAGAAAAAGAATCCCCGTCCGCACGGTAAACAATTCCTTCCGCCATTGGAGGCAGCATATTTTCCACACCTTCCTACACATCGCCATCTTCACACCTCTTTTGCAGAACTTTTTTTGCCCGTCGGATCATCCATATCAAAAAACATCCGACCACCCCGGTCATGACCGCCAGCGTCAGACACTCGCTTCCGATCCGGATTTCCCCGCCCAGTAAAAGCGGAATCTGCAGTGCCTCGGGAAGGCGGATCATTTTCCCGACCTCCTTCACGACCCGATAACAGAAAAACGCGCTGAACAGCGCCACATACGGGTTAGGCAAATGGAATGAAATATATACCGCAGCCCCCGAAAAAAAAGCTGCCGTCAGAAACACAAAGTATGCCTGAAGGAGAAAATAAAGTCCGCCCCACCCGCTCTCAAGAAGCCCGGCAAAAGGAAGCGTCGCAAAAGCAACCGCATTCCCTCCGGCCGGACTATAAAAAGGCACAAACATACGCAAAAAAAATACATATAAAAGATAGCCGAAAGCAGCCGCGCCTCCTCCCGCAAACGCGCCCTTTAATACCATCCGAACCGCGTATCCCCGTTTCCCCCGCCTCTTTAAAGTCATCAGGAACACGCCCGATTTCCATTCTTCACAAAACCCCAACCCACAGGGAATCATGGCAAACACCAGGAACATGTAATGATACAAACCATAATGAAACGCCATATAGGAATAATACATAACATCCGTCTCCCCGGCATTGCGATGCTGAAAAAGCATTTTCAAATCGCTCCCTCCATCCAACGCGAAAAAAAACGCCGTCAAAAAGGCCGCCGCAAAAAAACGAATCGCACTTCTCTTCTTCATCAATTCATTTTCTCCCCGGTTAACGCGTTCACGTAATATTCTATCTTCATATCCGGCCGGCCTTCCATATCTATGGAAAAAACCCACACCGGAAACACCGTTGCATGCCCGTCCTCATCCCACAAAGGCATCACGACATACTCCAGTTTTACTTCGTCGATCGTCAATACATGTCTGTCGTCCAGAATAATCAAAGAAAAATAATCCTTGACCGCCTGATATGCCTGCTCCCAGGAAATGATTTCCTGCGTCTCGCTTTCCTCCACCCGAAAAATCAGCTCGCCTAAGGTAAAATACTCAAAACCGTTTTTCCCGATATAGCCATACGCGTACATCCCTCTGGTAGACGTATCGTCCGGCAGGACAAACCCCCGCTCCCGCACCGGATCCTCTCCCAGAGAAAAAGAAACTTCAAAATAATAGACTTCTTCTTCCGCGCTCCACTCGTCCCGAAATTCCACCGGTTTCATAATATATATATCGTAATATTCCGGATCGTTTAATTTCTCCCGGTACTCCCTTAACGTGTCCGCCGTCATGGCATACAGGCGGGCCTCCTTCACTTCCAGCTCCGGAAGCAATTCCGCCAACCGGCGAAGGATCTGTTCCCGCGCCGTCTCCCGGCTGAACCCGGACAATTCAAGTTCATATTTTTCCGTCTCGGGATCCTCCGTAATCAAATCGCGGGGAACCATGTTGCCAATATCCTTTCCCAGTTTTGATCGGTAACTGATACTCCCGCTGCTCCAGAACATATCCCCGCCCAACGCGTCCTTCACCTGGTAAATCACGCCGATAAAATCGTCGGTTTCTTCCACGGTTCCCGCCTCGGAAGAAAACATTTTCCATAAATCTTCCACGTCAAATTCCGCCTGAATGACATGAAGAATCTCTGCCTCCCTCCCTGAGTCCGGAACCGAAAATCGCGCAACCAGACCTTTCTCGATCTCTTCCTCCCAGACTGCCGAAGCGCTTTCTTCCGTTTCCGCCCGAAACGCGGTTTCATTTTCCTTCCCGCTTTCCGGCTCGCTCTGCGCGCCCCCTGTCGCCTCATTTTGCCCCAAACCGCTTTCCTGGCTCCCGTTCACGGTCTGCTCTCCCGTTCCATAAACCTCCGCCGAAGTCTCCGCCTGATCTGCCTGACATCCGGTTAACGCTAAGAGGGCTGCCGCCAATACGGCGGCAACCCCTGTAAATCCTTTTTTCATGTAAACCTCCCTTACGGCGTCCAGCGGCCGCCGATACTCCATGAATTTGTAGTATCCGTGGAGGCATCGTCATACTGTCCGTTTAATGTATACCAAGAACCGGCATTTGCCATTCCGCTATAATAATTCAACGTATTTCTTCCGCCCACGGAAGGCGCTCCCCCACCCTGAACAGAAAAAACTTTATAATCTGTTGCCGCAGTTCCCGCCGAACTGCGAACGCGAAATCCCACATATACCGACCCGGATGTAGGATCCATAACGATATTCTGACCAGTAACATATGCGCGTGCCTCCGAATCATCTTTTTTCGCAGCAGCAGACTGATTTTTTTCATTCACTTTCCTAAACCAAAAGCCAAAATCCTGCGTCGTAGCAGAAGCTACACTTCCGACTGTCAAAAGCAACGCAATTACATATACTACTACTCTTTTTCTCATATCCTATAGCCTCCTTATATTATTTATGGTGTCCATTTACCTATCGTTTGCATCGGCGTTGTATCCTGTGATTCATCATCATATTGCCCATACAATTCATAATTCCTCCCGGCAACACCTGTTCTGACCGTATAAGCAAATTTGTGACGTCCTATAAAATCCGCATATTTATAGGTAAAACCCTGATTCGTAAGTACCGTAAACACATGATACCCGGTCGCTGCCGCCCCAGTCGATTCTCTTACGCGAAAACCGGCATATTGCGCCGTTTCCCCATGACTAAAAACCTCGACTCCCGTCATGTAAGCATACTGTTCATTGTCATCCTTCACCGCTATACCCGAAGATTCTTTTTGATTGACCCATGAAAATGTAAAATAATATGACCTGGTTTCCGCAGAGGCCACCATAGGCAACGCCAACAACAATATTATACCGATTAAAATACTTCGAAACCTTAACCTCTTCATCCTTAAATTCACCTCTTTTCTCTTAAAAATATTCAATTTCCCTACCGTCGCCTGATAAGGACATATGTGCTCTTGTCAAATAACGATATATTTAAAACATACCACAAATCCATCCTGTTTTCCCATTACCCGTACAAAATGCACAAAAAACTACATGAAATGCAGTGCCATTATATAATTCCACCGCCGGCCGTTTTTCTGCTTTTCACATAAAGAAAGAGCCATCGTTCCAGGATGATTCTTCACCCTTTCACGACAGCTCCGTTCTATCAGATTCCGTTTCCTTACCGGTTACATCATTCGCCGGGGACTCTTTGTTCTTTATCACTCAAAATCCGTACGTTTTCGATCCATAAGCAGATAACCGGTTAAGACAAGGCAGAACATCAGCCCCGGCAGCCGTTTCATATAAAGAAAATAAAACTCGGCATAGTACTTAATCCAGACAAAAATCGGAAGATATACGATCAGGACTCCCAACGGCACTCCGATTTTCCGTTTCAGGCTCAGCTTTTTGGTAAGCAAGTAATACCCCATCCCCATTGCTTCAAAAAACAGAAAAAACTTCTCCAGCAAATAAGACACGTCCCTTATCCGATCTTCCCGTATCCTTATCTCTTCCGGTTTCTCCTGAGCCGCCTCCAGATGATCGAGCCATTCTTCTGCCGCCGGAAACGGCCGAAACAGATCTCCTCCGATTACCTCCACGGAATGAAACACAGTGAAGAAAAGAAGAAAAAAGAAAATATGCAAAACAACGATCACAACGCATCCCATTTTTAGTAATCTCTCATTGATTGAATCCGACTTTACATATACCTTTCTCAATATCCAACACCATTATAATGTGAATGCCCATTTTTCGGAAAAGGACTTTTAGATATATTAGTAGCTCCAGTCTCTACTATTGCGTTCGGATATGAACCCCATCCAACCAAAACAGAACTATTACTCATAGTCGCAGGCTCATGTACAGACATTATATATGCTCTTCCACCTGCTCTATCAATGCTACTTTTTGCACTCTCAGTTACTCTACTACTCATCGCAAACAAAACACTAAAAGGATACCCCCAGTTTGGAACAAATCCAAGAACTGTTGATATTACCGTCTGTGCCACCGTACTTCCCGAAGTAAGTACATATTTGTAAGTACATCCTAGATCCATGTAAGTAATCGCCACTTGCGGCCCCAAAGAAGACGTATATCCAACCGTCCCTCCATAAGGAAAATTATAACTCGTAGAAGATATACTATTCACTGAATATCCATATTCACGATAAACTTCCCTTTCAATTTCCGGAGCCAGCAACAGCTTATACATTTCAAACATATTTTCTGCACCCTGTGCTTTTAATTGTTCATATACAAGCACATACACTTCACTTTCCTTCTCATGTATTTTGGAAAGTAAAATTCTCTCGTTGATCGCTCCAACATTCGCCACACTCTCCATATCATCTTTTTCCTCTGTGGCATAAGCAGGAAAACTAAACGATATACATAAACAAAATGCCAATATAAAGCTTACTATTTTCTTGATTCTTTGCATAAAGTCTTCTCCTTTCGATTTTCTAATACCAAATAATGAAACCCAAAACCTCTCTATCAATTTTATCACTTTATACAAGTGAACTTTAGAGAATAATTTTTATTCATCACCCCTTTCTTAACTAAAATATATCATAAACCAAAAACATTTTTTTGTTATATGTACAAAATGCATAAAAAACTACATAAAATGCAGATCCTTCTTATAATTCCGGCTGACCGCGACCATATCCCCGTTTTCCATCAAAAGCACATCCCCCTGCCTGCCCTTCACGTTGCGAACGTTGATCAGACAATTCTTTCTTACATAACAAAAATCCTCGCCCAATTCTTCTTTCAGGCTCCGGAGATTACGTCCGATATAAAAATCCCTCTCCTTCAGACAGACCCTGCATTGACGTCCTTCCGCCTGCACATAGCAGATCTCCTCCCGCATCACGGCCTCCCAGCCGCCGCGGAATGTTTTCAGAACCATGCGCCCCGAGGCTTCCTTCCAGCGCCCGTACAGCTTCCGGACGATCTTCGCCAGCTTTTCCCGATAGTCGCTCTTCAGCAAATAGTGATGCGCGTCCACGTCGTAACCCCGGATTGCGCCTTTTGCACTATGCGCCAGAAAGACGATCGGCACCTGCCGGTCCCTCTTACGTATCTCCTCCGCCGCCGCAAATCCGTCCATCCCGCCTCGTTCCCCCGGTCCGATATCTAAAATATAAAAATCATACCTTTTTTCTTCCAATTCATACAACAAATCCTCCGCGTCCCGGGTCTTAAAAACCTTCATCCGGATTTCCTGCCCTTTCGCGATCTCTTCCAAAACCGCGCAGGTATTCTCCAGATCTTCCTTTCGACTGTCCAATACGGCCACCCGAAATTCTTTCATTGTACAAATCCCCCTTGTATCTTCCGATTGCTTCCTCTTTTTATTTACATTTCGTAATCATTCCATGCCGCAATACAGGGGAGCCGAACTCCCCCTGTATCGCAAAACCATCCCCCTTACCCGAACGGGTTACTTGTCCCAATCGCGCAGCATATCCTCGATCTTCTGCATATCCCCCTCCGTCAGATTCGTCATATCCGCAAAAGCCGCCACCAGAGAAAATGAATCCGCGCCAAACAGACGTTTCTCCAGTATCCGGAGTTCCAGTCTCATATACTCTTCCCGTGTGACAAGCGGCCGATAAAACGAAGTACCGCTCTTCACAAACCCTTCGACCAGTTTCCGCTTCTTCAATCTCAGAAGCCAGGTGGAAACCGTCGGCCGGCTGTACTCCCTTCCCTTACGCCTCTCCAGTTCCTTCTTGATCTTTTTCTGCTCGGTCGTCCCTCCGAAATCCCAGAGTACCTGCATCACATCCAGCTCACAGTCCGCTAATCCTCTTAACATCATTCTTCCCTTTCGCGATTTTTTGTGCCTTTATCCAATTTTCATATTTATCCCCTGTAATCACTTTACCATATTTCGACAACGTCTACAACCGGTTTTTGTATTTAGCCCTCCGTCCTGTTTAAACCCCAAAAAAGAGGCAAAAATAAAAACAGCCGGACTTGCGAAGCATTGACATCCCAAAAACCGGCGTTCATTCAAAATCTGTTATGAAAGGAAATATCACCATGATTTTTTCAACTGCGAACCCCTCGCCCTCGCGGCATCCCCTATTGCCGGACATACATATCAAACGCCGAAAAACCGTTCTGCTTCTGGGCCTGATCCTCCTGTGCCTCGGAAGCGGCCTTCTATATTTCTCTTTCCGCCGTATGGAGGCGGCCGCCGGACGGATCGCGAATCAGATCCTGCGTTTCCATGTCATCGCCAACAGCAATTCCGCCGAAGACCAGGCTTTAAAGCTGGAAGTAAAAGAAGCCCTGCTGGCTGTTCTGAACGAGAGCCCGGCTTCCTCCCGGGAAGAAATGAAATCCTATATCCGGGATCACAAAGAAGAGCTGACCGCCGTCGCTCAAAAACTTCTCCGCGAAAAAGGAAAGGATTACCCGGTTCGGATAACCCTGACAAACACGTATTTTCCCACAAAAGTCTACGGCGACCTGACGTTCCCCTGCGGCGCTTACGACGCTCTAAAAGTGGAAATCGGACAGGCCGCCGGCAAAAACTGGTGGTGCGTACTCTACCCGCCCCTATGTTTCGCGGATGTGACCACCGGTTTCGTACCCGAAGATTCCAGAGAAGAACTCCGGGAAGTCCTGACCGACGAAGACTACGCCAGCTTAGAGCCCGGCGCACCGGAAGTCACATTCGGTTTCCGCCTTCTGGAATTGTGGGAGAAATGGTTCCCGGCTTCTTAAAATTCCTCGATCTTCTTCATGACAATGATCTCCTGAGCCCTGATATGGCTCCGGATGGCCTTCGTCGCCGCATCGCCGTCCCGGCGGCGAAGAGCCTCCAGAATCTCGCGATGCCCTTCGATCAAAGCGTTTCGTTTTGTTTTCTCCTTCAAATGTTCAATGCGGAAGCGGTACATCTGCTCCCGCATTTGCATCTCCAACTGAACCAACCGCATATTGTCCGAAGCTTTATAAATAATATCATGAAAATGTTCGTCGGCTTCCGCCATCTTCACGATGTCCTCGCCGGAAGCGGTCTCGGCAAATTCCTTGTTGGCCTCCAAAAGCGCTGCAAAATCTTCCTCTTCCATGCGAAGACAGGAAAGCTGCACGGCCAGTTCTTCCAGAGCCAGCCTGACCTCCAGCACATCCTTCAGATTCTTGCCGGAGATCTTCGCCACCACCGCGCCGCGCCTTGGAATCATGATGGCCAGCCCGTCCTGCTCCAGCATCCGAATCGCTTCCCGGACCGGCGTGCGGCTCACACCCAGTTGTTCCGCCAACTGAATCTCCATCAGCCTCTGACCCGGCACCAATTCCCCCCGGAGGATCGCCTGACGCAGTTTCTGGAACGCTACGTCCCTCAGAGGCAGATAGTCGTCCGCCTTCGCGTTTAAATAGCTCATACATTCTCCTCCCTTTCCTTCGCATATTTTACGGAACCGTTCCCGGACGGATAAAAGCTTGTCTGAAACACATTTCTGGCGCAGCGCGTCTTCCTGAGCGCCGCCGCGCAGGCCGCCGCCTCCTCCGGTTCCTCAAATATCCCGAACACCGTGGGGCCGCTTCCGCTCATCATCGCCCCCAGTGCGCCCTGCGCAAGCATGACCCGTTTCATCTCGTCAATCACCGGATGAGCCGGTATCGTCACGTCTTCCAGGACGTTTCCCATCTTCCGGCAAAGTTCTTTCAGATCTTTCGTCTTAAGACAGTCGATCAGGCCGTCGATATCCGGATGTTCCCGGATCTCGTCAACTTTCAAATGGCCGTATACCCACTTTGTCGACACGCCGGCGTTCGGCCTCGCAATCACCAGAGAAGCCTCCGGCGGCGACGGCAACGAAGTTAAACGCTCGCCGATTCCTTCCGCCAAAGCCGTCCCCCGCATCAGGCAGTAAGGGATATCCGCGCCCAGAAGAACGCCTCTCTCCTGAAGTTCTTCTAAGGACAGCCCCAGCCGGTACATTCGGTTTACGCCATAAAGAACCGCCGCCGCGTCCGCGCTTCCGCCCGCCATACCGGCCGCGATCGGAATTCGCTTGTCCAGCGTAATCAGAAGGCCGTCCTTCCGGCCAAACTCCTTTCTCAGAAGGTCGGCGGCTTTATAGGCCAGATTGTTCTCGTTCAGCGGCAGATAAGTCCGATTCTTCGACACGATCCGGATGCCTTCCCCGTCGTCCTGCCGCAAGGTAATATGATCAAACAGGCCGACCGTCTGCATGATCATCTTCACTTCATGGTAACCGTCCTCCCGCCTGCGTACCACGTCCAGACCCAGGTTGATCTTGCCCCTGGCCTTGATATGCATTTCTCTCATCCGTACTCCTTATTCCCGGCTTAATTTTCCGTTCTCCGCCGCGTTGACCGCGTCCAGCGACATCTTCATGATCTCCTGCACCATCTCCTCCGGCACGTTCAGCCGACCCGCCAGTTCCGCCACCGTCGCCTCTCTTCCCAGCTCTTCGGCCATCTCCGTCGAGACGCGCAAAAGCGTATTTGCCTGATCGGCCAGAAAACTTCCGACGCCTTTTCTTCCGCCGTCCTCCTCCAAAACCGCTTCTAAAGCCTTCCGGATCTCACCCTCCAGATAGCGGTCCAAATCGCCTCCCACATATTCGTCGAGCGCGAGAATCAGGGCCATATTCCCCTCCTGGATCAGATCGGCCTCGCTCACGCCGCGCCCGCCGTACTCGCCGGCAACCCGGGCCGCCAGAGCCAGTTTCCCCTCGATCAGCCGTTCTCTCGCCTCCCTGTCTCCGTCCGACATCCGGGCGATCAGACACGTCTCTTCCTCCCCGGACAGAGGAAGGACGGCGGACAACTCTTCCCGATACGCATTTAAAAAAACGGAGCCCGACTCGGCCGCAGAGCTTTCCTTCGCATCCCCGTCCTCCCTGCCGGCCAGCCTTCTCACCACGCCCGCGTTCGTCACATGGCCGCTCACCTCGACCTGATTCAATTCCAGATAATGATAGATCAGATCCCACTGCTCCCCCGTCAGCGTCAGATCCTCAAAACACCCCTGAACCTGTTCCCTGGAAACCCGGTTGCCCTCTGTCGCGGCTATCTGTAAAAGGAGATTCAAACTCTCCCGAAATTGTCCTTTCTCATCCATAGCAAACCTCTCCATCGTCCTCTTTTCTTGTATACAATTTACCACGTTTTGTATTTATTTGCAAACAATATTTAAATACTTTTCCAAATATTTCTGAAATCTTCATGTTTTTCAGATTCGCCGGCCCCAGAAGCCTTTCAACTCCCCCGCCAGCCCGCGCCGGCCAACGATCCGATAACCGTCCCACTCTCTGGGGAACAACGCCCGATTGTCCGCCTGAAGAAAACGTTCGTCCAGCAGCAGGATCACCCCCACATCCTCCGTGGTCCGGATCACCCGTCCCGCCGCCTGACAGATCCGGTTGAATCCCGGAAAACGATAAGCATAGTCAAAACCGGACAATCCCTTCCTATTAAAATATGCTTTCAATATCTCCCGCTCCGTACACACCTGCGGAATCCCGGTGCCCACCACGGCCGCCCCGATCAGGCTTTCGCCCTTTAAATCAATTCCTTCCGAAAACAAACCGCCCAGCACGCAGAGCCCGAGAAGGCTTCCCCCGACTCTTTCCCGAAACTCCCCTAAAAACGCTTCCCGTTCCTTCTCCCCCATGAACGGCGCCTGACGAATCACCCGGACGGTTTCCGAAGCCAGAAGCGCCGTCAGGGGAATCTCCACCCGTTCCATGTATTGATAGGACGGAAAAAAGGCCATGTAATTCCCCGGACGGGCCAGGACCATCGCCGCGATCTCCTCCGCGATCCGTTCAAATTCTTCCTCGCTGCGCCTGGTATAGCGGCTGCTCACATCCCGGCTCACCGCCAAAAGCCGTTTCTCCGTCTCAAACGGCGACTCCGCGTACACCGCATAGTCCTCCGGTTCCCCGCCCAGCAATTCCTTATAGTAGGCGATCGGAAGCAATGTCGCCGAAAAAAACACCGTACTTAAAGCCTTATCCTGACACAATTTCAGATTTTTTGCCGGATGGACGCAGTACAAACGAATCATAAAACGCCCGTCTTTTTGATGTTCCCCGTAGATCTGATAGTCTTCCCCGGCCTGCTCGTGAATACTTAAAAAATCCCGGATTTTAAAATACAGGTCCCGGTAAGCCTCCCCCGGATCCAGCCCCGGATGCTCCGCGCGGAAATTCTCCATCTCGCCCAAAGCCTTCAAAACCGCCAGATACAAACTGTCCACTTCGGCGTACAACGTATACGAATCACATTCCCTTTTCCGCGCAAGCATCTGACGATTACAATTCTCCAGAGCTTTTTCCAGCTTCCGGCTGTAAGGCTTCACCAGTTTTTTTACCGCAAGAAAATCTTCTTTTACCAGGCTTGCGCTGTACATCTCCCGCGCCCGCTCCACAAGATTGTGCGCTTCGTCCACCAGAAAAAGATATTCCCCGCGGACGCCCTCCGAAAAATAGCGTCTCAACGCCGCCCGGGGATCAAATACATAGTTATAATCGCACAAAATACCGTCCACCCAATCCGTCACATCCAGGCCCATTTCAAAAGGACAAACCTGAAATTCTTCCGCCGTCCGGCGGATATCCTCCCCCGTGACGGCCTCCGTCCGCGTCAAAAGGGAGAATACCGCCTCGTTGACCCGGTCGTAATGACCCTTCGCATAAGGACAGGCTTCCGGATTGCAGTCCGGTTTTTCCAACGGGCAGATCTTCTCTTTCGCCGTGACGACCGAAGAGGTAAAACGTAAGCCCCGCCCGCGCAGAATCCGCAGCGCTTCCTCGGCGGCTTCCCTCGTCACATTCTTGGCCGTCAGATAAAACAACTTCTCACCGGTCCCCTCGCCCATGGCCTTGACGGCCGGAAACAAAACCGACATCGTTTTGCCGATGCCCGTCGGCGCCTGGATGAAAAGTTTCCTCTGCCTCCGGATACTGCGGTATACCGACACCGCCAGCTCCCTCTGTCCCGGCCGGTAAGCGAAAGGAAATTCCAGCGGTTTCGTACTCTCCACCCGCAAAAGCCTGCGCTCAAACGTATAGCGGGCCCATTTTCCGTATCGCGCAAGCAAGCGCGCCAGCCAGGCTCTCAACTCCTCCCGGCTCCAGATCTCCCGGAAACGCCGGATTTCCTCGCTCTCCATCTGGCAGTAAGTCAGCTGGACCCCCACCCGGTCAAGATCCCTCTCCTCCGCCAGCATGCAGGCGTAACAAAGAGCCTGGGCCTTGTGAACCGGTACGCTCTCCTCCAAATGCGACAATTCCAGGCAGACCCCTTTGATTTCGTCGATCACGGTCATATCCTTCTCTTCGATCACACCGTCCGCGCGGCCTTCCAGAACCAGATAAAGCGGCGTCTCCGGCGCCATCTGCCCGGCTTCCAAATACTCGTTCAGGCAGTATTCCCGCTTAAACGCCACCTCGGCCCGATAGCCGGCGCCCATAACGCGCTGGATTTTCCGATGGAGCTTCGCGCCCAGCGCCATAAGTTCCCGGCCTCTTCCCGCCCCCATCCGATTGTCGATATCACCGCTCCGGAAGAGAAATTCCACCAGATTCCGCACGGAGATTCGTATTCGATTGCTCCCGTTTTCCATCGGCCCAAACCTCCTTTGGCTTTTACCGCTTCAGCGCCTCCGCGAACGCCCGGATGTCCGCAAAAACAAAATCCGGCTTCACCCGGCTTTCCCTGACATCCTCAAGCGAACTTTCCCCGCACAGCACGCAGACCGTGTCCACCCCGGCCCGCACTCCGGAAGCAATGTCCGTGTAAAGCCGGTCGCCGATCACCACGGTTTCTTCTTTCGCCGCGCCGGCGCGCGCGATCGCCGTCTCGATCATATCCGGCTCCGGCTTCCCGATATACTTCGGATACCGACGGACCGCAAAAGCCAGCATCTCACAGATCGCCGCGCAGTCCGGCACAAAACCGAACTCAATCGGACAGACCCGATCCGGATTCGTCGCCAGATAGGGAAGCCCCTTTAATAGCAGCCGGGTGGCGTGAACGATTTTCTCATAAGTCAGCTCCGTATCATAGCCGACCAGAACGACCTCCGCTTCCTCCTCCATCCCCGCCGTCCGCACGCCGGCTTTCCCCAATTCTTCTACCAGAGATCGGGTTCCCACACAATACAGCTTTTTTCCGGGAAATTCCCGGTTCAAATACCGCGCCGCCGCCTGGGACGAGGTAAAAAAATTTTCGTCTTCCGTCTCCACCCCCATGCCGCTTAATTTCTCCCGGTAAGCCGAAACGGAACGGGAAGAATTGTTCGTGATAAATACGATGCGGCCGCCTCTTTCACGAATGTCCGCAAGCATCTCCCTCACCCCGTCAAACAGCCGCACTCCCTCGTAGATCGTACCGTCCATATCGAACAAAAACAGCGTTTTCTTTCTCAGCCGTCCGGCATCGGCTCCCATATAATCCTTTATCATGATACCCATTCCTTTCACACTTAGGACAATAAAAAACGGAAAGCGCGCTTTCGCAGCACTTTCCGTCCGTCCTTCCTTCCTTTATTACCGGCAGATTGCTACGGCTTCCATCTCCACCAGACCGCCCTTCGGCAGCTTCGCTACCTGCACACAGGAGCGAGCCGGCTCTTCGGAAGTAAAATACTTCGCGTAAATCGCGTTTACCTTCGCGAAATCATTCATATCCGCCAGGAAAACCACCGTTTTTACCACATCCGCCATCGTAGCGCCCGCCGCGGCCAGAACCGCCTCCAGGTTCTTCAGAGCCTGCTCGGCCTGAGCCTCCACGCCCTCGGGAAGTTCGCCGGTCTCGGGAATCAGACCCAACTGACCGGACGTCATAACGATATCGCCCATCTTAACCGCATGGGAATAAGGGCCTACGGCCGCCGGCGCGTTCTCCGCCTGAATAATCTCTTTCTTCATAAAACTATACCTCCGTTTTTATCATTCTATATCACGGGAAAACCGCTCTGCGGCTTCTCATGTTCCCGTCCACATGCCGGACCTTGTCAATGCGTAACCGGTTCCGGATACTCGACCCCGAACGTCTCCACCGTCACGGTCGCCATCTTCTGTTCTTCTACGGGCCGGTCGCCAAAACTCGTTTTTGCACTGGCAATATCCGCCACGACGTCCGCTCCCTCGATCACTTTGCCGAAAGCCGCATACTGCCCGTCCAAATGAGGGGAATTCCGATGCATAATAAAAAACTGTGACCCCGCCGAATTGGGATCCATCGCCCTCGCCATGGACAGCACGCCCGCCTCATGCTTCAGCGGATTGTCAAACCCGTTCGACGCAAACTCGCCGTCGATCTGGTAACCCGGGCCGCCGGTCCCGGTGCCGAGAGGGCACCCGCCCTGTATCATAAATCCCCAGATCACACGATGAAAGATCTTCCCGTCATAAAATCCCTTCTTGATCAGGCTGATAAAATTATTCACGGTATTCGGCGCCGTCTCGGGATACAACTCCGCTTTCATGACGCTGCCGTCCTCCATTGTAATCGTAACGATCGGATTCTTCTGTTCCATCTCCCTGCCATTCGCTCCTTTTCATATTCCCGGGTACAATATCCCCCGCTTTTTCCCCTCCATTTTAGCAGAGCCTCCCCGATATGTCAAAACAAATCGCGGCAGTCAGCAATTTAATCCCTACCTCCTCGATTATTTATTGACTTAATCAGAAAAAGAGAATATAATATAATATTATATTCAGTTTCTTACGATGGAGCGGCCAAACCATTTATCAATCTGACTTCTTATATGAAAAGAGGAATGAAAAACAATGAAGCCAATAAAATTAACCCATTCACCAATTACATATTTCGTAAGCAGGACCGGGCAGGCCGAATGGATACTTTTTATCCACGCCGCTTTCGTCAATCACAATATGTTCAAAACACAGTTCGAGTATTTTGAGAATACATATAATATTCTGGCTATTGACATCATTGGTCACGGACAGTCAACCGACACGCAAAAAGGCGATACGATAGATAAAATGTCAAAATGGATATTCGACATCTTAAAAACCGAAAATATTGATAAAATACACCTTGTCGGCGTTTCATTGGGCGCGGTTTTAGCACAGGATTTCGCCAATCGTTATCCAGATGCGGTAAGCTCACTGGCGTGCTTTGGAGGATATGACATCAATCGTTTTGACGCAAAAATGCAAAAGGAAAATAATGCAAAGCAGAAACTGATGATGCTGAAAGCCCTCTTTTCGGTTACATGGTTTGCAAAAGCAAACAAGAAGATTTCCGCATATACTCCACAGGCTCAAAATGAATTTTTTACTATGAATATACTTTTCCCCAAAAAATCGTTTATGTTTCTGGCAACGCTCAATCGTATGATAAACAGACATAAAACCGGACAACGGAATTATCCTTTGCTGATCGGATGCGGAAAATTTGATATCCCAATGGAATTAGAAGCAATAAAAGCATGGAAAAGCAATGAACCCGATTGTACCGTAGTTCTTTTTGAAAATGCGGGACATTGTGTTAATATGGACGTGCCGCAGGAATTTAATAAAACAATGGAAGAATTCTGGAGAGGCGCCTGACAAAGCCACACATGCCGCCTCCTGCCGCATATGATAAAAAAAAGGATTTTTTTATGGCTAATCCAAATTTTATCCCTCTCACGGGAAGAATACAAAACGTCCGGCCTTTCCCGGATAACTGCTGCAGTCAGATGGTCACGCTCCGCACGGAGAACGGACCGGTACAGTTTGTCGTCACACCGGAAACTTTCGTGGCCGGCGGCCGTCCTCTGCGCCCCCGTATGCTCGCCACATTTTTCTATGACAGCACCCTTCCGGTGCCCCTGATCCAGCCGCCCCAGTATACGGCGATCGCCGCGGCGCCGCTCTTGCCCGGCCAGACGGCCGCTCTTGCCTTTTTCAACGAGGAGCTTGTGGCCGAAGACCAATCCCTGCAGTTGAATCCCGGTCGGGGAACCGCCGTTTTCACTGCCAACGGTCAGCGCTACGCCTGCCACCCCGGGAACAATCTTCTGCTCGTCTACTATCAGACGACGACCCGGAGCCTTCCGCCGCAGACGACGCCGGACAAAATCTTTGTCCTCTGTTGAGAACTTTTTATCGCGCAGACAACGGGAGTTCCGGACTTTTGCAGCCGGAACCCCCGTTCATTTTTTGTTCAATTTTTTTTTAATAAACCTTAACAAGTTACACATTTTCTCTTCATGAATGGTTCCTATACTAAAAACATGAACAAAACAACATCATCATTTTGTTTCATACCTTTTTCATATTTTTTCATTATTATAGGCCGGAAGCGGCTTATAATTCTCCTCCCTTTTTATACTTATATTGTGAAAAGGACCGCCTATCGCCAGGGCGGTCCTTTTCACGATTTTCATCCGGAAAAGACTTATTTAAATTTCAAACATCAGATCCCCATAGGAAGGCATCGGCCACATCTCTTTCTCCACGATCATCTCCAGCTCATCCACCGGCTTTCGCAACGCGTCCATGGCCGGAACCACTTTCTCCCGGTAAATTCTGGCCGTCGCCTCCGTACCTTCCGCCGCCGCCGCTTCTCCCGTCACCTCTTTCAGGAGGGCCAGCGCGCACTTCGTCTCGGAAAGCAGGTCCGAGCATTCCAGAAGAAGCTCTTTCTGCACACTGACATCCGCCTCCTCGCAGGCGTCCAGTACGCAGTTCATGGAAGACGCCACCTCGCCGACATAAGCGATCACCGCCGGAATGATGCTCTTGCCCGCCATGTCGATCATGGTCCTCGCCTCAATGTTAATGGATTTGGCATAAATCTCGTACAAAATCTCCACTCTGGACTCTAATTCCGTCCGGCTGTACACGCCGAAACTCTCAAACAAGGCCACGGATTTTTCGGAAGACAAGACGGGAATCGCGTCCACCATACAGCCGATGTTCGGCAGTCCCCGGCGCGCCGCTTCTTCCACCCATTCCCCGGAATAACCGTTGCCGTTGAATACGATCCTCTGGTGCTCCGTCAGGTATTTCTTGATCAGGTCGTGCACGGCCAGGTCAAAATCCGCCGCCGTTTCCAGGATATCCGCCGCTTCCTTAAAAGCTTCCGCCACGATCGTATTCAAAATAATGTTGATCGTCGCCACCGTATCGGAAGAACCCACCATACGAAACTCGAATTTATTGCCGGTAAACGCGAACGGCGACGTCCGATTGCGATCCGTCGCATCCTTCGTAAACACGGGCAGGGAATGCGCGCCCGTCTTCAGCTTCTCCCCCTGAATGCTCCTCGTCGCCTCGCCGGTATTGATCAGCTGGTACATCACGTCCGCCAGTTGGTCGCCCAGAAACACGGAAACAATGGCCGGCGGCGCCTCGTTGGCTCCCAACCTGTGATCGTTCCCCACATTCGAGGCCGCGAAACGCATCAGGTCCGCATGTTCATCCACCGCTTTTAAGATGCAGGCCAGCACCAGCAGAAACTGGATATTGGCGTGAGGCGTATTGCCCGGCTCCAGAAGATTGACGCCGTTATCCGTCGTCAAGGACCAGTTATTGTGCTTGCCGGAACCGTTCACCCCGGCAAACGGCTTCTCATGCATCAGACAGGCCAGCCCCTGCTCCGTGGCCACGCGCTTCATGGTCTCCATCACAAGCTGGTTGTGATCGCACGCCACGTTAGCCTCGCTGTAAATGGTCGCCATCTCATGCTGGGCCGGCGCCACCTCGTTATGCTCGGTCTTCGCCGTAACCCCCATTTTCCAGAGTTCCTGATTCACGGCCTTCATAAAACGGCCCACTCTGGCCGGAATGCTGCCGAAATAATGATCGTCCATCTCCTGACCCTTCGGCGGCATGGCGCCGAACAGCGTACGCCCCGTATAGATCAGATCTTTCCTCTGAAGATATTTCTCACGGTCTACGATAAAATACTCCTGCTCCGGTCCCACCGAAGGCGTCACCTTCTTCGCGCCCGTATTGCCAAACAGATGCACGATACGCAGCGCCTGTTCGTCAATAGCTTCCATGGAACGCAGAAGCGGCGTCTTCGCGTCCAGCGCCTCCCCGGTATACGAACAAAAAGCAGTCGGAATGCAGAGGATCTTGCCCGTCGCGTCTTCCTTGATAAAAGCCGGCGACGTCATATCCCACGCGGTATAGCCCCTCGCCTCAAACGTGGCGCGCAGGCCGCCCGACGGAAAAGACGACGCGTCCGGCTCTCCCTTGATCAGTTCCCGGCCGGAAAATTCCATGATCATCCTGCCGTCTTCCTTCGGTGATGAAATAAACGAATCGTGCTTCTCGGCCGCAATCCCGCTCAAAGGACGAAACCAGTGCGTATAATGCGTAGCGCCCTTCTCGATCGCCCAGTCTTTCATCTCATTTGCCACCACTTCCGCCGTCGCAAAGGACAGTTCCGTGCCTTCTACGATCGCTTTCCTTACCTCCGCATATACTTTCTTCGGCAGACGTTCGCGCATCACGGTGTCGCTGAATACGTTGGTACCGAAAATCTCGGTAATCCTTACCGCATCGCTCATTGTTGCATCCTCCCGCTTTTATAGATTTTTCATTTTTCTAAAATAGCAGAGATTCACGGGAAATGCAAGTGGGCGGCGGCTACATTTCGTATTTATTATAGTACATCGCCGGGAAACAGCAAAAAATCCGATTTTTCCCGCTTGTCTTTCTTCTATCTCGCAATTTTTTTCACATACTCCGATTTTTCCGTATTTTGTCACACGCTTCTTCGCCGCTTTGTGCTTTTCCGAAAAATCACAGGAAAATTTTGTCTTTCTGTTTCAAAAAAAACCGGGTTATGCTATACTCATATCATACACAGCAGACCGGCGCGCCATCCAAAAACAGACAACACCGGCTGCCGCTCGTAAATATTTATAAAGGAGAACAGACCAATGCCTTTAGTAAACTCAAAAGAAATGTTTGAAAGAGCGTATAAGGAGGGCTACGCCATCGGCGCTTTCAATGTAAACGATATGGAGATCGTTCAGGGGATCACCGAAGCCGCCAAGGCGGAGAACTCGCCGGTTATCCTTCAGGTTTCCGCCGGCGCACGTAAGTACGCCAAGCACGCCTATCTGGTCAAGCTCGTGGAAGCGGCCCTGGAAGACACGGATCTGCCGATCTGCCTGCACTTAGACCACGGCGACAGTTTCGAACTGTGCAAGGACTGCATCGACGGCGGTTTCACGTCCGTCATGATCGACGGCTCCAAACTGAGTTTTGAAGAGAACGTCGCTCTGACCAAAAAGGTCTGCGATTACGCGCATTCGCATGTACCGTACGTAACGGTAGAAGGCGAGCTGGGCAAGCTGGCCGGGATTGAGGACGCAGTCAATGTTTCCGACGAGGACGCTCAGTTTACCGACCCGAACGAAGTGGAAGAATTTGTCAAGAGGACCGGCGTGGACTCCCTGGCAATCGCTATCGGCACCTCCCACGGCGCCTACAAGTTCAAACCCGGCCAGAAGCCGCGCCTGCGTTTCGACATTCTGGAAGAAGTCTCCAAAAGACTCCCCAATTTCCCGATCGTTCTCCACGGCGCTTCCTCCGTTATGCAGGAATACGTTAAGATCGTAAACGAGAACGGCGGCCGGATGCCCGACGCGATCGGCATTCCGGAAGAGATGCTCCGTCAGGCGGCCACCATGGCGGTATGCAAGATCAACATCGATTCCGATCTCCGTCTCGCCATGACCGCGAGCATCCGCAAGCACATGAACGAGCATCCGGATCATTTTGATCCCCGTCAGTACCTGGGCGACGCGAGAGCCGCCATTCGCGAAGTGGTGCAGCACAAGATCCACGAAGTGCTGGGCAGCTCCGGCAAAGCCTGAGAATAACCGACCGGCCCGGCCCCGCGCCGGGACAAAAAACATCATGCCGCCCGGAAGACGTCCCTTTCGGACGGCATTTCATATAACGAAAAAACACCGAATATTCACTACAGGAGGGAATCGCACATGAAAGTATTGATGATAAACGGCAGTCCCCGCGCAAACGGCAATACATCCGCCGCCTTAAAGGAGATGGTTTCCGTTTTTGCCGCCGAAGGCGTTGAGACGGAGATCCTGCAGGTCGGGAATCGGAACGTGCGGGGCTGTACTGCCTGCGGAAGCTGCGCCGGCACGGGAGCCTGCGTGTTTGACGACATCGTAAACGAAGCCGCTCCGAAATTCGAAGCCTGTGACGGACTGATTCTCGCGTCGCCGGTCTATTACGCGTCCGCCAACGGAACTCTGATCTCGTTCCTCGACCGGTTATTTTTCAGCACGCATTTTGACAAGACTATGAAAGTCGGCGCCAGCGTAGTCGCGGCAAGACGCGGCGGATTGTCGGCCACCTTCGACGAACTGAACAAATATTTCACAATCTGCGGAATGCCGGTGGCCTCCAGCCAATACTGGAACAGCGTCCACGGCCGAAAAGAAGGCGAGGCCGTACAGGACGCGGAAGGTATGCAGACCATGCGCACCCTGGCCAGAAATATGTCTTTCCTTATGAAGAGCATTGCGCTCGGAAAAGAAGCCTACGGCCTGCCAAAAAAAGAGGCCTAATTGAAGGCACGTACCGTCGCTTGACAAGGACACACACGGTCGAAAAAGGATAAAATTCAGCCCCTGTTGCGTTACTTTCACTTCGCGTACGTCCAGTACGCGTCGCTCAAGCGCCTGGCAGGGACTGAATTTTATTCCTTTTCGACTCTCCGACCATGACCGATGCCGATGGCCCGATCTTCCAGGCAGATGAGTGAGGCGTACTGGACGTACGCCGATCGAAGATAACGCAGAAGATCGGACCATCGGCATCGGTTCAGGGCGTGTGTGCTCTTGTCAAGTGACGGTACCCTGAATACATAAAACAAAAGACAGCGCAGGCTGAAGCCCTGCGCTGTCTTTCTCCGGCAGGATCCGACGATCCGCCTACCACAGACGTTCCGAAAAATCCCGTCAATAGTTCTCCGCGTGAACCTCAAAATAACTTTGAGGATGCGCGCAGACCGGACAAACCCCGGGAGCCTCCGTCCCGACCGTAATATGTCCGCAGTTGCGGCATTCCCACACTTTTGCGTCGCTTTTTCTGAACACGGCGGCAGTCTCCACATTCTTCAACAGCGCGCGATAACGCTCCTCATGATGCTTCTCAATCTCTCCCACCCGACGGAATTTGGCGGCGAGCTGCGGAAAACCTTCTTCCTCGGCCGTTTTCGCAAAGCCTTCATACATATCCGTCCACTCAAAATTTTCACCGTCCGCAGCGGCGCCCAGGTTGGCCGCCGTATCTCCAATGCCGTTCAGCTCCTTGAACCACATCTTCGCGTGTTCCTTCTCGTTATCGGCGGTCTTCAGAAACAACGCCGCAATCTGCTCAAAGCCTTCCTTCTTCGCGGCGGAAGCAAAATAGGTATATTTGTTCCTCGCCTGGGATTCCCCGGCAAAAGCGGCTTCCAGATTCTTCTCGGTTTGCGTACCAGCGTATTTCATCGTTTCTTCCTCCCTGTTTTTATTAAAATTTTTACAAAATCATCCTTCCAGCGCCTTCTTCATCCGCATCAAACACTCGGTCAGCGTCGCCCGCGTGCAGGCCAGATTCAGACGTTCGAATCCCACGCCTTCTTCCCCGAAAATATATCCTTCGTCCAACGCCACTTTCGCTCGGCCGCACATCAGGTTCTCCAGATCTTCCGCGTCCGGGCAGTAAGCGTTCAAATCCACCCACAACAGGTAGGTGCCCTCCGCTTCCACCACTTTCGCCTTCGGCATCTCCCGCCCAATAAAGTCCCTGGCAAACCGGAAATTGCCGTCAATATATGCTTTCACCTGCTCCAGCCATTCCTCCCCTTCGTTATAGGCCGCCATCATGGCCGTCAGCCCGAGGGTCGTGGGCAATTCGATCGAAAACTTATCCGAGGTCTCATGCCGCCAGGCCGCCCGGTATTCCGGATTCGGAATGATCACATTGGACATCTGCATTCCCGCCAGATTAAATGTCTTGCTGGGCGCCGAACATTGAACGATTCGGTCTTTATAATCCGGCCTCAGCTTCAGAAGCGGAATATGCGCCACCCCCGCCCGGGTCAGATCACAGTGAATCTCATCGGAGATAATCCACTTGCCGTACTTTTTGCAGAGATCGACGACCCGGTTCAGCTCCTCTTCCTTCCACACCCGTCCGACCGGATTGTGAGGACTGCAAAGAATCAATCCTTTGTTCGCCGGATCGGCCAGCTTCGCCTCCAGATCCTCATAATCCATACGGTAAGTCCCGCCTTCATAGATCAGGGCGTTGTTCACGACTTTCCGGCCGTTCCCCAGGATCTTATTCGTGAAAGGATAGTATACCGGCCGCTGAATAACGATGCCGTCGTCCTCCTCAGAAAGCATATTCAGCAGAAAGCCGATCGCCGGCACGATACCCGGGCTGTAGAAAAGCTCCTCCGGAGCGATCTCATAATCGTACCTTCTCTTAAACCACCCGATCACCGCCTGCTTGCAGGCCTCGCTGTCATAAATCGTATAACCGAAGATCAGGCGGTCCACCCGCTCATGCAGAGCCCGGATCACCGGCTCCGCGCAGGGAAAATCCATATCGGCCACCCAGAGGGACAATGCGTCCTTCGGCGCGTTTTTCGGCAGACAATCCAGTTTCATACTGAAAGTCCCCAGACGGTCCACCGCTTTATCGAAATCGTACTTCATATATTCTGTTCCTCTCTTCCGCAGCGCGCAGATTCCCTTGGGAATCCCGCGGCATCAGAACGTATCCCCGATCCGGTAGATACCGAATTCTTTATGTCCCAGGCTCTCTGCCTTGGTCAGATCCCCGTTCGCAACCCGAACCAGCATGTCGAAAATCTCTTTCCCCATCTCATCCAGCGTCACGCCCTCGGTGATCACCTTGCCGGCGTTGATATCGATGTTGTCAATCATATTCTCGTAAGTCTGGCTGTTACCCGTAACTTTGACGACCGGCGCGATCGGACATCCGGTAGGCGTTCCCCGTCCCGTCGTAAATACGACGATCTGCGCGCCGCCGGCTACCATACCGGTGATCGAATCGATGTCCTCACCCGGGGAATCCATAAAATACAGACCCTTTTTCGCCGGATCAACCGGTTCGGAATACTCCAAAACGCCGACCACCGGTTTGTCGCCGGCCTTGTAAATGCACCCCAGGGACTTCTCCTCAATCGTAGTCAGCCCGCCTTCAATGTTACCCGGCGTCGGCTGCGTCCCCCGCAAATCCACACCGTAACCGATCGACTTATCCTCCACCCGCTTCACCATAAACGTCAGTTTATCGCTCAGTTCCTTCGTCACGCAGCGGGCCGCCACCAGATGCTCGGCGCCGATCAGTTCGGTCGTCTCGCTTAAAATGCTGCTGCCTCCGGCATCAATCAGCAGATTCGAAGCCTTTCCTACCGAAGGATTGGAAGCGATGCCGCTGGTCGGATCGCTACCGCCGCACTCCAGACCCAACACCAGCTCGCTGACGTCAAACTCCGTCTTCTCCTGCTTCGCCAGTTCCCTGGACAGTCTGGCGCAGATCTCGGCTCCTTTCGCGATCGTCTTCAACGTGCCCCCGCACTCCTGGATGATCACCGTCTCCACCGGCTTCTTCGTCTCCTTGATCGCATCCGCCACGACCTTCGGCTGGATTCCCTCACAGCCAAGCCCCACGACCAGAACCGCCCCCACGTTGGGATTGCAGCCGAAGCCGACCAAAGTCCGCACGGTCTGTTTGTAATCCTCGCCCACCTGACAGCAGCCATGCTGATGAGGCGTCGCCACCGCGCCGGGCACCAGATCCGCGATCCGCACCGCCGTCTCGCTGGCGCAGACCGATGTCGGAATCACCAGAAGGTGATTCCGGATGCCATATGTACCGTTTTCTCTTCTATATCCGTTTATCTTCATCGTTCTCCCCCGTCTCTATCTGTGTGCTTTATCTCCGCGTCCTCTGGTGCTGTCAATATTGTGAATGTGAGCCCATTCTCCCGCCCGGATATCCTGGCTCGCCACCCCCATAACTTCTCCGTATTTGTAAACCGGCATCCCGGCCCGGATGTCCGCCACAGCCATCTTATGATAAATCGGAATATCATTCAGCGCCGTAAATTCCTGTCCGTCCACCACAAGCTTCTCACCTGCCTTCATCGGCTGAACCAGCGTTATCAGATTGTCAGAAGCTGCTGCATGCACATAACCAACCATGTAAAAACCCTCCTGTAAAGTTGACAAAAAAACCATTTGTTCTTTCCTTCAGTTTAGCACATTTGTACGAAAATAGAAAGGGCAAAAATACGACAATTCGCTCTCGCATGCGATAAGCGCTACTTACAGGACGCGAGCTCCCTCACACAGCGGCAGAGCACTTCCGCTCCGTTTCGCAGATCCTCGTAATCCGTCCATTCCTCCGGCACATGACTTCGCCCGTCTTTGCTCGGCACAAACACCATCGCCACATCGCACAAGGACCCCATGATCATCGCGTCATGACCGGCTCCCGACAGAATCCTCCTCGTAGATATCCCGGCTTCCTCCGCCTTCTTCTCCAGCAATTCCTGCACGGAAGGCTTCATCAGCACCGGATACGCGCGCAATTTCTCCTCGATGTGATAAGAAAGCCCGGGATTCTCTTCCGCGCTTTTTTTCAAAGAAGCTTCTATCTCCTCCAGCACCGCGTCCACACTCTCCATGCTTCTGCTGCGGCAGTCAATATAAAAATCCGTCTCGTTCGCGACAATATTAAAAGCCCCCGGCTTGATCTCCAGACGCCCAAACGTGACGACGGTCCCGTCTTTTTGGTCCAAGGCCCTCTGCGTTCCGGCCACCATCGCTTTTGCCGAAGCCAGCATGGCGTCCGCCCGCATATTCATGGGCGTGCTGCCCGCATGGTCCGAACGCCCCCGAACCGTCACGATCATACACTTCAGGCCCACGATCGCTTCCACGACGCCCACCTGAATCTTCTCGTTCTCCAAAACCGGTCCCTGTTCAATATGAAGTTCCAGGAACGTACCGACCTCTCCCGGCTTTCTTTCGGCCTCCCCCGCCCGGGACGGATCCAGGCCGTAAGCCTTCATGGCCTTCGCCATGGAAACACCGTCCGCATCTTTATAAGTCTCCAGTTCATTCTCATAAAGCTTCCCGCACATGGCCCGGCTGGCAAACAAACCGCCGCCGAAACGGGCGCCTTCCTCCTCCGGCATCGCCACAAACTCGACGGGGCACTCCGGCACAAACCCCTCCTCATGCAGAACCCGCGCCGTCTCCAGCGCCGCGCAGACGCCCGCGATCCCGTCGAATCGGCCGCCGGTCTTCACCGTATCCAGGTGGCTTCCGGTCATGAGAACGGGCGCGTCGGGATTCTTCCCCTCCAGACGCCCCACGATCGTACCGACCGCATCCTCCCGGACCGTCAGCCCCGCCGCCTTCATCTCGGACACCACATAGTCCCTCGCCTGCGCGTATTCTTTTGTATAAGTATACCGCGTACACCCGATGCCTTCCACCGAACTGTACCGCGCCAGCGTCTCAATATCCCTCTGAATCCGTTCTACTTTTGTCTGAAACATCCTGTATCCTCCTTTTTGTGCCATTCTATAATAAGATACCTCTTTACGCAAGGGAAATTGCCGGCAATTCCGCCAGAAATTTCAAAGAAGCTTTCCCCGCCTCCTCCTCACGTCTCTTCCTTCTCATTCATAGGGTATAATAAAAATGCTATATCCGGGTGATTTTATGGAAACTACCCGTACGTTAAATTCCCTGGCCCTGAACGAAGAGGCCGTTATTATAAAGACTCCCGAAAACTCCGATTTAAGCCGCCGTCTGCTGGATCTGGGCTTTATCACAGGCACAAAGGTCCGCTGCGTCCTGACCGGACCGGGCGCCGAATCGGCCGCCTACCGAATCCGCGGCACTACCATCGCTCTAAGAAAGGAGGATGCATCTCAAATTGTCATCCACGATCATCGCCCTCGCGGGTAATCCAAACGTAGGAAAAAGCACCGTCTTTAATTATCTCACCGGTATGCGGCAGCATACCGGCCGCTTCCTTTACAGGCAAATCTTTTTCCTCTTCCCTCCCCTCTTCCACCGAAACTACCTCGATCCGTATCCCTTCCCGATCCCCCAGTATTTCCGCGATCGCCTCAAAAACCTTCCGGACATTCAACGTTTCCGCCATCGAATCCGCCCCTCCTTTCCGTTCCATGATATGCCCGCCGGATTGTCCGTTTTTCCCGCACGCACGAATCTCCGAAAAGTTTATTGACATTCGTATACATTTGTAATATATTTGTATCAGAAAAAAATCTCATCAATACCCAAGGAGGAAATTTTTATGAACCCTGAAAAGAAAATGAACAAATGCCTTTTAATCGCTCTTTTGCTAGGCGTCGCTTACATAATCTACAGCTTTGTATACTGGTCCGGCGCCGTCGGCTCCGGTACGGACGCCGAGCAGCTCGGCGCCGGAATCGCGGCCGCGCTGGTAATGCCTCATCTGATCGTAACCGCGCTGGCCGTCATCTTCAACGCGCTCGGCCTGTTCCTGCGCAAACGGGGGTTTGCTTTAACCGGCGCCATTCTGTATACCGTAGCCATCGTGCTGTTCCCCGCGTACTTTATGTTCGTCATTCTTCAGATGATCTTATCCTATATCGGTTTTGCCGGTCTTAAAAAGAAATAAACACGAATGCCGTCACCTGACAAAGGCGTATACGCCATGATCGGGCGGCGGCATTTTTGCAAGAAAACCCGTATCATTCATGAAGCCGGCGGAGAAGAAATAGGAATAAATAAAGAACGTTTCGGGAGCCGCTCATGGATTCTTCCCGCATCTCCTCTCCGCTTCGCACCGCCGTCTACATCCGGGTCTCCAGCGAAGAACAGGCCAAACACGGCGATTCGCTCCGCGACCAGACGGAAAGCTGCCTGCATTATATCGACACCCATGAAAACCTGATTCTCCAGGATACCTATATGGACGAAGGAATCTCCGGCCAGAAACCGGACCGAGACGCGTTCACGCGCCTGATGGAGGCCGTCGAGAACGACCAAATCGATTTTATCCTCTTCACAAAACTTGACCGTTGGTTCCGCTCCCTCCGGCATTATCTCAACACACAGGACGTTTTGGACCGCCACCGGGTAGCCTGGCTGGCCGTCGATCAGCCCTATTTCGACACCTCCACCCCCTTCGGCCGGGCCTTCGTCAACCAGTCCATGACCTGGGCCGAACTGGAAGCGCAAAACGGAGCGACCCGAATCAAAGACGTCTTTGCCAACAAAGTGGCCAACGGCGAAGTCATCACCGGAAAAACCCCTCTCGGATTCCGGATCGAAAACAAACACCTGATTCCCGATGAAAACGCCCGAATCGCCCGAACCGCCTTTCAACATTACCTCAAGTACAATTCCCTGCACAAAACGCTGCGGATGCTGAGCGACGATTTCGGCATTTTCATGAGCATCCAGAACCTGAGAGAATCCGTCCTGAAAAACACAAAATACATCGGCGTTTACCGGGACAATAAAAATTACTGTCCCAGGCTCGTGGACGACGAAACTTTCTATCAGGTTCAGGCGCTGTTAAAACAGAATATCCCCGCCTCCCAGAAATACACCTATCTTTTCTCCGGCCTTCTATACTGCGAATCCTGCGGAAGGAAAATGACAAGCGGCCATATTCACGTCAAATCCACCCGAAAGGGAATCGTGCGCCGCTACCGCTACCCTTCCTACTCCTGTCCCGGTCATGCGCGGCGCGCAGGCTGCCCGAACGGAGGGGAGATCCGCGAAAGCCGGATCGAGGAATACCTGCTGAACCACCTCGGGCAGCGTCTTCTCGGCTGTACGGCTACCTACAAAAAAAACGACATCCCCCGGGCCGATTCCCGGATCAAACGCCGCAACCTCCAAAATAAAATCAGCCGCCTGAAAGATCTGTATCTGGCGGAAGCCATCACACTGGACGAACTGAAACGATACCGCACCGAATACCTCGAACAACTGGCCGCCGTTCCTTCCGATACGGAACCGATCCGGGATCTTTCCCGCTTAGAACACCTTCTGTCCATGGATTTTGAAACCGTCTACGCCTCCTTTGATAATGAAGAAAAACGCCGCTTCTGGCGTTCCGTGATCCGTGAAATCCATATCTCAAAAAGCCGGGATAAAAAACGCGATTACCGGATCCTTTTCAAATAATTTTTCCTGTAAAAGAAGCTGCCGACCGGAAACTGGCCCGGAAAAACGGTGGATCTGGCAGACGGCACGTACGAATACCGCGGTCAAAACTACACGCTGGTCGATCTGCCGGGCACTTACTCTTTGCTGGCCCACTCCACCGAAGAAGAGGTCGCCAGAGACTTTATCTGCGGCGGGTCGGCAGACCTGACCCTGGTTGTCTGCGACGCAACCTGCCTGGAACGGAACTTAAATCTGGTCCTCCAGATCCGGGCTCTGACCCCCTGGGTTATCCTCTGCGTCAATCTCTGCGACGAAGCCGCCAAAAAAGGAATCTCCGTGGATTTTACGGAGCTTTCAAGGCAACTGAACATTCCGGTTGTGGGAGCAAGCGCCGCCGCCGGGGAAGGAATGGCCGCCCTCATGGCCACCGTCGAGGCCATGAGCCTTCGAAAAAAAGAGACGGCGGAAGAAGAAACCTGCGGCTGCCAGAGCCTGAATGAAGTCTCGGTCTCCCAGTTGATCCTGAAAGCGGAAGAAATCGCCGCCTCCAGCGTATCTTTCCAAAATCCCGAATACGACCGGCGCGACCGGAAACTTGACCGAATCGTCACCAGTCGTATTTTCGGTATTCCGATCATGCTCTCTCTTTTGATGCTGATCTTCTGGATCACCCTGACGGGCGCCAATTACCCCTCCGCCCTCCTAAGCCGGCTTTTTGACCTCGGGCATACAAAACTTCTGGCTCTCGCGACAGCCGCCCGGGCCCCCGTCTGGCTGTCCGGACTTCTGGTAGACGGGATCTATCAGGTCCTGACCTGGGTCGTCGCCGTTATGCTGCCCCCCATGGCGATCTTCTTTCCGCTGTTTACCCTGTTGGAAGATTTCGGCTATCTTCCCCGGATCGCCTTCAACCTTGATCATTGCTTCAAAAAATGCGCCGCCTGCGGAAAACAGGCGCTGACGATGTGCATGGGCTTCGGCTGCAACGCCGTGGGCGTCACCGGCTGCCGGATCATCGATTCGGAACGGGAGCGTCTGATCGCGATGCTGACCAACGCTTTTGTCCCCTGCAACGGGCGTTTTCCTTCGCTGCTCACGGTGATCTCCCTGTTCTTCCTTTCCGGCGCTTCCGGTCTGACGGGCAGCCTTCTGTCGGCTCTTTTACTGACCCTGGTAATCGCTCTGGGCGTGCTCCTGACTTTCGCCGCCTCCAAACTCCTCTCGAAAACGCTGCTGAAAGGTTCGCCCTCGGCCTTCACGCTGGAACTTCCGCCTTACCGAAAGCCTCAGATCGGAAAAGTGATCGTCCGTTCTCTTTTAGACCGCACCCTGTTTGTCCTGGGGCGGGCCGTTTTGGTCGCCGCCCCGGCCGGACTGATCATCTGGCTGCTTGCCAACCTCATGTTGCCGGACGGCACCTCCCTTTTGCTGTTTCTCGCCGGCTGCCTGGATCCCCTGGGACGTCTGATGGGTCTGGACGGCGTGATCTTAATGGCTTTCCTTCTCGGTTTTCCGGCCAATGAGATCGTCCTTCCGATCGCCCTGATGGCCTATCTGCAGACCGGGACGCTTGTCGACGCCGGCAGCCTGACCGGGCTCGGCTCCCTCCTGGCCGCCAACGGATGGACCTGGACCACGGCGGTTTCCTTTTTATTGTTCTGTCTGCTGCACTGGCCCTGCTCCACCACCTGTTTGACAATCCGCAAGGAAACCGGTTCCTGGCGTTACACCGGTCTCGCCGTTTTGCTGCCCACCGCCTGCGGCGCGGCTCTCTGCATCGGCGTCACCTGCCTGTTCCGGGCCCTGGGCCTGGCCTGACATCCGAGCAAACCGTTGACACTTCCCTCTTCAATGTTATAATAAAGAGAAAACGGGCCGCCGATTTCCCGCCGCGCCCCGCAGCATAAAGGAGAGATACCATGAATTATAACAGCGATCAGGTAACAAAAGGTCCCCACCGCGCACCGAACCGCAGCCTGTTCTACGCGCTGGGATATACGAAAGAAGAGCTGGACCGGCCGCTGATCGGCGTCGTCAGCGCCTACAGCGAGATCGTACCCGGACATCAGCATCTGGATAAGCTGGCCCGCAGCGTTTGCGACGGCGTGCGCATGGCGGGCGGAACCCCGATCCTCGTCCCCGCCATCGGCGTCTGCGACGGGATCGCCATGGGGCATCCCGGCATGAAATACAGCCTCCCCAGCCGGGAGCTGATCGCTGACAGCGTGGAAACCATGGCGATGGCCCATTGTTTCGACGGCATGGTCCTGGTCCCCAACTGCGATAAGATCGTACCCGGCATGGTGATGGCCGCCATCCGGGTCAATATCCCCAGCCTCGTATGCAGCGGTGGTCCTATGCTGGCGGGACGCGTCCACGGCAATTCGGCAACCCTAAGCAAAATGTTCGAAGCGGTCGGCAGCTACAAAGCCGGTTTAATCGGAGAAGACGAACTGCAGGAATTTGAAGAAAATTGCTGCCCCGGCTGCGGAAGCTGCGCCGGCATGTATACGGCCAACAGCATGAACTGCCTCTGCGAAGCCATCGGTTTCTCCCTTCCGGGCAACGGCACGATCCCGGCCGTTTACGCCGCGAGAACCCAGTTGGCCAAAAAATCCGGTATGCAGATCATGGCGCTTGTAAAACAGGATATCCGTCCGAAAGACATCTTCACCCGAAAAGCCTTCGAAAACGCCCTCTCCACGGATATGGCCTTAGGGTGCAGCACCAACACCGTACTCCATCTTCTGGCCCTGGCCAACGAAGCCGGCGTCGATATCAGCCTGAACACAATCAATGAGATCAGCGAGCGCGTGCCGAATCTCTGCCATCTGGCCCCGGCCGGCCCCACTCACATGCAGGATCTGTATCTGGCCGGCGGCGTACGGGCCGTCATGGCTCAGTTGGCCGAAGCCGGATTTCTGCACGAGGATCTTGTCACGGCCACCGGGAAAACCGTCGGAGAAAACCTGGCCGGAGCCGTAAACAAAAACCCCGAAGCGATCCGTCCCATGGACAACCCCTACTCGAAAACCGGCGGCCTGGCCGTCCTTTTCGGCAACCTGGCGGAAAACGGCTGCGTCGTAAAGCGCAGCGCCGTCGCGCCGGAAATGCTGACCCACACCGGCCCCGCCCGGGTTTTTGACAGTGAAGAGGCGGCGATCGAGGCGATTTATAACGGGAAAATCGTGGATGGCGACGTGGTTGTGATTCGCTATGAAGGCCCGAAGGGCGGTCCCGGCATGCGGGAGATGCTGAATCCCACCTCCGCATTGGCCGGCATGAAACTGGACAAGACCGTCGCGCTTGTCACGGACGGCCGTTTCTCCGGCGCGTCCCGGGGCGCTTCCATCGGCCACGTATCGCCGGAAGCCGCTTCCGGCGGCCTCATCCGTCTGGTAGAGGAAGGCGATCCCATTACCATCGACATTCCACGCTATTCCATCCGTCTGGATGTGGCGGAAGAAGAACTGGCCAGACGCGCCGCGTCCTTCGAAGGTCCGGCCGCCAAGCCTCTCACCGGCTGGCTGTCCCGCTACGCCCGCCTTGTAACCAGCGCGAACACCGGCGCAACACTGGAGAAATAATATGATAAAAATCAACCCGGAAAGACTCATGCACCGCCTGAATCAACTGGCTGAGATCGGAAGGGATCCGAACGGCGGCTGGACCCGCTACAGCTTCACCGAGGAATACCGGGACGCCTGTTCCCTGGTAAAGACCTGGATGGAAGAGATCGGCATGACCGCTTCCTTCGACGCCGCCGGCAATCTGATCGGCCGCCTGGAAGGAAGCGACCCCAAGGCCCCGGCCGTCGCTTTGGGATCCCACATCGACACCGTACAAAACGGCGGTATGTACGACGGCTGTTTCGGCGTCTTAGGCGCCCTTGAGGTGGCGCAGACCATCGCGGAACACCGGATCCCGCACGCGCATCCGCTGGAAATCTTCGTCTTCGCCGAAGAAGAGGGCTCCCGTTTCGGAGCCGGTCTCCTGGGCAGCAAGGCCGTAATCGGAAAAATCGACCGGAATTTCCTTTATCAGCACAAAGACGCCGAAGGAAATTCCATCGCGGAAGGGTTTCGGGCCATGGGCTTTAACCCGGATCGGATCGAAGAGGCAAGGAGACCGGCGGATCATTTTAAATGCTATCTGGAAATGCACATTGAACAGGGAAACGTTCTGGATACGCACAAAGAACGGATCGGGATCGTGGAAGGGATCTCCGGTTACATCTGGCTGGAAGCCACGATTCACGGCAAAGCCGACCATGCCGGCGCGACTCCCATGGAGCTTCGCTCGGACGCCCTGATACCGGCCGCCGTCCTGATCCAAAAAGCCGAACGGATCGCAAAAGAAACCGGTCCCGCCACGGTGATCACGGTCGGCCGCCTTCGGATCCGGCCGGGAAATATCAACGTTGTCCCCGGAACCGTCACGCTTACCTTCGACATCCGCGATCTTTGCATGGAACAGGTGGAGCAGGCCGCCGAAGCGGTGAAACGGGCTTTCCGTGAGGTATGCGCCGAGCGAAAAGTGACCGGCGAGATTCGCGAAACGATTCGCTCGGAAGCCTCGCCTCTCTCCGCTTCCCTGGCAGACTGCCTGGAACGGGCCGCAAAAAAAACCGGGGCTCCCTGCCGCCGCATGGTCAGCGGCGCGGCCCACGACGCCCAGATGATGGCCCGGATCACCGACACGGCCATGCTGTTCGTCCCCAGCAAAGACGGGATCAGCCATTCGCCGAAAGAATGGACCGATCCCGAAGACCTGGCAGTCTGTACCCAGGCATTGCTCTACGCGGTGACGGAACTAAGCGGCAGCGGAACTTAACAAAAACATCCCCCGAAGTTCACCCGGAATCACGCCCCAGCAGATCGCTCAGCCGGGCAAAATCCGCCAATGCCAGCGCTTCTCCCCGGACGGCCGCCGGAAGGCCCATCTCTTCCAACGCTTTTACGACCCGCTCCTTGGGAAGCGCCAGCTCCGGCGAATGATTCAGTCCGTTTTGCAGCGTCTTTCTCCTCTGGTTAAAGGACGCGCGAATCAACCGGAACATGAAAGCCGGGTCCTTCACCTCAACCGGCGGCTTTGCATGACGGGTCAGCCGGATCACAGCGGAGCCTACCTTCGGACGCGGCATAAAACAGTTGGGCGGGACATTCGCCACAAGGTACGGCTTTGCGTAATACTGAACCGCCAGGGACAGCGCTCCGTAATCCTTCGTCCCGGGCCCCACCTGCATCCTCTCCGCCACTTCCTTTTGCACCATAACCGTAATGCTCTCGATCGGAGCCCCCTTCTCAAACAATCCCATGATGATCGGCGTCGTAATATAATAAGGAAGGTTCGCCACCACTTTTATGGGCTGCCCCCCGTTCTTTTCTTCCGCCAGTTTTTTGACGTCCACCTTCAGGATATCCTCGTTGATCACGCTCACATTCCCGTAACCGCTCAACGTATCCTCCAGAATCGGGATCAGGTTCCGATCAATCTCCACGGCCGTCACTTCCCTCGCCGCCTCCGCCAGATACTGAGTCATCGTACCGATGCCCGGCCCGATTTCCAGCACAAAATCCTCTTTCGCAATGTCCGCCGCCCGGATAATCTTCTCCAGCACCCGCTCGTCGATCAGGAAATTCTGTCCGAATTTCCTGCGGAACACAAAATCGTATTTTTGAAGAACCGCAATGGTATTCGCGGGTTTTCCCAGATCAGCCATATACACCTCCCAACCGGTAAACTTCCACGGCGTTCGCGAAAGTTACCCGTTCCACTTCCTCTTCCGTCACCTGTTTTATCCGAGCCAGTTCTTTCACCACGCAGGGAAGATACAGGGAACTGTTGCGGCGTCCCCGATGCGGTTCCGGCGCCAAATACGGGCAGTCCGTCTCCAAAACGATACGCGAAAGCGGCGCATAAGCCGCCACTTCTTTCAATTTCTTCGCATTTTTAAAAGTCAGTACCCCGCCGATCCCGATATAATAACCCAGATTCAGATATTCCCTGGCCATCTCCGCGCCGTAGGAAAAACAATGAATGATTCCCGGCCTGCCGGCAGCCTCCGCCCGGATAATATCCAGCGTGTCAAAAGCGGCGTCCCGGCTGTGAACCGCCAACGGCATATCCGCCTCCTTCGCCAGCGCGATCTGCCGCACGAACCATTTCTTCTGAATCTCCCGGTCCGGCTCGGGCCAGTGATAATCCAGACCGACCTCCCCCATCGCCACCACCTTCGGATGCGCCAGCGCCGTCCTAAGCCGTCCGAAATTCTCTTCGTTCAGCTCCCCCGTCTCGGAAGGATGAACGCCGGCCATCGCGTATAGAAAATCATGCGTCTCTGCCAGACGGATCGCCGCCTTTGTGGAGGCGAGACTGGCCCCGGCGTTCACAACCGCTTTTACACCTACCTCCGGAAGCTTTCCCAGAATTTCTTCTCTGTCCTCTTCAAACGCCTCATCGTCATAATGGGCATGCGTATCAAAAATCATAGTTTCCTCCCAAATCTTCGCATTTTCTTTTCCCCGTCAGCGCTTCCCGCACGGTTTCCGCATAATATTCGGCGACGCGCGCGTCAAAAGGGATCACCCGCGACCACATCCGCAATCCCTGATAGTAATACAGGATCATATTCGAAACCATATCCGGATCCGTCTCCCGGAACTCCTTCGTCTCCATTCCGTATCGAATCAGCTCCATCCAGCGTTTTTTTGCCTTCTCGTGAATCCGAATAAAAACCGCCTCGTTCCCGAGGTTCGCGTACTCGTAGATCGCCAAGCTGAGAGAATTTTCTTTAGCCAGAATCTCGCTCCGGACGGATTCCAGCATATCCTCCAAAATAGCCGCCGCGCTTTCTTTCCTTCCAATACGCTCCCGAATCCGATACTCTTCCGACAAAAGCTCCGAAAAAATTTCTTCCGTCCCCCCGTAATAACGGTACAGGCCGCCCCGGCTCAAACCGGTTTCCCCGCAGATATCCGTCATGGTCACTTCCTTAAAACCCTTCTCCGCAAAAAGTCGGTATGCCGCGGCCCGAATCCTCTCCCGGGTCTTCGCTCCCTTCTCTCCCATCTTACAATTCCATTTCCTCGCTTTTCCCTTTCTTTTCCTCAAAGCCTTCTCTGCTGCACCGCAAAAAGCGACATATATGTCTTTTATTGTAAAATCGCTCCTTGTTTTTGTCAATTACAAGTTTGTTTATAATTTTTACATATTTCGTTAATAAAATGGTAACTGGAAATTTTCTTTTTTTTCTTATATAATACTAACATATACCCTCCGGGTATCCCGTATCGCCATTCGGCGTTTCACAAAGTATCTCATTTCGCAGGGAGTCTCTTAGGTTTGTACGGCCATTTCGGATTTCCTCAGAAAACTTTTCCAAGTTTTCACACCCATTCCCGTAATCAACCGGATTTCGTTTATTTTCACCGAAAGCTTTTTATTTATTGTTTTCGAAAAAAGGAGGACTGTCTTATGGAGGATATTATTTTTGAAGTTACACCGCAGGTCGAACGCCTGGCGAAAATTGCCGTGGAAGAAGACGCCATCTCTCAGGATCTGTACACACAGCACAACGTCATGAGAGGGCTGCGCGATTTAAACGGCGTCGGCGTATTGGCCGGGCTTACCAATATTTCCGAAGTGCGCGCGAAGGAGATGGTCAACGGAGAGAAAGTACCCTGCCCCGGTGAATTATTTTATCGCGGCTATAACGTGAAGGACCTGATTCACGGCTTTTTATCGGACACACGTTTTGGTTTTGAGGAGATCGCCTATCTGCTTCTGATCGGCCAGCTCCCGGACGCCAGGGAACTGGCCGATTTTTCGGAAGAGCTCGCGGAACGCCGCACGCTTCCCCAGAATTTTCTGCGGGACGTCATCATGAAAGCGCCCAGCAAGGATATCATGATCAACCTGTCCAAGAGCGTTTTAACCCTGTATTCCTATGACGAGAAAGCGGACGATACCTCCGTTTCCAACGTTCTGCGCCAGTGCCTGAACCTGATCAGCCAGTTCCCGATGCTGGCCGTATACAGTTACCAGGCCTACAGCCACGCGGGCGGCGGCAGCCTGTACATACATCAGCCCAGCAAGGATCTGTCCACCGCGGAGAATATCCTGCGCATGTTAAGGCCGGACACGAATTACTCGCCTTTCGAGGCCATGGTACTGGACATGGCCCTGGTTCTTCATATGGAACACGGCGGCGGCAACAACTCCTCCTTCACCACCCGGGTGGTAACCTCCTCGGGCACCGACACCTACTCGGTGGTGGCGGCCGCTTTAGGTTCCCTGAAGGGCCCCAAACACGGCGGCGCCAATATCAAGGTCGTCAAAATGTTCGACGACATGAAACAAAAAATCGGGGACTGGACCGACGAGGACGAAGTCGGCGCCTACTTACAAAATCTTCTGGAAAAAAAGGAATTTGACCGCAGCGGCTTAATCTACGGCATCGGGCACGCCATCTACTCCATCTCCGACCCCCGCGCCGAGATCTTCAAACGTTTCGTCCGGCAACTGGCCGAGGAAAAAGGGCGCTCCGACGAATTTGCCCTCTACTCCCTGGTCGAAAAACTGGCGCCCGATATCATCAGCAAAAAACGGAAGATGTACAAGGGCGTCAATACAAACGTAGACTTCTACAGCGGCTTCGTTTACAGCATGCTGGATCTGCCTTTGGAGCTGTACACTCCCATGTTCGCCGTAGCCCGTATCGTGGGCTGGAGCGCGCACCGGCTCGAAGAGATCGTCAGCGCGGAGAAGATTATCCGTCCGGCTTATATGGAAACCTGCCCGAGAAGGCAGTATCCGCCGATGACGCTGCGATAGAATAAAACGCCGGCCCCGGACGTATATTTCCCGCACGAATCGGAAATATTAGGGCTTGACATTTTTATTTTTTGGTAGTATGGTATTTTTATATTTATCCTTAATATAGGAAAAGGCTTTGACGAGAAGAGTAGGGAATGGGATATGCCCCAGAGAGTCCGTGTACGCTGTGAGCGGATGCAGAAGACATTCCGGAAGATGGCCTCTGAGCCGCGCGGCTGACTATCCACAGGGTACAGGCTGCGACGGGTGCGCCCGTGACCGCGCCGGAGTATCGACGAAAGTCCGTACTCACAGAGGTCTGTATCGTGAGATTCAGACAAAGCAAGGTGGTAACGCGAAGCACAAGTGCCTCGCCCTTCGCACAAAGAAGGGCGGGGCTTTTTATATTTATAAAAAAACCGCTCCCATTCGAGCGTTTCAAGGAGGTAATTACTATCATGAACCGAGGACCTTATTATATCACTACGGCGATCGCCTACACATCCGGCAAGCCCCACATCGGTAACACCTACGAGATCGTACTGGCAGACAGTATGGCGAGGTACAAACGGGAGCAGGGGTATGACGTATTCTTCATGACCGGTACGGACGAGCACGGCCAGAAGATCGAATTAAAAGCGGAGGAAGCCGGCGTTTCCCCGAAGGATTTCGTGGACAGCGTAGCCGCCGAGATCCGGAGAATCTGGGATCTGATGAACACATCCTACGACAAATTTATCCGCACTACCGACGATTACCACGAAAAACAGGTGCAGAACATTTTCCGCAAGCTGTATGACCAGGGCGATATCTATAAAGGTTACTATGAAGGCATGTACTGCACGCCCTGCGAATCTTTCTTCACCCAGGCGCAGCTTATCGACGGCAAATGCCCCGACTGCGGCCGCCCGGTTCACCCGGCGAAGGAAGAAGCGTATTTCTTCAAGATGAGCAAATACGCGGACCGGCTGATTCAGCATATCAAAGACAACCCCAAATTCATCCAGCCGGAATCCCGCAAGAACGAGATGATGAACAACTTCCTGCTGCCGGGGTTACAGGATCTGTGCGTCTCCCGCACCTCCTTCAAATGGGGAATACCGGTAGACTTCGACGACAAACACGTGGTTTACGTTTGGCTGGACGCCCTGACGAACTATATCACCGGCATTGGATACGACGCGGACGGCAATTACGGCGAGCGCTATAAAAAACACTGGCCGGCCGATCTCCATTTGATCGGCAAAGATATCATCCGTTTCCATACCATTTACTGGCCGATCTTTCTGATGGCCCTGGGCGAACCGCTGCCGAAACAGGTATTCGGCCACCCCTGGCTCTTACAGGGCGACGGCAAGATGAGCAAGTCCAAAGGAAATGTCATTTATGCGGACGACCTGGTTCATCTTTTCGGCGTGGACGCGGTCCGCTACTTCGTCCTGCACGAGATGCCTTTTGACAACGACGGTATCATTACCTGGGATCTTCTGGTGGAGCGGATCAACTCCGACCTGGCCAACACGCTCGGCAACCTCGTAAACCGGACGATCTCCATGACCAACAAATATTTCGGCGGGGCCGTGACGAAAACCGGCGTCTGTGAAGAAGTGGACGCCGATCTGAAAAACACGGTTCTGGAGGCGGTCAGAAAAGCCGACGCCAAGATGGACGAACTTCGCGTGGCGGATGCCCTGACCGAGATCTTCCAGATCTTTAAGCGCAGCAACAAATATATCGACGAAACGATGCCCTGGATCCTGGCGAAGGACGAAGCCAAAAAGGATCGTCTGCGCGAAGTCCTCTACAATCTGACGGAAGCCATCACCATCGGAGCCAGCCTCCTCGCTTCCTTCATGCCGGATACCTCCGCCCGCATCCTCGCGCAGTTGAATACCGAAAAACGGCCGCTGGACGACATGGGCACATTCGGCCTGTACCCGGACGGACACTCGGTCACCCGGAATCCGGAAATCTTATTTGCTCGTTTAGATCCGAAGGAAGTGGCCGCGAAAGTGGAAGCCCTTCAGGCCGCCGCGCACGGGGACACGGACGCCCGGAAGGAAACGTCCGGCGAGGCGGAATACCCGAACGTCGCAAAAAAACCGGAAGTTTCCATTGAAGACTTCGCGGCCTTACAGTTCCAGGTCGGGGAAATCATCGCCTCCGAACCCGCGAAAGGGTCCAAGAAACTTCTTGTCAACCAGGTGCAGGTCGGCAACGAAGTACGACAGATCGTATCGGGTCTGGCCAAATACTACACGCCGAAGCAGATGGTCGGTAAAAAAGTAATTGTGGCTTCCAATTTAAAAACCGCCGAATTTTGCGGCTACGAATCTCACGGCATGCTTTTGGCAGCCCAGGACGGCAAAGGCAATCTGGCCCTCCTCACGACGGATCCAGATATCATCAGCGGTTCCGAGATCTCTTAATCTGCCCACTTACCTATATAAATACCCCATATAAAACCGGCGGGATCTGCAAAAGCAGATCCCGCCGGTGTCTTACGCCGTCTCCTCCTCCAGATGTTCCACAAGTTCCTGCCAGCGAACATCCCCTCTTAAAAAATCAAACGCCGGATCCTCCTTCAGAGATTTCATCATACGTCTCCTGAAACCCGCGGCAAATTCTCCGCTCACCTTCCGGAACTTCATGTGTTCATACAAAAAAGAATCCGTATCATCACCGACGGTCAAAATCCCTTCCCAGATATCGCGGACGATCGTCAGACAGGCGTCCGCATCCTTTTCCATTACCGCCGCCTCGAGCCCATCCACGGCCTCATAATACTTCCCCATCTCGAAAACACGCGCCAGCTCCTTCTGTTTCTCCGCCAGAAAACGAATCCGCTCCGTTTCCCCATCCTCTTTCGCGAGAAGGCTCAATTTCGCTAAAATCCCCCTCATCCTCTGCAATTCCGAGAACAGGAGCTCTTCATATTCTCTGTATGCTTCCTCCCTGCGCCCCGTTTTTTGATACAAATCGGCCCGCCGGCTCTTCTTTTCCGGATTCTGATCCGAGAAATACGTCAGACACTCCTCCGCTTTTTCATAAGCTTCCTTCCTTAAATAAAAGCAGAACAGGGATTCTGCCGCCCGCAGCCGAATACCCGCATCCTTGCACGCCAGACTCCGCACATAACACGACTCCAGGTATTCCTCATAAGTCCCGGCGTCCAAATCTTCCCTCATGACACACCCCGCATCCAGGATTACCGCCAGCGACAGTCTCAGTTCGTCACAGTTCGGATACTCCTCGATCCTTTTTTTCGCCCGGCAAAACGCTTCTTCATACGAACCCGTCTGCAGCCACTCGTCCGCCTCACGGATCCAGAAACGAATCTCCTCCGGCGCCGGTTCTTCCCGAAAAGCCAGCAACGTGTCCACCGTGACGCCCAACAGACGGGCAATCGGGGCCAGCAGCAAAATATCCGGCAAAGAAACCCCGTTCTCCCACTTGTTTACCGCCGAAGCCGTCACCCCCAGGCGAGCCGCCATCTCCTCCTGAGTCATGGGAATCTCCTTCCGATACTTCCGTATCACTTTTCCGATCCGCATAAAGCCCTCCTTTTCTCCGTCCCAAATCCAGCATAGCAAAGGAAACCGCTTTATGCAAGGGAAGCGCCCTCAATCCGGACAATGAGGAATATGCCGACGGCTCATCTTTTAATTCTGTCTTCGAATCTGTTCACCCCGGATAGCCGGATAACGGATCAGACAGCGGCCGTTCAAATTCTCCCGACACATGTCCACCGCCGTGATCTGATGGTTTTCATAGGTCGTGTAATAATATACCCCCCGGTCCGCGTTACAACAGGACGTATAAAGCGTAACCTCAAACTGCCCGTTGTCCAGTTCACAGCATCCTCTGGGCTGAGCCACCGCGCCCAGAATATGAAAAAACTGACTGACACTTTCGGACTCCGTATCGCCGGAAGCCGAATTCATCTTCACAAACACGGCCCGGACAAAACGCGACTGGGAAGACAGATCCCCCGGAAGCCCCAAAGCCCCCATCCCCTGACTGTACGTCTGCAGGGGGAGTTTGTCGCAAAATTGATTCTTCGGAGTCCGAATCGATAAATTCATGTAATTGTTCAACTGAAACATCTGCTCCTGAAAAGGCGGATTGTTCGTCAAAATCCCGACCGGATTCGGGTACACGCGAAGGCCAGCCTCCACCGCTTCCACGGTGATCGCTTCCTCACGGTCGGCGATCATCCAGTGAAGCTGCGCCGCGGGCAGACCTTCCTCAAAAGACGTGTTTGTAATATTGACCTTCTCTAACAGAACTTTCGCCTCCGCCACCGAGGCGCACTGTCCCAAGAGCCAGGGAATGAAATCAAACTGCGCCACGTTTTCCTTGTCCGGCACGCTTTCCCGATATACCGCGTTTCCCACAAAGTTCAAACCCGCCATTCCGAGCCCTTTCTCGTTCACTCCCTCATAATAGAGCGGAAAATTCTCTCTCACGCAGGCCATCCCGATCATGGCGTAATGCCTGGTCAGCATCCCGCCTTCACGGAAACGAAACGGGTAATTGCGGGGTGTGATCGTAATTTCATCCCCATAAGAGAACTCATAATCCAATGTCCTTCCAAAATAAAAATCTTTCGTTTTATAGGTCGCTGCTGTACACATATGATTCCCTCCGCGTTCTTCTATCTTATAAATATGCGCGGATTTTCCTCATCTTATCAAAAAATTTTCCCTACCGTCGCTTGACAAGGACACACACGGTCGAAAAAGGATAAAATTCAGCCCCTGCTGCGTTACTTTCACTTCGCGTACGTCCAGTACGCGTCGCTCAAGTGCCTGGCGGGGACTGAATTTTATTCCTTTTCGACTCTCCGACCCTGACCGATGCCGATGGCCCGATCTTCCAGGCAGATGAGTGAGGCGTACTGGACGTACGCCGATCGAAGATAACGCAGAAGATCGGGTCATCGGCACGGTTCAGGG
>JAAWBX010000012.1 GCA_022792885.1 Lachnospiraceae bacterium
GCGATACGGTATACCCGGAGGGTGAACCTTGTGAAACGCCGAATGGCGATACGGTATACCCGGAGGGTGAACCTTGTGAAACGCCGAATGGCGATACGGTATACCCGGAGGGTGAACCTTGTGAAACGCCGGTACCGTCGTTTCACATATTTTTTATAATGGGAAGACTCCAGCATTTTTTATCATCCTTTTTGGAGTTATTTTATAATCAAACTGGAATTCGGAGGAGGTATATCGGATGGATTTTATTTTGAATGTGTTTGCGGAAATCACTGATTTCTTCATTGATTTTTGGGTAGACAAAGTTATCAATAAGTTCACAAAAAAGAAATAAACAACAAAAGCACACACGCCCTGAACTGCGCCGATGGTTCGGTCTTCTGCGTTATCTTTGGTCGGCGTACATCCAATACGCCTTATTCGTCTGCCGGGAAAATCGGACCATTGACATCGGTTAAAGTCGAAGAGTCGAAAAGGAATAAATGGCAGTCCTTGTCAAGCGACGGTATGCTTTTCTGATAAACAAGCCGGAATGATTTGTCTCCGCCGGGCGACTAGCCACTGCTTTCGGAGCCCAAAGGGGACAAATCATTCCGGCTTGCTGCGGAAAATAGGGTTAGATGTTTAAATGGGAAAGCACGCGGCTTTTTTCGAAAACCTGGGAGAGGAGCAGCGCGGCGGCGGCGCCGAAAATCCCCTGTACGATGTTGCCGGGAATGCTTGCGGCGGCGGCAAGGCCGCGGCCGAGAAGGAGAGCCGCATAGCAGAAATAGCCGCCTGTCATGATGGTTTCGGCCAGGACGGAGCCTGTTAGTTGAGGGAGGAAAGAAGCTTTTTCGTTTTTGCGGGCTTTCTGCGCGATCATGCCGGCCGTGAACGCCATCAGAGTTTTGATCAGCAACGTTCCCGGGGCATAATATGCGTAGCCTGTCAGGATATCGGCCATGGCGGAACCGATGCCGGCGGAACACGCGCCGTAAATCGGACCAAGCGTCCAAGCGGATAAAAGTACCAGACAGTCTCCCAGATTTACGTAGCCGCTCATGGGGGAGGGGATCTGAATGATCATGGTCGCCACGCAGGTCATGGCGGTGAATAAAGCGGTGGTAACTATTTTTTTTACATAGTCCGAATTCGTATTCATAGTGTCTCCTTTGCTGTTTTTGTTAAGCGACGGTAACGCGTTAGGTTCATTATAGAGGAAACTGTCATGATTAAAATGACCAATTTGAATAATTTTAATCAGGCCAGTTGAAAAACATAAAGCGGAGACGTTTTAAAGCAGGGTATAAAATAAAAAAGCTGGAAATTTTACGAGTTGCATTTTCGTTTTTAATATGATATAATAATAAAAATTTTGTGCTTTTATACAGAAAAGAGGTTATATATGATTTTCGGGTTGTTGAAAGATATCAAGGACGGAGAGTATCGGACGATCGTCACGCCGATCGAAGCGGAAGCGATCCGGGAAGACGGGCATGAAGTCTATGTGCAGGCCGGGGCAGGGGAAAAGGCGGGATTTTCGGACGAGCAGTATGAGGCGGCCGGCGCGGTGATCCGGCGGACCGCGAAAGAAATATATGATGCCTGTGATTTTGTGACGAAAGTAAAGGAACTGGAGCCTTGTGAATTTGGGTTTTTGCGGGAGGGGCAGATTGTGTTCACCTGCATTCATCCGGCGGCTCACCCGGAGGAGGTGCAGGCGCTTCTGGATAAAAAGGTGATCGCGTTTACCGCGGAAGATTCGCACCGCTACGGTTCGCCGAATTGCGAGGCGGCCGGAAAACAGGGAGCTTTATTCGGTTTGGAATCGATGCTTTCCATTCACGGCGGGAAAGGAAAGTTTGTCAGCGGTTTAGGCGGCGCGCCGGCTATGAACGTGTTGATTTTGGGCGCCGGGACGGTGGGAAGGGCGGCTTTGCAAGTGCTATATAATCTCGGAGCGAATGTCACGGTAATGGATATCAATATCGGGGTTTTACGGACTGTTTCGGAGGCTTATCACGGACATATCAGCACGGCGCTTTGCACGAAACAGACCATTGCCCGGATGCTTCCTGCTACGGATCTGGTATTGAACTGTGTGAAATGGCCGAAGGGGCGGGCCGATTATCTGATCGACCGGTCGATGTTGAAGTTGATGGAAAAAGGATCGGTTATTGTGGATATCAGCAACGATGAGAACGGCGCGATCGAGTCTTTCCATGAAACTACGCACGAGAACCCGCGCTATGTGGAAGAGGGGATCGTACATTTTTGCGTCAGCAATATTCCGGGAGCAATTTCAAATTCGACGTCCATCGCCTATGCGGCTTCCGTATTGCCGCATTTTCGCAGTATTTTGAATTTGGGCGTGGCGGAAGCCTGCGTCCGCGACGGCTTTTTGCGGAGGAGCCTGACGGCTTATAAAGGTTATCTGACACATGAGGAAACCAGCGCGCTGCAGAACCGTCCCTGGGTCCGGCCGGAGGATATCCTGGGGATCGCGGACAGGGAGTTGGATGCGGCGCCGCCGGCGACCGTGACCAGATCGAAGAATTTTCTGAAAATTTAAGAAAAGGATGGATCTGTTGAGATAAATTCGGGGTTTTTGCCGAAAAGATACCATTAGAAAAAGAAAGGAATGTGTACATGGAAGAACTTGTATCGATGGGATTTATTTCTTTGATACCGGCGATTCTGGCGATTGTGCTGTCATTTGTTACGAGAGATACCGTCGCGTCTTTGGTAGTCGCCTGTATTACGGGGACTTTGCTGGCCGGCAACGGACTGTTGGGCTTCCCTACTCTGTTAAAGGAGAGCTTGGGGACTACCAGTTTCTCCTGGGTTATGCTGCTGAATTTGTTTGCCGGGATCCTGGTCGCTTATTTTAAGAAGACGGGAGCCATTCAGGCTTTTACTCAGTTTGTGAAGGAAAAAAACCTGGGACGCCGCGGCGTGCAGCTGGTAGCATGGGTAATGGGAATGTTCGTTTATTTCAGCGATTCGTTCAGTCCGTTGTTTGTGGGATCGACGATGCGCGAGGTATCGGACAGTGAGAATATTTCCCGGGAGAAGTTGTCGTACATTGCGGATTCGACGGCGGCTCCGGTCAGCGTGCTGGTACCGATCACCGGCTGGGCGGCTTATTTGAGCGGTTTGGCGATCGGGATCGGATGTATTGCGGATCAGGAACAGGCTTCGGCGCTGTTTTTGCAAGCGGTTCCGTTTAATTTTTACGCGATTCTGGCCGTGATCCTGGTCGGATTGATCGGTTCCGGGATTCTGAAAGATTTTGGGCCGATGAAAAAGGCGGAAAAACGGGCGATCGAGGAGGGGAAGGTAATCCGGGACGGCGGTACGCCGATGGTCGGCAAGGAGCTGACGGAGATGCAGGCGTATGAGGGTTTAAAGCCCAGAATGTTCCTGAATTTTATCCTTCCGGTGATTTTGATTATTTGTATTGCCGTAGGGACGTATATTCAGATGAATTCGGCCAAGACGATGGAAGCTTTTCTGTATGCGATTCTGTTCATGAGCGTCAGCATGCTGATTCAGGGCGTGCCGTTTAAGGAGGTTATGCGGACGATTCAGGAAGGTATCAAGGGGGCGGTGCCGGCGGTGATTATCCTGGCTCTGGCTTACAGCATCAACGCACTCAGCAAGCAGATGGGGACAGCCAATTATATTATCCATATCACGGAAGGATTTTTGACTCCGGCGCTCCTGCCGGCGATCATTTTTCTGGTTTCGGCGGTTATGGCTTTTGCTACGGGGTCTTCCTGGGGGACGTTTGCGATCTGCATGCCGATTGCGCTTCCGCTGGCATTCAGTTTTTCCGGCGGCGAGGTGAGTACGCTGGTCGTCGCGGCGTTTGCCGCGGTAGCGGGCGGGGGTGTGTTCGGGGACCATTGTTCGCCTCTCTCCGATACGACGGTGTTGGCCTCTTCCGGCGCCGGCGCGGATCATATCGATCATGTGAAAACGCAGCTACCTTACGCGTTGTGCTGCGGCGGGGTGGCGACGGTGTTGTATTTGATACTTGGTATGATAAGTCTGTGATTGTAAAAAAAGGGATGTCGACCGGAGGTGATTTTCCGGCGGCATCCCTTTTTCGTATGGAGGACAAACATGTTGTTGGTAATCAATGTCAAGAGGCTCTTGTGCGTAGCCGGAAAAAGAGGGCCGCGGCCAGAGCAACCGCTTCCGATAACGGATAGGCCAGCCAGACGCCGGTTACGCCGCCGAATTTTGCCAGCAGCAGGATGGCCGGAATAATAACGGCAAATCCGCGGATGGCTGAGATCAGGAAGGCGGGAAGAGGCCGTTCGGAAGCGCTGTAGTAAAAAGTCATTAAGATATTGATTCCGGCAAAGAAAAATCCGGCAAAATAGATTCGAAGGCCCTCTTTGGCCAGCCGGGCGAGTTGCGGATTGCCTTCGCTGTTGAACAGGCCGATCAGGACATCCGTGCCAAACCAGCTGCCGAGATACACGAGGCCGGAGAAGATCAGCGAGGTGATCAGGCCGTAACGCAGAAGTATTTTCATATTTTTACGGTCGCCTTTCCCGTGGCAGGTGCTGACCAGGGGCTGAATGCCCTGGGCCAGGCCGTTGAAAAGGCAGACGACGACGATGGCCAGATTTGTGACGATGCCGAAGGCGGCGATGCCCAGATTCCCGGTCAATCCCAGGAACGCGAAGTTAAACGTGATAATCACGAAGCCGCCGGATACTTCGTTGAGAAAAGCCGAGAAACCGAGGGCGCTTATCTTCGGCAGCGCGCGCAGAGGTAGAGTCCGGAACGTAAAACGCATCCGGTTTTTCTTTCTTATAAAATGGAGGCTTAATACGGCCAGGCTGATTAACGGTGATACGCCGGTGGCGAAAGCCGCGCCGAATATTCCCATGTTTAGAGGGAAGATAAAAATATAGTCAAACAAAATATTGGACAGGCTGCCCAGAATCATGGCGGCCATGGCCAGCTTCGGCGCTCCGTCGTTCCGGACGAAAGCTCCGAGGATCTGGTTCAAGATGAAAAAAGGCGCGAACCAGAAGATTGTGTTCAGGTAACAATATGTAAGGTCGTATACATCCGCGTTCGCGCCCAGCGCGGCCGTGATCCGGCCGGTCAGACTCAGTCCGGCCGCCAGGAAGAGAAGTCCGGTGACAATTCCTGCCGTGAGGACGAGGGAATAGACTCCGTCGGCTTCCCGACTGCGTTCCTGCGCCTGTAAAACCGCGTAGCGGGCCGCGCCTCCGGTTCCGAGCATAATGCCGATTCCGAAGATCAGGTTAAACATGGGCAACGCCAGATTCAGCGCCGTGATGCCGTTTGCGCCCATGCCTCTGGCGATAAAAAAGGTGTCCGCCAGAATATAGCAAGTCAGTCCGATCGTTCCGAAGATATTCAGGCTGACATATTGAATAAAATCTTTTAGAATTGGATTTTTCATAGACAAACCGTTCCTGCCTTTCCGTAAGGGAATCTCCCGTATCGCCGTTTGACGTTCTAATAAGGATACCATTTTTGGGCGTGGGAGGCAAGTGCGGATTGCCGGACCGTCCGGGATGCGGACTTAGCGTGAGACGGCTTTAACGGCTCTGTGGAAGAAGTCCTCCTGGCCGAAGTTCCCGGATTTTAGGACCAGTCGGACATGGGGCGCGTTTAGCGGCGTCAGGAGCGGCACGCCGGGGGCGATGCTTTCGCCGATATCATAGGCGTTGTAGCCTAGCTTTTTCGTTATGGCGCCCGAGGTTTCGCCGCCGGCGCAGATCAGCCGTGTGCAGCCGGCCGCCAAAGTTTTGTAAGCCAGGGAAGCCAGGGTGTTTTCCAGAAGTTCGGGGATCCGGCAGCAGGCATTTTTCGGCTGTTTTTTGATGTTTTCCGGCGAGTCGGAGGTGTAGACCAGCACCGGGCCGTCTTCGGCCAGGATAAAGGCCAGCAAATCGTCCTCGGCGAGCCGCCCGTTTCGGAGCTTCTCCGGATCCGCGAAGATTCCCCGCCCGCCGTGGTCCAGGAAGTGTTTAATCTGTCCGCGCGTTGCGACGGAGCAGCTTCCGGCCAGCAGAAGAGTGATTTTTTTGGCCGGGGCTTCGGCTGCCGGGGAGTTATCGGATAAAGCCGCGGCTCTTCCGGCCAATCCTTCCAAAAGGCCCGAGCCGCCGGTCAGGAAACGCAGGTGTCCGAAACAGGAGATCAGTTTTTCCGCGTCCGCGTCGTTTTCGTAATCCGGGATGAGATAGCAGGTTTCGCCGTTTTGTTTTTGCGTATCCAGGACGGCCCGGATCTCTTCCGGGGTCATCCGATTGGTAGGGAGTACGACGGGCCGGTAAGTTCCCTGAGGGGCCATGAGACGGTCAATACGGCTGTCTTTCATGGGAGTCAGCGGATGATCTTTCATGGAACTTTGGTCAAGGGGGACGCCGTTTACATAGAGACGCCCGTCCTTTACCTGCCGTCCGTTGACGGGAAGGGCCGGGCACAGGATCGTGCCGGTTTCTTCCAAGGCGTCCAGAATCAGGTCGGTTACGGGGCCGATGTTTCCCGCGGGCGTCGAATCGAAGGTAGAGCAATATTTAAAATAATATTGATCGGTTCCGTTGGCTCGCAGCCAGTTGAAGGCTTCTTTGGCTTCCGTCAGGGCCTGTTCCCGCGCGGCGGTCCGTATCTTCAGGGCGATCACGACGGCGCCGCCCGAAAAGGTATCCGGCAAAGGGGTTTTCGGGGTGCCGTTATAAAGCAGAGTTTTCAAACCGCCTTTTTTCAAAAAGGAGGCGGCGTCGCTCCCGCCGGTAAAATCGTCGGCGATACAGCCGATTCGGATCTGTTTCATGATAGGGTTTTCCTTTCCGCTTGTCAGGGAGTCCGCTCGGCGAGCGCTTCGAAAATCAGCCGTCCGGCCGCGGAGCCTCCGTCCAGAATCCCGATGCTTTTTTCTCCGTAATAGGCGGCCCGCCCGTGGACGGCCCGCAGAGAACGGGTGCGTTCCGAGCCGGATGCCGCCGCGTCGGCCGCCGCTTGCCAGGCGGTTTCGGGAGAGGCCGTCCGGTGTTCTTCCAGGGCCCGGAGGGCCGGGTAAAGAGCATCAAGGATCGTTTTTTCTCCTTCTTTTGAACCGGCCTTTTTCTCGATATTTTCAAGCCCCTGTTTCATGGCTTCGGCGATCTCGCCGGTGTCGGCGGAGGATTTTCCCCTGAGGTTTTTGGCCATTCCGGAGAGTCCCAGGGAGAGGATTGTTCCCAGTGTGGAGGGGGAGGCTTCGTTTAAGGTTTTGGCGCTTCCCATAAACAGGCGGCCGAGGTCTTCTTCGTCGGTTTCGTCCAGATAGCGTACAATCGCCGCAAAGCCGTTTTTTAATGAGAGGCCCAGGTCGCCGTCCCCGTTTTGCTGATCAAGCCCGATCAGATAAGCCTCATTTTCCGCGATTTTGCAGGAGATTGTTTTCCAGGCGGATCTCAGTTCTTTTGCGGTCATGTTTCCTCCTATTTGTTCCCTGATGTGTAGAAAGGCGTTGCCGCCGGGGCGGACAGCCATTTTTTCAGTTCTTCGTCCAGTTTGAAAATTGTGACGGACAGTCCGGCCATTTCCATGGAGGTGGCAAATTCCCCGATGTGGGGCATATAGACGGTGATCTCGTCTTTTGCGAGGAGGAGGGCCAGCTTCCGATATACGATCAGAAGTTCCTCCAAGGGGGTCCCTCCCAGGCCGTTGACCATGACGGATACTTCGCATCCTTTTTTCAGGGGCATGTCGGCCGTGAGCTTCCGGTAGAGAAGTTCGGCGGTTTCGTCGGCCGTGAGTTTTTTGCTGACTTCAATACCGGGTTCCCCGTGGATGCCCATGCCGATCTCCATTTCATCCTCGCCGATCGTGAAGGAAGGCTTTCCGACTTCCGGCACGATGCAGGGGGACAGGGCGACGCCCATAGTGCGGATGTTGGCGAGCGCTTTGCGGGCGGCTTCCGCCACTTCGTCCAGGTTTCTTCCCTCGTCGGCCGCGGCTCCGGCGATTTTGTAGGCATATACAATTCCCGCGACGCCTCGGCGTTTGCCGGCTTCTTCGATGGGCGCGGAGGCGACGTCGTCCGCTGCCAGTACGGTCCGGGTCTCGATATCGTCCTCAAATTCTACCGTTTCGCAGGCCATGTTAAAGTTCAGTTTGTCGCCGCCGTAGTTTCCGTACAGGCATAAGACGCCGTTTCCGCGGTCGCAGGCCCGGATCATGTCGGCCATTTTCTGAGCGGAGGGGGAGGCGAACACGTTGCCCACCGCGCAGCCGTCTATCATGCCCTGGCCGACGTAACCTAAGAATACGGGCAAATGCCCGCTGCCGCCGGCGGTTACGATGCCGACTTTTCCTTCACGCGCGGGGTAATCCGACAGAAGAACGCGGCAGTCGCCGTTTAAGAATTTTACCCGGCCTTTGTAAGCGAGGGAAATGCCTTCCATTACTTCATCGACAAAGTCCTCCGGGCGGTTCATAATTTTTTTCATGGGACAGGATTCTCCTTTTTTGTTTTTTGCCGCGGGCGGAGCGGACCGGATTTTGCCCGCGGCGTGAAAGGTCAGGCCAGGAAGGGCATGGCTTTCCAATATTTATCGAAACAGGCGTAGGGATCCTCTTCCCGGCAGAGGTATTCGAGCGCGATTTTTAAAGTTTCTTCTTCCGGATAGAGGAGGTCCAGTTCGTTTTTCAGATGTTTTAGCGCTTCGTAGTTCCATTCGGTATCCGGATAGTCGAAGCCTACGTGCTGATCTCCGTAGAGGGGGGAAGTTTTATCCCGAATCAGACAGTTGGCAAAATGAATATGACGGCAGTATTTTTTTACGGCCCGGACGGCTTCCGTGAAATTTTCGCCTTCTTCGGCCGAGTGGGCGCTGTCCATCGTCAGAGATACGGGCGTTTGGTTTTTTGCCATGCGTTCGCAGAAGGCAAGGACTCTCGGATAAGGTCCCAAAAGCTGGAATGAGGCCATGCGGCTGTCGCCGGGTTCCAGGACAAGTGTGAAAGAATAGCCCTTTTTATCCGCGTGGTTGTGGATAAAGGCCACGGCTTCCGACAGGGCGTCCAGTTGCCGGTCGGCTTCCGGGCTTAGGCGTCCGGAATTGAACATCAAAGTCTCGATGCCGGCCGACTGGGCGGCGTCCATTAAGCCGCAGTAATAACGGGCCGCCTCCTGCCAGAGATCCGTGCTGCAGAGATCCAGTTTTTGCTCTTTGGAAGGAATCACTCCGATAAAGACACCGCTCATGCCGAGGCCGGATAAAATCGCGCCGGTTTTTTCCGCTTCCGGACCGTCGTGATAAAATTCCATTGACCGAATCCCTCGTTCGGCCAGAAATTCCGCGGTCCGGCGGAACGCGTCCAGATTTTTTCTGGTGTCCGGAAAGGCCATGTTGGTGCAGACGCTTCGCGTGATTTTCAATTTGCTGTCTCCTTTCTAACGTTTCAGGCCGATGATACGGCAGGCCTCCTCATAGGTGGCGGGTTCGTAACCGATGCTGCGGATGACGTCCGCGCAGCGCGCTACCAGTTCCGCGTTGGAGGAGGCGCGTTTCCCGGGAGCGTAAAAAAGACTGTCCTCAAATCCGACCCGCACGATCTTCGCGCCGGCCGCTGCGGCGGCCGCAATCATGGACAGATCTTCCATACCGTGCTGTTGATAATACCAGACGGCGTTTTTCGGCAGAAGCCCGACCAGAAGCTGCATATTTGCCACGGCGGCCGGCTGGGAACCGGCAAAGCCCATCGGGATTCCGTAGATCTTGGGGTCGTCGATATAACCGTCTTTCTGCATCCGCTCGACGGTGGCGATCATACCCGGCTCAAAACACTGGAGTATCGCGACGGCGCGGCGTTTTTTGACGGCGGCGCACCAGAGGCGGATCTCCTCCAGGGAGTTGGCAAAGACGCCTTCCCCCAGGTTGACGGATCCCATGTTGACGCAGGCGACGTCGACTTGCGGGTCTTTTAACGCGCCGCTGCGTTCTTCCGCGTTCAATTCTCCTACGCCGCCGGTGGAGCCTTCGATGATGACGGAACAGCCGGAGCGGATCATTCGGATCGTCCGGGAAAATTCTCCGATATCGTCCGTTAGATGGCCTTGGGCATCCCGGACATGCATATGTACGAGTGTCGCGCCGTTCTTCGCGCAGGCAATGACGTCGCCAGCAATTTCTTCGGGCGTCATGACGCTGGCCACAACTTGTGCGGCTTCCCCTTTTACGGCGGCCTTTTCGTCGATGTGACGTGCGGCCGGGGCTACCGAGATGATGATTTTTCTGGATAAATCGCTCATGCTTCCCCTTCCTATTTCAGAGAATCCGTGATTTTGCGGATGCTTTCCGTGATGAAGTCCTCGTTGACCATGACATCCAGCCAGTCTTTTTTGTAAATTTTGTCCATGGCGTCGTACAGGGCCGCGTATGCGCCGTCCGAGAAGCGGACGTCGATCAGGCCGAAGATGATGGCGAACTGTACGCGCAGATGGCCCATGAAGAAGGACATCAGAGCGTCGGCAGGTACGTCCGTGGTTTCGACCATCCGGTCGTAAGCCTGTTTCATACCCTGAATCAGGGGAGCGCCGATGGATTCGACAAGGCCCGGTTCGCAAAATCCCATCTGTTTAATGGTCAGGCGGAACGTCCGGTCGACCGGGGCGTAGATGATGCGGGCAATCTGCTCGCCTTCCTCATAGAATTTTTCGTCCCCGTGATAAAGGGCGCAGGAAACGTCCTGAGCGGCGACACCGCCGAAATAGTCGTTTAATTTCGCTTCGTCCAGTTGGTTGTGGAACAGGTGCGGGTGGTGCGGATGCGTGACGAAGTATCCGATATCGTCCCGGATCGGCATGACGTCCGCGTAGGCCGCGGCCGGATCCAGGCCGATGACCATGGCGCCCGGTTTCATTCGGGCAATAATATCCGGGGAGAGCTTGCCGATCAGGATATCCGGTATCGCGAGCAGCACGTAATCCGCCTCCGGCACGACGTCCTCCGCCCGGGAAACGGATACTCCGAGTTCCTTTAAGCGGGCGATGCCGGCTTCGCTGACCTCGCAGAAATAAGGCTCGTATCCTCCGTTGTCCAGGATGTGCCGGCTGCATCGATATCCCATCTTGCCGCCGGCTCCGATGATAACAAACTTTTTCATAATAAAACCCTCTTTTCTTTTTATAAATTTACTACGTTTACCGGCGCGCCCGATAAAAACGCATCCAGGTTGGCGGCGGCAATGTCCATCAGGCGCTGCCGGGATTCCTTCGGCGCCCAGGAGATGTGCGGCGTGATCAGGCAGTTTTTCGCTGTCAGGAGCGGGTTGTCCGATCGGATCGGTTCCGTGGACACGACGTCCAGGCCGGCGGCGTAGATTTTTCCGCTGTTTAGGGCGTCGGCCAGATCCTGCTCTACGATCAGCGGTCCCCGGGAGTTGTTGATCAGAATGACGCCGTCTTTCATTTTCTGAATCGTTTCCCGGTTTATGAGTCCTTCGGTTTCGGGAAACAGAGGACAGTGCAGCGCGATCACGTCGGAATTTTCGAGCAGCTCGTCCAGACCGCAATAGCGGCAGAAATCGTTTTCAAGGGACGGGTCGCGGTGCGCGTCAAAAGCCAGAACTTTCATGCCCAGGGCCTGCGCAAGGCGCCCGGTTACCTGACCGATCCGTCCGAAACCGATGATACCCATGGTCTTTCCGGCCAGTTCGATCAGCGGGTAATCCCAGAAACACCAGTCCGGACTGGAAGCCCAGCGCCCTTTTTTGACGGCGTCGCCGTGATGGCCGATGTGGTGGCAGATTTCCAGAAGAAGGCCGATGGCGAATTGTCCGACCGCGTCGGTGCCGTAGGTGGGGATGTTGCAGACCGGAATGTTCCGTTTTTTTGCGGCTTCTGTGTCTACGATGTTGTAACCCGTGGCCAGAACGCCTATGTAGCGGATACCCGGGCAGGCGGTCAGGGTGTCGCCGGTAATCGGCGTTTTGTTGGTGAGGACGATCCCGGCGTCCCCGATCCGTTCGGATACAAGCTCCGGAGGGGTTCTCGCGTAGACGGTGAGCTCCCCCTGTTTTTCAAAAGCTTCCCAGGAGAGATCTCCCGGGTTTTCGGTATAGCCGTCCAGTATGACGATCTTCATATCGATTTCCTTCCTGCTTTCCTTATTTTTTAAAATTGGGATCCTGCTTAAGCATATCCACATCTTTTCGGTACGAGGCCGCCAGTTGGGACGTATCGGTCTGCCAGCAGGCCAGCTGCACGCCGTGGGCCAGGCCCCATCGGGCGCCCTCTTCCGAAAAGAAATGATGGCCCAGGATCTTTCCGTGGCGTCTGGCCGCGTCCAGCACGCCGGCGATAATATCCCGGAATATCGGATCGTTGATCCGTCCGGGCCTGTCGTAGCTGACCGACATGTCGTATACGCCGAAGTAAACGGCGTCGCAGCCGGGTACCGCCATGATCTCGTCGATCCGCTCCACGCCGGTCCGCGATTCGATCTGAGCCAGGATGATAAAGTTGTCGTTGATTTCTTCCAGCACGGCGGGCAGATCGTCAGCCCCTTTAAAATCGACGGTAGCGCCTAAAGAAACGCCGCGCGTTCCCTTCGGTTTATAGCGGGCGTATTGGGAAGCCTGTTCCACGACCTTCGGGTCTTCCACATAAGGAAGCATAATACCGTCGATCCCCATATCGCTGAATTTTTGCACGGACTGGCGGTCGGGCTGCGGGATCCGCACCAGGATTCCCACGTCCAGGGCGCGGCACATGGCCGCTAGGCCGGATACTTCCTGGAAGGTGTAGGTTCCGTGTTCGCAGTCTACGATCACAAAATCCATCCCTGCCTGTTTCAATACATAGATGATGTTCGGGCTCGTCACAAGTCCGAGCATGGTTCCTACTACGGTTTTTCCGCTCCGCAGTTTTCTCTTCAGATTCATTGCCATCTTTGTTGTCCTTTCCTGTAAAATGTCTTTGCTTTCGGGGCGCGGCGGCGTATCTATCAGGCGAGCAGGTTCGGCAGGAAGGTCAGAAAGCCCGGGAAATTGCTCAGGATTACGATAAAGATGACTTCGACTACCAAAAACGGTATGATCTTTTTACAGATCGATTCGATGCTTGCACCCGAAACCCGGGAAGCGATATACAAATTCACGGCCATCGGCGGCGTGATCATGCCGACGGATGTGTTGATGACCATGATGATGCCGAGAGCCAGCGCGTCAACGCCGATGGAGGTGGCGATCGGGAGGAAGATCGGAGTTACCAGAAGGATGATAACGCCGGTGTCCAGGAAACACCCGAGAAACAGCAGGATGATATTCATGGCCAGCAGAATCAGGTATTTGTTGCTCACTACGTTTAAGATCGCCGTGGAGATGATGCCGGGGATGCCCTGGCTGGTCATGAACCAGGCGAACGGCGCGCAGCAGGCGCACACGATCAGGATCGTGCCGGTGCTTAATCCCGCGCGGTACAGGCAGTCTTTTAAAATATCCCAGGTCATTTCCTTATAGACGAATTTGCTGATGATTACCGTGTAGAAAACGGATATCACGCCCGCTTCGGTCGGGGTGAAGATTCCGCCGTAAATGCCGCCCAGGATGATTACGGGCATCATCAGGGACCAGATCGCTTCTTTAAATGCCGTCCAGCCGGTGATCCCCTCGCTTCTCATCTGTTGTTTCATGGCTTTCCGGTCTTCCTTCACGTCCCGGAGCATCCAGATGTTGGTGAAACATAAAACGAGCGCCAACAGGATGCCGGGGATGAAACCGGCCAGAAACAGTTTCTGTACGGAAACGGAGGCTGTAATCCCGAAGATAACCATCGGGATCGAGGGCGGGATGATTACGCCCAGTGTACCGGCGGCGGCCGCGATTGCGCCGGAGGTATCGTCCGGATAACCGTCTTTCTTCATTTCCGGACACATCATGCCGCCGATGGCGGAGACGGTTGCCGGGTTTGAACCGGAGATGGCGCCGAAAAAGGCGGAGGCGATGGTGGTCACGCAGGCTAAGTTGGCCGGGATTCGCCAGCAGGCGACCTTAACGAAACGTACCAGCCGTTTGGAGATTCCGCCGCGGAGCATCAGTTCGCCGGCCAGCATGAAGAACGGTACGGCCATGAAGACGTAATTGTCCGCCTGTACGAAGATTCGCTGGGTGAGAACGACCATGCTGGTGTTCGGCTCAAACAGAAGGAGGCTTACGAAAGCCGAGATCCCGAGGGAGAAACAAATCGGTACGCCGATAAAAATACACACAAAAAGTGATAGAAAAAGAACTGCCATTATCATGGATTTGCGTCCTCCTTTTCCGAAGCCGTGCCTGCCAGGATCTCACGGATACCCATCTGAAGGAGCCCGAGAATCATACTGACCGGGATGGAGGCGTAAGGAATCCACATCAGGATCTTCAGGATCGGTGATTTCTGCCCCATATGCATCAGCTGCAGGCACATGTCCAGGCCGACTTTGGCCAGGACCAGCATAAAGACGGCGGTGGCGAGCTTGGCAACGACTTTCAGGATGTTGCCGAAGAAAGCCGGGCAGGCGTCCACGATTGCCGTCATTTTATAATGGGCGTCCTCCTGGGTGGCTGCCGCCGCGGCCAGGAACGCCATCCAGATCATGACATAGCGCGCCAGTTCTTCCGCCCACAGAAGCTGCTGAGTAAAGAGGCCCGTGTACCGGGCCGCTGTATTCAGGAAAATGACGACGCACATAACGATCATGGAGACGATAATAACGGCTTTCTCGATTTTCATGATGCCGTTTTTCGCTTTTTCTAATGTGTTTTTCATTAACGCTCCCTTCTATTTAAAAGAATGCGTCCCAATATTCACTCTTGATTCCGCTCTTATACTGGTCGTACAGATTTTCGCAGCAGTCTTTCCAGGCGTTGAGATCGGGGACTTCGGTCACGGTCACGTCATAGTCGTCTTTCGCAATCTTTTTGATGTCTTCCATACCCTGTGTGGAGCCGTCCCGCTGGTATTCCGCGGCTTTCTGAATGGCCGCCATCACGGCATCCTGCTGGCTTTTTGACATCTGGTCAAAGACGGACTGGTTCATCAGGAAGATGGAGGCGGAGAAAACATGGCCGGTCAGGGTCAGGTATTTGGCGGATTCGAAAGCGCCCTGGGTATAGAAGGCGTCCAGGTTGTTGTCCATGCCGTCGATGGTTCCCTGAGCAAGGGCCGTAAAAGCTTCGGTGGAAGCCATGGCCGTCGGGTTGGCGCCGATCGCCTGATAGAAGGCCAGATGGATGTCGTTTTCCATGGTGCGGATCACCATATTGGAGGCGTCCGCCGGCGTTTTGACTTCTTTTACACGGTTCAGGATGAAGCGGAATCCGTTGTGCGCCATGGCAAGACCCTTGATACCGATGGAAGAGAGGCTGTCCAGCATGTCGCGTCCCACTTCGCCGTCCATGATCCGGTAAGCGGCGTCCATATTGTTGATATCCACCACGAAAGGCAGGTCCCAGATCTGGAAGCTGTCCGTGAAATTCGATAAAGGAGCGGTGGAGCCGCAGAACATTTCGATGGTCCCCAGGGAAACGCCCTCGATTACATCGCGCTCATTGCCCATGGTTCCGTCATAGTGGACTTCGACTTTGACCGTTTGATTCGTCGCCTTCTCGACTTCTTCTTTGAAGACGGCCAGCGCCTGGGCGGCGACGGAGGTGTCGGATACCGTAATGCCGCAGCGAAGAGTAAATTCTTTATCTCCGGAAGCGCCGCTTTCGCCGCCGGAAGCCGCCGCGGTGGTCGAGGGCGTATCGTTTTTGCCGCATCCGCCCAGCACGCTTGCGGCTGCCGCGCCGACTGCCATGGCCGCTGCGCCTTTCATAAACTGCCGTCTGGTCATCATGTGTTTTTTCATTGTTTTTCCTCCTGTTTATATGGTTTTGTGATAGAGTTACCTTCTTTGAAAAGCTTCCGGGTTCCTTAAACCCGCCGGCGTCTCGCCGTCCAGCATCTGGCAGACGTTTCGAACCGCCATCCCCACGATCGCGTCCAGGCCCTCGAAGGTGGAGCCTGCCATGTGCGGGGAGAAAATGACGTTGTCCAGAGCGAGCAGGGGATTGTCCGCCCCGATCGGTTCCTGTTCAAAAACATCCAGGGCGGCCCCGGCGATTCGTCTGTTTTTCAATGCCTGGTAAAGCGCTTTTTCCTTCACGATGCCGCCGCGGGCCGCGTTAATCAGAAAGGCTTCGGATTTCATGAGAGCCAGCTCGTTCTCTCCGATGAGCCCTTTTGTCGAAGGGGTCAGGGGCAGATGAAGGCTCACGTAATCGCTTTCTTTTAAAAGTGTTTCCAGGGAAACGTAGATCACTCCATGTTTTTTCGCGTAAATTTCATCCGGCATCGGATCGTAGGCCAGAATCTTCATGTCGAATCCCTTCGCCCACTTCGCGAGCTGCCTTCCGATCAGGCCGAAGCCTACGATCCCGAGTACCCGGCGGTAAACGGAATGTCCGGTGATCGTGGTCCATCCCCCCGAACGGACCATGCGGTCATTCTCGAAGACCCGGCGGGACAGGGCGGCAATCATGGTGATTGCGTGCTCGGAGACGGTTTCGGCGCCGGCGCCCGGTGTGGTCGCGACCAGGATGCCGCGTTCGGAAGCGGCCGGGATATCTACGGTTTCATAGCCCACTCCGATTCGGGCGATCATTTTTAAATCCGGGAGGCCGTCCATGACCCGGGCCGAATACTGCACGCCGCCGCAGATATGGGCGCAGCAGCCTTTTGCCCAGGTGAGGATATCGTTTTCGCTCATGTTGCCGGTTGAGGGGTAGAGAACGACTTCGCAGTTCCGGCTTTCCAGTTCTTTTACATATTCCGCGAAGTGCGGTACGTCCTGCTCCCGCCACGCCTGGGAAATCAGTATTTTATGTGTTGTCAATGTTTTTCTCCTCGTTAATAGCGGAAAAACCAGTCCTCTTCTTCCAGCACCCGTTCCATAAAGGTCCGGTTGTCTCCTTTCTGGCAGATGATCTCGAAGGAAAGGGTCAGTTCTTCGTCGTGATATTGTTGTTTGAGCCAATTTGTGACGTACTGCATTTTTGCCGGGGAGATTTCGCCGTCCGGGTCGGTGAAAAGCGGGTGGCGATCTCCGTACAGGGGATGTTCCTTTTTTAAAATGCAGTTCGCCAGATGTACGTGGCGGCAGAAGGGCCTGGCCGACCGCAATGCCTCTTCGATGTCCTCGCCGAGCTGTACCGTGTGGCTGGTATCCATGGTCAGACTCAGGTTGGGGCAGCTTTCTCTCAGGGCTTCCATAAGCGCCAGCGCGTCGTCCGTGGATCCGATCAGTTGAAAAGCCTGTACGGCGGTATCACCCGGCTCCAGCGTGACGGCCAGATTCTTCTCGGCGGCGCGGGCGCAGATCTGCTTCAGGCTGTCTTTCAGGGCCCGTAAGGCCCGGGGCAGGTTTTCCTTTTTTTTCGGAAGACGGCCGCTTGTCAAGAGGATTGTTCCGGAGCCGGAGGCGGCCGCGGCGTCGAGGCAGAGCCCGGTTTCGGCGAGGGCCCGCTGCCGTTCTTTTTCCTCCGTCGCGCAGAGATGAATCCCGTTCCGTTTCTGATACAGGGCGCCCAGGTAAATGTGTTCCATTCCGTGTTCTTCCAGGCAGCGCCTGCGTTCGGCGGCCCGGTCGAAGGGGATATAAGTCTCCGCTACGCGGACATCCCGTTCGGCCAGGCGTGCCAGCCCCCATTCATATAAGGCGTCGTCGGTTTCGGCATCCGGCAGAAGGGCCGAGAGGACGACGGATTTTCGGATTGCCATAGGTTATCCCTTCTTTCTGCGTTTTGCTTCCCGGGCGGCTTCCATGATGTCTTTTACGGACATCCCGTAAAAGTCCGCCGCTTCCTCGGCCGCGCCGGAGGAAGGGAATATGTCTTTTAAACCGACCGGGATCACATAGGCGGGCGTTTCGCAGGCTGCCAGTTCCGCGACGGCGCTTCGCAGGCCGCCGATGATATTGTGGTCTTCCACCGTGACTGCGGCGCCGCAGCGCTTCAGTTGTTCGGCGGTTCCTTCCCGGTCCAGAGGTTTTAAGGTGGATACGTCCGCCAGAGTGACGAGAACGCCTTCCGCTTTTAAGCGCTCTGCGGCCTCCATGGCCCGCGGCATGAGAAAGCCGGAACAGAAGATCACCGCATCCGTGCCGTAATCTTTGACTACCCGATTTTTTCCGAAAAGGAAGGGTGTGTCGGGATCTTCGTAGGCGATCCGTTCTTTGCCGCTGGCGCAGCGCAGGTAGACGGGCCCGTCGATATCGAACATGGCTTTTGCGGCCTGGTAGACCTGGTTTTCATCTGCCGGCGTTAAAAGCGTGATTCCCGGTATGCTCCGCAGGATCCCGAGATCTTCGAAAGCCTGATGGGTAACGCCTTCCCGCTCTCCGCCGTAAATACCGCCGTTGATTCCGATCAGTTTTACGTTCAGGCGAGGGTAGGCGATAAAGGTCCGAACCTGTTCGCAGGCGCGCATGGACAGGAAGCCGCCGTAGGTTCCGACTACCGGAATCAACCCGGTCGAGGCGAGGCCGCAGGCCGCGGCGACCGCTTGCTGCTCCGCAATGCCGACTTCCACGCAGCGATCCGGGTATTCGGCCGCAAAATCGGTTGCTCGCATGGCTTTCAAGGAATCCGGGGATATGAACAGGATTCTTTTGTCTTTTGCCGCCCGTTCCCGCATGGCGCAGGCGGCCGCTTCTCTGGAGCCTTTATAGTTTGCCATTTCTACGCACCTCCCAGTTCTTGTTCCGCGACGGCGACCTGTTTGGCGTTCGGAACACCCTTGTGCCAGTCGTTGTTGTTCTCCATATAGGAAACGCCTTTGCCCTTGACGGTCTTTGCCACAATTACGGAAGGCCGGCCGGTTTCTTTTTTGGCCGCGTCGATCGCCTCGGAGATCGCGGCGGGATCGTGTCCGTCGATGTTGAGGACATGCCATCCGAAAGAGGCGAATTTTTCCGGAATCGGCAGGACGCCGCTCAAATCGGCGCAGGCGCCGCCGCTCTGAAGGCCGTTGTGGTCGATGAAGAGGATCAGGTGATCCAGCTTATGCTTCGCCGCGGTCATGGCGCCTTCCCAGACGATCCCTTCCTGGATTTCACCGTCCCCCGCGATAACGTAAGTGTAAAAATCTTTTTGCAGATATCGGCCTCCGATTGCCATGCCGGTTCCGATGGAGAGTCCGTTGCCCAGGGAGCCGCTGGTCATGTCCACACCCGGCGTTTTGTCTTTGACCGGGTGTCCCTGGAGGATCGATCCCAGTTTTCGAAGGCCGGCCAGTTCTTTTTTGTCAAAATAACCCAGCTTCGCGAGAGCGGCGTACAGGCCGGGGCAACTGTGGCCTTTGGAGAGGATGAAACGGTCCCGGTCGTCCCAGTCCGGGTTTGCCGGATCCAGTTTCATTTTTTCGAAATACAGTACGGTCAGAATATCCAGCATGGAAAGCGCCGGACCCGGGTGCCCGTCGCCGGCTTGGTGTACCATACGAATCACGTCAAGCCGAAGTTCATCCGCCGTTTTTTTCAGCTCAAGAGCTCTTTCAGGAGTCATAACGGTCGTCCCTTTCTTTTTTTAGAATGAAGTAAATACATAGTATGTAATATGAATAAAAAAACATATCTCTCGTAGTACATAATATGTATAAGCTATTACACTTTCGAATATAGACCTTTTTCTCCAAAATGTCAATGGAATTCTTGACAAAAAACGTCGTTTTCCCCAAAAAATAGATATAAATACATAGGATGTTAAATAATTTGTTTTCATCTTATACATAATATCTATTAACGATTTTTATATTGAATTTTTTATGTTTTTGTTATATGATTAAAATAAAAAAGGGGTATTTTTATGCAAGACGAGAAAGCTCCCAACCCGACATCCAAGACTCCGGCGCCGAGTAAAGTGGAGGAAATTACGAACTATATTCTTCGGAAAATCCGAACCAAAGAATATTTGCCCGGAGATAAACTTCCTACCGAAAATGAATTTTGTGAGCTTACCGGTATCAGCCGGACCTCGATCCGCGAGGCGATCAAACGATTGGAAGCCTTGTCGATCGTTCAGATCCGCCGGGGGGAAGGGACTTTTATTTCCCGTCCGGATCAGGTATCTTATAAAATCCCCTTTACGTATAAGATTTTATTGAACGATATTACATTTTCGGAGATTTTACGCTTCCGGGAGATGATCGAGTATGGGATTTTGCGCTGTTCGATCGAGAATGCCGACGAGGAGGCAATCGATGAATTGTGTGAATTGAACGAGACGATGAGGAAGGCCGATACGGAGTCTCTGGATATCCAGAGGGTGTACGATGCCGATTATGCCTTTCATGTGAAGCTGGGACAGATCTGCGGGAACAGTATCCTGGCGGATTTATACGATTATACCTATCAGACGTACGGCGTGTTCGTGAAAGGGAATTATCAGGTCGGGCAGACGGTGGAATCTTCTTACGAGATGCATAATATGATTATTCTGGCGTTGAGAAGGAGAGACAGCGCTCTTGCCGCTTACGCTACGGCGGTGGGACATCAGAATTGGGCCTATTGGATTCGGAAACAGACTTCCAATGAATTTTATTTTCTTCCCTCTTCTCAGGACGATTTTTAGAAATGCTGCCAAAGTAAGAGCCGGAGAAACCGCTTTCGCGGTTCTCCGGCTCTTTAAAAAAGGGGTCTATTTATCTGGCGCTGGAAACAGCTTCCAGATCTACCAGTGCGGGGCTGACTTCTGTCAAACCGAAGTTTTCCGCTACGTAATTTACCGCATGCGCGGCCGCGAGATAACCGGAAGTGGCGAGCCATCCCTGAGCGACGCCGCCGAATCCGTTGTAGTTATGTTCGGGGCTCATTAAAACGCCCATGGAATCGAGACCCAGAGCATAGAAGCCGTCGATCGGGGTCGTGTGGTCTTCTTTCAGTACACGGATATTTTCGTCTACATCCAGGCCGCCGCAGGTGCCGAAGATGACGTTCTTGATCTCGATGGCATAGTAGGGGCCGCTGCCGACCTTCTTTAAATACTCCGGTTTTTTGCCGAATTCCGTATCTTCACCGGCGTCGACAAGGCCGTTGTAGGTGTTCACCGTTTCTTCCAGGACGCTCTCGTCCATGCCTAACGCTTTGGCCAGATCTTTTAAGGTGTCGCCCTTGAAGGCCATTCCTTCGTCTACGCAGGCGTCCAGGCATTCAAAGACTTCCGGAATCGGGGTTTCATCCGGTACGCCGCCCTGCCAGCAGTAGCCTTCCCATTTCTTAATGCAGGTGAAACCTTTTTCCGCCAGTTCATCCATCTGTTCTTTCGAGTAGATCGTGTAGTAATGGAGGCCGGCCTGATAGGAGCACCAGGAATCTCCGTAAATATCTTTGGCGAAGCGGATCAGGTTTTCTTCGTTGTCAAACCGCTTGCCTTCGGGAGTTACGGCAAGACAGTCGGAGCTGATGCCCATGCCGAGCGGGATATCGTTCAGCGTCCAGGTCTTTGTCCGGCCGGTACGCCCGTCGAGCGTGCCTTCCAGTTTGTTGATCGGGTATTTGGCGAGATAGTGGTCGAGGCCGACATGCATAACCATGGGGCACATTTCCACATTCCAGGTACCCGCGCCGATATCCAGAGCCGCCTGGAACATCTTGCCGTCGTCCAGGCCTACGCCCAGACGTTTTCTGGGGCCGGCCCACTTCGGATCAAGCAGGCGGGTCAGCATTTCGTCGTTGGCGCCGAAGCCGCCGGTGTTCATAATCAACGCCTTGCAGTGGATCAGGTATTCCTGACCGGTCACGAGGTTTCTGGCTTTTACGCCGGTCACACGGTTGCCTTCGGTCAGGATTTCATAACCTTCGGTTTCCAGCATATAGGAACCGCCCTGGGATTCTACATAAGATAAGAATGCTTTGTAGAATTTGTTCACGCCTTTGCGGCGGTCTTCATAGGTGCCGACGTCGGTGTTGGAGGCCAGGACCGAGTTGTAGGAAACGCAGCCGTCCGCCATGGGCGAGGGTACCATCGTGCCGAAGCGCCATCCGCTCTCGTACAGCCAGTCGATCATATTGCCGGATTCGCTGCAGAAGGTGCGGATCATATTTTCTTTGGCTTTCTGCTGTCCGTCCTTGCCGGTCGTAAATTCGAGCCACATGTTGAGATATTTTTCCGCGTCAACGTAATCTTTGCCCTCGTTGAACATCGCCATATATTTCGGGGGATTGACTGCGTTAAATTCATGGGTCAGGGAGGATTTTCCGCCTACCTTCCCGCCTTTGTCGATTGCCAGGATGCTGCAGAGCTTGGAGCCGTTTAATTTCTGCATCTCTTCTACGGCACGGCGGAAAGCGATCATGCCGCCGTTGCCCAGGCCGACGACCAGAATATCGGTCTCAAGCTCTTCCAGTTCGGTGGTCTCCGGTTTTGCCGGTTCCTGATAGAAGAAGTCGATGGCGTTTTCCTCCGAACCGCCTTCGGCCAGGGCTTCCTTTAAGGACGCCGCAATGGCGGTTTTGACGGCGCTGCTGGTTGCCGTCGCGCCGGAGATGCTGTCTACCCGAAGAGACTGGCTTTCCAGAATGCGCGGGAATAATTTATCCTTCACGCTCTGTAAGATTACTTCCGATTCGCCGTGGGCGAAACGGTCTTCCGGCACTTCGATTTTTAAAAGGGCGGTTTCGTTTACCGTGATCGTCACGGGCAGTTCCCAGATGCCCCAGTAACCGAGAGCGCCCGCGGTGTACTGGCCGGGTTTCATGTGAACGGCCATATCGCTCGTGCCCATCACGCTGTTGTAAGCGGACTGGGCCGCCTGCTTGATGGCCGTACTGGTCATGGTAGCGCCGCTGACGCCGTCTACCTCCAGGCTTCCGGCTTCTATGTAACGTTCCGGCATCTGCTCCACGGCACGTCCGCCTACGTTGGGCGTTTCTTTGTCGCCGACGATCTGGCAATCGGTGATTTTGCCGCTTCCCGTGTCCACGGTCAGCGTTACGGAGACGTCGCCGCCGAAGCCGGGCGCCACAGCCGTCGCGGTCTGGCTCCCGCCCGAGGCTTTTGTCTCAGCGGCAGAAGATGCCGCCGCGGTGGTAGCCGCGGCCGAGCTGGACGCCTGGGTGGCTTCCGCGGTTGAGGCGTTCTGAGGTGAACTGCAGGCGACGACATTCGCGATCCCTGCGCCGAGCATGCCTGCGGCGGTTCCCTTTAAAAAGTCACGTCTTGATATTCCCTTTTTCATGGTTCCCCTCCTGAATAATAGAATAGATACTTAAATGATAGCAGACGGACACATTTTTGCGGTGAAAGCGATTCTTAAGAATTTTTCGGATAAATTTTGTGGGAATAAGAAAAATAAGGGATTTTTTTGAAAAAAAGGAAAAGAAAAGCCGAATAACTCCCTTTTTTAAAGGAATCATTCGACTTTTTTGAAAATTCGTTAATTTTTAAGAAAGAAAAAATTAAGGAATTGTTAATTTTCCTGAGTGCCTTTCGGGTCGAAATAATAGCCTTTTCCCCAGACGCATCTGACGTGCAGAGCCTGTTTGTCTTCTCCGATTTTTTTGCGGATGTTGTGTATATGTACCATCACGGTGCGCACGTCGCCGCAGCTGTCTTTGCCCCAGACTTTTTTATAAAGTTCTTCCGCGGAGATGTAGCGGTCCGGGTTCTGCATTAAATAAGAGAGGACGCGAAATTCCATGTTGGAAAGCGGGGTGGATATTCCCTCCCGGCATACGGTCTGGCTTCTCATGTCCAGTGAAAAAGAATTGCAGATCAACTGATTCACGGGCTGGTCGGTCGGAAGGCTGCGGTTTCGGCGCAAATTGGCGTGAATGCGCGCGGCCAGGACTTTGTTGTCAAAAGGTTTTGTCACGAAGTCGTCGCCACCCATTTCCAGAGCGCGGATGATGGTGTCGCTGTCGTCCAGGCAACTGATAAAAATGATCGGGCAACTGTGCCATTCCCTGAGTTTTTGGCACAGGTCGATTCCGCTGACGTCGGGCAGCTTTACGTCCAGGAGGATGACGTCGAAAGGATGCCTTGCGATGGCCAGGGCTTCGCCGGCCGTCTTCACCCACTCTACTTCGTAAAAACCTTCCTGCTGCAAGTAGTATAAGATAATCCGGGCCAGGATAGGATCGTCTTCCACCAACATGATCTTGATCATAGGCTCCTTCTTTCGTTGCGTTTTACGTCTGCCGAACGGCTTTGGGGAGGGGCTCCCGAGCGGGATTCGGCGCATCATGGAAACTTTCTTCTGTCAGGATTATAGCAAATTTCACTTCTTCTGACCAGATGCTAAGAAGAAAAAATCCGGAAATGAAGGAACGGGCGTGATTGACAAAAGAAGGATGCTTCATTCATAATAGAAGAAATTTACCGCCGCCTGTCGGACGGCGGTATCGGAGGTTGGATGTGAGGCGGGGAAAACAGGCTTTTATTCTTTTTTTGATTTTGGTCAGCGTGACATTTTTGCTGCTCTGGCTCTGGCAGGGGCAGTTGATATCGGTGGAAAGCGGGGAGCGGCTGAAGGAGAGCGGGGCCGTTTATTTCCTGAAGCCGGATGAAAATATCCGGCCGGCAGACGGGCGCGAGCGGGTGAAGCTTTATGTGCCGGAGACGTTTATCCGGGAGTACACGCTCGTGATCTTCCGCAGCCGGAATTTTTATCTGTATGTACCCGGGAGCGAGGAGCCGACGGAGCTTTCGCCCGATAATTCTTATCGGAGGCTTCAGACGCTGGAGCTGACGTCTGAGATGTACGACGACGGCGTATTGACGTTTGAGTGGTCGGCCGGCGAATTTTTTCTGTCCCGGAGGCTGTATTTGATTCCCAAGGAGGCGCTGGCGAATCTGTACCGGTTTTACGGAATGTTTCAGTATGTTCTGCTGGGAATGTTTTTTCTTATGCTGGTTTACAGTCTGCATTTGTATGCCTGTAAAAGAGATGAGCATTATCTGCTTTATTTTTCGATCTTTATTTCCTCTTTGCTTCTGATGATGGTCATCAATATCACGCCTTTAGACGTCAGCATTCCGCAACAGATGTATATCGGGCTTCAACCGTTTCTGACCATGCTTCAGGTGTGCCTGGGGCTTTTAGCCTGCTTTGACCTTCTGGATTATCCGAGGGCCCGGTTTTATCGGATGATTTTGTCGGGCCCCGGGATTTTTCTTACTTGTCTTTGCTATGGAGCGCTGACGGTTTATTATGGGGGCGATACCGCCGAGTTTCTTCGGCTTCCTTATTTGATATTGTTTACCTTTCTTCTGATTCGGGCCTGCGGGGAGGGCTATCGGGGGGCGGGTGCGCTTTTGGCGGGCCATTCCATTAAAATGGGGATTATTTTGATGCAGTTTTGCGTCAACATCGGTTTGCTGACCGACTGGATTGATTTTATTTTTTTGCGTTCGGCTTTGGTGCCCGAGCTTCCTTTTGCATTTGCCTGCATGTTATGTATTAACCGGCGTTTCGCGGATAAATTTAAGGACAGCGAGGTTTTGACGGCGGAACTGGCGGATTTAAATCAGCAGCTTGACCGTCAGGTGGAGAAGCGGACGCGCCAGTATCAGGAACAGATGGAAAGGCGTCACAATATGATGTTGAATGTATTCCATGATCTCAGAACGCCTTTGTTTACGCTGACCGGATGCATGGATATTCTGTCGGGAGAATTGCCGGGGGAGCGGGAACTGGTGGATGTCATGAAGCAGAGGCTGGCATTCGCCACGGAGCTGACGGAGAATTTATTTTTGCTGGCTAAACTGGAGGATAATGAATGGATGATTCCGTTCGGCCCGCTGACGCTGGAGGGAGTGCTGGAGCCGATCTGCAAGTCGCTGAAGGTGGAGGCGGAGAAAAATTCGCTGGAAATGGAAGTTTCTTATATCCCGCCCGTGCAGCTTTGGGGGAATCGGGAGCAGCTTCAGAGGGCGTTTCAAAACTTTATTACCAACGCGATTCATTACACGCCCGTGGGGGGCCGTGTCGGTGTGATTTGCAGTCAGGAAGGAGAGAACGTTATGATTCGGATCTCCGATACCGGGAAAGGGATGGATGAAGAAGCGCTTTCTCATTTGTTTACCCGTTATTATCGGTCGGAAACTCACGGCAGTTCCGATTCGACCGGATTAGGGCTTTCTATTGCGAAGAATATTATTGACCGGCATAAAGGGGAGATTCGGGTATCGAGTTCTCTGGAAACGGGTACCGTGATCTGCGTGATGCTTCCGGTGGTGACGGGGCGTGAGGATTTTTAATTATGCCGGTGAAAAGGTATTGTAAATAAAAATAAAGTCATGTATAATTTCATAGGAAGAGATGCTTTGGCAGACCGGATAGGAGAATGCAGTGATGGAAAAAATACTGATTGTGGATGACAGCATTTTGCAGGCGGCATTGCTAAAATCCATTTTGGACGACGAATATGATATTACGATTGCGCAGACGGCAAAAGAGGGGCTTCGCCTCGCTGGTACCGAGAATTATTCCCTGATTTTGCTGGATGTGGTGATGCCGGATATGGATGGATTTACGTTGTTGAAAAAGTTACAGGAGGAGATTATTACCCAGGGCGTTCCGGTGATTTTGATTACCAGCCTTTCGGATGTACAGAACGAAGAGCGCGGCCTGATTCTGGGTGCGGTTGATTACATTGCCAAACCGTTTCATCCTCCGATCGTAAAGGCAAGGGTCAATACTCATATTAAGTTGTATAATTACAGGAAGCAGGTGGAGCACCAGTCTAAGACGGATCAGTTGACCGGAATTGCGAATCGAAGGCAGCATGATACATACAGCGCGTTGAAGTGGAACGAGGCCGTTCGTCTCGGACTTCCTTTTTCCGTTTGTATGTTTGACATTGATCGTTTCAAGGCGTACAATGATAAGTTCGGACATCCGGCCGGAGATAAGGTGATCGCGAAAGTCGCAAAGACGGCTTCTCTTTATTTGCGGCGCAGTACGGACTTTATTGCCCGCTATGGGGGAGAAGAATTTGCGGCGTTTATGCTGGGCGACGGTTGGGATAAAGCGTTTGAAAATTTGAAGAAGATTCGCCGGGAGGTGGAGAATCTGCATATTCCCCATGATCCTTCCATATCCGAATGGGTTACGGTCAGTATCGGGGGCGTTACCGTTGTTCCCAAAGTGGAAAATTCTTACACGGCTTATCTAAAGATTGCGGACTCCATGCTGTATGAAGCTAAGGAGGGCGGACGCAATCAGGTTGTCTGGGTTACGGAGGACGGAAAGAAAATAAAAGAACGTTGATTTGGATATGAGCAGCTTCCGTTTTCGGAGCTGCTCTTTTTAGAATTTTCGGAAAAAGAAAAGGCCCATCCCCAAGAATAATCTCTCAAAGATAGGCCTTTACTGCGCCTCCAGGGACTCGAACCCTGGACACCCTGATTAAGAGTCAGGTGCTCTACCAACTGAGCTAGAAGCGCATATATGCTTGTCCGCTTACCGGAACAGCAATCATTATATCTCAATCGGAGAAACAATGCAAGCCTTTTTTAAGACTTGCATTGTTTTAAATTTGATACAATTTATGCGGCGCCGCGTCAGATTTCGTGAGGCATATAAGAGCCTCTGCGGGCGGCAAAAGCGACGTTGATGCTGTAGTCGCCGACGCGTTCCAGATCGTGTAAAGCTTTGGCGAAAATGACGCCGGGCTCCGTGTGGCATTGCTGCGCGCGCAGGCGGGCGATATGATTGTCCTGGGAACGAATCGTGAGGGCGTCGATCGTTTCGTCGAGCTGCGTCAGTTTTTTGGCCTGTGATTTGGTGAGCCGCTGTCTCATGAAGGCGGAGACGGATTCGTCGAAGAGGATCAGGCATTTCTGATAGATCTCCGCGATCTCTTCTTTGGCGGCTTCGGAATAGATTAGCTGCTTGTCCACGAAAACCTGGGTTTTTTTGCACAGGCTGGCAGAATGATCGCCGATTCGTTCCAGATCGTTCAGCACATGGAACATGTTGCCGATAACCTGTGAGTCGGGGTCGGACAATTCCAGGGCCGTGACTTTGACGAGGAATTCGGTGATATTTTCGTTCAGGTAATCGATCACTTCTTCTTTTTCCTGAATCTGAGCGGATTTGCTGACATCGTTGTTGATCAGCCCTTCGGTGGCCATGATAAAATTTTCCCGCGTCATGCCGGCCATGCGTTCGATTTCCTTGAAGGCCTGGGTGATGGCTACGCTGGGGGAGCGGATCAGGTGGTCGTCGATATACAGGAAACGCAGCTCGCTCTCATGCTCCACTTTGGGTACGAACTTGAAGGCCAGTTTTACAATTCCGTTGGTGAACGGCAGAGTGAGGAGGGCGGTCACAACTTTGAAAATAATGTGGCAGAAGGAAACCTGCACCACAGGGTAGGGCGACAGCGTCGCCAGCCAGTCGGTGTACGGGGTGAACATGGTGACGGGCATAAAGATAAGGGCGCCGATCACGTTGTAAATAAAGTAAATGCAGGCGGCCCGTTTGGCGTTGTTTTTCGCGTTAATGGAGGCCAGAAACGGCGGCATGGAGGAGCCGATATTGATACCGCAGATCAGGAACGAAGCAAAATGGATCGGCATCAGCCCCTGCATGGCGAGCGCCTGCAAAACGCCGACCGAGGCGGAGGAACTCTGAATCACGGCGCACATGAGAATACCGAATAAAAGCCCCAGGACCGGGTTGGTGGCGGTGGTAATAAAATTCTGAAACGCCGGCAGATCCTTTAAGGAGGACATGGCGCCGCTCATGGTGTGAAGTCCCTGAAATAACAGACCGAACCCCAAAATGATCTGTCCGATGTGTTTGTAGGAAGGTTTTTTGGAATAAAGCATCAGCAGGGCCCCGGTGAAGATGCAGGCGGGAGCCAGTGCGGAAACGTCGAGCGCGATCAGGATACTGGTCATGGTGGTACCGATATTGGCGCCGATGATGACGCCGGTGGCCTGGGCCAGATCCATGATCCCGGCGTTGATCATCCCCATGGTCATAACCGTGGTAGCGGAGGAAGATTGAATGACTGCCGTGACCAGCATACCGAGCAGGAAGCCGAAAAAAGGGTTCCTGGTCAGTTTTTCCATCAGGTCTTTCATTTTGGAACCGGCGGCCCGTTCCAGGCCGTCGCCCATGTAGGTCATGCCGAAGAGGAACAGTCCGAGTCCTCCGCCCAGAGATAGAATATTTGAAAAATTCATGTGATACTCCTTATGTAAAAATCCTTCGGAAACCACGTAAAGTATAGCAGGGATGAACCGATATTTCCAGAGGAAAATAAAATATTTGGCAGTTTTGCTTTTTTGTACCTTGAAATGCTTTTGTGCGTCCGGTAAAATTAAACGGTGAGATCGAATAAGGAGGATGCGCTTGGAAAAATGGAAAGATTTTTACAGAAGATATCCTCAGTGCTGGGTATTGCTGTATCTTTTTATTTATATACCCTGGTTTATCCTGCTGGAACGAAGAACGTCGGTTTCTTATACGGTGCTGCATACGGGATGGGACGACGCGATTCCGTTTTGCGAATATTTTATAATTCCTTATTATATATGGTATCTGTATTTTGCCGGGACTGCGTTTTATTTTCTTTTCCGGCGTCCGAGGAAGGAATTTTATGAGTTTGCGGTGTTGGTCGCATCGGGCATGACGTTCTGGCTTTTATTGTGTACGATCTGGCCGAACGGGTTGGTGCTGCGGCCCGCGATCGAGCCGGAGAGGAGTTTTTGCGCCCGGCTGGTATCGTTGATCTACGCGGCGGATACGCCGACCAACGTGTTTCCGAGTATGCACGTGTACGTATCGATCGTGGCGCACAGCACGATCCGGCGGAATCTGAGAAAATCGTATCCGGGAGGGACGGTTTTTTCCGGCGTGTTGATGGTGTTGATCTGTGTTTCCACGGTTTTTGTCAAGCAGCATTCGGTGCTGGACGTCGCCGGAGGGATTTTGCTGTTTGCCCTGTTGGCGCCGGTTGTTTATCATGGAGGAAGGGAGAAAAGATAAGATGTGGGCGGAGGAAAGTATTTTTTATCAGATTTACCCGTTGGGGTTTTGCGGGGCGCCGTTTGAGAACGACGGGGTAACGCTTCCCAGGATTCGAAAAGTTCTGGAATGGATTCCGCATTTGAAAGAGCTGGGAATCGACGCGGTGTATTTCGGGCCGGTGTTTGAATCGGATACGCATGGCTACAATGCCAGGGATTACAGAAAGATCGATCGTCGTCTGGGGGAAAAAGAAGATTTTGCCGAAGTGTGCCGGGCGCTTCATGAAGCCGGAATCCGGGTGGTGTTAGACGGTGTGTTCAATCACGCGGGCCGGGGGTTTTTTGCGTTTCAGGATGTGCTTGCGAATCGGGAGGCGTCCCGGTATGCGGGCTGGTTTTACCTGAATTTCCAGGGAAATTCTTCTTATAATGACGGCCTCTGGTATGAGGGCTGGGAGGGGAATTATGATCTGGTGAAGCTGAATCTTCAGAATGAAGAGGTGGTGGGGTATCTGTTTGACAGCATTCGCGGCTGGGTGGAAGATTTTGAGATCGACGGCCTGCGCCTGGATGTGGCTTATTGTCTGCCGGAAGATTTTCTCAGACGGTTACGGGCCTTTACCGACGGCCTGAAGCCGGATTTTTTCCTGGTCGGCGAAGTCCTACATGGAGATTACAATCGGATCATGAATGATTCGATGCTTCATTCCGTGACGAATTATGAGTGTTATAAGGGATTGTTTTCCAGTTTTAACAGCATGAATCTGTTTGAGATCAACCACTCTCTTCTGCGCCAGTTCGGGCCGGAAGCGTGGACGCTTTATAAAGGAAAGCATTTGTTGGCGTTTGTGGATAATCATGACGTAAGCCGGATCGCCAGCCAGTTGACGAACGAGGAGCATCTGCCGCTGATCTATGCGCTTTTGTTCGGCATGCCGGGGATTCCCTGTATTTATTACGGAAGCGAATGGGGCGCCCGCGCGAATAAGAGCGAGGGGGATCCGGCGCTGCGGGCCTGCTTTGCCGCACCGGAGGAGACGAAACTGACGGATTTCATCCGGAAGCTGGCGCGGGCCAGAAAGAAGAGTCCGGCTTTTGCGTGGGGGGATTTTAAATCGGTCGTTTTGACGAACCGTCAGTGCGTGTTCGAAAGGCGTGCGGGGAACGAGAGGATTCTGGTTGCCGTAAACGCGGACGATCGGCCTTTTGACGCCCGCTTCGATGCCGGAGCGGCCAAGGGAACGGATCTGATCACCGGGGAGGAGGTCTGCTTTACGGGAGGCGTGACGCTGCCTCCGTATCGGGCGTATTTCTGGAGGCCGGAAACGTAATGCGCGGGCGGCCGTTTTTAAAACAGCGTGTATAAGATCAGGTCCACGCCGATGGCGGCGAGGACGCAGATCATAGGCGAGCATTTCTTCCAGGCGAGCACGCCGGCCGCAAGGCCGCCTAAGATCCCGATCTCGGGCCGCGCGGCGTCCACGGAAAGGATACCGGGGAAGATCAGGGCGGCCATAGCCGTGTAGGGGATCAGATTGAGGAATTTTTCCGTTTTGGGGCCGAAGCGCATTTTGTCGATCAGGACGGCCGGAAGCATACGGGGTATGTAAGTGACAACGGTCATTCCCAGGATTAAAAGCAACACGTCAGAGTTTATCATTGGCAGTCTCCTTTTCTTCTTCCGGGTCGGGAAAAGCCGCGCCGACGGCGGCGCAGATCAGAGTGGAAAAAATAAGCGCCCAACTGGAAGCCATGCATCGGGAAAGGAAGAAGTTACACAGCGCGGTCAGAAGGACCAATGCGGCCAGTTTTTTGCTGCGGGTCAGACCCGGCATGAGCAGGCCGATGAACATGGCGTACAGAGCGATCCCTAAGCTGGCCGTGAGGCTGGGGGGAAGAAACTCGGAGGCGACGATGCCGGCGGCGGTCCCCAGGACCCAGGGAAAATAAACGGTTCCGAAGAGACCCAGAAAATACGGGAGCGAACATTTGCTTTTTTCCGCGGTGGAGAATATGGCGAACGTCTCGTCGCAGACGCCGAAGGCGGCCAGGAGTTTTAAAGCGGCGGGAGTCCGGCGCATGCGGTTGGAAATACAGGTGCTCATGATCAGATGCCTCAGATTCAGAATGAATGTGGCCAGGATGATGGCAAACAGGGAGGCGCCCTGGATATACATACCGGCGGCCATCATCTGGCTGGCCCCGGCGAAAACGAAAGCGGACATGGCAAGCGATTCGGCGGCGCTCCAGCCGGCCTGCCGCGCGATAACGGCGAAAGCGATTCCTACGGGGAAAACGCCTAAAATGACGGGAAGACCGTCGCGCAGTCCCTGAAGGTACTGGGATTTCCCGGATTGAGCGGACATAAAAACCCTCCCTTTTATGATGGTTTTTCTATTCTAAGGCCGTTTATACGGCCTGTCAAGCGGCGGCTTGGATTTCTTTCAAAAAAAGCTTGACTTGAAGCAGACTCCAGGTGTTAGGATAAATAAAAATACCCGTGCATTATGTATAGAAGAAGGAGGAGCTTATCGATGGAAAAAGCGAAGGTTTATTTTACAAAAGATATCAGTCCGGCCGGTTTGAAGAAGGTGTATGACGCAATGGGAGTCACGTTGAAAGGGAAAACGGCCGTCAAGATTTCTACTGGCGAACCGGGCGGCCATAATTTTCTGTCGCCGGATCTGATCCGGGGTCTGGTACAGGATCTGAACGGGACGATTGTAGAGTGTAACACGGCTTACGAGGGCCGCCGCAATACGACGGAGGCGCACTGGGGGACGTTTGAGGAGCATGGTTTTCTTGCCGTTGCGCCCTGTGATATTATGGACGAGGAGGGGGATCTGGCGCTTCCGGTGGAGAACGGCAGCCATTTGAAGGAGAATTTTGTAGGCGCGCATCTGACGAATTACGATTCGATGCTGGTCTTGTCCCATTTTAAGGGGCACGCGATGGGCGGTTTTGGCGGAGCGCTGAAGAATATGTCCATCGGTATCGCGTCCTCGAAGGGGAAGATGCATATTCATATGTCCGGCGCGCCGGGGAGTACCCTGGAAGATATGCTTTCGGCCGACCACGATTCGTTTCTGGAATCCATGGCGGACGCGGACTGGGCGGTCATGAATCATATGGGCCGGGAGAACATCGTTTATATCAACGTGGCGAATAAGCTCTCGGTGGATTGCGATTGCAACGCCTGTCCGGAGGAGCCGAAGATGGCCGATATCGGGATCTTTGCATCGATCGATCCGGTGGCTGTGGATCAGGCCGGCGTGGATGCGGTTTACCGGTCGCAGGATCCGGGCAAAGCGGCCTTGATCGAACGGATCGAGAGCCGCAACGGGATTCATACCGTGGAGGCGGCCGCGAAGATGGGATTGGGCAGCCGGGAGTATGAGATTATATCTCTGGATTAAGAAGGGAAACCGGTATGACGATTGCGGAAGTGAGCAAAAAGTACGAGATAACGGCCGATACGCTTCGCTATTACGAGCGGATCGGCCTGCTCCCGCCGGTTCCCAGGAAAAAAAGCGGGGTTCGGGATTACGATGAGGAATCGTGCCGGTGGATCGAGCTGATGAAGTGTATGCGAGCCGCCGGGGTCGGGATCGAGGCCCTGATCCGCTATGTGGCATTATACCGGGAAGGAGATTCGACCGTGCAGGCCAGGAAAGAGATTCTGATTGAGCAGCGCGAACAGCTGCAGGCCAGAATGGCGGATATGCAGAAATCCCTGATCCGGCTGGACGAAAAAATTAAAAATTATGAAAATCTTGTTTGTGGAAGATGACGATGCGATCGCCATGGGACTGCAGTACACGCTGGAACAGGAGGGATATCAGGTGACATGGTGCCGGACCGTGAAGGAGGCTTTGACGGCTTTGAGCGGGTCGGTTTTTGATCTGTGCCTTCTGGATGTGATGCTTCCGGACGGGAACGGTTACGAAGTATGCCGCAAAGCCAGGGAGCGGGCGGATACGGCGGTCCTTTTTCTGACGGCCTGCGACGACGAGGGCAACGTGGTCATGGGGCTGGATATGGGGGCGGACGATTATATTACGAAGCCGTTCCGGATTCGTGAGCTTTTGTCCCGGATGAAATCCGTGCTGCGCCGTTACCAGAAGGAAGAAAGTTTGCAGTCGGTGATGCATTTTAAGGATGTGACGATCCGGACGGGACAGGCCAAAGTATTTAAGGGGGATCGGGAGGTGCTTCTGACGACGGTGGAGTACCGCCTCCTTCTGACGCTGGCGGGAGCAAAGGGCCGGGTATTAAGCAGGGATCAGCTTTTGGAGGGGATCTGGGATATCGGAGGAGATTATGTAAATGATAACACATTGACCGTTTACATTAAGCGGCTCCGGGAAAAGCTCGAGGATGATCCGGCTCAGCCGGCGTTGATAAAGACGGTCCGGGGTCTCGGCTATCAGATGGAGGTGTGATATGTTTCGGAACCGGGAGATCCGACTGGGCGTTTTCGCACATCTGGCGGTGACGGCGGCCGCGGCTTTTTTTGTGCGGCGGGTTACGAATAATACGGCCGGCGTTTTGGTCTGCCTGGCGCTCGGCGGAGCGCTTTTGTTTTTGTGGCTGGGTCTGAGCTCGTATCGCTATCGCCGATTGAAGGAATTGTCCGTTTATTTAAAGGAGATCGTCGGGGGAAATTACCGCCTGGATCTTTTGAAGAATCAGGAGGGGGAACTCAGTATTCTCCGGAGTGATATTTATAAAATGACCGTCAATCTGCGCAGCCAGGCCGAGCTGCTTCAGAGGGATAAGGGGTATTTGGCTGACACGTTGTCGGATATTTCCCATCAGTTAAAAACACCGATGACTTCTCTGATGGTGATGACGGAACTTCTGGCGGACTCTCATTTGCCGGAGGAAAAACGGCGGCAGTTCGCCGGGCGGATTCATTCTCAGCTGGAGCGGATGGAATGGTTGATCACGTCGCTGTTAAAAATGTCCCGTTTGGATGCCGGAACCGTGATTTTTAAGAAGGAAACGGTGCGGGTGCGGGAGCTGATCGAGAAAGCGGCGGAACACCTGATAATCCCCATGGATATGAAGCAGTTGACTCTCACGGTGGAGGCGGGGGGAGCGGTTTTTACCGGGGATCGCGAATGGACGGCTGAGGGGTTGGCGAATATCCTGAAAAACTGCATGGAACATACGCCGGAGGGCGGCGCGATCCGGGTTACGGCCGCCGAGAGGAATCTGTATACCGAGATCTGCGTGTCCGATACCGGCGAGGGAATCTGTGAGGAAGATATGCCGCATATTTTTGAACGGTTTTATCGGGGAAAGAATGCTTCCACGGACAGCGTAGGGATCGGGCTGGCCATGGCGAAATATATTTTTGAACGACAGAGCGGAATGGTGGAAGTGAGCAGCGAGCCGGGAGCCGGTACGACTTTTCGGATTCGGTTTTACAGGCAGATCATATAAAGAGAAGAGGATTGGGAATATATGGCGGGTTTCAGGTATCGCCTGATTCCGGCGCCTTCTTATGATATCCGGCGGTTGGAGAGCTGGTTGGAGGATATGTCGGAAAAAGGATGGGAGCTGGCGGCTGTGGCTTTGTGTATCGGTATTTTCCGGGAGGGCGAACCCGGAAGAAAGCCGTGTAAGATCATGCCGGCGGATTTGTTTCCGGAAGAGACGAGAGAGGCGAAACTTCATCTTTGCGAACGTCTGGGCTGGAAATGCGTGGCCGGATTCGGCGGCCGTTTTCTGGTGTTTTCGGCAACGGAGGAAGCGCCGGGTGAGATACCGGGCGATGAAGCCGGGAGTTTTCGTCGGCTTCGGAGACGGGCGGGGGTGATATTTTCTTCCGTTTTCTTGTCGGCCGCGGCGTTTTTATCGTTCCTGTTTTTTGGCGTTCTCGGAAGGAACGGAATTTGCACCGGCTTGCTGAGCAAAGAGGCGGCCGGCTTTCTGACGCTTGCGTTTCTTCTGCTGGCCGGTGTGGTCTGGCTTGGGGACCGTTTTTTTTGCGCCTGCCGTCTGACGGCTTCGTCGGGGAGATCGTTCTTAAGCTGGCGGAGAGCGGGTCGGATCCGGGCGGTAATGGGGGGATTCTTGTTTGCTTTGACGATACTGGGTATGACGATTATGAGTATTCAGAAAAATTCGCTGCGGGCGGGGAATTATACGGAGGAAACGCGGCTGCCTGTGCTTTCGCTGGCGGCCGTGGCCGGGGAGCCGGTACGGGATTATACGGGCCGGGTAACGGAAGACGGATGGCGGATCGACAATTCTTATACGGCCAACTGGCGCCTGCTGGCTCCGGAGAATTACCGCACGGTTCAAAGCGGGGAGACGGAGGCCGGCGGTTTGGAAATCTTGCGTGCAGAGTGGAAGAGGGCGGCTTTCGGATGGCTGGCGAAAGGATACTATGAGGAAAAGCGGGCGTTCTGTGAGGGAGTCTACGGGGAGTCGTTGGAACTGGGCGAAGGGCCCGCGTGGGAAGGGGTTTTTTTCTCCGGACCGGAAGAGCAGATTTTGCTGCTGCGGTCCGGCTGCCGGGTGGTTTTATACCGCTATGAAGGGGCGGCGGACTTAAGCCGTTTTGCGCGGGAGGCGGCCCTGCGGCCGGAATAAGAAGATACGGGCAGATTGTCGAAGGCAGTCTGCCTGTATTTTTTTTGCACAAAAACCGAAAAAAAAATTATGGAAACCTATTGAAACGGGAAAGAAAATATGGTATGTTATGGAAACAACGTTATGTAAATACAATAGGAGAAAGGGAGGCGTTTTGATGAATGAAAGGAAATATGTTGGCAGATTCTTGGTCGTTCTTTTTCTGGCGGTGTTCCTGGCATTTATGCCGGCGGGACCGGCGGGCGCTGCGCCGGCATCGGTCGGGGACGATCGGCCGGTTTGTGAAGCGTTAGGGAACGGAAGTGAGGAGACGCCCGGGACGGAAGAAGATCCGGAAGCGGACGGGAGTGTGAAGACGGCGCGGGATACGGAGATCACGGGAGCGGAGGAGGAGTCGGAAGAGACGGAAGAGGCAGGCGAAGAATCCGGCGAAGGCCGGGAGACGGCCGAAAGCGGGGAGGATATCGGGGACGGTTCCGATGCGTCGTCGGAGAGCGGAAGCCTGCCCGAAAAAGGGCCGGAAGAGAACGTCGGTATCGGATGGCGGCAGAGCGCGGAGGCGAGAGGGATCTATGATTTTACCCGGGGACTGTGGATGGTCGGGACTTATTATCTGGGAGAAAACCTGGAAGAGATTTTGCGGATGAGCGAGGATCCGAAATTACCGGATTTTGATCTGGATACGTATTTCCGACATACGGTTTTCGCGGGAACGACGCGGGAGCTTCTCGAACAATGGCGGGCCGAGGGTTTCTTAAGCCCGGAGGAAGTGATTCCTTACATGCCGATGGCGGCGAGGGGAGAGGCGAATCCGGTGGCGTCCGTGAAGGATTATTCCTCCGCCGTCGGTACTTCGGAGGCGTTTCATATCCAGAGCTATCCGATGAACGGGGATTACGGCGTGTGCGTACAAAAAGGCGCTCCGATTCGGAGCGGTTGTGTTTATACAAAAATAGCGGAATCGGAGGAGGACAGTTTTTTTTACTGCCGGGAAACGGAGCGGATTCTGGGATATGGGGCCGATCAGCAGAAGGCGATGAGCCGGCTTTTGAGTCTGATCGACAACCCCGACAGAGAAGCGGCTTTTCCGGGGCTGCCGGAAAGTTACTGGATCTTTTTTGCTCAGGCGGGAAGCTGGTCTTTGCTGGATCCGGATAAAGGGGCGGCATGCGTGGAGAGCCGGGCCTGTTTCGTGGCGGAGGTATCCGGGCTTCTGCGCTGGGCGGACTTTGTAAACGACGACGTCGATTGGATCGCGGACGGCAGAGACTGGGGAAGCGTGGAGTGTATAAACGAGATTCTGGACTGGCTGGAAGCATGGACGAAGGAGAACGGATATGCGCGCCTGTACTGGTATTACGTACCGGGAACGGAATATCAGGCGGTATGCGTACCGGATCTGAGACGCCGGATGCGGGAAACCGGATACCTGGAATTGACAAAGAGCGGGGAACATACCGGGGCGAAAGCGAACATGGACGGGACCGTCTACGGGATCTATCGGGACGAGGCGTGCACGGAGGAGGTCGGAAGCGTTACGACGAATGAGAACGGTTACGGGAAGTCGGGGGCTGTGCCGGCGGGGACTTATTTTATACATGAGACGAAAGCCGCGAGCGGCGTCTGTCTGAACCCGGCCGTCTACCCGGTGGAGATACGCCCAGGCGAGACTGCCTGCCTGAACGACCGCTATCCTGTTACCGACGAGGAATGGCAGGGGGAGATTCAGCTGAAGAAGTTTTCTCCCGACAAAGAGGCGCTGGCCGGCGCCGTATTTACGCTATATGAATATTCGAGCCGGGACGATGCCTATCATGCCGTTGAAGAACTGACGGACCGGGGGGACGGAACTTATGTTTCCCAGGTGCTGTATTATACTTCCGATAACCGGGGGCGGTTTCGTGTTGAGGAGACGAAGGCTCCGGCCGGCTACCTGAACGGAGGCTGGGAGCAGGATTTTGTCCTTACCGGGGAGCGGGAGACGTTTGTCCGGGCAGTGGAGAACGCACCGACGCGGTATCGTTTTTTGAAGACCGATTCGTCCGGGGCGGCTGTGGCCGGCTGCCGTTTCCGGCTTCTGGATGAAAGCGGGGAAGTCGTTGCGGAGTGGGTGACGGATGAGAGCGGTTCGTATGAGATGGTCGGCCGAATTGAGGCGGGGAAGCGTTATACGCTGCAGGAGACGGAAGCGCCGGTCGGTTATCGTCTGGCGGATGAACGGATTTTTATAGCGGAAGCATCCGAAGAGGTGCAGACGATCGTATCGGAAAATTCGGAGATACCGGGGATCGTTCGTGTCAGAAAGGCCGACGAGCGGGATCAGAGCCTGCCCGGGGCCGTATTCGGGCTTTACAGCACGTTTAAAACGGAGGGGAACCGATTGGTCTGGGAAGGAAAGACGTATTATTATCAGACAAGAAAAACGACCGGGGCGGACGGATATGCGGTTTTTGACGGGCTGCGTACGACCCGGGGCGAGTCGTATCTTCTGGTGGAGTTTTCAACGGTATCCGGTTATGAGCGAATCGGAAAACCGGTTTATGTGGGGGTTTTACCGGAGATGAGCGTTCAAAAACCGGAAGCTTCTTATACCGGCGAAGTGCAGGAGAAGAACGGAGAATATTATTTGTACGAACGTTCTTATACCGTTGTGAATCGGCCCGGGTATACACTGCCTCTGGCAGGGGAGATCCCCGGAAGCGTTCGTCGGCCTGCCGTCTGGATGGCGGGGGCGGCCGCGCTTGCGTGCGCCTGGGCGGAAGAAAACAGGAGGAGGAAAGGCGAATGAGGTTGAGGAAAAGATGGATAAAGGTTATGCTGGCGGCATTGTTGGGTTTTTCTCTGGTGCTTCCCGCCAACGCAGAAGAACGGGCGGTCATAGATGAGACACGGAATTGCAGTCTGACGATTTATAAATACGATCGGACAAAGGCCGCGGACGAAGGGGTGGAGAAGCGGTTTTCGGCGACCGGGGAGGCGGATCCGGAAGCGGAACATTGTTATGCGGCGTACGCGATGCCGGGCGTGGAATTTAGCTGCCTGCGAATCGGGGAAGCGGATATTCGGACGAGCGCGGAGGCGGTTTCCGGTTCGGCTCGGGTGGAAGTTTTGTACGGGCTGGACGAGTCGGTAAAAGAACAGATAACAAGGGCCGGGATCCTTTCGCTTCAGGATATTGAATATACCAGAGACGGATGCAGTTATGTTTCTTCCGACACGCTGACGGGAGGATTGACACGTTCGTTTTCGGAGCGGCCGACGGCTACGCGGGATATACTGGAGTCTTATGTTCGCCGGAGCGGGCAAAAACAGTGTTCGGTGACGGATGAAAGAGGGAGGGCGTTTCTGTCGGATTTGACGCCCGGGTTGTATCTGGTAGCGGAGACGGAAGTGCCGGAAGATGTCGTATCCACGGTGGAGCCGTTTCTGGTTTCCCTGCCTGCGACGAATCGGGGAGGAGACGAATGGATTTACGATGTCACCGTGTATCCGAAAAACCGGACGGGATCGCCGGAACTTGCCAAAGAAGTGGCGGAGATAAGCGGAGAGGAGGAAGAGGCGGGGAATTACGGTACGTCTGCGTCCGCTTCGGAGGGAGATCGGCTTTCCTACCGCATCACAAGCCGGATGCCGACGATCACGTCCGCGTCGACTTACCTGACGGAGTATACGTTTCTGGATTCTTTAAGCGGCGGAATTTCCTACTGCAAAGGGGACGTATCCCTTGCCTGGTACGGGGCGGACGGGGACTTGAAAGAAGTCTGGCGGCAGACGGAGGATTCTGCTTTGTTTACCGTGGCTTATGAAAAACAGGAGGACGGCGGGGAGGCGATGCGGATTGCGCTGACCCGGTCCGGTTTATCGGCGGTGAATCATGTGTTTTCCGACGGGAAAGTTGAGATTACGTATCAGGCCCGTTTTAACTCGGATAAGTCGGCGATCTGCGGGGATTTAGGGAACCCGAACCGGGTGGAACTTACCTGGCGCCGGACGAATCAGGATTTTTATGATACGCTGCAAGAGACGTGCAGGGTATATACTTACGGTCTGGCATTGGAAAAACGGTTTCAGACAGGCGAGGGGGATTTTGAAGCCGTGAGGTTTCGTCTGAGAAACCGGACGGACGGGTATTATGTGACGGCGAGAGAGGAGGAGAGAGGATGCTATTATGTGACGGGAGCCGCGCTTGAAGCGGAGGGCGCAACGGAATTTTCACCGGATTTTGAAGGAAAGTTTCGGATCTTCGGATTGGAGGAAGATTCTTATGAGCTGAGGGAGACGAAGACGGCGGAGGGCTATTTATTACTGAAGGAAGCGATTCATCTGAGTATCACGGCGGAAGAGGACGGCCGGGAATGGACAGGGGCGGCTTCGGTGAACGGGGAAGCCATGGAGATGATCCCTTGGGAGGGTTCCGAACATGCGCTGGCGTCCGTACTTGTGGTGAATCAGCCGGGATACCGCATTCCTCTGACCGGAGATGACGGAATGTTTTTTCTGCCGGTGGCGGGTTTGACGGCCGGAGCTTTTACCCTGATCCTGCTTTTGCAGATCAGGAAAAAGCGTTCGGAAAAGGAGACGGAATGACAAAAAGAAAGAAGAACTGTCGGCGCGGAGCGGTTTTGATCGGCTTCTCTGCGTGCCTGTTTCTGACCGGGTATCCGTTGGGAGCAAACTGGTTGTTCGAGCGGAGGCAGGATCTGGTGCGGGCGGGATATGAGGAGGAAATTGTTTCCCACGGGGAAGAGGATCGGAAAGCGGAATGGGAGAAGGCCGCCGGTTATAATCGGAAATTATCTGCCGGGGCGTGGCAGGAAGAGGAACTTAAGGAAGACTATGAGAACTGCCTGAATATAGGGGAGGAGGGGATCATGGGTTTTTTGGAGATTCCCGGATTGCAGGTTATCCTTCCGATCTATCACGGCGTGAAGGAGGAGGTGCTTCAAAAGGGGCTGGGACATTTGCCGCAGACGTCGCTTCCGATCGGGCAGAAAGGTGCGCATGTCGGAATCATCGGTCATTCCGGTGTTTCGAATAAACGTCTCTTTTCGGATCTCGAGCAATTGGAGGAGGGGGATTTTTTTAAACTTCATGTGATGGGGCAGGTTTTGCGCTACCGGGTGGAACGGATCGAGGTGGTTTTACCGACACAGACGGAGGGATTGGAACCGGAGGCGGGCAAAGACTATGTGACGCTGATCACCTGCACGCCTTACGGGATTAACGATCACCGTCTGTTGGTGCGGGGGACACGGAGCGAAGAATCGTCGGGGAAAGAGGAAAAATCCGGAAAGGACGGAAGGGCCGGACCCTCCGACTCTGTCGGTTCGGCCTGGAAAGCGCGTTATCGGGAAGCGATCGCCGAAGGGCTTTTTTTGTCCGCCGCGGTGGTTTTGATTTATTTGTCGGGAGGATATTTTCGCGGCCGGCGGAATCGCCGTTCGCGAAAAGAATCCGGTATCTGATCGGTTAGTTTCTTTTATTGTCTGCCGGTTCCCAGTTCAGTTGCCTTAAAGCCCGGCGCAGGAGGATCAGGCTGAGAAGGAAGGCGCCGATTTCGGCGACCGGGTAGGAGAACCAGACGAATTGAATCTGTCCGCTTAAGGACAGAAGATAGGCCGCGGGCAGAAGAATGACCAACTGACGGCCGATGGACAACAAAAGGCTGTACATGCTTCGCCCGAGCGCCTGGCAGACGGAACCGGCAATGATATTGATACCGGCGAGCAGAAAACTGAGGCTGATGATTCTGAGCGCCGGTATGCCGATGGTCAGCATCTGCTCCGAGGCTTCAAACAAAAGCAGAAGCTTGTCCGGCAGCAGTTGGAAGACGGCAAGGCCGATGAACATGATGGAGACGGCGTAGAGCATGCTCAGCCGAATCGTTTTGTAAAGCCGTTCTTTTTGGCGGGCGCCGTAGTTGTAGGCAATAATCGGGATCATGCCGTTGTTCAGGCCGAAGATCGGCATAAAGATGAAACTTTGCAGTTTAAAGTAGGCTCCGAAGACGGCTACGGCGGTGGAGGTAAAAGCGCCCAGAATCCGGTTGAGCGTATAAGTGGTGAGAGAGCCTATGGAGACCATCAGGATGGAAGGGACGCCGATCGTTAAGATTCGCCCGGCTACTTGCCAGTCAGGGAGAATATCCCGAAGGGAAAAGCGGATTTCTTTGTTTTTTGTCAGATTTAAGAACAAGCCGACAATGGCGCCCAGAATCTGTCCGATCACGGTGGCGACGGCGGCTCCGGTCACGCCGAGTTTGGGGACGAAGCCGAGCCCGAAGATGAAAATCGGGTCGAGGATGATGTTGGCAACGGCGCCGACGGTTTGGGATATCATGGAATCCATGGTGCGGCCGGTGCCCTGTGAGATCCGCTCGAAGGCAAACTGGCCGAAAAGTCCGAAGGAAAAGAAGCAGCATACTTTCAGATAAGCCGTGCCGTAATTTGCGATTTCCGCAATGTCCGTCTGAGATGCCATAAACGTGTGGATAAAGAACAGGCCGATCATAAGGAACAGTCCGTATCCGACCAGAAGAAGAAAAATGCCCTGCATGGCGTAATGGCTGGCTTCTTCCGGTTTCTGCTCGCCGAGAGCGCGGGATAAAAGCGCATTCATACCGACGCCGACGCCGGAGCCGACCGCGATCATCAGGTTCTGGATCGGGAAGGCCATGGAGACGGCCGTCAATGCGTTTTCACTGATCTTGGCGACGAAATAGCTGTCTACCACATTGTAAAAAGCCTGCACCATCATGGATATCATGATGGGAACTGCCATGCTCAGCAGGAGTTTGTTGACGGGCATGACGCCCATCTTGTTTTCCGCATTTGTAGTTTGCATAAAAATAACCTCATTTCTAAACAAAAAAGATGCCGCTTTAACGCTTTTGTCAAGCGACGGTAACCTTTTCCGACAGTTAAATAGGATAACACAACTAAAAATTTTTGTACAGCGTTAAATAAAAAACAGCCGGAAAGCGTGTTATACTATTAAAGAAGAAAGGATTTCGGGAGGAAAGTTGAGAATGGAAATGAAATTGTTGACGAGAGACAGGTATTCGGAGATTTTTCAAAATCATATGAAAAGAGATTTCGCGGCGGATGAATTAAAGCCGTTGTCGATGATGTACGATATGCTGGCCCGGGGAATTTATGAAGGGTATGGTTTTTATGAGGACGGACAATGGATGGGTTACGTTTTTTTGGTGCTCGGAAAGGGAGACTGCGCCCTGGTAGACTATCTGGCAATCTGTCCCGAATTTCGGAATCAGGGCTGCGGCTCCCGCTTTCTGGACGCTTTGGCGGAGATGCTGACGGAAGAAAAAAGGGCGCCGGGCGGACTGATTTTAGAGTCGGAAAAACCGGAGGCGGGAAAGACGGAGGCGGACAGGGTTTTGCGTGCCCGCCGGATCGGTTTTTATGAGAGGAATTCGTTTCGCCGGACGTCGTTGGCCTGCGAATTGTTTGGCGTGGCCTATACCATTATGTATCGGCCGGCCGGACATACAGAATTGGAGGACGCGGGCGTATATCGGGAGCTTGGGCGAATCTATGAGGATATGGGGCTGATGAAGTACCGGGAGCAGGTTCGGCTTCGGGAACGGGATGTTTAGCGGATTGACGCTTCGAATTCCTGTCGGAGTTTATCGCAGAGGGTCGGATTTTGCATCAATGCAATTCCGCTTAAAGTGAAAGCTTTTGCATAGAGCAGAGCTTTCTTCAGGGCCTTGGGCGTGCCTGCGGCTTCTTTAAATTCCCGGGTGTGAAGACCGCAGTTTAAGCCGTTTCCGATTCCGAACCAGGGTTGAATGGAGGGGCAGCGATAGCTGACGTTTCCGGCGTCGGAGGAGCCGCCGTTGATATCGGTTTGTAAGGGGGCAGTCAGGCCGCATTCCCGGAGCTTTTCCGTGACAAGGTCGGAGAGTGTCCGATTGGTTACGAAATCGTCGTTGCTGTATTCAAAATGAGAAATTTCCAGACGGGTGTCGCAGCCGGCGGCCGCGCCTTTGGCGCATTGAATAACCTGCGCGGTCAGTTTCTGAAGGGCGGATCTGCGTTTGGCCCGTACATAGAAGCGGGCGCAGGCATATTCCGGAATGATGTTGGGAGCGTCGCCGCCCTTTGTGATAATGCCGTGGATACGGGAGGTTTCCGGTATCCGCTGGCGCAGCGCGTTAATAAGGTTAAACGTATGGATCACCGCGTCGAGCGCGTTGATTCCTTCTTCCGGACAGGAAGCGGCATGGGCCGCTTTCCCGTAAAATTCAAATTGCAGGGCATCCATGGCCATCGTGGAGCTGCTGGAACCGTCCACCGCGAAAGGGTGAGCGAGGAAGGCGGCGGTCATGGTGTCAAAAAGCCCCCGGGCGGCCATGTCTACTTTTGCGCCGTTGGTTTCTTCGGCGGGGCATCCGAAAACATAGATATTTCCGCCGAATTCATCCGCAAATTCTTTCAGGGTGATGCCGGCAGCGCAGGCTAAGGCGGCGATCAGGTTGTGCCCGCAGCCGTGTCCCAGAGTAGGAAGCGCATCGTACTCGGACAGAAAAGCAAGGTTCGGTCCGGACTTTTTGCCTGTATAAGAGGCCAGAAAAGCGGTGGGGATCTTAAGACAGCCGGCTTGAACCGTGAAGCCGTGGCGGGTCAGAAGATCGGTTTGGTATTGGCAGGCGGCAAATTCCTGCCCGGAGACTTCCGGATGCGAATGGATGGCTTCGGATAACCCGGCGATTTCCGGTTGGAGCTTGTCAAGGGCCGCGTCGATTCGGGTATAGATATTTTTCATAAGGACCTCCTGAGGGTTTCTGATTTGCTTTTATTTTACTACAGAAATCGCCGGGACAACAGCAGAAAAAAATCAGGAAAAATTTAGTAGAGTGCATTGACAAATTGAATTGGCCGCACTATATTGATAATGATTTAAGGTGCGTGTTGAAGGAGGAGTAATATGAACGACGAGCTGATTGCCATGCTGGCGGAGATAGCGATGATAAGCCCGAATGACATCAATGGGGATGAACGCCTGGCGGCCGATTTGGGTCTGACCGGAACGGATTTGTTTGAGTTGGCGACTTCTTTGGAGGAGGAGCTGGGCGAGCCTGCGGAAGATATGGATCTGGAGGAATTGGGCGATATGACTGTCGAAGAGTTGTGCAACCGGATTGGTGTAGACGAGTAAGAGATAAAAAGAATGACGGATTTGGGGGGGAACAGGCTCACGGTTTGAAGATCAAGCGGTGAGCCTGTTTTTTGTTTGACATTGCGTTTGCCGGTTTTATACGCCGGCTTTTAAGAGTTCGATAAACTGGCGTGCCGTTCGGGGACTGCGGCCGCCGTTTCGAAGCGCGTGAGCTTCCGCACGGATCCCGAGCTGTTCTTTATCCGTCCGGATATCGTATTGGGAGGCCAGCGCTTCCACGATCTTCAAGTATAATTCTTTTTCCGGGCGGGAGAAGGTGACGGTCAGGCCGAAACGGGCCGACAGGCTCATAAGTTCCTGTATGGTATCAAAGAAATGGATATCGTCTCCCTCCCGGTCCTGCAAAGTTTCTTTGACCAGATGCCGGCGGTTGCTTGTGGCGTAGATTACCAGATTCTGCCCCCGGCTGTTTACATTTCCCTCAAGAATCGCTTTTAAAGCGGAGAAATCGTCGTCGTTGGCGCTGAAACTCAAATCGTCGATAAACAGAATAAATTTCAGAGGGTTCGAACTTAATGCGTTCATAAGACCGGGGATCCGGTACAGTTGGTTTTTCTTGACTTCAATCAGCCGAAGCCCGCGCTCCCGGTATTCATTGACGATTGCTTTGACCGTGCTGCTTTTGCCGGTGCCGGCGTCTCCGTAGAGAAGAGTGTTGCTGGCCGGAAGGCCCGAGAGGAGTGCTTCCGTGTTGGCGAGAATTTTTGCCCGCTCCGTTTCATAGCCGGTCAGTTCCGAGAGCCTCTGGGGATCCGGATAGAGAACGGGTTCTAAGTCGCCGCGGTCGTTCAGGGAAAACACATGGTAGCGGGAAAATACGCCGTAACCTTTCGTGGGAAGCGCCGCCATTCGTTCCGCGTAAACGGCGGGGAGATCCGAAACGGTGTTTGTCCAGTCGGACAGGCCGGAGGCTTCCGGGCAGACGGCTTTTACCTCGGAGCTGGTCAGGCGCGACAGATCCCGTAAGATACTTAATTCCCGATCAAGGCTGTTTTGGATGGCTTCCGGTATGGGACGGCCGGCGGCGGCGCGGAGGACATAGGTATTTTCGTCCTCCAAAACAACTTTTTGCAGATAGTCGCCGAAGTTATCCGTGACCGCGTAAAGGGCGGCTACAAATTCGGAATAGTCCCGGATAAAAGAACGGGGATCTTCCGGTGAACTGTGTAAAAGGGCGGAGAATCGGGAAAGGACCGGATCTTTCAGCAGACGGCGAAATATGGTCAGGCTGTCTAGGGCCAGGCCGGCAGAACGTAATGTGCGCATGAGGGCGCCTCCTTAATGATAGAATAAAGTCGGAAATATTTTAACATATTATACCGTCGCTTGACAAGAGCACACACGCCCTGAACCGTGCCGATGGCCCGATCTTCTGCGTTATCTTCGATCGGCGTACGTCCAGTACGCCTCACTCATCTGCCTGGAAGATCGGGCCATCGACATCGGTCAGGGTCGGAGAGTCGAAAAGGCCAAATTTAAAAAAATTTTAAAAGAATCCGCAGAAAAACACAGGATTTTCTTTGGAAAAAGCGAAAACAAAGCATCGTTCTTTTTGATAGACTCGGTTTATCAAAAAAGAAAGGTGCTTTTTATGATGGATAGAAAAAGAGTAGCGGTGATATTTGGCGGGTGCTCCACGGAATATGAGGTCTCTTTGCAATCGGCTTCGGCCGTTATGGAACAGTTGGATCCGGAAAAGTATGAAACGATTTGGATCGGGATTACGCGGGCCGGAAAATGGTTTCGTTATTATGGGACGACGGAGAGTATCCGGGGCAATACCTGGTGGGAGGAGACGGAAAACTGCCGTCCGGTTACTTTGTGTATGGACCGGGAGGAGAAGTCTTTGATTGAGTGGGTATCCGGCGTTACCTCCCGAGTGAAAGTGGACGTGGCGTTTCCGGTTCTTCACGGCAAGAACGGGGAGGACGGAACCATACAGGGGGCTTTTGCGATGGCCGGTATTCCGGTAGCCGGCTGCGGAGTCCTGTCTTCCGCTTTATGTATGGATAAAGACCGGGCGCACAAACTGGTTTCCCTGGCGGGCGTCCGGGTGCCGGAGTCCGTGGTATTTTATGAGCCGGTATCGGAAAACGTGCTGAGAGAAAAGACGGCGCATCTGAAATATCCTCTGTTCGTGAAACCGGTGAAGGCCGGATCTTCCTTCGGTATCACGAAGATCCGGCGGCCTTCGGAATTGAAGCGGGCGGTGGAGACGGCTTTTTTTCACGACGGGGAAGTGATCGTGGAAGAAAATATCGACGGCTTCGAAGTAGGATGCGCCGTTCTGGGTAAAAGAACGCTGCTTGCCGGCGAGGTGGATGAGATCGAACTGTCGGAGGGATTTTTTGATTATGTGGAAAAATATACGTTGAAAACTTCCCGGATTCATATGCCGGCCCGGATCGATTCGGAAACCAGGCGACGGATTCGGGAGGAGGCCGTGAAGATTTATCGCACCCTTGGCTGCGTGGGCTTTGCCCGGGTGGATATGTTTCTGACGCCGGAGAAGGAAATCGTGTTCAATGAAGTGAATACCATTCCGGGATGCACGTCGCACAGCCGTTATCCCAATATGATGAAAGGAATCGGGGTCGATTTCTGCGAGATGCTGACCCGGGTGATTGAGAGCAGTCTGGAGGATTAGATATGGAAGAAATGACGAAACGGGCCGAAAAACTTCTTTTATTAAAACAGGCGGATATTTACCGGGGGCCGTTGATTCTGGTAAACGTGGGATATCCCGTTCGTTCGGGCGGTTTTCCGCTTTCGAAGGGGTTGACGGAAGTGTCGGAGGAATGGCCGGAGATTCTTCTGGAAGCCAGAGCGGCCGCCCTTTTGCGGGAACTGATCTGCCGGTCGGGCGGCTGGAAAGAAATCTGTCCGGTGTCCGGATATCGGACCCGGAGGGAGCAGGTGGAAATATGGGAAGGTTCTTTCAGGGAAAACGGGGAAGCGTATACAAGAAAATACGTTGCGCGTCCGGACTGCAGCGAACATCAGACCGGCCTGGCCGTTGACCTGGCAAAACGGGCGGAAACGATCGACTTTATCTGTCCGGATTTTCCGGACGAAGGCGTCTGTGCGGAGTTGAGACGTCTGGCGCCCGGCTGCGGGTTTATCGAGCGTTATCCGAAGGAGAAACAGAAACTTACCGGGATCGGCTGGGAGCCCTGGCATTTTCGTTATGTGGGGTATCCGCATTCGGTGATTATGAAGGAGAGGGGTTTCTGTCTGGAGGAGTATATCCGGTTTCTTTCGGATTATCCGGCCGAGAATCCTCTTATCTGGCGGGATTCTCAGAGGGAATTTGAGATTTTTCATGTGCCGGCAAAGGGACGTTTTACTCCGTTGAAGGCGCCGGAAACCGGCGTGGTTCTGGTATCCGGAAACAATGTGGACGGTTTTATCGTGACGATCTGGAGGTAAGGCGGATGGGAGGAAAGAAACAAAGGGCCGTCTTGGACGGGTTTCGCGTTTTGTGCGCTTTTCTGGTCGTGGCGATTCACACTTCGCCGCTTTTATCCGTCAGTGAGACGGCGGATTTTGTGCTGACCCGGGTGTTCGCCCGGGTTGCGGTGCCGTTCTTCTTTGTGCTGACCGGTTATTTTATGGCGCCGCATCTGGAAGCTTCGGACCGGGATTATCGAAATCGTTTTCTGAAAAAAATAGCAGCCGTTTATGGTTTGAGCATGCTTTTATATCTGCCTTTGAATCTTTACAGTGGTTATTTCGGAGAAGGATTTTCGGGCGGAAAAGTGGTTTTGGATATTTTGTTTGGGGGGACGTTTTATCATCTATGGTATTTGCCCGCCGTGCTGTTTGGCGTATGGTTTGTCTGGCTTCTCGTGGAAAAGGCGGGTTTTAAGCGGGCGTTTTTCTGCTCCGCGATTCTTTATCTGATCGGATTGTTCGGGGACAGCTATTATGGACTGGCGTCGGAAATTCCGGCGGTAAAAGCCCTGTACGACGGTATTTTTTCAATTAGTGAGTATACGAGAAACGGTCTGTTTTTTGCTCCGATATTTCTTCTGACGGGAGCCGGCTGCGTGAGGGAAGAGAAGGTGGCTTTCGGAAAAGGAGTTGCGGGAAGCGCGGTGCTTCTGGCGCTGATGACCGGAGAAGGGCTGACGTTGTATTTTCTTGGCCTGCAGCGTCACGACAGTATGTATATTCTTCTGATTCCCCTTGTTTACCTGCTCTTTCAGACGCTGCGGGCTTTGGACGGCTGCGGAAGGAAGGCGTTTCGGGATATTTCGCTTTTGATTTATGTGCTGCATCCCTGGTTTATCGTGTTGGTGAGAGGTGCGGCGAAAGTGCTGAAGATTACGCCTTTTTTTGTGGAAAACAGTTTGATCCATTATCTGGCGGTATGTGCGGCAACGTTTTTTGCTTCGATATTTTTCTACGGACTTGCGGAGTACGGAAAGACGTCCGGGAAAATTGCCCGGATATCCGGAAAGGAACGGCCGGGGGTAAAATCGCGGGCCTGGGTTGAGATCGAGGGGGAAGCGATCCGTCATAACATGGAAGAAATTCGGCGTCTTCTTCCGGAGCGGACGGGAATCCTGGGCGTTTTAAAAGCCGACGCTTACGGGCACGGAGCCGTCAAAACGGCGCGGATTTTAGAAGCGGCCGGCGCGGAAGGCTATGCGGTGGCTTGTCTGTCCGAGGCGGTAGCCCTGCGAAAAGCCGGGATCAAAGGAGAGATTCTGATTCTGGGATGGACGGATCCGAAGGAGGCCGGCTGTCTGGCCCGCTATCGGTTGACTCAGACCGTCGTGGACGCGGTCTACGCCCGGATGCTGAGCCACCGGGGTATTCCGCTTAAGGTGCATGTGAAGATCGATACGGGTATGCATCGGCTGGGCGTTTCGAACGAGGCGTATGAGGAGATTACGAAGATATTCCGGTGCCGTAATTTGAAAATAGAAGGGATTTTTTCTCACCTGTGCGTTTCGGATACGCGAAAAAAGGAGGATCTGGCTTATACGGAAACTCAGATACAAAGGTATTTTGACCTGGTCGGCCGGCTGAAGCGGGACGGTTATCCGGTGGGGCGGACCCATATTCAGGCGAGTTACGGGATCTTAAATTATCCGAATCTGAATTGCGATCTGGCGAGGCCCGGTCTGATCCTTTACGGGATAAAGAGCGATTCGCAGGACGTGTTGTATGATCCGGATTTAAAGCCGGCTCTGGCGTTAAAAGCCCGTGTGGCGCTGGTTCGGGATCTTGAGCCGGGGGAACGGGCCGGTTACGGAAGAGTTTTTTGCGCAAAAGATTTCCGCCGCCTGGGTGTGGTGACGATCGGTTACGGGGACGGCGTCCCAAGGAATTATGCGGAGGCGGGAGGGGAAGTGCTTCTGAAAGGAAGCCGGGCTCCGATCGTGGGACGCATCTGTATGGATCAGCTTCTGGTGGATGTGACGGAGATTCCAGGGGTGAAAGCCGGGGATACGGCGGTTCTGATCGGAAAAGACGGGAACGGGCAGATCACCTGTGAGGAGATGGCGGAAAAATGCGGTACGATTACAAATGAGATTTTGAGCCGCCTGGGAAATCGGCTTTTACGGATATATGTGGAAAAATAACCGTCTTTTTGCGGAAAACCATTGACAGACATGAGAAAGTATGCTAAATATATGATATCAAAAAGATATCATTAAGATACAGACGGGAGGCATACTTTATGGAGAAAACGATGCAGTTGCAACAGGTGGAAGAGCGAGAGATCCGAAATGCAAGAGGTGGTCGGGCGCTTTTTCTGATCCTTCTGGGCTTTGCCTTATGTGTGGCCGGTTATGTGGGCTGCGGGATCTGTTTTTCGAAAGGGATGGCCGCGGCGGGCGCGATTCTGGTCGTGGGATCTTCGATCGCTCTGACCGTATTTTTTATATTGCTGGGCGGTCTGCATATCCTGAAGCCGAAGGAAGCGCTGGTATTGACTTTGTTCGGCCGTTATTACGGAACGATCAAAAAACCGGGTTTTTATTTTACGAATCCTTTTGTGTCCGGCATGCGGCCGGGCGTGCGGGAGGCGGTGAATCCGGAGGCCGGTCAGGCGGGCAATCTGGGACAGATTCTGTCGGTAAGCAGCGGAAAGGTGTCGGTTCCGGTCAACAAGAAGATTTCCACAAAAGTTATGACGCTGAACAACGATCGCCAGAAGGTGAACGACGCGCTGGGTAATCCGGTTATCATCGGGGCCGTTGTGATCTGGAATGTGGAGAATCCTACAAAAGCGGTGATGAACGTGGAGGATTACCGCGAGTATTTATCCATTCAATGCGATTCGACGATTCGCAACATTGCCAGGCTTTACCCTTATGACATTGCGGAAGCGGATGCGGACGAGAAGACGCTCAGGGGCAGCAGTCAGGAGATCGCGGCCCGGATGCGGGGCGAACTTCAGGAGAAGGTGGAGGAAGCCGGTCTGCGCGTGAACGAGGTGAGGATCACGCACCTGGCATACGCGGAGGAAGTAGCGGCGGCCATGCTGCAGAGGCAGCAGGCGGCGGCGATCATCGCGGCCCGTCAGAAGATCGTGGAAGGCGCGGTCAGCATGGTGAAGATGGCGATTCATCAGTTAAGCGAGGAAGAAGTGGTGGTACTGGACGAGGAGCGCAAAGCCGCCATGGTGAGCAATATGCTGGTCGTACTCTGCGGCAACAAGGATCCGCAGCCGGTCGTGAACAGCGGGAGCATTTATTGATCCGGAAATGACAGAGCAAGGGGGTGAACCTTATCAATTTACCGGATGAGAGAGAACGGCGGTTAAAAGCGAGGCAGGAGGCTTTGGATGCCCTGGAGGCGGACATCCAGAAAAAAGAAAAGCTCCTGAAAGAAAAAGAAAAAGCGAAAAAACAGGTACTTTTGCGGCTGGCGCCCGGATTGTGGGAGGACATTGCCGCCTGGGCGGAGGAAGATTTCCGCTCTGTCAACGGGCAGATCGAATATCTGCTTTCCGAGAGCGTGAAGAAGCATAAGAGAAAATAAAACGACAAAAAACCCGGGAATCTGAAGGACGATTCCCGGGTTTTCGGCGTTTTTAATGCGGTTGTTCCGTCTCCGATTCGGTCAGCCGGAATTTGTGGACCAGATTATTCATCAGCAGCGACTGGTTTGACAGTTCCTGAGCCGTGGCGGCGCTCTGTTCCGAGGTGGCGGAAGTGTTTTGGACCACGGAGGAGATCTGATTGATTCCTTCCGTTACCTGGGAGATCGAGGAGGTCTGTTCCTCCACCGCCGTCACCACCGCGTTCATTTTGGTCGTGACATTCCCGGCGATTGAGCTGGTTTTATCCAGGGACTGCGTTACCTGATGCACTACCTGACCGCCTTCCATGACGGCGGCAATGGAGCTTTCGATCAGTCCTTTGGTGGCCTTAGCGGCTTCGTCCGATTTGGTGGCCAGATTGCGCACCTCATTGGCCACTACGGCAAAGCCTTTGCCGGCGGCGCCCGCGCGGGCAGCCTCCACGGCGGCGTTCAGGGCCAGAATATTGGTCTGAAACGCAATGGTTTCAATGGTATCGATGATCTTGCCGATCTCGGTGGAAGAATTTGAAATTTTCTCCATGGCGGCGTTCAGTTCTTTCACATGCGTTACGCTGATACCGAGCTGTTCACCCGCTTGATGGACAAATTCTCCTGCTTCTTCTGCCGCCGTTGTGGTCTGTCTGGCGCTGTCCGCGATGCTGGCGGCAGTGGCGGAGAGCTCGTGGACGGCGCTGGCCTGTTCCGTGGCCCCCTGGCTCAGCGACTGGGCTCCGTCGGATACCTGGACGGCTCCGGCCGCGACGGCTCCGGCCGATTGGCTGATCTGCAGAAGCGTGTTTTTCAGGGAGTTGTGAATGGCCTTGATGGAGGTTTCGATTGCCGCGAAGTCGCCCCAGTATGTACGAGTGATGTTCTCGCGGAAATCGCCTTCACCCATTTTGAACAGGTGGTGAGATACGTCCTGCACCACGTCGTTCAGGCGGCAGATAGTCGCATCCAGGGCTTTTGTCAATTCGGCGGTCTCGTCCCGGGAGCGCACCGCGGGGGTGGGAGTCTTCAAATCGCCGTCGGCCAGCCGCTCCAGACGGGTAACGCATGCCCGGATGGGGTTGGAGATGGAACGTCCCACTCTGATCGCCACGGGGAACGTAGCGATCACGACCAGGGCCACTACCAGAACGGTGAGCAGGATGCTCCGGTCCAGCGTGGACTTAAATTCCCGTTGACTGGCTTCGATGGCAATGCTCCAGTTCTGGTTGCCGCCGATAGGGGCAAAGCCCACAAATTTATTGTCGCCGTAGAAGTTGTAAGTGCCGAACCCGGTCTCCCCCTGGATCATGCGCTGATTCACCGCGGCTACGTCCGCCACGCTGGGATCGGTTTTGGCGGCTTCAATCATGCTGGAGCCTTTTTCCACCACCGAGCGGTCCCGATGGCCGATGACATTGCCGTTGTTATCCAGCACATAGGCCACGCCGTCGTTGCCCATGGCCAGATTTATTACGATGTCCGACAGAAAATCCGCGCTGATGGCGCCGTAGACCACGCCGTCGAAACGGCCGTCCTTGATAATGGGAACTTCCAGGAGGAAGATCATTTGCTTTCCGTCGTTCATAATGTCGGAGATATAGGGCTGTACGGTTGCCTTACATTGCTGGAAATACTCCTCTTCGGCGTAGCTTTGGCCGGTGGAGGAAAAACCGTCGGCATCCATCTTACCGGTATAGAGAAAGCCGTTGCGCTGGGCGATTCCGTCCCGGATGGGTTCCAGTTCCGGGGAGGTGGGATCGGACTCCCGGAAAATATCGGAGGAAGCGGCCTCCTGAAGGGCGGTCCAGTAGGCGTCCATTCGCCATGTTACCGCGTCCGCCGCCATCTGTGTGGCGGGACCCAGGGTTTTTGTCATCACATAGTCGATGCCGCTGGCGTTCAAAAAAGCTGTAATTACTCCAATTAGTATGGAGCCGATCAGCACCACCGACAATATGCTGACTTGAATTTTTGATTTGATCGACTTCATATACGGTCTTCCTTTTATTGTTTATTTGATTTTGTCCGGATGAAAGCGGCATGGCCGACGGGTGCGCTCCGCGAAGGGCCGCTTTCGCCTTCTGGTTATATTAGCATAAAGTTCTGGGAGGTTCAATCCTGATTTTAAAGAACTGCCGGGCAAGGATGGCGACGGCAGGCAGTATTGACCCGCCCGTTTGGGAATGGTACAATATTAAAAAAACACATTTTATAAAATGGAAAACAGGAGGGTCATTATGAACGATTTTACTTATTGTCTGCCGACAAATTTTGTATTTGGAAAAAGCAAAGAGACGGAGACCGGCGCTTACGTGAAGATGTATGGCGGGACGAAGGTTCTGATTCATTACGGCGGCGGTTCGGTGAAACGTTCCGGTTTGCTGGACCGGGTGAAGGCTTCTCTGGAAGAGGAGGGGATTTCTTATGTGGAGCTGGGCGGCGTGAAGCCGAATCCGAGAGACGGCCTGGTATATGAAGGAATTGAACTGTGCAGGAAAGAAGGGGTTGATTTTATCCTGGCGGTGGGCGGAGGAAGCACGATCGATTCGTCCAAGGCGATTGCGGTCGGAACGCTGTATCAGGGGGATTTCTGGGATTTTTATGCCGGGAAACTGCCGGTATCCGAGGCGCTTCCTGTGGGAGCGGTTCTGACGATCGCGGCGGCCGGCAGCGAATCCAGTACCTCGTCGGTCATCACGCAGGAATCCACGCTGACGAAGACGTCGATCAAGACGACGAAGGTCCGGCCCAAATTCGCGATTATGAATCCGGGACTGACCGAGACGCTGCCGCCTTATCAGACGGCCAGCGGGGCTACGGATATCTGCGCGCATGTTTTGGAGCGGTATTTTACCAACACGCCGGAGGTGGAAGTGACGGATCGTTTGTGCGAAGCGATTCTCCTGACGATGATCCGGGAGGTTCCGCGGGTGCTGGAAGATCCGCATAATTATGAAGCCCGGGCTAATATCATGTGGGCGGGAACCCTGGCTCATAACGATACCTGCGGTGTGGGACGGCAGCAGGATTGGGCGACGCATCATCTAGAGCACACGATCTCGGCGTTGATCGACTGCGCTCACGGAGCGGGGCTGGCGGTTATGTTCCCGGCCTGGATGAAATACAATTATAAACATGACGTTGCGCGGTTTGTGCGGCTGGCCGTGAATGTGTGGGGGTGTGAGGAGAATACGGACGATCCGGAGGAAACCGCGCTGGCGGGGATCGCCTGTTGGGAGAATTTCTTCCGCTCGATCGGGATGCCGGTCCGCCTGAGCGAACTGGGAGTGACCGAGGCGGAGATCCCGAAACTTCTGGAACTTTTGGGCGGCGACGATCATCTGGAAGGTAATTTCGTGGTTCTGGATAAGAAAGCCTGCGAGGAGATCTACAGGCTGGCGCTGTAACGCGTAACAGGATTGCGCGCCGGTGCGGGAAGTCCCGTAAGCTCTTTTTGCCTGCGCTATCATAATACGTTTTCCTCCCTCATAGGATAGAATAGCCTTACCGGGCAGGTGGGCGAAATCGGACAGAGTGGAGGGGTGACCGTGAATGAGCAGGACACAAGCGTGCTGGAACAGTATGATCTGGAGGTGTTTCGAACCTGCCGGGGCAGAGGGGCAATTCTCTGTGAAACCAGCCGGGGGCTGAAACTTTTAAAGGAGTGCCGCGCGTCGGCAAAACGGGTGGAAGCCGAGGCGGAACTTCTGGACCGGCTTGGCGGGGAGAGCGGTATTTTAGCGGATCGTTATGTTCGGAACAGAGAGAACGGGGTGATCAGTACCGAGGAAGACGGGACGTCCTATATTTTAAAGGACTGGTATGAAGGCCGGGAGTGCAGCGCCAGGGAGGAGGAGGAAATGCTTCAGGCAGTCCGTTCTCTTGCTGGGCTTCATCGGGCGCTGCGCGGCCTGGCCCTGGAAGAGGAAAAATTGAGGGAGTTCGGTCAGACTCCGTCTTTAAAGATCGTGCTGGAAAAACATAACCGGGAATTGAAGCGGGCCAGGAACTACATACGGAACACGGTTCAGAAACAGGAGTTTGAATTGTGTGTGATCCGGAGTTTCGAGCGCTTCTACAGCCAGGCACAGAAGGCGCTTTTTTTGTTGGCGGAACAGGCCGGGGAACCTGCACGGCAGCTCTGCCACGGTGATTTTACCCAGCATCATGTGCTGATGGGACGTTTTGGCGCTGCGATCGTGGACTTCTCCCGGGCGACGATGGGCGTTCAGGTCAGCGATCTTTACCTGTTCATGCGGAAAATGCTGGAAAAGAATAACTGGAACCTGCCTCTCGGGATCGCGATGAAGGAGGCGTATGAAGAGATCCTGCCTCTTAGCGGCCCGGAGAAGAAATACCTTTATATCCTGTTTTTGTATCCGGAGAAATACTGGAAACAGATCAATTATTATTATAATGCAAATAAAGCCTGGATACCGGGCCGGAACATCGGGAAATTAACCGTTTTGGAAGCGCAGTTTGAGGCGCGGGAACATTTTCTGAAACGTTTGGAACGGGAATTTTAACGAGGAAAGCGGGGCCGGACCGGAAGAATTTGATTTCTTTTTCGCGGATTTTATGATATGCTTAAAACAGAATCATTTTCTGGGAGGAGGTTCTTATGGAGTACAAAGATATTTACGAAGAATGGCTTCGGAATCCTTATTTTGATGAGGCGACGAAGAGTGAACTGAGGGCGATCGCCGATGATGAGAACGAGATCCGGGAACGCTTTTATACGGAGCTGTCGTTTGGCACGGCCGGTCTTCGGGGGATCATCGGCGCGGGTACAAACCGCATGAATCCTTATACGGTGAGGAAGGCGACGCAGGGCCTGGCCAATTATATTCTGAAGACGGGCAGGCAGGCGAAAGGGGTGGCGATCGCCTACGATTCCCGCCGGATGTCGCCGGAGTTTGCCGACGAGGCGGCTCTGTGTCTGGCGGCTAACGGGATCCCTGCATATGTGTTCGAGTCGCTGCGGCCGACGCCGGAGCTTTCCTATGCCGTGAGAAAGCTCGGCTGCGTGGCCGGGATCAATATCACCGCGAGCCATAACCCGCCGGAGTATAACGGGTATAAGGTTTACTGGGAGGATGGCGCTCAGATCACGCCGCCTCATGATACCGGTATCATGGCCGAGGTGAAGGCCGTGACGGATTACAATACCGTGAAGACGATGGACAGGCAGGCGGCTGTGGAGGCCGGGCTGTACCGGGTGATCGGCAGGGAAGTGGACGACGCGTATATTGCCGAATTGAAGACGCAGGTGAAGCATCCGGAGTGCATCGCTGCGGTGGGGAAGGAACTGAAGATCGTTTATACGCCTCTGCATGGGACGGGCAATCTGCCTGCCAGAAGGATTCTGAACGAACTGGGTTTTGAGAACGTTTACGTGGTGCCCGAGCAGGAGCTTCCGGACGGGGAATTTCCGACGGTGAGCTATCCGAATCCGGAAGCTGCCGAGGCGTTTGAGCTGGCAATGAAGCTGGCGAAGGAGAAGGATGCGGATCTGGTGCTGGCGACGGATCCGGATGCGGATCGTCTCGGCGTTTATGTGAAAGATAAGACGGGCGAGTACCATGTGCTGACCGGCAATATGTCCGGGTGTCTTCTGGCGGATTATGAGATCGGCCAGTGGAAGGCGTTGAAGGGGCTGCCGGAGGACGGCGCGCTGATCAAGACGATCGTGACCTCCAACCTGGCGGACGCGATTGCGGATTATTACGGCGTGAAGCTGATTGAGGTACTGACCGGTTTTAAATATATCGGACAGCAGATTTTGGGCTTCGAAGAGAGCGGCGAAGGGACTTATCTCTTTGGTTTTGAGGAGAGTTACGGCTGCCTGATCGGAACGCATGCCAGGGATAAGGATGCCATTGTAGCGACGATGGCTCTTTGCGAGGCGGCCGCTTATTACAAGACGAAAGACATGACGCTTTGGGACGCCATGGTGGCGATGTATGAGCGTTACGGATATTATCTGGATGCGATCAAATCCTTTACGATGAAGGGAATGGACGGTCTGGCGAAGATCGCCCAGATTATGGAGACGCTGCGGGCGAAAGCGCCGAAGACCATAGGCGATTATCGGGTTCTTCGGATCCGGGATTATCAGAAGGATGAGGCGACGGATCTGGCAAGCGGCGAGGTGAAGCCGACGGGGCTTCCGAAGTCGAACGTATTATACTATGATCTGAACGACAATGCCTGGCTGTGCGTAAGACCTTCCGGTACCGAGCCGAAGGTGAAGTTCTACTATGGCGTGAAGGGGACTTCCCTTGCGGACGCAGAGAAGCGTTCGCAGGTATTCGGGGAGCAGCTTCAGAAGATGATCGATGAAATGATGTAAAGGGAGAATGCCGGTTGCCGGGGCAATGGAAGGCTGCCGGCATTCTTTGAATCTTTTTGGGAAGGCGATTGACGGGAGGAGGCGTTCATGGGAAAGACCCTATCGGAGAAAATATTGGCGAGAGCGGCGGGCATGGAACAGGTTTCGGCCGGGGATATCGTGTGGGTAAACGTGGATATTGCAATGACGGATGATGTGCTGGGACCCAGGGTCGAGATCGCGGAGGGAATGAAAAAGATTCGCGACGTCGTCTGGGACCCGGATAAGCTGGTGATCATAAGCGATCACTATGTGCCGCCGGCCACGCCGAAGCAGGCCGAGATCGTCAAGTACACCAGGGACTGGAGCCTGTCCCACGGTGTGAAGCATTATTACGAATATATCGGCCCCTGCCACCAGATCCTGGCGGAAAAGGGATTTGATCTGCCCGGCACCGTAATTTTCGGGACCGATTCCCATACGACGACGGGCGGCGCTTTCGGCGCTTTCTCTACGGGCTGCGGCTCCACGGAGATGTTGGGGATTATGATTTCCGGGGAAACCTGGGTGAAGGTGCCGGAGACGATCCGGGTATCGTGGGGGGGAGCCCTGGGGCCCGCCGTGATGGCGAAGGATATTTCCCTGAAAACGATCGGGGCGATCGGCCATGCGGGGGCGACTTATAAAGCGGTGGAGTATCAGGGAGAGACGATTCGGGCGCTGCCGATGGACGAGCGAATGGCGATCTCCAATATGGCGGTGGAGATGGGGGCCAAGGTGGGTCTGATCGCGGCGGATGAGGAAACCGACCGTTATCTGAAGGAGATCGGGGTCACGACTCCTTATATAAAGGAAGAGAGTGATACGGATGCTCTTTACTGCCGGAGCCTGAGCTTTTCGGGAGAGGAGTTAAAACCGATGGTAGCCTGTCCGCACGCGGTGGACAATGTGAGAGAAGCGGCGGAGCTTTCAAAGACCCGGATTCATCAGGTATATATCGGTTCCTGCACGGGCGGGAGGTATTCGGATCTGGAAGCGGCGGCGCGGATTTTAAAGGGGCGTAAGGTGTCGCCGGATACGAGGCTGTTGATTTCGCCGGCTTCCCAGAGCATCTATATCCGCGCGATGAAGTCGGGGATTCTGGCGGATCTGGCGGAGGCGGGGGCCGTGGTTATGGCTCCTACCTGCGGCGTGTGCGCGGGTCTGCACTCGGGGTTAATCGCATCCGGGGAGTCCTGTCTGGCTACGAGCAACCGGAATTTTCTGGGGCGGATGGGTTCGCCGGAATCTTATGTGTATTTGGGATCGCCGCTCACGGCGGCGGCCAGCGCGCTGACCGGTTATATTACGGATCCGACGGAAGTTCTGAACTGACGTTTTTTGCACAGGGAGGCAGGCAGATGAAGAAGAAGATACGGGGCGAGACATTTAAATTCGGAGACAATATCAACACGGATATCATTTCACCGCCTCAATATATTGAATTGACCGTGGAGGAAGCCGCCGTGCATTCCATGGAGGCGGTGGATCCGGATTTTACGAAGCGTTTTCGTCCGGGCGACGTGATTGTGGCCGGTAATAATTTCGGCTCCGGTTCCAGCCGGGAGACTTCGCCGCTGGCGCTTAAGTATCTGGGCGCCGGGGCCGTGGTGGCCAAATATTTTGCCAGGATTTTTTACCGCAATTCGATCAATATCGGTTTGCCGTTATTTGAGTGCGCGGACACGGATCGAATGGAAGCGGGGGACGAGATTGAGATCGATACGGAGGCCGGTAAGATCTTTAATCACACAAAGAAGGAAACGTATTTGTGCAGCCGCATACCGCCGCACATTATGGAACTGATCGAGGAGGGCGGGCTGGTTGCGCGGCTGAAGAGAAAGTACGGGACGGACGGAGAGAAGGAAGGCCGCTAGGGGTACAAAGGAGGAGAGGGGCATGAGGTTAGGGCAGGGGATGTATCAGGAATTAAAGCAGACGCAGGCCCTCAGCCAGTCTCAGGCGCAGAGCCTGGAGATCCTGGCAATGACGAATCAGGAGCTGCGGGAATTTGTGATGGACGAACAGATGGTGAATCCGATGTTGGAGGTGGAAGAGAGCGGATGGATTCTCGGGGGCGGCGCTTCCGGCACGATGGGCGAGGCGAGACAGGCGGAGGCGGCGGACGAGGAGCGGGTCTCTCTGAAAAAACATCTCCGCTCGCAGATCTGTTTTTCACGTTACACGAAAGAACAGGCGGCGCGGATCGAGTATGTGATCGAACATATTGACGAGAGCACCGGATATTTGAAGGCGGAGGATTTTCCGAACCGGGATGCTTTTTCCTGGGCTATCGGGGAGGTTCAGGCGATGGAACCGGCGGGCGTGGGGGCGGCCGATCTGTCGGAGTGCCTGATTCTGCAGGCGAAGCGGCAGGGGATTTTGACGCCGGATCTTCTGGTGATTTTGCGGGAACATCTGGCGGATGTGGCCGAGGGGAAGATCAGCACGATTTCCCGGAAACTTCGGATTTCGACGGCACAGACGAAGGAGTTTATCCGGCAGATCAAGAGCCTGAACCCGAAGCCGACGGCATATTTCGGGAGCGGCGCGCCCGAGTACGTGATTCCCGACGTGATCCTGAACGTGAATCCGGAAGGGGAATTCGAGATTCTTCTCAATGATTCCTGGTATGGCGGAGTGGGGATGAATCACGTGTATGAGGAGATGGCGAAGTCGGCTGCGGAACCGGAACTGGCGGCATATTTTGCCGAGAAGATCAACCGGGCGCGGTTTGTCTTGCGTTGTATGGAACAGAGACGTGAGACGCTGGCGGCCGTGACGCGCTGTATCGTGACCCGGCAGCAGGATTTTATTCTGGGGAGGGGCGAGCAGAAACCGATGACGTTGAAGGATGTGGCGGAGCAGACAGGCGTTCATCTGTCGACGGTGAGCCGGGCGGTGAAGAATAAATATCTGGAAACGCCGATGGGGGTGTATGCGTTCAAGTGCTTTTTCGCGGCCCCGGCCGGAAAACGGGAGGGCGGTCCGGAGGCTCAGACCAGCGAGACTGTAAAAAAAGAGATTCGTCGGATCATTGAGGAAGAAGATCCGAAGCATCCGCTGTCGGATCCGAAGATTACGGAAATCTTACAGGCGAGGGACATCCCGATTTCCCGGCGCACGGTGACGAAATACCGGGAGGAGATCGGGCTGGGAAGCGCGTTCGAGAGGAAGGAATAGAGAACGGGGGATCCGGCGTTATATTTCCGGCTTTTGTCACGTTCCTGCGAGGTGTGAATCATGTATTTTGAATATGGAGAAGAAGAAATCACATACTTGAAATCCAGGGATAAAAAACTGGGCGAGGCGATCGAGCGGATCGAGCCGGGGAAGTCAACGCGGAGAATATCCTGGCCATGGGCCTTTCCGAATTGCAGTCGGTGGGGATGACTTTTAAAAAGGCGGAGTATATTCTGGATTTTTCGGAAAAAGTGCAGAACGGTTCTTTTGATATCGAAGCATGTAACCGGATGGAAGACGCGGAAGCGATCCGTGAACTCTCTTCGCTGAAAGGCGTCGGCGTGTGGACGGCCGAGATGATTCTGGCATTCTGCATGCAGAGGCCGGACATTGTGAGCTTTGGCGATCTTGCGATTTTGCGGGGGATGAGGATGCTTTACCGCCATCGGGAGATCGACAGAGAGAAATTTCTTAAATACCGCAGACGCTATTCCCCCTGCGGGACCGTGGCGAGCCTGTATCTGTGGGCGATCGCAGGCGGGGCGATTCCGGGGTTGCGCGATCCGGCGCCGGGGAGGGGCAAAAAGCGAGGGGAATCACATTGAAAATATTTAAAAAACGATTTATACTGAATAACATGAGAAGGTGATTTTGGCTGGTTTTCCGGCAATTTTGAGAAGGGATGCAGTTATGTTGCTGGTTGATAAAAATATTAGACACATGGTATCGGAAGGGGAACTGATTTCGACAGGATTTTGTGAGGCGAACTTAAACAGTATTTCCTATGATCTGACAATCGATGATTTTCCTGGAGTGGGAGGGGACGAGGTTGATTTGTTGCCGGGCGAATTTGTGATAATAAAAACAAAAGAAGAATTAAAAATCCCGCTTCATATTACGGGAAGGATCGGGGAAAAAAATTCACTTTTAAGAATGGGATTGAAAGTGGATGGTCCACAGTATCAGCCCGGACATCAGACGTATGCTTTTTTAAGAGTTCAGAATATTTCGGACAAAGTAATTGTTTTGCATAGCGGCAAACCGATTGCACAGATTTTTTTTGAAGAATTGAAGGAAGCGCCGGATATGCCGTATAATTTGCAGCCGAATTGCTCTTTTCAGAATGAAACGGAATATCGGAATTTTGGAAGATATGAAGCGGAATATAACCGGAATATGAAATCATTTGAAAAGGTAAAAGATGATATTGAAGGATTGACAAATCGGATATATGGGAATGTGTTGACCTTAATGGGTATCCTGGTTTCGATTTTTACTTTGCTTACGATCAATTATCAGGCGTTCACGAATGCGGATTTGAGTCCTCGTTACATTGTTCTGATGAATTTGTCTCTTGCTTTTTGTATTTCGGTTATGCTTGGGATTATTTTGTTCTTAATAAATGAAAAGAGGCAAAAGCACATTTATGTAGCTTATGGTGTAATTCTTGCTCTTTTGGGAATTGCAGTTGTTGTATTCTGTCTGATATGAAGAAAGATTGACAGAGATGTTTCCTTTCTGTTAAAATAAAAAGAAACCGTTGCCTGACAAGAATACACACGGTGTGCGTGTTTTTGTCAGGCGGCGGCAAGAAAAATAAAGGAGAAGATGGGAATGAAGAAAAAGCTGACAAGATGGTTTTCGTTCTTCGCCATATGCCTGCTGCTTCTGGGAAGCATGGGGAGCGTGTATGCGGCGGAGGAGACGTTGACGGTCGAACTTGACGTCACCTACGGGCAGACGGAGGCCAGGGAGATGCTTCGGGGGATCAATGAGTTCCGCACGGGGAGCGAAGCCTGGTACACAGATCCGAGCGGAGCAAAAGTACCTGTGACCCGCGGAGAACTGGTTTATGATTATGCGTTGGAACAGATCGCAATGCAGAGAGCGGCGGAGATTGCTCTTTCCTATGCGCATGAACGTCCGGACGGCACCGTTTGTTTTACCTGCGAGTATGAGGGTGTGACAACGAATGGGGAGAACATCCTCGCCGGCGTGGGGGTTTCCGCGAGCATGGCGCTTGAGGAGTGGAAAGAGACCGCGGAGGATTTTTCGGGACAGGGGCATCGGAGGATCATGCTCGGCGTGGACGATGACGGTTCGGAGTTTCCTGTTGCGGCGGTCGGAATCGGCCATGTGACGGTGAACGGTATCGATTACTGGGTTCAGGAGTTCGGAGTTACGGCTCCCGCGCCTTTACGGCTTGAGGCGGGGGCGTCTGTGGACGCGCCGAGTGTCAAAGCGGCGGTGCCTCCGGTTATCGGTGGGTGGGAGCCTGCCAGAAATATTACCGCTGCGCTGAACTGGACGGCCGCGGACCCTTCGATTGTTTCGGTATCGAATGGGAAGATTACCGGCATCAGGGCGGGAAAGACGAGTCTGACCGCCAAGCTGGGGGATCAGACGGTTGAACTTTCGGTGGAAGTGACGCCGGTTTCTCTTCAGACGGCCGATATTACGCTGAATCCGGAATCCGCCGTTTATAACGGGACGGATATCGAGCCGGAAGTGACGGTTCGGATGGGGAGCGTATTGTTGGTGAAGGGAACCGATTATACGGTATCTTACGCGGACAACCGGGAAGTCGGAACGGGCCGGGTGATCGTGACCGGAATGGGAAGCTATACGGGCCGGGTGGAAAAGACTTTCGAGATCTCGTCCTGTAATCATCAATGGAAGGAGCAGGAAGATCAGAGGGTAGAGGCGACCTGTAAAGAGGAAGGGAAAAAGATTTATTCCTGTATGGTTTGCGGCGATAGCAAGACCGAACCGATCGAAAAGCTGCCTCATACGCCGAAGGAAGTAGGCGTTTTGCAGCCGACCTGTACGGAGGACGGACATACGGCGGGAAGCGTCTGCGCCGTTTGCCAGGAGCTTTTGGAGAATACGGAAGTTTTGCCGGCTCTGGGGCATAAATGGGACGAAGGAACCGTTCTGAAAGAGGCGACTTACGCGGAAGAGGGCAGTATTCGCTATGTCTGCGGCGTATGTAAAGAAGAGAAGACGGAGATGATTCCCCGTCTGGAATACAAGATCACTCAGGGAGCCGGCCAGACGCTGCTTCAGGAAGCCGACGGCAGGAAGGGATTGACAATCACCTGTGACGGTCCTCTGGAAAAGATGGTAAGTCTGGAGATCGATGGGAAACCGGTGGATCCGAAATATTACGAAGCCGTCTCCGGTTCCACGATTGTCACAATAAAGCCGGAATATCTGGCAACGCTGAGTGTGGGCGCCCATACCTGGCGTTTGAATTATGTGGACGGTTCGGTGGAAACGACCTTCATCTTAAAGAAAGCGGAAGAGGGGGACGACGGCCGCCGGAGGAAATCAGGGGACGACCGCCCCGAGTCAGCCTACGACCGGAGGTTCCTCCGGAAGTAATTCGGGTTCTTCGGTTAACACGGCGGACGTAAATACGCCCGGGTTGTGGATATTACTTCTGATGATAGCGTGCGGCGGTGTGTTTGCGGCTTTCAAGTATCGTAAAGTCGGAAGATAGATACAAAATATATGATAAGAGCCGGGAGAAAGGTGTCTCCCGGCTTTTATGATTCGTTTCTTGTATTCGACTTCCGGCGGCGTTTTGCCTTCGGCTGTATGCGTTTCTGTCAGACGACGGTATCATGCCATATGCTTTGGTAAAACAGCCGTCGGATCTCTTCCTGGTCGGAAGTTTTTCCGAGAATCCACATCAGCTTCGTGACGACGGCTTCCAGCGTCATATCGTAAGCTTCCAGCACTTCGTATTTTTCCTTGATCCGGGCGCCTACCTGATAGACGGTCATATCACTTCCTTCCAGAGGGACCTGAGTCGTCATAACCAGAATCTTGCCGGAGGAGACCCAGTCGCGGACTGCTTCCGCGAAACGGTCCACCCCGTAGCAGGGGATTCCGCCGACTCCGAAGCTTTCGATGACGAGAGCATCATAGCGGGTTTTCAGATAATCGAAGACGGAAGCGTCCATGCCGGGGATCAGCTTCAGCACGAATACGCGTGCGTTCAGGAAATCGGAAAAGATCGGGCCGCCTTCCGTCTCATCCAGGATATAGCGGATGATCCGGTTGTTGCGAATCACGGCCAGGTCCGGGAAATCGATGCTGGAGAATGCATTGAAACTTTTTGTACGGATCTTGCGGGCTCTCGTTCCGGCGATTACGTGGCCGTCAAAAACGATTGAAACCCCGCAGGCCTGCGGATCGCAGGCGTACAGAAAACTGTCATACAGATTGCGCTTGGCGTCGGTAATTTCCTGGTCGATGGGACGCTGGGCGCCGGTCAGTACAATCGGTTTTTTTGTGTTTTGGATCAGATACGAGAGCGCCGCGGCCGTGTAGGACATGGTGTCCGTTCCGTGAAGGATAACAAAACCGTCGAAATTCTCGTAATTACTTCGGATCTCCCGGGCTATCCGCATCCAGTGAGAAGGTTCCATGTTCGTGCTGTCAATATTGAAAAGCTGAAGGGCTTCCGTCTCGCAGAATGTCCGGATAGAGGGAACATAAGTAAGAATCTCCTCCGAGAGCAGAGAGGGCGAAAGTCCATGACCGGTGCTCCGGGAGGCGACGGTGCCTCCCGTTGCGAGCAATAAAATCTTTTTCTTCATAAAAATCGTCAGTCTTCCCAGCAGTCGGCCTTATCGATTCCCAGTTTCTTCGGATGGAAATGGGGATCCTGGCCGAATTTTTTCTGTTCCGTATAATCTCTCAGGGCAATCAGCGCTTTGTTGCCCAAAAGCAGGATGGCGATGATGTTCACGATGGCCATAAAGCCCATTAAAACGTCCGCCAGATCCCAGACAACGCTGAACTCGGCCATGGAGCCGGCCAGGACGACGCCCACACAGGCGATGCGGAAAATCGTCAGGAGCGTCTTGTTATCCTTGATAAAACGAATATTGGATTCGGCGTAGCAGTAGTTGCCGACCAGGGAGCTGAAGGCAAACAGGAGGATGGAAATCGAAACAAAGTGAATACCGAATTCCCCGACCTGCGCGGAAACCGCCTGCTGTACATAGGGCATGCCGGTGAGACTGCCGTCCACGCCGTAGATCAGAAGCATCATGGCCGTGGTGGTGCAGATCACGAGCGTGTCGATGAAGACGGACAGCATCTGGACCAGTCCCTGCTTGGCCGGATGGGAGACGTTGGCGCTGGCGCCGGCGTTCGGCGCGGAGCCCATACCGGCTTCGTTGGAGAACAGGCCGCGCTTGATTCCCAGCATGACGCAGGAACCCGCGAAACCGCCCGCAATCGCCCGGAAGTCAAACGCCTCGACAAAGACGTCGTGGAAAATGCCGGGAAGGGCCGGCAGATTCGTGAGCGTAATGAACAGGCCCATCAGGATATAGATTACGGCCATAATCGGTACGATGACCGAAGAGATAAAGCCGATTCTTTGTACGCCGCCGAAAATGACGCCGGCCATGGCGGCGGCCAGGACGACGCCCACGATCAAAGCGATCGTGTCGGCGCTGATGCTGTCGCCGGCATAATATTCAAAGGCCGAAGAGACGTTGAAGGACTGTAAGGCGTTGAAACCGATGGCGAAGCAGGCGATCAGAAGTACCGCGAAGACGATGCCGAGCCAGCGTTTACCCAAGGCAATCTGGATATAGTAGGCCGGGCCGCCGCGGAATTCATCCCCGTCTTTGATCTTGTACATCTGGGCCAGCGTGCTCTCAATGAAGGCGGAAGCGCCTCCGATGAGGGCCAGAAGCCACATCCAGAAGATCGCGCCCGGGCCTCCGCCGGCCAAAGCCGTGGCGACGCCGGCGATGTTGCCGGTGCCTACCCGGGACGCGGTGGAGATCATCAGTGCCTGAAAAGAAGAAACGCCGGTATCGCCGTCTTTCTTTTCTTTCAGTACGCGGATCGCTTCCGGGAACAGGCGGAACTGGACGAAACGGGTCCGAACGGTAAAATAAAGTCCGGTGAAAATCAACAGAGCGATCAGCACATAACTGTACAGAAATGTGTTCAGATTGCTCAACAGGTCAGTAAAAAAACTCATAGGTATACCCCCCTTACTGTAATATTATTAGTATAACATGCATTTACGAGGGATGGCAAATCTTTTTCTTCTAAAAATAAGAGCCCGGCCATAAACTTTAGTAACGAGACGATTCGAGGTCCATTATGAAGAGAAATCTGTGTGGAATCAGTCTGCTGATTCTGTGTCTGGCCCTGTTTGCCGGCTGTGGGGGTCAACCAAAAGAAGAAAAGGTCGCGGATCTGGACTTTACCGTATTAGATGAAGCCTCCATACCCGATGAATTAAAGGAAATTGTTGAGGGGAAAAAAACCGACACTTTTAAACTGACCTACTCGGATGAAAGTTTTCTTTATATCGCGGTGGGCTATGGGGAACAGGCGAGCGGCGGTTACAGCATCCAGGTGAAAGATCTGTATCTGACCGAAAAAAACATTTATCTGAACACGGATCTGATGGGACCGTCCAAAAAAGAGGAAGTTTCCGAAACCGCGACGTATCCGTATATTGTAATAAAAATGGAATACCGGCAGGAAACGGTAATATTTGATACCTGAGAAAGGAAAAAGGAGAGAGCAGGATGCGGCTGAAAAAAGAATACATACATATGAACCGCCAGAAGGAGAAGAAAGTAACGCAGGTCACGCTGGACGATGATTTTATTGTACCGGATTCCCAGCCGGATGTCGGGAGTCTGATCCTGGACGAGGGGGAAATCGAGCTGGAGGAGACCCGGGCGATGGGGGATCGGGTGCAGTTGAAAGGCCGGCTGAAATTCGACGTTTTGTATCATCCGCTGGAGGGCGGATCGGTTCAGAGCCTGTCCGGGTCGGTTCCTTTTGAGGAAATGGTCAATATGGGGGACTTGTCTGACCGCGACGTCCTCACGGTATTCTGGGATATCGAGGATCTGTCGGCGGGGGTTATCAATTCGCGGAAGCTGAGTATCAAGGCGATCGTGACGTTTACGCTGGCGGCCGAGGAACTTCAGGATGAGGAAGTGGCCGTGGAGGCCGAGGGGGACGAACCTTTTGACACGATGACCCGAAGCAGCGAGATTACCCAGATCGCCGTTCGAACCAGGGATACGTTCCGTTTCAGAGAAGAGATCGATCTGGAAAATAACCGGCCTAATATTCGCAGGCTTCTGTGGAAGCGGCTTTCTTTACATAGCTGGGAAACCAGGCCCATGGACGGCAGCCTGGGGATCCGGGGAGAATTTGTACTCTTCACCATCTACGCGGGGGAGGAAGAGCATATTCCGGTGCAGTATGTGGAAAAAACGCTGCCGTTCTCCGGAAGTATTGAAATCGCCGACTGCACGGAGGATATGATTCCCGATGTGACGGTGCGTCTGGTTCAGCGGGATATGGAGGAAAAACCGGATTTTGACGGGGAAATGCGCTCGATCGGCGTGGAGGCCGTGCTGGAGCTGGATATCCGTTTGTATGAGGAGAACCGGGTTCAGGTGCTGGAAGATGTGTACTGTCCGGAGAAAGAGATTCTTTTGAAGAGGAAAACGGCCCGGGCGGAAGAACTTCTGGTGAAAAATATATCCCGTTACAAGATAAACGATAAATTGACGGCGGGGGATGAGAAGAAGCTGCTGCAGATCTGCCATTGCGAAGGGAACGCCAAGCTGGACCGCGTGTCGGTGACGGAGGACGGTCTTTTGCTGGAGGGAGCTTTATGCATCCAGATCTTATATCTTTCGGCGGAGGATAACGCGCCGCTCCAGTCGCTGAAAGGAGTCGTGCCTTTCCGTTACACGGCGGAGGTCAAAGATCTGACGAAAGATACGGACTGCCGCGTCAAATGCGGAGTGGAACAGTTGAGCGCCGTTATGCTGGGCGGCGGTGAGGTGGAGATCAAGGCGGTCATTACGGCGGACCTTCTGGCGTTGGCGCCTCTGAACATGGAAGTGATCGAAGAGCTGAACGAGCAGCCTCTGGATCTGGAAAAGATCGAGGCAATGCCCGGTATGAGTGGGTATGTGGTCCAGCCCGGAGATACTTTGTGGAAAATTGCCAAGGAATTTTACACGACGGTGGAAAACATCCGGGAGATCAACGGCGTGACCGGCAGCGAAGTGTCGCCCGGGGACCGGCTTCTCGTCGTGAAACAGGCGGCGAAAACCATCGGATCGTAACGGATCGGCATTTACCTGCATAGAATAAATACAGATACAATAGAAAAATCCGCAGCCGGCGCCGGCGCTTTATATAAATGGGGAGGGCTTTGCCTTCCCGTACATAGCAGCCGGCGTCCCCGCGGAAAATTCAAAAAAGCGCACGGAACCGCATTCGAAGAATATATCGCAATGCCGTTTCGTGCGCTTTTGGCGTCCCCCTTTACTTTTTGGTGATTCGGATTTATACTGAAAAAGCCCCGGAGACGGGAGTAATGAAAGATACAAAGGAGGGCCGGCGATGGAATACATGTACGATTATGACGCGCTTTGGGAAATGCTGCACGAGCGGCGATACCGGGAACTGAGGGATGCGATGGTCGATATGAACGAAGTGGACATCGCGCAGTTTATTATAGACCTGAGACCGGAAGAATATGCTATCATCGCGTTTCGGGCTCTTCCGAAAGAGCTGGCGGCGGATGTTTTTTCGAATTTGGAAGCCGATATCCAGGAGGCCATCATCAATGCCATCACCGATAAGGAGCTGGCGGAGATCATGAGCGACCTTTATGTGGACGACGCGGTGGACATGCTGGAGGAGCTGCCGGCCAACGTGGTGAAGCGGGTGTTGAAAAACACAAGCCCGGAGGACCGCAAACTGATCAATCAATTTCTGAAATACCCGGAAAACTCGGCCGGGAGCATTATGACCGCCGAATTTATTGATCTGAAGGAAAATATGACGGTGGAGGACGCGATCAAGCGCATCCGCCGGACCGGGGAAGATAAGGAGACGATCTACACCTGTTACGTGCTGGATATCCGGCGCCACCTGATCGGCGTGGTTACGGTGAAGAACCTTTTGCTGGCTCAGGACGACGATTCGGTGACGGACATCATGGATGAGGATGTGATGAAGGTTATCACTACGGACGACCAGGAGGAGGTTGCCTATCTGTTTTCCAAATACGATCTTTTATCCATTCCGGTTGTGGACAAGGAAAACCGCCTGGTAGGCATTATCACCGTGGACGACGCGGTGGACGTTATGGAACGGGAAGCCACCGAAGACTTTGAAAAAATGGCGGCCATGATTCCGTCGGAAAAACCGTATTTGAAAACCGGCGTGTGGACGCTGGCGAAAAACCGGATTCCCTGGCTGATGGTTTTGATGCTGTCGGCGACGGTGACCGGTACCATCCTGGGCAGATTCGAGGAGGCTTTTCAGTATTTCCCGATTCTTGTGACCTGTATTCCCATGCTGACGGATACGGGAGGGAACGCCGGGAATCAGACAAGCACGACCGTGATCCGCGGTATGGCGGTAAAAGATATTGAATTGAAGGATGTATTTCAGGTTCTCTGGAAAGAAGTGCGCGTGGCCGTGATCTGCGGTACGGCGCTTTCGTTCGTGAATTTTATCCGCCTGCTTATCATGAACCCGGGCAAGATTATGGAGTCTTTGACGATTTCGATCTCGGTGCTGTTTACGGTACTTTTGGCGAACACGGTGGCCAGCGTGCTGCCGCTTCTGGCAAAACGCCTGAATCTGGATCCGGCGCTGGTGGCTTCGCCGGCCCTTACGACGGTGGTGGACGGGATTGCCCTGACCGTTTATTTTATGATCGCGAAGATGCTGCTGCCGATCTGAGGGGAGGGTAGCCTGAAAAAGAGCTTGCCAGCCGGTGAAAATTGTGTTAGAATAATAGCTCGTGATGTATGAATTCCTTGTTCCCGTGTGGAAAACGGGGGCCAGAGACCAAAAGGAGGTAGAAAAGCATGAACAAGTATGAATTAGCCCTTGTTATCAGTGTAAAGCTCGAAGAGGAAGAGAGAACCGCCGCATTAGAGAAAGCGAAAGGTTACATTACCCGTTTCGGCGGCACGGTAACGAATGTGGATGAGTGGGGCAGGAAAAAGCTCGCTTATGAGATTCAGAAGATGAAGGAAGGCTTCTATTATTTCATTCAGTTTGAAGCCGACGCGACGTGCCCGGGGCAGCTTGAGAGTCAGCTGCGCATTATGGAGCCCGTGATCCGGTATCTCATCGTGAAGCAGGAAGCATAGTTTTATATGCCGGTCGGTTTGCGTGAGTGGTTTGCCGGACGTAGGCCGGACGGCGTATCAGTCGAAAGCAGAAAAGAGGGGATTGCATGAATAAAGTAATACTCATGGGAAGATTGACCAAGGACCCCGATATCCGTTACTCTCAAGGAGATAACCCGACTGCGATAGCTCGATATACCCTGGCGGTGGATCGTCGTTTCGGAAGGAATAACGACGGAGATCAGACCGCGGATTTCATTCCCTGCGTGGTGTTCGGACGCTCGGCGGAATTTGCCGAGAGGTACCTGCACCAGGGAACGAAGATTGCGGTGACCGGGCGGATCCAGACCGGAAGTTATACGAACCGGGAGGGACAGAAAGTTTATACGACCGACGTGGTAGTGGAAGAACAGGAATTTGCCGAGAGCAAGGCCGCGGCTTCGAACTCCGGGTACTCTCCGGAGCCCAGGCAGTCTGCCGCGCCGGCGAAACCGTCGTCCATTGGGGACGGTTTTATGAATATTCCTGACGGAGTGGAGGACGAAGGTCTTCCGTTCAACTAGAGATTGAGATTGGAGGAATATAAGATGGCTTACAATAAAGCAGACAAGACGGACGCCCCTGTGAAGAGAAGAGGCAACAGTGTTCGCAGAAGAAAGAAAGTGTGTGTGTTCTGCGGCGAAGGGAACGGCGAGATCGATTACAAAGATGTAGTCAAATTGAAGAGATATATTTCCGAGAGAGGCAAGATTCTTCCCAGAAGAATCACGGGCAACTGCGCCGAGCATCAGAGGGCGCTGACGGTTGCCATCAAGAGGGCCCGTCATCTGGCTCTTCTGCCTTATACGATGGATTAGTCTCTTAAAACCTGAAGAAGACGCAGAAAGCGGCGTTTCGCGCGGAGCGGAACGCCGCTTTTAACATGACAGGGCTTTCCTTTCCCTTAAAAAAATGTTATAATCGGGATATATTTTGAAGGGGGAACCTATGAAAGAGAAAGAAAAATTATCCGGTCTGACCGGATTTGCGGCCCGCTGGCCCGTATGGATGTCCGGGTTTGTGCTGGGGAACAGCGCGCTCCTCTTTTTTATCAATCGAACTTCGTCCCTTGTTTTGTTTCTTTTCGGGCTTTTGTATTTACTGGTATCGCTGTGGCTGTTTTATACCCGCCGGACAAGATGGATTCGTGATGTTGTAAGTTATGCGCTGGATTTTGATAAAAGTCTGAAAAAATTTCTGGAGCAGATGCTGATTCCGTATGCGGTCGTGGACGAGAAAGGGGATATTCTCTGGCAGAACGAGGCGTTTCAGGAGATTGCGCGGTCGGAGAAACGCTTGCTGGAGTTGTTCCCGGAGCTGAGAAGGCGGGATTTTCTGGAGCCGGATCCGGAGGAAATCGTTCTGGTTTTGGCGGGCGAATCGCATTATCGTCTGATGTCGGGGGATTTTCCGATTTCGGAAGACGCTCGCATGGACGAGTGGTTCGGTCCGGAAGAGAAAAGCCGGTTGAGAGGGATCTATTTGATGGACGAGACGGCCAGGATTCGATGCGAGAAAGAACTGCGTGATCAGAAACTGGTGGCATGTCTGATCTATCTGGATAATTATGACGAAGCGCTGGCCAGTGTGGAAGAGGTCAGGCGTTCTCTTTTGGTGGCGCTGATCGACCGGAAGATCAATCGTTTTTTCCAGGACAGAAGCGCGGTCGTGCGCAAGACCGAAAAAGACAAATATTTTGTTATTCTGAAGCAGAAGCATGTGGCGGATTTAAAGGAGGATAAGTTTTCTCTTCTGGAGGATGTCAAGACGGTCAATATCGGAAACGAGATGGCGGTTACTCTGAGCATCGGCCTGGGCATGAACGGCGGAGAGTATACAAGGAATTATGAATTTGCCCGGATGGCGATCGATATGGCTCTGGGTAGGGGCGGCGATCAGGCGGTGGTCAAAGACGGCGACCGGATTCAGTATTTCGGCGGGAAGTCCCAGCAGTTAGAGAAGAACACCCGCGTAAAAGCCCGTGTAAAGGCGCATGCGATGCGGGAGCTTGTGGAGAATAAAGAGCGGGTCGTGGTGATGGGGCACAAGCTGGGCGATATTGACTGCTTCGGCGCGGCCATCGGCATTTACCGCGGCATGATATCTCTAGGGAAAAAGGTCCATATTGTGATTAACGACGTCACGACTTCCGTGAAATCCCTGATGGATGATTTTGTGGAGAGCCCGGAATATCCCAATGATCTGTTTATCAAGGGCGAGCAGGCGATGGGTATGATGACCGAGGACACCGTGCTGGTGGTGGTGGACGTGAACCGGACCACGATCACGGAGCAGAAAGAGTTGCTGGATCTGGCCAAGACTATCGTTGTCCTTGACCATCATCGGCAGATGGCCGAGAGCATTACCAACGCGGTATTATCCTATGTGGAGCCGTACGCCTCATCCACCTGTGAGCTGGTTGCCGAGGTTCTTCAGTATATTCACGACGATGTGAAGCTGCGGGCGATGGAGGCTAACGCCCTGTATGCGGGGATCGTTCTGGATACCAATAATTTTACGAATCAGACCGGTGTGCGCACGTTTGAGGCCGCCGCTTTCCTGCGCCGCAACGGGGCGGATGTGGTAAAGGTGCGCAAGATGTTCCGCGACAGTATGGAAGAGTACAAAGCCAAAGCGGAGGCGGTTCGTCAGGCGGAAGTTTTCGAAGGTTCTTACGCGATCAGCATTTGCCCGCCGTGCGGAGAAAGCCCGACGATCGTCGGCGCTCAGGCGGCCAACGAGCTTTTGAATATCATCGGCATCAAAGCTTCGATCGTGCTGACGGAATACAACGATACCGTTTACCTGAGCGCCCGTTCCATTGACGAGGTCAACGTCCAAGTCGTCATGGAGCGTCTGGGCGGCGGCGGCCATCTGAGCACGGCCGGCGCTCAGTTGAAAGGCTGCTCGATCGAGGACGCGAAGGCGTTGGTGAAGGAGACGTTAAAACATATGATCGAGGAAGGAGATTTATAGAATGGAAATCATATTGACACAGGATGTAAAATCATTGGGGAAAAAGGGCGAGCGGATTCAGGTGAGCGACGGATACGCCAGGAACTTTATTCTGCCCAAAAAGCTGGGAGTGGAGGCGACGGCGGCGAATCTGAACAGTTTGAAGTTACAGCAGGCTCATGAGGCCAAAAAGGCAAAAGAACAGTTGGAGGCGGCGAAAGAGCAGGCGAAGAAGATTGAGGAGAGCCCGCTGGTGCTGTCCGTGAAAGTAGGAGAGGGCGGTAAGGTGTTCGGCTCGATTTCAACCAAGGAGATCGCAAAAGCATTCGCCGATAAATACGGTATGGAGCTGGATAAGAAGAAGATGCTTCTGGACGATTCGATCAAGACGATAGGTACTTATGAGGTCGGTATTCGGCTTCACCGGGATGTGACCGCGAAGTTAAAGGTTCAGGTGACGGAGCAGTAAGAGGACGGGCGGATCGGTTTCGGTGAAAAATCGCCGAATGGAAGGGAGGAACTTCCGTGGAGGAAGCGCTCATTAAAAAAGTACAGCCTCACAGTGTGGAGGCGGAGCAGTCTGTGGTCGGATCCATGCTCATGGATAAGGACGCCGTTGCGGCGGCCGCGGAGATTCTGACGGAGGATGATTTTTATCAGAGGCAGCTCGGCGTGATATTCGGCGCCATCGTGGAACTGTATAATGAGGGGAAATCGGCGGATCTGGTCATGGTCCAGAATAAGCTGAAAGAAAAGGATGTGCCGCCGGATGTCTGCAGTATCGAGTTTATGCGGGAGCTGGTATTGGGAGTGCCGACTTCCGTTAAGATCGGCGATCATGCGAAGATCGTCCGGGATAAGGCGGTTTTGCGCCGTCTGATCCGGGTTACCGAGAAAATCGCCGGCGCCTGTTACCTTGAGAAGGAACCGCTGGAAGATATTCTGGAGAAGACGGAGAAGGCGGTTTTTGATCTGCGCCGGGGAACCGGCGACAGCTATATGCCGATCGAGGAGATCACGCTGAGGGTTCTGGAGCGAATCGAACAGGCATATCAGAACAAAACGGCGGTGACCGGGCTTGCCACGGGTTTTACGGATCTGGATTATAAGACCAGCGGTCTTCAGAAATCGGATTTTATTCTGATTGCGGCCCGCCCGTCCATGGGAAAGACCGCGTTTGCTTTGAATATTGCCCAGTACGCCGCGGTGAGAAAACAGAAGCGGGTGGCCATATTCAGCCTGGAGATGTCCAAAGAGCAGTTGGTGAACCGTCTTCTTGCGATGCAGTCCGGTATTGATTCGCAGAAGCTTCGGACCGGGAATCTGGACGACGGGGATTGGGACCGGCTGGTGGAAGGCGTTTCGATATTGGGGGAGTCCCGTCTGATCATCGACGATACGCCGGGTATCAGCGTTTCGGAGCTCCGGTCCAAATGCAGGAAATTCGCGTTGGAGAGCGGAGGGCTGGATCTGGTGGTTATCGATTATCTTCAGCTTATGTCTTCCGGGCGCAGAAGCGGGAACGACAACCGGCAGCAGGAGATCTCCGATATCTCCCGTTCCTTAAAAGCGCTGGCTCGGGAACTGAATACGCCGGTGATCTCGCTGTCTCAGTTGTCCCGCGCCGTGGAGACAAGGCAGGACAAGCGTCCGATGCTTTCCGACTTGAGAGAGTCCGGCGCCATCGAGCAGGACGCCGATGTGGTTATGTTTATTTACCGGGACGACTATTATAATAAGGACAGTGAGAACAAGGGGATTGCCGAGATCATCATTGCCAAGCAGAGGAACGGCCCGGTGGGCACGGTGGATCTGGTATGGCTGCCGGATACCACGCGGTTTGTCAACGCGCAGAGAGAGGACCGATAGGAGGCAGGAAGGAGAGAGGGCGAATGGGAAGACAGATCTGGAAACCCGGCAATATGGTGTATCCGGTGCCGGCGGTGTTGGTGACCTGTGCGGATGAGGAGGGAAAGCCGAACGTCATGACGGCGGCCTGGACGGGCACGGTCTGCAGCGAGCCGCCGATGGCCTATGTGTCGATCCGAAAAGAACGTTATTCCAATCCGATTATCCGGAAGACCGGGGAATTTACAATTAACCTGACGACGGAAGAACTGGCTTTTGCCACGGACTTTTGCGGGGTCCGCTCCGGCCGGGAACTGAATAAGTTTGAGGCGGCGAATCTGACGGCGCTTCCCGGGAGGACGATAAAAGCGCCGTTGCTCCGGGAGAGCCCGGTGGGGATCGAGTGCAAAGTGTCTCAGATCCTGGAGCTCGGCTCGCACGATATGTTCCTGGGGACGGTGACGGCCGTTTTGGTGGACGAGGCTTACCTGGATGAGAAGGGGAAATTCGATCTGGCGGCGGCGAAACTTCTGGCTTATTCGCATGGGGAGTATTACAGCCTCGGGGAATTGTTAGGCACGTTCGGATACAGCGTGAGGAAAAAGAAATGACGGGAAAGAAAGCGGACCTTCTGTTGGGAGGGGCCGCTTTTGTTTTTATGTATCGTTGCATGGGGCGCCGGTAGATCTTTGGCGGAGAAAAACCAGGGCAGCCACGGTCAAGGTGAAAATCCCGACGGGAATCAGGGACATATAGAGACGGTAAACGGAGATCCGGCGATACATGTAATACGCATAAAAAAGAAACAGCGCGATCCCTGCGGCAGGAAGAAACCACCATTTGCGAAGGAATGGGAGCGCATCTTTTTTCCAAAATGTCCGGTGACAGATTATGAAGTCAACCAGCATCATCAGATATTTGAAGAGGATGGTGGGAAACAGGAATCTGCGGATATTGGCGTATGTGTCAGGTCCGGCGCCGGCCATCCACCGGATTTCGGATTTTGTCATGACCCGGAACGGATTTCTCTCGGAACCGGCGATGATGATGTCGCGGAGGAAGAAAAATTCGGCCAGAAACAGAATCAGATATAAGGTAGCCAGAAGAAAGAAAAAACGGAGTAAGAGTTTTCGGGAGGGGTTCATAGATTGCTCCTTGATGTGTTGGCTGCAGTCAAGGCTTTTGAGAGCGTTGACTGCAGCGGCTGAGTTTGGTTAAGGCTTGGATGCTATATTTATATTAGTGGCATCACTCGGAACATTAGCATAAGGATATGCCGACCAACCTATTGTGGAAATGCTTTGCGTCCCGGCAATATCTCTTACTTTCATTATTATAGCATAGTCGCCGGCCCTATGTACACTTTGACGCCCCATATAATCTGCGAGTGCATCTAAGGCGAAAAGTGCGGAAAAAGCAGGCCCCCACCCTTTTATAAGGCCTGTAGCAAAAGAGGTTACTATTTTAATGAAGGAACCGTCTGAATGAGCCAGATAATCGAGAGTATCCTGATGGTTAAGATATGTTGATAATACCGTAGTTGAACCTAATGTAGAGACATAGCCGACAACCCCACCATTAGGCAAATAATAAGAAACAGTTGCAGCTTGAGGAGAAATATCCGAATTATACGCTTTTCTAACTTCGGCTTCTATCATAGAGGAAATATATTCTTTATAAATCGGCATATGGCTTATGGCATTCTGTTCTTTTAATTGTTCATATACTTCCATAAATGCGATTTCTTCTCTTTTGGTGATTTCATTTTGTATAAAGGTTTCTTGTTCTTCTGGAGTAAGGGAATCAAAAGAAAGGTTTTCGGTATTTGCAGCGAATGCAGAGATTCCCAGACTTAAAATCATGATGAGACATAAAAATAAGCTAATTATTTTTTTTATAATATAGATTCTCCTTTTAAAATATTTGAAATCTATGCGCATGACTTCTATAAATTATCATATCATTTTTTTTGTGCTATGCGACAATTTTACTCAAAATGCAAAAATTTGTACATGAAATGCATTAAAATTGAAAAAATCATTAAAATTGAAAGATTTTTGGAAGAAAGAAGAGAGTAATATAGATTTTTGATTATGTTAGAAAGCTGATGTACTGTTTGCTTGATGAGGGATATACGTCTTGGACCGTGTGAATGGCCTAATCTTCTGGGTTGTCTTCAGTTAACATATTCCACATTTATGTAAATTTGAAAGGCGAGGTTATGTTATTATATTCAAGGTATTAAAACTTTTATTTGCAGGGAAATTTGAAATGTCGTTAGATGAAGCAGGGGTTGAGAGTTATAGTAGATACAAAGGAAACGCCGCGCGGACATGAGTCTTCATCCCCTTGCCCGCGCGGCGCTCTCCCTGTCCGGTCAGTCTTTCAGAGCCAGATAGGCATTGATATTCTCGATCAGGGAATCGCAGTCGATTCCGTGAACGAAAGCGGCCTCTTCGAGAGACTCGCCCTGAGCGGACGGGCAGCCCAGGCAGTGCATGCCGGCTCCCATCAGAATAGGGGCGATCCCCTCGTCCAGACGGACCAGATCGCCGATCAGCATATCCTTCGTAGCTTTAGCCATTATCATAACCTCCTGAATATAGAATAAATTCCTGCTGTTCATAAAGTATATCCTTTTTGCGGACATTTTGCAAGCCTTGATAAAATTCCCACTTGAATTTCGGCCGTACATGTTATACAATAAAGCCAATCGTAACAATATTACGTGTAATCAAAAAGGAGGATTATTATCATGGCATATGTAATCAATGACGGATGCGTTAGCTGCGGCGCCTGCGCCGGCGTATGTCCGATCGGTGCTATCAGCGAGGGTGACGGCAAGTATGAGATCAACGCGGATGAGTGCGTGGATTGCGGAACCTGTGCCGCACAGTGCCCGACCGGTTCCATCGAGCAGGGTTAATCAGAGACTACATAAAGAACGCCGGCATATGGATTGCCCGGCGTTCTTTTTGTTATGTATGTCGGATAAGGGTTTATGAGCCTCCTTTTCGGAGTTTTATCAGGGGAATCCCCTTTTGCCCGGCCGGAGTTGAGATGAGAAGACCCTTCCGCAAACGGCCGTCTCAATAGATCGGGCAGCGGAAGGGTCTGAAGAGGGGGAACACATCAGCTATGTTTTTTAAGAATATGAAATTTTTTCCTGGCGGCGGCTGAAGTGGTCGGAACCTGTGTGATGGCGGCTTCCGCCCGTCCTTTCTGGCTTTTTTGATAAGCTCTGAGCGTTTCGTCCAAGTGCCGGAAATGATCTTCCTGTTTTTCGGATTGGAGCTGCATTAAGTAGTCGACTTCCTTTACGACCTGATCGCTGACCTGGTCGCTGATGTCCTTGGTGAGCCGTCCGCTGCTGCGGTTCATGGCTTCGGTAAAGATGCCGACCATGATTTCCTGAAATTGCGCCAGTTTATCGGGAGGCCCCTCGGCGATGCCCGCGGCCGCTTCCGCTTCGGCCAGGCTTGTCACCCCGGCGTCGGCCATTTCGTCGTTCTTCAGAGAATCCCGCACTTCTTTCAGCGAGCAGCCGAGTTTTCTCAAATCCCGTATCCTTTGTATCGTAGAAATCAGATCTTCCGTGTAATACCGGTGACCCAATTCGTTCCTTGGTACCTTCAAATTCAACTCTTCTTCCCAGTATCGAAGTACGTGAGCTTCCACATCCAGCTTTTGGGAGGCCTCGGATATTGAATAGCAGGTTTCGCTCATAAGGAACTCCTTTCCTATACGGTTTTAAAATCTTTTGGAAGGCGGGCAAATATTAAGTTCACCCTCCGGGTGTCCCGTATCGCCGTGCGGCGAATATAAAGTATACCCTCCCTTTGACATTATTATACCAAAATTAACATGAAATGCAAAAGATTTCCATAGACTGTTTTCGACAAAAAGAAAAGGTGACGGCGGATTAAATCCGCGCCATCACCTGAATTGCGCGATCCTCCACCACCGCTTCATAATGTTCGGACATATAGGCGTCCGTAGCGTAAATGGAGGGAATGCGCCGGCTGTATTCCGACAGAATGTTGCATACCCGGTTAAATTCGGAAGGGGTATGTCCGGATTTGGTTACGCACAGGCAGTAACCGGATGCGTCCGGCAATTTGTAGAGCGTATTGCTTCCGCAGTACATATCTTCCAGAATCATGGCGGTCCGGGAGACGCTGTCGAGATCCGGGAAAAAGAAACAGCGGAAAAAATCGGAAACTTCCGCTTCCTCTTCTCCGGCCTCCTCCAGCGTGGCAGGCGGCGCCGGGGAAATCGCCGGCAGCAGCGTGTTCTCGGGCGGAGGCGCGAATTTTGCGAAGCGGGTGTCCAGTTCTTCCGGATTCTCGACTTTTGTGATGATCAGTACCAGACTTTCGCTGGAGAGCGGAATGGCCTCAACGATCAAAGGCGTGTCTTCCGCTTCGAAGCCAAATTCCTGCTGCGCCTGTTCGATCATCTCGTGGAACAGATTGCGCGCTTTTTCGGTTCCGTAAGCCAATTCCGTAAGTTCGATCTCCCGGGAGGCGAGGTCGCCGCGGGTGAGCGTACAGCGGATCTGATTCTCGTTTAATCGTTCTATTTTCATTAAAATCACTTCCTTATTATAGAGAAACATTTTTACGCGGTTTTGCGCTTTTGTGAAGATTATACCTTAAAATTATGAGCGTGTAAAGACAATAGTGAGAGAGGATTGCCCGGGAAGTTTCAAAGTGTAACATTCGAATTGAGGGGAAAGTATTGAAGTTAAGTAAACGATACATTACAATAATCACGAAAACCGGGGGGCTGATGTCCGAAGAAGGGGTCCCGGGCAGCTCGCCTTCGGTTTTTTCGTCCTTCAGGTGTAGTGTCTGCTATGGCCGTCTTAAAATCCAATCGAATTCGCGTCCCGCCGGTCGGCGTCATATATCACGAACCTCCCCGGCAAACACGGGCCGGCCGGTGCGGCAGCGGAAAGGAGCGAAGAAATATGGGGCAGGAACAAAAAAGGCTGACCGGGGAAGAAGAGGAATTGTGCCGGTCATTCGAACAGGAATTGAGGAAAGTGGAAGAGGCCGGCGTACCGATTTTCCTGGATGGAGAGCCCGAAGATCTGCGGAAGATTGCGGAAGCATGCATGATCCGTGAGAACGGGCCTTATCTGTGCCAGTATCGGTCTGATGAGAACGGATTGAAGCTGTGCTTTCTGAAAGAAGAGGGAGCATTGGCGAGGCAGGAGCGTCGGCATCGAAGAGGATTTTGGCAGAGAAGGGGGTGAGTATACCAATGGGAGGGATGATTGCGGGAGTCTTCCGCCGGTTGCGCTCAATAAAACCGAAGGTCATAATGGGTGGGAATGCATGGGAAAAAATCTTCCATGAAAAGTGAAAACTATGATATAATCATATAAGATAAATTTTTCAGGAGGTTTTACGGAATGTCGGAGCGGGTAGAGCAGATGCGTAGACGCAGGCAGCGCAGACAGAGAGGGATTCCGCCGGTGTTCATCGGAGGCGCGCTGGTTGCGGTCGCTCTTATTGCGATCGTGATCAGTATCGTGGTAGAGAAATACAGGCCGTCGAAAGAGCGAATGGAGTTGACCGAGGTTTTTGACGTGAGCGGGGAGGAGACGGCGCTTTATTTGAATCGGGATCGCCTGGATGTGACGGGGGTATGCAGAAACGGCGCCGTCTATGTTCGCATGGAGGACGCGGCGGCGCATTTGAACCGTCGTTTTTATTATAACAGCGACGGGGACGTTCGCTATATGCTGCCGGAGGAGATCGTCCGCATCCTGCCGGGGAGTACATCGGTAACTTCGGGCGGGAACACGGTTGATCTGGGGCACGAAGCGTTTTTTACGGAGGGGGAGACGGTGTATTTGTCCCTTTCTCTGATTGAGATGTTTTCCGATATGAAAGTGCAGGTTTATACGGAGCCGAATCGGGTTTTTATTATGACCGACTTTGGGCTTCGAAAAAGGGCCGAGACGAAGTCCGGCACGCAGATGCGGTACCGGGGCGGAATCAAGAGCCCGATTCTTTTGGATGTGGCGGCCGGAGAGCAGGTGGAGATTCTGGAAGATCTGGATGATTGGCAGGAAGTGTTCTGGCAGGGCTGTATCGGATATATCCGGACAAAAGATCTGAAAGAGGCGGAGGAATGGATGGAAGCCGCGCCGGATCGGACGCCGGTATTCTCGTCGATTTCGAGAGATCACGCGATTTGTCTGGCCTGGCATCAGGTGTTTTCGGCGTCCGACAATGAAAATCTGGCTTCGTATCTGGAAGGGACTTCCGGAATCAACGTTTTGTCGCCGACCTGGTATTCGCTCTCGGATAACGCCGGGAATTTCACATCTCTTGCAAGCGCGGCTTATGTGGAGGAAGCGCATCGGAGAGGTATCGAAGTCTGGGGGCTTCTGGATGATTTTAACTCGGAGATTGATCTGTATACCGTATTGTCCTCCTGTCAGAGCAGGGAAGCGCTGGTTCGAAATCTGCTTGCCGCCGCGGGAGAGGCGGGACTGGACGGGATCAATATTGATTTCGAGCATGTAACGGAGGCGTGCGGGCCTCATTTTGTGGAGTTTTATCGAGAACTTTCGGTGGAATGCCGGAAGGCGGGCCTGGTTCTTTCGATTGATAATTTTGTTCCGGCAGGCGGCCGGGCCTGGGTAGACCGCGCCGAGCAGGGCCTGGTCACGGATTATGTGATTGTGATGGGGTATGACGAGCATTGGAACGGGGGGCCGCGGGCAGGTTCCACCGCGTCCTTCGCATTTTCCGAGAACGGAATCCTCGATATGATAGCGGATGATGTGCCGGCCGAGAAGCTGGTCAACGGGCTTCCTTTTTATACCCGCGTGTGGTTGGAGACACCGGAGGCGGACGCGGAACCGGGGGCCGAGATCATTCAGGAGGCAAATTCCATCTACGGGCGCTATGCTCTGAGCTCGACGGCGGCCGGTATGACGGCGGCGGCGAATCTGCTGGCGGATCATGGAGTGACGCCAAGATGGCTGGAAGAGGAGCAGCAGTATTACGGAGAGTATGAGGAGAACGGCCGAACCACACGGATCTGGTTGGAGGACGTAAGGTCTTTGGAGGCCAAGATGTCCGTGGTTCGGGACAATGGGATTGCCGGTGCGGCTTTCTGGAAACTGGGTCTGGAGGATAAGGCCGTCTGGGAGGTTATCGGGAAGTACCTGAATTAGAAAGAGACGGGGTAAAAGGAGATGGAGGGGAAAGCAGCTTCACTGGTGGAATCGGTAGCCGATGATATTATACGGTTGATTTTGGAGAATCAGATGAAGCCGGGAGATCGGCTGCCGAACGAACATGCGCTGGCCGAACTGCTCCGGGTGGGGAGAAGTACGGTGCGTGAGGCGGTTAAGACGCTTCGGTCCCGGAACATCCTGGAGACGAGACAGGGCTCGGGAACTTATGTTTCTTCCAAACAGGGGGTTCCGATCGATCCTCTGGGATTGACGCTGTTGGGGACGGGAGACGAGGTGGCGAGGGATCTGATGGATGTGCGGCTGATCCTGGAACCGGAGATCGCCGCCATGGCGGCGGTCCGGGCTACGGAAGAGGAGATTGATCGGATGTCAAGGCAGTGCGGGGCGGTGGAAGAACTGATTCGAAATCAGGAGGATTATGGGGAAGCGGACGCCCTGCTTCATCGTTATATTGCGGAGGCGAGCGGGAATGTGATCGTCGGCGTTCTGATACCGATTATCATGTCGTCCGTTTCGATGTGTATTCAGATAACGGGGGACGAATACCGGGATTTTTCTATAGAATGGCATCGCTTTATTGTGGAGAGTATCCGGGGGCGGGATCCTCAGGGGGCCCGATGGGCGATGGTGAACCATTTGAGTACGAACCGGCAGGGGATTTTGTGCCGGATGAAAAAACCGCCGGAAATGGACAAAAAAGCGTCTGATAACTTTTAGACATTCTCATTTTAGAGCTTGTGCAATCTGACAAAAAGAAATGGAGCAGAAGACAGAGTGCAGACAAGTTTTTCGTCAAAACGCAGAAAACATTTTTTGACAAAAAGGATGCATTGACAGACTGCACAAGAAATGCTATGCTAAGGCATATCGGAAGCACGGAACACATCAGACAAATTTTGAAGATTGAATCGGATATGAAATCAGAAAATGCAAGTCAAAGTGCAGGCCGGTTTTGTGTACACAATTATAAGGATTCGGACAGCGATATGTTGGTTGGACGAGAGAGAAAAGAAGGGAGAGTAAACATGAGAATGAAAAAATTTTTAGCCGCGGTTCTGGTGGCGGCGATGGGCGCGACCATGCTGTTTGGCTGCGGAGGGAAAGACGGCGGCAGCACGACGGCGGCGCCGGGCGGCAGTGAGGCGGCCGATGGCAGCGAGGCGGCCGGCGACAACGGCGATACGATTACGTTTAAAATGTCTTTGAACGACCCGGAGACTTCCAATTATTATAAAGGCGCCTGTGCGATCGCGGATGAAGTGGAAAAAGCGACGAACGGCAGAATTAAGATCGAAGTATATGCAGGCGGCTCTTTAGGCGGCGAGCGCGACTGCGTGGAACTGGCGATGAACAACGATCTGGATATTGCCACGACGGCAAACTCGGTATTGACGAACTTTATCCCCGAGATGGGAATTATCGATCAGGCTTATCTGTGGACCAGCATCGATCAGGCGCATGCCGCGGTGGACGGCGATCTGGGCGCCATGATTTCCGAGAAGGCAGAGGGAATCGGCCTTCATGTAATTGGCTGGATGGAATCCGGTTTCCGTGATACGTTCTCCACGAAGCCGATCGCGTCCGTAGCGGATTTTAAGGGCATTAAGATCCGTACGATGCAGAATGATTTCCATATGGCGGCGTTCAACGCTTTCGGTGCGATTGCGACTCCTATGGCTTACGGCGAAGTGTTCACCGCTTTACAGCAGGGAACGATCGACGCCTGTGAGAACGCGATTTCGAACTGCTTGGCGTCCGGTTTCTATGAAGTGACCAAGAACGTGACGAATACCAAGCACGCCTACGTATACATTCTGGTCTGCATGTCGGATGACGCGTGGAATAAAGTTCCGGAAGATCTGCGGGATACTTTCCTGGAGGCCGTTAAGAAGGGTTATGAGGCTCAGAGACAGTATCTGGTAGATGCGAATACGGAAGCTACCGAAGAGCTGAAGAAGCTTGGCGTTGAATTCTTTGATATTGACGTGAACGAACTGCAGAGCTTGTATCAGGACGCGGCCGAAGAAGAAGGCTGGACGTTCGACGAAGAGTGGCAGAAAGCGGTTGACAAGGCGATCTCGGAGAATCCGTAAGAATAAGCAGGCGGTTGTGTACATAATTGAAGCAAGTGAAAAGATGGCGGGGGACCTGGTGTCTCCCGCTTTGTTTAAAGAAAGGTAAAGACAGGCATGAAAAAATTTCTTGCGGGCCTGCAGAAAGTGGAAAATTTTATCATGATCACCACGTTCGCAATTATGGTGGCTTCCTCTTTCGCACAGGTTATCAACAGAAATATCATTCAGAGCAGTATCAGTTGGTTTGATGAACTGGCCATGTACAGCATGATCTGGATGACGCTGTTGGGAGCCGAGATGGGTCTTCGCGACGGTACGCAGGTATCGATCGTGGCGGTGGTGGAAAAGATCGACAAGATGAGCCATAAAGCTTATCAGGTCGTGATGATTATTGCGAAGCTGATTGTGGTCGCCTTCACGGGCATCATGTTTAAGAGCTCGATCGACATGGTTTTAAAGCAGGTCCAGACAGGACAGACTTCGGCCGGATTAAAGTTGAGCATGGCGGTTCCTTATTCGGCGCTGATGGTTGGTTTTGGTATTATGACGTTTGTACAGTTGGCCAGGATCGTCTCGATGGTTCTGGAATTTGGAAAAAAAGAGGGAGAGGAGGCGTCTGAATGTCAGGAATAGTTTTGTTTGGTACGCTGGCTCTCTGTCTGGTTTTAAGCGTTCCGATTGCGATGTCTCTGGGGGTTGCGTCGGTTGTGACGATTCTCACGATACCGGAACTGACGGTTTCGATCAGTGCGATTACACAGAGGATTTACGGCGGTCTGGAATCGGTTTCCATTATGGCGATCGCGTTTTTTGTACTGGCCGGGAATCTGATGACGGAAGGCGGCATCTCCCGCAGGCTGGTAGATTTTGCGAACTCGATTATCGGAGGTGTGCGCGGCGGTATGGCAATGGCCCTGGTACTTGCCTGCGCGTTTTTTGCGGCTCTTTCCGGTTCGGCGCCGGCCACGGTTTTGGCTATCGGCTACATGTTATATGAAGATATGATCCGGATCGGATACCCCAAGGAAAGGACGGCCGGACTTTTGGTTGTGTCCGGCGGTATGGGGCCGATCATTCCGCCTAGTATCATCATGGTGGTATACGGTACTCTGACAGGCGCTTCGATCGCCAGCATGTTCAAATCCGGTATGTTTATCGGTATTGCGATCATGGTGGTTTTGATGATCGAGGTTATGTATTTTGCGAAGAAAGAGCAATGGCCCAAAGCGACTACGAAGCTGACTGCCAAGGACTTTTTTGCTTCTTTCCTGCGCGCGATTCCGGCTTTGATGATGCCCATCATTATTCTTGGCGGCATTTATTCCGGTCTTTTGACCCCTACGGAATCTTCCGCGGTCGCCGTCGTCTGGTCTCTGATCGCGGGTATCTTTATCTATCGTGAGATTAAGATAAAAAGTCTCAGCCGGATCTTTCTCGAATCGGCCAAGGGCGCTGCCATGATCCTGTTTATCATCGGGACCAGCACTGCGTTTTCCTGGCTGTTTACATTTTCCGGTATTTCCAAAGTCATGGTGGCGACGATCGTGGGATGGAACCTGAATAAGACGTTGTTCTGCCTGGTTATCGCGATCCTGCTGCTGATTTTCGGTACGTTCCTGGAAGGCATCGCGATCGCGCTGCTTCTGGTTCCGGTATTATGGCCGATTGCACAGTCTATGGGTATCGACCCGATTCATTTCGGTATGATTGTCTGCATCGCCAACGTTGTGGGTACGATGACGCCGCCGGTGGCCGTCAATATTTTCTCGGCGGTCAAGGTGTCGGGTTTGAAAATCGGAGATATCGCGAAAGGACAGATGCCGTTTTTTATCGGCTATGTGGCGGTATTCTTTGTAGTGGTACTTTTCCCGATTGTCAGTACGTTTTTGGTGTAGTGAGGGAAGGAAGCTTGTGAGCCGTCGAATGGTGTTGCGGGATGCCGAGGAGGCAAATCCTGTATTTTATAAATAAGGAGAGAAGCGCGAATATGAGAAATGTTGAGAATGTAAGACGTATGGAGAAGTGGAGCGTGCAGTCTTCGGACGCGCCCGGATTTCATAAGGTGATCACACCGGATACGTGTGAATGCCGGGCGGCACAGATTTTTCGCCTGAACCTGCAAAGAGGGGAATCTTACCGGCTTGAATCCGGCGAATTGGAGATGAACGCGGCTGTGATTTATGGCGCGGCGTCTTTAAGCGGAAACGCGGATTTGACCTGCGGGATGAAGCGATTTGATTCTTTTTATATTCCGGCGGATACCTCGGTGGAGATCAAGGCGGAGGAAGACCTGGTGATGTATATCGGGGCCGCTTTGTATGAGGGTATCGGAAAAACCATGTTCCGCAGTTATGACGCTTCGCTCCCGATCGGGGACGTACATCAGATTCACGGAGAAGGAAGAGGACGCAGGGAGGTTATGTTTACGCTGACTCCCGAGGATGAGGCTTCCCGCCTGATCTGCGGCCTGACCTGGGGAGGCGACGGCTCCTGGACAAGCTGGCCGCCTCATCAGCATGAGAAAGATCTGGAAGAAGTTTATTGCTATTTTGATATTCCGGCTCCGAAATTCGGTCTTCACTTGAGTTATTTGAAGAGCGGCGAAGCGGAAGATATCGTAGCGCATCCGGTGCAGACCGGCACGATGGTGGAAGCTCCGGCCGGGTATCACCCGACGGTTTCTTCGCCCGGCGTTCAGAATGCCTATTTTTGGGTGCTGGCCGCTTTTACGCCGGCCAGCCGCAGGTATGATCTGGCGGTGCTGGATCCCTGTTACGCGGCGCAGTAAATAAGTGAATGGCGGCAGGTGTCTGTGTTTGCAGGCGCCTGCCCGTGCGAAAAGGAGAGCGGTTATGAAAAATCCATTGAATGTTGATCTCACCGGCAAAGTCGTTGTGATTACCGGAGCCGGCGGCGTGCTGTGCAGTACGATCGCGAAAGCGGTGGCGGAGGCCGGCGCGAAAGTGGCGCTTTTGGGGAGAACGCTTAAGAAACTTCAGGTGGTGGAGGAAGCGATTCGCGCGGAAGGCAAAATAGCCGGTTCTTATGCCTGCGACGTGTTGGATAAGGAGATGCTGGAGCACGTACACGAGGAGATTCTTCGTGATTTTGGCCCCTGCGACATTCTTTTGAACGGGGCCGGAGGCAACAATCCGATCGCGACGACCGATCAGGAGTTTTATGCGCCGGACGAAGCCGGGAAGACGTTTTTTGATTTGGATAAAAAGGGTTTTGAGGACGTGATGTCCCTGAATTTTACGGGAACGCTTCTTCCGTCTCAGGTATTCGCGAAAGATATGATCGGGCGGGAAGGCTGCAGTATTATCAATATTTCCAGTATGAACGCTTATACGCCGCTTACGAAGATTCCTGCCTACAGCGGCGCGAAGGCGGCGATCTCGAATTTTACTCAATGGATGGCGACGTATTTTGCAAAGACCGGTATTCGCTGCAACGCGATCGCCCCCGGCTTTTTTGCTACGGAGCAGAATCACAGATTGTTATTTAATGAAGACGGTTCTTTGTCGGAGCGTTCCGGGAAGATCTTGCGGAATACGCCGACGGAACGTTTCGGAAAGCCGGAAGAGCTGGTTGGCGCGGTGCTGTTTTTGATGTGCGAGGAGGCCAGCGGGTTTATCAACGGCGTGATCATTCCGATTGACGGAGGCTTCTGCGCCTATGCGGGCGTTTAGGCAAGGATAGATGAAAAGGAGGTTGGGTAAGATGAATTTGTTTGACTTGACAGGGAAGAAAGCGATCGTCACCGGCGGGACCAGAGGCCTGGGGCACGGTATGGCGGAAGGTTTAATGGAGGCCGGCGCGGAGGTCGTGATCTTCGGCAGCAGCGCGAAAGTAAAGGATGTGGCGGCGGATTTCTGCGCGAAGGGTTTTTCGTGCCATGGCGTGCAGTGTAATCTGGCGGCGCCGGAAGAGAGGCCGCGGGCTTTTAAGGAAGCGGTGGAGCTTTTGGGCGGACTGGATATCATCGTGAACGCGGCCGGTATTCAGAGAAGAGCGTCCTCGGAGCAGTTTTCGATGGAAGACTGGAAAGACGTGATCGAGGTGAACCTGACGGCCGTGTTTGAACTGACGCAGCTGGCGGCGCAGGAATACCTGAAGAAAGAAGTTCCTTACGGCAAGATCATCAATATTTCTTCCATGATCGCTTATTTCGGCGGTCAGACGATTCCGGCGTATGCGGCGTCGAAAGGCGGCGTGGCTCAGTTCTCCAAGACATTCTGCAATGATCTGGCATCGAAGGGGATCAATATCAACTGTATCGCTCCCGGATACATGGCGACCGAGATGAATACGGCGCTGACCAAGGAGAACAATCCGGAGAGATACGCGCAGATTACGGCCCGTATTCCGGCGCAGAGATGGGGAACGCCGGATGATATGAAGGGGGCCTGCGTGTTTTTGGCTTCCCGTGCGTCCGATTATATCAACGGCTGCACGATTCCGGTAGACGGCGGATATCTGGTAAAATAATTTATTAGGAGAGGCAAATAATGAAGGTAATTATCACGGATTGCGATCATGCGAATATCGATATTGAGAGAGACGTTCTGAACAAAGCGGGGATTTCCTTTGAGCTGAAGCAGTGCGTAACGGAAGAAGATCTGATCGAGCAGTGCCAGGGGGCGGAGATTTTTATCAATCAGTACGCTCCGATCACGAGGAAGGTAATGGAAGCTTTGCCGGATCTGAAATTTGTGGTTCGCTACGGCGTCGGCGTAAATAACGTGGATGTGGCGGCGGCCACGGAATTGGGCGTTCAGATCGGCAATGTGCCGGATTATGGTATGAACGAAGTGGCGGACGAGGCGATTGCTCTTATGATGGCGCTGACCCGCAAGATCGTTATTATGAACGATTACACGAAGAACGTGAAATGGGATTATGCCAGAGCCATTCCGGTCCGCAGGCCTACGACGCAGACGGTCGGCGTGATGGGGCTTGGCCGGATCGGCCGGAATTTTGCCGAGAAAGCGCATGCGATCGGGTATAATGTGATCGGTTACGATCCTTATTATACGCCCAGTGAGGACAAAGGGACCGGATATATTAAGTCGGTATCGTTGGACGAGCTGATCGTACAGTCGGATATCATTTCCATTCACTGCCCTCTGACGCCGGAAGTCGCGAACATCTTTAATAAAGAAACGTTTAAGAAAATGAGGAACCATGCGTATCTGATCAACGTGGCCAGAGGCGGCATCATCAATGAGGACGATCTGGTATGGGCGGTTGAGAACGGTGAGATCGCGGGCGCGGGAATCGACTGCGTGCTTCATGAGCCGATGAAGCCGGGCGCGCCTTTGCTCGGCAATGAGAATATTATCGTGACGCCTCATATGGCCTGGTATTCGGAGGAAGCGGCCGAGGAGCTGAAGAGGAAGGTTGCGGAGGAGTCCGTTCGCTACGCAAAAGGCGAAGCGATCGTTTATCCGGTAAACAAGCCGGAGAAGAGCAGATAAAGCTGAGAAGAAGGAGAAGCAGAGATGAACGAAGTATTGAAGAGAATTTCCGATATTGGTATCGTACCGGTTGTAAAGCTGGAAGATATTGAGAAGGCCGTACCGTTGGCAAAGGCCCTGGTAGAGGGAGGTATTCCCTGTGCGGAAGTTACGTTCCGGGCGGCCGGCGCGGATCAGGTGATCGCGAAGATCTCCGCCGAGGTTCCGGAGATGTTGGTAGGCGCCGGCACGGTCGTTTCCGTTGAACAGGCAGAGAAGGCGATCGGAGCCGGAGCCAAATTCATCGTCAGCCCGGGATTTGACGCGGAAGTGGTTGCTTATTGCATCGAAAAAGGCGTTCCGATCACGCCCGGTACCAGCAATCCGTCCGAGATGCAGATGGGCATGAAGATGGGTCTGGAAGTGGTGAAGTTCTTCCCGGCCGAGCAGGCGGGCGGCGTAAATTATCTGAAAGCGGTTTCCGGCCCTTACGCTTCCCTGAAGTTTATGCCGACCGGCGGTGTGAACGCCAAGAACATGAACGACTATCTGAGCCAGAAAAACGTGATCGCCTGCGGCGGAAGCTGGATGGTAAAAGGCGATATGATCGCGGCCGGTGATTTCGCGGGTATCACGGCGCTGTGTAAGGAAGCGGTGCGCACGATGCACGGTTTCGAAGTGAGACATGTGGGCATCAACTGCGCCGATGAAGCCGAGGCCGAGAAGGTTGCGAAGACCTTTGGCTGCCTGTTTGGTTTTGAGTACAAACCGGGCAATTCTTCTATCTTCTCCGGCACCGGCGTGGAAGTGATGAAGAGCAAATACCTGGGCGAGAAAGGCCATATCGCGGTCGTCTGCAATAATGTGGACCGAGCGGTCGCTTATTTTGAGTCCAGGGGCGTGGCCTTCAATAAAGAATCGGCCAAAGTGAAGGACGGCAGGACGAAGGCGATCTATTTTGCGGAAGAAGTCGGAGGATTTGCGATCCATCTGCTGCAGAAATAAACATGTAGGGAACCCTCCCGGCATACTTTGTAACAAGTGTGCTGAGAGGGTTTTTTATTGTGGAAAAAAGATTTGAACTGGCCGCGGGTATGCTGATGCTTTTCATGGTAGCCGTATTGGCCGGCCGCGGGTTTGAGGCGGTGGACGCGGAGATGAAAGAACAAGCAGAACAAAGGGACCGCCCGGTTGTCGTGATAGATGCGGGGCACGGGGGTGTGGATCCGGGAAAGGTAGGCGTAAATCAGGCGCTGGAAAAAGATATCAATTTAAAAATCGCCGAAAAGTTAAAGGTTTTTCTGGAGGCGGCCGACGTGGAAGTGATTCTTACCCGGGAAGGAGATTCGGGGCTCTATAAGGAAACCGACGGAAATAAGAAAATTGCGGACATGAAAGCGCGCTGTCAGGTTATTGAAAAGAGCGGGGCGGATATTGTGGTGAGCGTTCATCAGAACAGTTATCATGAGGGATCGGTGCGGGGGCCGCAGGTTTTCTATTACACGCATTCGGAGGAAGGGAAGGAGCTGGCGGAGGCCGTGCAGGACGGATTTAGCGGACTTTTGGGGGAACAGAATACGCGTCCGGCGAAAGGAAACACGGATTATTATCTCTTTCTTCATGTGAAACAGCCGATCGTGATCGTGGAGTGCGGCTTTTTAAGTAACCGGGAGGAGGCGGAGAATCTGACGGACGAGACATATCAGGAGAAAGTAGCGTGGGTGATTCACCTGGGTGTACTGAAATACTTAAACGCCGGTTGATTTTTGCACACAAAGTTTGAATGAATTTGTGGGAAAATATGGTTTCGCTTTTCTGTTTCGGGCAAAAGAAGTTTTTTAAATAAAGAAAAAGGGTAAAAAAGGGAGAAATTGGGGAGGAATAACGGAAAAAAAGGAGAAATTGCAATTTGGAGGTATAAGAAATTGTGGAAAACGATACTTTTGTGATGATTTTTGTTGAAAAATTTGATAAAAAGTTGAAAATACCATTGACGATACTCCGGTAAAATGTTAAGATAAGATCATAAGATCAGTCGGAAAACTGATTTCGGGGGTCTGCTTCCCGGCGACGGGAAGAATTAAAAAACGGAGGTGTAGAATATGAAAAAATTTGTCTCATTTTTGTTGGCGTCCGTAATGGTGGTGTCTCTGGCAGCCTGCGGCGGTAATGGAACGAGCGCGACACAGGGTACCGCGGGTGGCGGAAGCGGCGAAAGCAAAGCGGCCGGCGGCGATTCGGATACGATCAAGATCGGTTACATATCCGACCTGACCGGTTCCACCAGCCTTTGGGGACAGGCCGGTTTAAACGGCGCTTTACTGGCTGTGGAGGATGTGAATGAAGCCGGCGGCGTGTTGGGCAAGAAGATCGAAGTCGTTCCTATGGACGGCAAGGGCGAACCGGCCGACTCGGTTTCCGCATACAAGAAGCTGGTTGACGAGAACGGCATTGTGGCATCCATCGGAACCAATTTCTCCAGCTGCAATATCCCCATGGCGTCCGTAGCGGATGAGAAGCACGTTCCGATCCTCGGCACGGCGACTTCCAACGAGCAGATCACGATTGACGAGAACGGTAATCTTCATCCTTATTCGTTCCGCATGTGTTTCATCGATTCTTTCCAGGGAACCGTAATCGGAAACTATGCGGCGAAGGATCTGGGTTATAAGAGCGCGGCGATCCTGACGGTAGCCGGCAATACCTATTCGGAAGGCGTTGGCGAATTTATCATTGATTCGTTCGAGGAGAACGGCGGCAAGGTCGTTTCTCAGGAACAGTGCCAGGATGCGGATACCGATTTCCGCGCGCAGCTTTCCAATATGAACAAGCAGAATCCGGATGTGTTATTCATCGTTATGACGGACTATTCCAAGATCGCTCTGGTGGCGACGCAGGCCCGCGAGCTGGGCATGAAGTGCCAGTTTATGGGAACGGACGGCTGGGATTCCGGCGAGCTGGCGAAGGCGGCTAACGGCGCCCTGGAAGGTTCTTACTATCTGTCCCGTATCGGTTTTAACTCCGAAGAAGCGGCGGCTTTCGGTGAGAGATATCAGGAAGTATACAACATCGCTCTGGAAGGCGAGTGCCTGTTCGGATACGACGGTGTGATGTGGGTCGTAGACGCGATCAAGCGCGCGGACTCCGCGGATCCGGAGAAAGTAAGAGACGCGTTGGAATCCACGGATACTTTTAAGGGACTGATCGGAACGTTGGTCATGGATTCCGCTACGCACAATCCGGCTATGGACTGCGCGATCTACAAATGTGAAGGCGATGCCTTTAAGTTCCACGAGATCATCAAGTACGAAGATCTTCAGTAACACCCAGACAGGATATTCCAGGGAACTCGGGAGGAGGGAGGAGAATTCTCTCATCCCGAGTTTTCTTTATGCCTCAGTATGCGGAAAAAACTGCGGACAACGATTTTTTCGTATCCAAAACCGGAGAGAAGGAATTATCCTGTGACAGGGAGAAAGGGAAGAGGGTAAAAGTATGTTTTTACAGCAGTTGGTAACAGGGATCTCGGTCGGCGGTATTTATGCCCTTTTGGCGACCGGATATTCCCTGATCTACAGTTTGTTGGATTTCTCAAACTGGGCTCACGGGGAAGTGGCTATGATCGGCGCTTATGTGGCTCTGGTCGTGTCGTCCAGTTTGGGAGGGATGCCTTTTGTTTTGGCGTCCATGATCGGTATTGCGGGCGCCGCGATAGTCAGCTACTTAAATGAGAGGATCGCTTATCGGCGAATCCGTCACAACAATTCCCCGAACATGTTCCTGATGATAGCGGCCATGGGCCTTTCCACGGTATATCAGCAGGCGGCTAATCTGATCTTTACCGGCAAGTACCGGCAATTTGATTTCCGGCTTCCGGTATCCACGGTACAGATCGGCAATACCTATTTGGGCGTATTGGATCTGGCCAGCCTGGTGATTACGGCCGTCATTTTAGTGGGTCTGATTTTCCTGATCAATAAGACCCAGTTTGGTCTGAACGTGCGTGCGATTGCCAGCAATCCTTACGCGGCCAAGGTTCTGGGCGTGAAGGTGGACCGTTCGGTTGCCAGCGTGTTCCTTTTGGCCGGAGGTCTGGCCGGTGTAGCGGGTATTCTCTACGGAATGAAGTATAACATATTTCCGACGATGGGGAATGTCGGTCTGAAGGCATTTATCGCTTCGGTTATCGGCGGCCTGGGAAGCGTTCCGGGCGCGATCGTCGGCGCGATCGTCTTGGGCGTGATCGAGACGCTGGTGTCCGCTTACGTCAGTTCCAGTTTGCGGGACTTTTTCTCCTTCGCCCTGCTTATCGTTCTGCTTCTTGTGAAGCCCAGCGGTTTGTTTGGCGTGGACGTGCAGGATAAGGCATAGAAGGGAGGTAAGAAAGACCATGTTGGATGTATTACAGAGTATCAACAATTTTCTGGCTAACCTGCTTCATCTGAACAGTTACCAGCAGGGTATCATCATATTGATCTGTGTTAATATTATCGCAGTTCTGGGCATGTCGGTTCTGACCGGATTTACCCGTCTGTTTTCGTTCGGGAACGCCGGTTTTATGTCGATCGGGGCTTACGCGGCCGCTATTTTGACGACCCGGTTTAATGTGAATTTTCTTCTGGCGATCGTGTTGGCGTCGGCTTTCGCAGGACTGATCGCGTTTCTTCTGGGTTCCGTAACCTTGCGGTTGAAGGGGGATTACTTCCTGATCACTTGTCTGGGTTTTGGGGAATGCGTTCGGGTGCTCTTTAATTATACGAAAAACCTGACGGGCGGTTCGGCCGGCTACACGGGGATCCCCGGTTATTCTTCGATGTTTTTCTCCGTGGCCTGCACGATTTTGGCATTTTATATCGCCTGGCGTTTTATTCACTCGAAATACGGCCGCAACCTGACCTCCATCCGGGAAAATGAAGTGGCGGCCGAAGCGGTCGGCATCAACGTGTATCGTTTCAAGAGGATGTCGTTTGTGTTTTCCGCCGTTTATGCCGGTTGGGCCGGAACGCTGTATGCGGGTTATCTGATGTATATCGTCCCTTCCAGTTTCAATCTGACGAAGAGTTGCGAACTGATCACGACGACGGTTATCGGCGGTTTAGGATCGCTGACCGGTTCCGTCTTGGGCGCGATCATAGTGACGGTGCTGCCGGAGATCTTCCGTTCCATGGCCGAGTACCGGATGCTGTTATACGGGATCGCGGTGGTTCTGGTTATCATGCTGAAACCCAGCGGCCTGTATGGATATAAAGAATTTTCTTTTAAGCGCATGATCCTCTGGTTTAAGAATCTGCCTCAGAACATGAGGAATCTGCCGAAGAAGATCTCCGCAAAATTCAGCGGGAAGAAAGCGGATCCCCAGGCGGCGGATAACGGCGGCAGTCAGGAAGGAGGGCAATCGTAATGGCTCCTGTGTTGGAAATGAAAAATGTGGAGAAACATTTCGGCGGCGTGCGCGCGATCGATAATTTCAGCGTGACGTTAGAGCAGGGCAAGATCCACGGCCTGATCGGTCCGAACGGCGCCGGCAAAACGACGATTTTCAATAATATTACGGGCATTTACGCGCCCAACAGCGGACAGATCATTTTTGACGGAAAGGATATCACCGGGAGCGCGCCGTATAAGGTGGCTCAATTAGGGATCGGGCGTACGTTCCAGAACATTCGGCTGTTCTCGAACCTGTCGGTGATGGATAACGTTATCATTGCCAGCAATCTGGACGCGACTTACAATATGGCGGACGCGTTTGTCAAGACCCGCAAATACAGGGCGCGGGAGAAGCATCTGAAGGAGAAGGCTCTGAATCTTCTGGAAGTGGTAGGTTTGTCGGATAAGGCCGGCGAGCGGGCCAGTTCGCTTCCGTACGGACATCAGAGAAAGCTGGAGATCGCGCGGGCCATGGCTTTGGACCCGAAATTACTTCTTCTGGACGAGCCGGCGGCCGGTATGAATGCAGATGAATCGGCGGAACTGGTGAATTTTGTGCGCGAGATCAAGGAGCGTTTCGATATCACGATCCTGATGATCGAGCATCACATGGACGTGGTGACGAATCTCTGCGATCATGTGACGGTTTTGAATTTCGGAAAGACGATCGCGGTAGGCACGCCGGAGGAAGTGAAGAGTAATCCGGAAGTAATCAAGGCTTATCTGGGAGGTGAGTAGCATGGCATTGTTGGAAGTGAAAGATCTGACTGCGGCTTACGGCGGCATTCAGGCGCTGAAAGGCGTTTCTTTGAAGGTGGAAGAGGGACAGATCGTGGCGGTGCTGGGCGCGAACGGGGCCGGGAAGTCGACTCTTTTAAAATGTATCTCATCGGTTATGAAGCCTACCGGCGGCACGATCGAGTTTCTGGGGAAACCGGTGCCGCAGAAACCGTCGGATGTGGTGGCGAGCGGTCTGGTTCAGGTGCCTGAGGCGCGTCAGATCTTCGCGAAGCTTACCGTGTACGAGAATCTTCGCGTGGGAAGCGGTCTGAGAAAAGATAAAGAAGGAATACAGAAAGACCTGGAGCGGGTTTACGCTATGTTCCCGAGGCTGAAAGAAAGAGAGAAACAGTACGGCGGCCTTTTATCCGGCGGCGAGCAGCAGATGCTGGCCATCGGCAGGGGTATTATGGCCCGTCCGAAGCTGATGATGTTCGACGAGCCTTCTCTGGGACTGGCTCCGGTTATCGTGAATCAGGTGTTTGAGATCGTCAAGGAGATTAACAAAGAGGGGATGTCGATCATGTTGATCGAGCAGAACGCGAAGAAAGCCCTTGGGATCTGTGACCAGGCTTATATTATGCAGGTGGGCCTGGTAGCGATTTCGGGCGCCGGCAAGGATCTCCTGGCGGATGATTCGGTGACAGCCGCTTATCTGGGCGAATAGGGGATGACAGAGAAAGGAAGGAAAATGATGAAAAAGGAACAGGCAGCGCAGTTAAAGTGGACCGGGGCGAAGGCCCGCAGAAGCGCTCTGGAGATGGTATACCGGGCGACGTCCGGGCATCTGGGCGGTTCGTTCTCGATCTGCGAACTTTTGGCGACGCTTTATTTTGATCGAATGAAAATCGATCCGACCGCTCCGAAGGATCCGAACAGGGATCGTTTTGTGCTGAGCAAAGGCCATTGTACGCCGGCTCTTTATTCAATCCTGGCTATGCGCGGGTATTTCCCGGAGGAAGAGCTGGGGAGGTTTCGGGATATCGACAGCTTTCTCTCCGGCCATGCCGAGATGAAGCATGTGCCCGGGGTGGACATGTCTACCGGGAGCCTGGGACAGGGACTTTCCGTTTCGGTCGGAATGGCTCTGGCCGGGAAGATGGACCGGAAAGATTATCGGGTTTATGTGATTTTGGGAGACGGAGAGATTCAGGAAGGCCAGATTTGGGAAGCGGCCATGGCGGCCGGCAATTACGGGTTGGATAATCTCTGTGTGATCGTGGATAACAACAACATTCAGATCGACGGGACGATCGAAGAAATTATGTCTCCTTACCCGATCGACGCGAAGTTTGAAGCGTTTGGTTTTCATGTGACGAGATGCGACGGCCATGATATTATGAGCATTGACGCCGCGCTTACGGAGGCGGAGGAGACGAAGGGCCGTCCGACCGTCGTGATCGCAAAGACCGTAAAGGGAAAGGGCGTTTCCTTTATGGAGAACAGCAACGAATGGCACGGGAATGACCCGAACAAGGAACAGTACGAACAAGCGGCCGCCGAGCTGGATCGGGCGGTGGAAGAAGCGGGAAAGGAGGCGGAAAGCCATGAGTAAGATTTCTACAAGGACGGCGTATGGGGAAGCCCTGGCCGAGATCGGGGCCAATGAGGATATTTATGTGCTGGACGCGGACCTTCAATGCTGCACCCGGACGGAGAAGTTCGGCGCTCTTTATCCCGAACGTTCCCGGAACGTGGGGATCGCGGAGGCGAATATGGTGGGGATTGCCGCCGGCCTTGCGGCCTGTAAAAAGACCGTGTTCGTCAATTCGTTTGCCATGTTTACGGCCGGCCGGGCTTTTGAGCAGATTCGGAATACGCTGGCTTATCCGCATCTGAATGTGAAGGTGATCGGAACGCATGCCGGCGTGACCGTGGGCAAGGACGGCGCGACCCATCAGTGTCTGGAGGATCTTGCGATTATGCGCTCGATTCCCGGGATGGTGGTTTTATCGCCCTGCGACGCCAATGAAACCCGGCTTATGACGAAGGCGATGGCGGAGTACGAGGGGCCCTGTTTTATGCGTCTTGGGCGTTTGGATGTGGAAGAATGCACAAATTTCCTGCCGGATTACCGGTTCGAATGGGGCCGGGCGGCGAAGCTGTACGACGGCGCGGACGTGACGATTATTGCCACGGGCCTGATGGTGCAGGAAGCGCTGGAAGCCAGGAAAATTCTGGCGGCCGAGGGGATCGACGCGGCGGTTCTGGATATGCACACGATCAAGCCGTTGGATTCGGAGGCCGTGATTGAGGCGGCGAAAAAGACCGGCTGTCTTGTGACGGCGGAGGAAGCCAATATCCTGGGCGGTTTAGGCGGAGCCGTGGCCGAGGTTGTGTCGGAGAATTGTCCGGTGCCGGTGGTGCGTGTGGGGATTCGGGATATCTTCGGTCGGAGCGGGGATCCTTACGCGTTGATGGAACGGTATGAGCTGACCGCGAAGGATATTGCGGCGGCGGCCCGGCGTGCGAAAGGAATGAAGAGATAATATGGGCGGATACCCGTTGGATTTTTTGCGCGGCCCGGGGGCGGGGAAAATATATGTCGGATGCGACGATTCCGGTTTTGAGGCGAAGCGGTGGATTCTGGAATATCTGTCTTCTCACGGGTACGACTGGGAAGATTGCGGGAGCGGGGAAGAACCCTCCCGCTATCCCTGGTACGCGGCTAAGGTGGCCTCGGCGGTTTCTAAGGGGGAAGCGTCGGGAGGAATCCTGGTATGCGGCTCCGGGATCGGTATGAGCATCGCGGCCAATAAATTTAAAGGAGTCCGGGCCAGCGTGGTGACGGACGGATATTCGGCCCGCTTGACCAGGCGTCATAATGCTTCCAATATTCTCTGTCTGGGGGGAAGGATGGTCGGCCGCTGGGAACTTCTTCATATTGTGGAGACCTGGCTGACTACCGACTATGACGGCGGCCACCATCAGGGATCGCTGGATCTGGTGGCGGCTATGGAGGATGTGATGATGAACGGAGAGGCGTGGTGCCCGGAGGAGATTCCGTATCCGGCTTTTGCGTGGAATCCGGAACAGGAATTGTAAGAGAGATCAGTAGATCACGTCGATTCCCCGATGCTGGCAAAATTCGGTCCATTCATCGGAAAGAGGCCGGTCGGTGATGATGACGTCCACCTCCTCAAGGCCGTCGAAACGAATGTTGGCGCTTTCGTCGAACTTTGTGTGATCCATAATCAGGAAACGCTGCTGAGAATGTTTCAACATACACTCCCGGACTTTGGCCTCGTTCAGGTGGTTGTCGGAAAGACCTTCGGCCAGCGTGGCCTTCGGGCAGCTGATAAAGGCCCGGTCCGCGTAATACGTGCTTAAGATATCCGTGGTGTGGTATCCCACGAAGGACGAGGTGCGGGTGCGGAAACTTCCGCCCAGACAGATCAGGTTGATGTTATTATTGGGCCCTGTACACAGGTTGCAGATCATCATGGAGTTGGTCACAAGCGTGATACTCAACTGGCTGTTCAGAACGAACTCGGCCAGGGTCAGGCAGGTCGTACTGGAATCTAAAAAGATGACGTCGCTGTCTTGTATGTATTCCATGGCGAAACGGGCCATCCGGGTCTTCTCTTCCTGATAGAGAATCTTGCGGAGTGTGGAGGAATAAGTCTTGTCATACTTGTCGCCCAGATAGGCGCCGCCTCTCGTGCGGGTGAGCTTGCCGGCTGCTTCCAGTTCTTTTAAGTCGCGTCGGATCGTCTCCTCGCTGCAGTCTAAGAGATGGCTGAGAGCCGGGATAGAGAGACTGCCTCTTTTTTTCAGCTCCTGTTCGATGGTTGTAAAGCGCTCGATTTTTAACATAGTGTTCCGCCTTTGTATCGTTGATCTCTTTAAATTATAGATGATTCTGCAAAAAAAACAATAAATTTTCACAAAAACCCAAAAAAAGAAAGATTTGAGGTAAGAAAGGAGCCTGCATGTCGGAGTTTGATCAATTTTTTCTGATGAAGCCGGAGGATGTGAAGCGTTACACGGTAGAAGTGCTGCATTATTTCCAGCCGGACGACGAGATTTCATGCGTTGAGATCGGCGACGGCAACATCAATTATGTGTTTAAAGCCTGGACGGAGAAAGACGGCCGTTCGGTTATCGTGAAGCAGGCGGATAAACTGCTGCGGTCTTCGGGGCGTCCGCTGGATCTTTATCGGAACAAGATCGAGGCGAGGATTCTCGCTATGGAGGGGGAGATGGCTCCGGATTATATCCCGGAAGTGTTTTATTACGACGAGACGATGGCGGCCTTGTCCATGGAAGACATCTCGGCTTATAAGAACCTGCGCAAGGAACTGAAAGAAAACCGGGTGTATCCGCATCTGGCGGAGAACCTTTCTTCGTTCTTGGCGGCTTCCCTGCTTCCGACGACGGACCTGGTGATGGACCGGCAGGAGAAGAAAAAGCTGACGAAGTTTTTTACGAATCCGGAGCTCTGTGATATTACGGAGGATCTGGTTTTGACGGAGCCTTACTATAATTATAAAAACCGCAATATCGTTACGCCGGGGAACGAAGCGTTTGTCGAAGAATTTCTTTACGGAGACGAGAAGCTTCACGCGCAGGTAGGGATCTTGAGGGACCGTTTTATGAATTGCGCGCAGGCTTTGATCCACGGGGATCTTCATTCCGGTTCGATTTTCGCGAATGAGGACGGGATCAAGATTATCGACCCGGAATTTGCTTTTTACGGCCCTATGGGTTATGATATTGGAAATGTGATCGGCAATCTGTTTTTCGCCTGGGCCAACAAGGCTTATACCATGCCGGAGGCGGGGGAAGTGCAGACGGCGCTGGAGAGGACCATCCGGGAAACCTTCGATCGGACGAGAGAAAAACTGGAAGCCTGCTATGAGGAGAAGGTGACGTTTTCTCTGTATCGGACGGAAGGGTTTAAGCGGAGTTATCTGGACGGCGTCATGGCGGATTCTTTAGGATATGCCGGCACGGAGATCATCCGCCGGGTCGTGGGGGACGCGAAGGTGATGGAAGTGACGGAAGTGACGGATCCGGCGAAAAAGATCCCGATGGAACGCGCGCTTATCAAGCTGGGGATCCGGCTGATTCTGGATCGTATCCGGATCGGAAGCGGCGCGGAGCTGACGGAGATTTTCCGGCAGATCCTGGCATAAGGAGGCATAATCATGCAGCGTATGGATAATGACATGCCATTTCTGCTTCAATATGAGAATGTGGCGTGGTATGAGAACGGAAAGGTAAGGATCCTGGATCGCCGGATCTACCCGACGGAGGTCAGTTTTGTCACCTGTACGTCCTATCGGGAAGTGGTTCAGGCGATCGCGGATATGGTAACGCAGAGCGCGGGGCCTTATACGGCCGTCGGGATGGGGATGGCTCTGGCGGCGTATGAATGTCGGGACAGGACGGGTGAAGAGCAGGCGGCTTTCTTAAAACAGGCGGCCTGGGATCTGGCCCACGCAAGGCCTACGACGGCAAACCGCTACGGGATCATCACGAACCACTGCGCCGAAGCCGCGGCACGGGCCAGGGAGGAAGGCAAAGACCCGATTGAGGCGATCGTGGAGGAGACGGTGGCGTCCTTAAACCGCCGCTATCATACCATGCAGATCGTGGGAGATCACCTGGCGGGACTGATTCCGGATAAGGGGACGATCTTAACGCAGTGCTTCGGGGAGACGATCATCGGCACCGTGATCCGGGCCGCGAAGAAGGCGAACAAAGAATTCCGCGTTTTCTGTGCGGAAACCAGGCCCTATTTACAGGGCGCCCGGCTGACTTCGAGCTGCTTTGCTCAGATGGGGCTGGACACGACGGTGATTTCGGACAATATGGTGGCTTACAGCATGGAGCGTGAAGGGATCGATCTGTTCACCTCGGCGGCGGATTCCATTGCCAGGGATGGGCATATCGCCAACAAGATCGGCACGTTTCAGGCGGCTATTCTGGCAAAATATTTTGGCATTCCCTATTTTGTTACCGGGATTCCGGATGCGGACAAGAAGACGAAGGACGATATCGTCATTGAAATGCGGGATCCTTCCCAGGTATTAAGCTATCGTGGGATTCACAATACGCTTCCGGAGGTAAAGGCGATTTATCCGTCGTTTGACGTCGTGCCCCCTCATCTGATTTCGGGGGTTGTGACGGATAAAGGCGTCTACAGCCCGTATGTGCTGAATCAGTATTTTGACACGGAAGTGAGAAATTTTTATTAAGGAGAGACGAAGATGAAGATTTATGTGAGAGCACCCTACTCAGAAGATCGTCTGGCCGAGCTGAAGGAATGGTTCGACGAAGTTGTGTACGAACCCTGGACGGTTACGGGCGAGCGGTATTATGAGGATGAGATGCTGGAAAATCTGTTAAGGGTACGGCCGGACGCGTTGATTACGGAGCTGGATCGGGTGACGGAGAAGGTTTTGTCCGGATATCCGAAGCTAAAATTCATCGGGGACTGCCGCGCGACGCCGGCGAATATTCAGGTGGATGCCTGCACGGCGGCCGGCGTACCGCTTCTGTGTACGCCGGGGCGCAATACCCAGGCGGTTGCAGAGATGGTTCTCGGGTTGATTCTTACATTTTTAAGAAATACATTGCCGGCGGTAGCCTGGGCAAAAGACGGGGAGTGGAAGCCCGGTACGACGCCCTACTATCTCTGGATGGGGAATGAACTTCAGGGAAAGAAAGTCGGCCTGGTCGGTTTCGGAGCGATCAGCCATGCGCTCTGTAAGCTGCTTTCCGGGTTCGAGTGTGAGATTTCTTTCTACGATCCGTTTGTGCCGGAATCTCAGGGAGCATATCGGAAGTGCAGCCTGGAAGAGATTTTCGCGGAAAGCGACATCGTTTCCCTGCATCTGCCGGTGACGGATGAGACAAAGGGAATGATCACGGAAGAGCTGCTGCGGACGATGAAGCCCTCGGCGGTATTCGTCAACGCGGCGCGGTCGGCGGTAGTCGATTATAAGGGCTTGCGGCATGTGCTGGAAGATAAAGCGATCCGCGGCGCGATCCTGGATGTGCTGGATACGGAACCGCCGGAGGAGGAGAACGATCTGGCGCTGATCCAGTGTCCGAACGTGCTTCTGACTCCGCATATCTGCGGTTCCACCTACGAAGTTACCAACCATCAGGCGGATATCATGAATGAGCGGATTAAAAAACTTCTGGCAAAAGAAGCGCCGGAGAAAATCGTGTACAATCGGTCGGTGCTGAAGGGATGAGCGGGGTGAGAACGTGAGCCGGTATTATTTGATCGTGGATCTGGGAACCGGGAACTCCCGCGTGATCCTGGCTTCCTCGGAGGGCGAGCTTTTGGGCTCCCGCACATTTACCAACCGGTATTATCGGGATGATCTTTATGAGGACGCCCAGTATTTTAAACCGGAGGAATGGCAGGAGAAGATTTTAAACGGCTGCCGGGAACTGTGCCGGGAGTTTCCGGATATTGTCATTGACGGGGTTACGTCCGCCGGCGCCAGGCAGAGTTTCGTGCTGTTTGACCGTGAGGGAAAGGCGTTTCTGGGACTTCCGAATATCGACAACCGGGGCCGGGCTTATATGGATGAGATTCCGGATTCGCAGGCCCTCTATCGGATTTCCGGCAAATGGGTGACGGAAGACGTGGGGGCGGCGAAGCTTTACGGTTTTCGGAAGAAATATCCGAAGGAATATGAAAGGATCGGCAGCTTTACCAGTATCAGCGAGTGGATCGCGGCGATTTTTACCGGGAGGATTCTGATCGAGCCCTCTCAGGCATGCGAGAGCCAGCTTTACGACCTGCGCAAGAAAGGCTGGTCGGACTGGGCGGCGAAATGTTATCGGATCGATAAGGGGATCCTGCCGGGCTTCTGCCGGGCGGGGGAGACGGTGGGGAGGATCCTGCCCGTATACCGCGAAGCGTTTCATATGAAGGAGGAAGCGATCTTTGTGGCGGGCGGGGCCGATACCCAGGCGGCCGTTTTGCAGACCGGGCTGAAAGAGGGCGAGATCGCGGTGGTTTCCGGGACGACGACGCCGGCTGTAGCCCGCGTGCCGCAGCCGCTGTACGAAGCGGGCCAGGCGGTGTGGGTGGACGCCGATTTGAAAGGGGATTCGTTTCTGGTCGAGATGAACCCGGGAGTGACCGGTTTAAATTATCAGAGGGCCAAAACGTTGCTTTTACCGGATTGGTCTTACGATTCTCTGGAGGCGGCCTATGAAGAGAAGACGAGTTTTGCCTGCACGACTTCTTTTACGTCCCTTTTGTTCTACCGGCAGAAATCCCTGCGAAACGGAGGCTTTTTTATGCGGTCGCCTCTGGAACCGACGGCGGACCGGGTGGATATGCTCTGGGCGGTTTTGGGCGACATTGCCTGCGCGACCTGGGAGCAGATGCGGCGTCTTTGCGATCTGACCGATAATCGGGATGCATATTTCCTGGGCTGCGGCGGGGGGTTCCGCTCCCGTACGCTTTGCAAAATGCTGGCGTCCTTAAGCGGAAGGGAACTCAGGATCTACTCCGGTTTTGAACAGGCGACGGCGCAGGGACTTATCGCTCTGTGCAACAGGGCGTTTGGGAATGAGACGATAAAAAGAAAAAACGCGGCCGCGATTTTCGTGCCGGAGACAGAGAATCTGATACATGAATACTATCCGGTCTGGCTTGAGAACCGGAACCGGGCGAATCAGTTGGAGAGATAATCAAAGAAAAAGGAGGATTTATATCATGTTGTTGCAGGAAGAGAGAGAGCTGGTAGTAGAGTACGGGAAGAAAATGAGCGCGGATCGTCTGAGCGCGGGCACCAGCGGCAATATCAGTATTTATAATGCGGAGAAAGGTCTGATGGTGATCAGCCCTTCGGGAATGGATTATTTCCTGACGACGCCGGAGGATATCGTGGTGACGGATCTGGAGGCGAATATTGTGGAGGGGAACCGCAAGCCTTCCAGCGAATGGGCGCTTCATACTTATTTTTATAAGAAGAAACCCGAAGCCCGTTCCGTGGTACATACGCATTCCATGTATTGTACGACGTTTGCCGTTTTGGGACAGCCGGTGCGCGCCGTGCATTACGTGATCGGGGACGCCGGGGTGGCGGAAGTTCCCTGTATTCCCTATTATACGTTCGGGACAACGGAGCTGGCCGAGGCCGCCGTGGCGGTTTGCGACAAGAGCGACGCGGTTTTGCTGGGCAATCACGGTCTGGTAGTCTGCGGTAAGGATATCAAGAGCGCTTACGGGCTGGCGAAGAATATGGAGTATATCGCGGAACTTCAGTATCGGGCGATGTGCATCGGGAAGCCGAACGTGTTAAGCGACGCGGATATGGATGTCGTGATAGAGAAATTCAAGTCCTACGGCCAGCCGGGCAGCGGCAAGAAAGGTTATTAAAAGATACGGAAGAGAAGAAAGAGGCGGGTTTCCCCGGAAGGGGGCCTGCCTTTTTAGTTTGCTTTTGCGGGCGGCGAAAAAAATTCCGGACAGGCTCCCGTTTTCGACAGCTTTTGCGGGAACCTCCCGATATAATAGGCGTGTACCCTGCTCAAAAAGGAGGACGTGATATGAATGGACGGAAAAATGTTGTCTGGCTGATAAAGGCCGGTCTGATTGTGACGGTCGGGATTTTTGCCGCGAGAATGATGAATCGGAGCGTTTTGGCGCTTTCGCTGATCGTGACTCTTCTGTATTTTGCTACCTTGTATCTGGGATATCGATACGGCTCCGGACCCGGGGCCATCGCCGGTATGGCCTGCGGGATTTTAGAGACGATGCAGACCGGGAATATGGCGGCTCTCGGGATGTTCTGTCTGATCGGAGCCCTGGCCGGGATCTTCCGGAGTTTGAGCCGGCTGGCCAGCGCGCTGGCGTTTGCCGCTGGCGCTTTGGGGGTAGGAATTATTTACGCCCCGGAACTGATACGGAGCCATTCGCTGGAGCTGATCGCGGCGACGGTGGTTTTTATGATTCTGCCCGGGGCCCTGACGGTTCGGGAAATCGAGCGGAGTTCTACGCCGGAGGACAAATACGCGGCGCCTCTGGAAAACCCCTGGGTGGACAGGCTGTGCGCCATGGCGGATTCCCTCGGTCAGGTGGCGAGAACGTTTGAAGCCTGTAAGGAAGATAATATTCCGCTTTCCCGAAACGCCGTCGTGCATGTTTTTGAGGAGGCGGCGCAGGAGGTCTGCGGGGAGTGCCGCGAATGCGGCATGGGGCGTATCTGCGAGCAGGATAATCAATACTATGTGTATTACTTTTTACATATTTTTGAACAGAACGGACTGATTGAGGAGGAGAGGATGCCCCGTCTGTTTTTGGACACCTGTCCGAAACGGGAAGCGTATCTGGAACGGCTGAACGAGGGGTTGGGCCGTTTAAAGAGTCAGGATAGCTGGGAAGGACGTTTTCTGGAGAGCCGGCAGGCGGTAGCCTCTCAGTTTAAGGAAATCGGAGATATTCTTCAGGAATTTACGGAGGAGCTGGTGTCTACGACGGACATTACGGAGCAGTTGGAAGCTTCTTTAAGCGCCGCGCTGAAAAACCGGCATATCCAGGCGGAGAATATGTTGATTTTAGAGCATGGAAACCGGACGCAGGAAGCGGTTCTGGCCGTTTGTACGGATAACGGCTGCCGGATCGCCACGAGGGAGCTGGCGGACGTGGTGGGAAAAAGCATGAAGAGGCGTTTTCGTCCGTCTAAAGAGAGCCGCACCGTGATCGGGCCGGAAATCTGTCAGGTCAAACTGGTGGAGGACACCCGATTTATGATGCTTCACGGCGTGGCCCGGGCGGTGAAAACCGGGGAGAGTACATCCGGGGATCAGTTCGCGTTTCAGAAAATACCGGACGGCCGGATGCTGTTGTGCTTATCCGACGGCATGGGCTCCGGACCGGCGGCGGCTTTGGAGAGCGAGACGGCGATCGAACTGGCCGAGCAGCTTTTGGGCGCCGGTTTTTCGCCGGAGCGCTCGGTACAGCTGATCAATTCGGTGCTTCTTATGAAAAGCCGGGAGCAGACGCCCACAACGCTGGACGTAGGCGTGGTGAATTTGTATACCGGCGATTGCCATATGGTAAAACTGGGGGCCGCTGCGACCTTCCGTAAAAGAGGAAACCGGGTCGAGACGATCGGGGCGGAGAATCTGCCGGTGGGAATCGTGACGGAGATCGAGGTTACGAACCAGGAGACCTCTTTGCAGGACGGAGATTGGCTGATTATGGTGACGGACGGGGTTTTGGACGCGCTGCCCGGGCTGGACAAGGAGGCCGTTATGGAGGAGGTCATTCTGCGCAGCGCTTCCCGCAACCCGAAGGATTTTGCGGAGCGGATCCTCCGGGAAGCGGCGGGGGAGGTCGATACGATCCGGGACGACATGACCGTACTGGCGGCGGGAATATGGGCAAAATAAGGGAGGCCGCGTTTTCGCGTATTTGAAAAATTTGACTTTGGGCCGGGTTTTGGGTATACTGTCATTGGCAATCTCGGCCGGAGGTACAGCGGATGATAAAACGGGTCTGTCGATATATACGTGAGCATAATATGATGGAAGCAGGGGATAGGATTCTTGTGGGTGTGTCCGGAGGAGCCGATTCCACCTGCTTATTATGCATGTTGCGGGAGCTGGCGCCGGAGCTTGGTATTTCCCTGGAAGCCCTTCATATCCATCACCGGATCCGGGGGGAGGCGGCCGACGCCGACGCGGCGTTTGTGAGAGAATTGTGCGGGCGTTTGCAGATTCCTTTCTATCAGGAGACGATCGATGTGCCGGCGCTGGCAAGGGAGAAAAGACTGTCGTTGGAGACGGCGGGCCGTCAGGCGCGCTATGAAGCGTTTGAAGATTGGAGGCGGAAGCAGGACGCCGATCGGATTGCGGTGGCGCACCAGAAAGACGACAATGTGGAGACGGTTCTGATGCGTCTGTTCCGGGGCAGCGGGCTGGAGGGTCTCTGCGGAATTCTGCCCGTGCGGGGCCGGATCGTCCGTCCGCTTTTGTGCGTGAGCAGAGCGGAGCTGGAGGACTGGTTAGAGGAACGGAAGCAGCCCTGGCGGGAAGACGCGACGAACCGGGAGGAGGAGGCGCTCAGGAACCGTTTAAGAAATCGGGTTCTGCCGTATCTGCGGGAAAAAGTCAACGCCGGGGTGGACGAGAACGTTCTTCGGGCGGCCGGGATTTTGTGCGACGCGAACCGGTATATGAACCGGGCGGCCCGGATGGGGCTTAAGCGATGCGCCGGGTTTCGGGAAGGGGAAATGCGCTTTGCGGCGGCCGCGGTTAAAGAGGAAGACGCGGAAATTTTGCCGTATATGCTCAGACAGGCGGTGGAAGAATGTAAGGGTGACGCGGAAGATTTGTCGTATCGTCATATTCGGAGTATCCAAAGCCTTTTTGAGGACGGGAAGGAGAGGCGGATCGATCTGCCCGGGAAACTGACCGCTTTCCGGGAAGGGGGCGATGTGGTCATTCGTGTCCGGGAAGAGGAAAAAAAGGAGACCGAACCGCTGCTTTCTTTGCAAATGCGGGTATTTCCCTATGATTCGGATAAAAAAATTCCGCAAAAACGGTATACGAAATGGTTCGATTATGATAAAATACAAAGATGCGTTACCATACGTCATCGCCGGGAAGGCGATTATCTGAGTATCGGTCCGGCCGGGAATAAGAAGCTGCGCCGCTATTTTATCGACAATAAGATTCCGAAGGCGGAGAGGGAGCGCTGCACGTTGGCGGCGGACGGGAGCCATATTCTCTGGATCGTAGGATATCGGATCAGTGAGGCGTATAAAGTGACGGAAGAGACAAAGCTTGTGTTGGAAATATCGGTTCCGGGGAAGAAGGAGCCGGGAATTACGGAGGATAAAGAGGATGGGCGAGAAGATCCGGGTATTGGTGCCGGAAGAGGAGGTAGAAGCGAAGATTCGTGAGGTCGGCGCACAGATCAGCCGGGATTATGCGGGCCGTTCGGTGCATTTGATCAGCATTCTGAAAGGCGGCGTATTTTTTACCTGCGAACTGGCCAAGAATATTACCGTTCCGGTTTCTCTGGATTTCATGGCGGTGTCCAGTTACGGGGGCGATACAAAGTCCAGCGGCGTGGTGAAAATCGTCAAGGATTTGGATGAACCGCTGCAGGGCAAGGATGTGCTGATTGTGGAGGATATTATCGATTCCGGAAGGACCCTGGCCCATTTGGTCGAGGTGTTAAAGCAGAGGAATCCCGGAAGTATCCGTATCTGTACGCTGCTGGATAAACCGTCGAGACGGGTGAAGAAGCAGGTGGTCGTGGATTATACCTGTTTTACGATACCGGACGAATTTGTTGTGGGCTACGGGCTGGACTACGACCAGAAATACCGGAATCTTCCTTATATCGGGGTAGTGGAATTTTGACGCCTTTCGGGCATGCCATATGGCTGTCCGGCGTATAAATAAATAGAAGGAGGACATTTTTTTGAATCCGAATAGAAGAAGCGGCGGGGGCGGAATTTTCTTCCTGCTGATCGTTGCAATGATTTTATGTATGGCATGGTTCCGCCAGACGACGCTGACCGACCGGAGCTGTACTTATAATGAGTTCCTTCGGTATTTGGAAGAGGAACAGATCACGTCGCCGCTGACGATCGAGCAGAACGCGCAGATCCCGACGGGGCGCGTGGCGTTCGGCGTAAAAAACCAGGGATCGAAGGTCCTGAACGTATCGAATGTGAACGAGATCCGGGAGCTTCTGGACGCGCAGGGGATCGATTACATGCTGGAGGATGTGCCGGAGGAGGATACGTTTCTGGTTATTGTTCTCCCGATCCTTCTGGGCGTCGGCCTGATCGTGGCGCTGGTTATTTTTATGATGAACCGGGCGGCCGGGGGAAGCGGCAACAATAAGATGATGAATTTCGGAAAGAGCCGGGCCCGGATGGTACGAAGCGGGCAGGGGGTTAATTTTAAGAAGGTGGCCGGCCTGGACGAGGAGAAAGAGGACCTGAAAGAGATCGTTGATTTTTTAAAGAATCCCCAGAAATATCTGAAGGTGGGCGCCCGCATTCCCAAAGGGGTTTTGCTGGTGGGCCCGCCCGGAACGGGCAAGACTCTCCTGGCGAAGGCCGTGGCCGGGGAAGCCGACGTGCCCTTCTTCAGTATCTCCGGTTCGGATTTTGTGGAAATGTTTGTCGGCGTGGGGGCGTCCCGTGTCCGGGACCTGTTTGAGGACGCCAAGAGGAATGCGCCCTGTATCGTGTTTATCGACGAGATCGACGCGGTGGCGCGCCGCCGGGGAACCGGTATGGGCGGCGGTCACGACGAGCGGGAGCAGACCCTGAATCAGCTTCTGGTAGAGATGGACGGCTTCGGCGCCAATCAGGGGATCATCGTGATGGCGGCGACGAACCGTGTGGATATTTTGGACCCGGCCATTTTAAGGCCCGGCCGGTTTGACCGGAAGGTAAGCGTGGGCCGCCCGGATGTCAGGGGCCGAGAGGGGATCCTTCAGGTGCATGCCAAAGATAAACCGCTGGCGGACGACGTGAATTTGGAGCGGGTGGCTCAGACGACGGCCGGTTTTACCGGCGCCGATCTGGAGAACCTGATGAACGAATCGGCGATCAACGCCGCGAAGGAAGACCGCACGGTTATCGTACAGTCGGATATTGACCGGGCTTTTATCAAGGTCGGTATCGGCGCGGAGAAGAAAAGCAAGATCATTTCCGACAAAGACAAGAGAATCACGGCTTTCCATGAAGCCGGCCATGCGATTCTGTTCCATGTTCTGCCGGATGTGGGGCCGGTGCATACGGTTTCCGTGATTCCTACCGGTATCGGAGCGGCCGGCTATACGATGCCGCTTCCGGAGAAAGATGAGATGTTTAATACCAGAGGGCGGATGCTGCAGAATATTATGGTGGACCTGGGCGGGCGGATCGCAGAGGAACTGGTGCTGGATGATATTACGACCGGCGCTTCCCAGGATATCCGGCAGGCCACGTCCATTGCGCGCTCAATGGTGACGCAGTACGGTATGTCCGACCGGATCGGTATGATCAGTTACGGGGACAATGACGAAGAGGTGTTTATCGGGCTGGAGCTGGGGCACGGAAGAAGTTACGGTGAGGAAATGGCCACGACTATTGACGAGGAAGTAAAGCGAATCATCGACGAGTGTTATGAAAAAGCGAAAAAGATTATCATAGAACATCGGAACGTGCTGGAAAGGTGCGCAGATCTCCTGATGGAGAAGGAGAAAATCAGCGGGGCGGAGTTTGAAGCGTTATTTGTGGAATAGCACAAATAAAACCATACAGAATGCACAAAAACAAGGGATGAGAATTGTAAAGTTTGTGCACACTTGGGCGGGCATGTCTGCTATACTATATCACGTAACCCCCCAATATTTATATGGTTTTTGCTACACCCCATAAGAAATGAAATACCTTCTCCTTGAAAGGACAACGGCCTGACCGCCGCTGTCCTTTTCACTTTCTATTGACAACAGAGGAGGCTTACATGGAACAGGAAATGATTCATATCAATCGATCGGCTTTGTTTACCGATGAGACGGAGAATTACCGATGTCCGGCCGAATGTGATCCCGGGGACACGGTTCAGATATATTTCCGAACGGAAAAAGGGAATGTTTCGGCGGTTTACCTGCGCAGCCTGGGCGAAGAGTACCGGATGGAGAAGGTAAGGACCGAGGGGCGGTTTGATTATTACAGGCATGAACAGACGATAGGGGAGGAGCCTTTTGTATATGGTTTCTGTGTGGTGTCTTTAGACGGCCGGGAGACTTGTTACTATGACCGGCGCGGTGTGAGGGAGGAGTCGGAGGGGCGGGCGGTTTTTGAGCTTCTGCCCGGACATCATGCGCCCCAATGGCCCCGCGGGAAGATTTTTTATCAGATTTTTACGGACCGGTTTTACAATGGCGATCCGTATCATCAGGTGATAGACGATGAATATGCCTATGTGAACGGTTTGCATGTAGAGCGGGTCGGGGACTGGTACTCGTATCCGGAGGATATGGACGTACATAGATTCTACGGAGGGGATCTGCAGGGGATATGGGATAAACTGGATTATCTGCAGGGGCTCGGAGTGGAAGTTCTGTATCTGAATCCTATTTTCGTTTCGCCGTCCAATCACAAATACGATACGCAGGATTACTCGGCCGTGGATCCTCATCTGGGGAAGCTGGTATACGACGAGGGCAGGGTTTTGTCGGAGGAGGAGATGGACAACCGGCAGGCAGAGCGCTATATCAACCGGGTGACAAGGAAAGAGAACCTGGAAGCGTCGAACGCGTTTTTTGCCAGATTCTGCGAGGAGATTCACGCTCGCGGCATGCGGATCATCCTGGACGGCGTGTTTAACCACTGCGGCTCTTTTCACAAATGGATGGACCGGGAAGGGGTCTACGACGGGCAGGAAGGTTACGCGCCGGGCGCCTATCGCAGCAAGGAGAGTCCTTATCGGGATTATTTTGCTTTTGGAAGGGACGAATGGCCGGAAAATAAGAGCTATGAGGGCTGGTGGAATTACGATACGCTTCCCAAGTTGAATTATGAAGGTTCTTTGCAGCTGCAGCAGGATATTCTGGATGCGGCCGTGAAATGGCTTTCCCCGCCTTACAATGTGGACGGCTGGCGATTGGATGTGGCGGCGGATCTGGGACATTCCTCGGAGTTCAACCATCGGTTCTGGCAGAAATTCCGGGACGCCGTAAAGGCGGTGGATCCGGAGAAACTGATTCTGGCGGAGCATTACGGGGACGCTTCCACCTGGCTCCTGGGGGATCAGTGGGACAGCCTGATGAATTACGACGGCTTTATGGAGCCGGTCACCTGGTTTCTGACCGGGATGGAGAAACACAGCGACCGAAGAGACGATCGACTTTATAATAACGGCGAGTATTTTTTTCAGGCGATGATGTGGAATCTGTCAAGGCTTCCGGTAGGGTCTGCCCTGTGCGCCATGAACGAGTTGTCCAACCACGATCATTCCCGGTTCCTGACGCGGACAAACCGGGTCGTGGGGCGTATGATGACGGTGGGGTCGAAGGCCGCCGAGGAAGGGATCGACAAGGCGGTGTTTCGGGAAGCGGTTATTATACAGATGAGCTGGCCGGGGGCCCCCACCCTTTACTACGGGGATGAAGCGGGTCTGTGCGGTTTTACGGATCCGGATAACCGCCGTTCGTATCCCTGGGGGAGAGAAGATCTGGAACTGATCGAATTTCACAGATATGCGATCGCGGTTCATAAAGAGAATCCGGCGCTGACGGACGGCTCCGTAAAGCCGCTGACGTCGGAATACGGGCTGATCGCCTACGGGCGTTTCAAGCCGGGGAATCAGTTGGCCGTGGTGGTGAATAACGGAGAAGAGAGAGAGGTTCGGATCCCGGTCTGGGAGATCGGGGTGCAGGAGGGCGATCTCATGGAACGGCTGATAGAAACCGGTCCTTACGGTTACAATGTGGGACGAATGGGAGTGAAGGTCGAGGACGGATGTCTGAAGCTGAAGCTGCCCGCCAGAACGGCTGCGATTTATCGCAGGAAGAAAAGGGCGGACGTTTGACAAACGTGCCGCCTTGATTTGTGTTAACGGAAGAGTTTGAGGCGCTTTTGCAGATGCCGGTAGTAGAGCAGGCCGGCCGCGTCGGCTAAGAACCATCCGATCGGGATGGCCCACCAGATGCCGGGCAGGCCGATCGCGGGGATCGGGGCCAGCAAATAAGCCAGGAGGACCCGGGTTCCCAGGGAGATAACCGTGAGGATCACGGACATGCCGGGGCGGTCCATGCCCCGATACAGACCGTACAGAAGGAACAGGCAGCCGATGCCGCAGTAACAGGCGCCTTCGATTCGGAGATATTGAACGCCGATGGCGATAACTTCCGTTTCATGCGGCTGTACAAAGATTCGCATCAGCGCCGGGGCGAAGAGGCAGACGACGGCCGAAATCACAAGGCAGAAAATAAAAGCGGAGCGAATGGCGGAACGAATCCCTTCGCGGATTCGTGCTGTCTGGCGGGCGCCGTAATTCTGGGCGATAAAAGTGGAGAACGCGTTCCCGAAGTCCTGAACCGGCATGTAGGCGAAGGAATCGATCTTGACGGCGGCGGCGAAAGCCGCCATGACGGAGACGCCGAAGCTGTTGACGAGTCCCTGAATCATCAGGATACCGAAGTTCATGATAGACTGCTGCAGGCAGGTAATCAGGGAATATTGGCTGATATTTTTCAAAACGGAAGCGCGGACGCTGCGGTGCTTTTTTTGAAGTTTCAGTTCCGGAACGCGCAAAAGAGAGTAGAAAAGGATGCCGAAGGCCGAGAATCCCTGTGCGGTAATCGTAGCCCACGCGGCTCCGGCCACCCCCCAGTGAAAAACGATCACAAACAGAAGATCAAGTCCGATATTGATCAGGGCGGCGGTTCCCAGAAAGATCAGAGGAACGAGGGAGTTTCCCAGAGCCCGGAGAAGGCAGGCGAAATAATTATATAAAAAGGTAAAGCCGATGCCGTAGAAAATGACCTGGAGGTAGCTCTGCGTTTCCGCGAAGATATCGGCGGGGATCCGAAGAAGCGTTAAGATCGGCCGGATCAGGCAGAGCACGGTTCCGTTTATCAGCAGGGTAATAAGAAAGATAAAGAGGAAGGAGACGTAGAAACTGGTTTTCATGTCATCTTCTTTTTTCGCGCCGTAAAGAATCGAGAATACGGCGCCGCTGCCCATGCAGAGCCCAAGAATAATGGAAGTTAAAAAAGTCATCAGGGTATAGGAGGAACCGACGGCAGCCAGAGCGTCGGAGCCCAGGAATTTGCCGACGATCAGAGTATCGGCGATATTATAAAACTGCTGCAGAAGATTGCCGAGAATCATCGGAGCGGCAAAAAGAAGCATGGACTTTGTGACGTTATCGGCGAGGAGGTCGTTTTTGGCGGCTTTCATTTAAAAAAATCCTTTCACGTAAATCTCGTTTACCACCTTAACACCGTAAGAAACTCATGTCAAGCGAGTTGTTTTTTCTTTGGGAAACGGCTATAATAAAGATAGCAAATTTCCTGCCAGACATCCGGAAATTTTTCTGAGAAAAAGAAAATTCCGGAACTTTAAAGGAGTAGCCGTTAAAACAGCGAAAAGATGGCAAACTTGTATGACAAGAAAAGCTAAAGTGCGGAAAAATTGCTAAAAATTTTTGTTTAACAAGGAGAAATATGAAAAAAATTACAAAAAAACTTCTTGACAAATGGGGGACGGTTTTTTATAATCAAATCAACTTGTTAGACAACTTGAGGGAGCGGCGGTTATGGCGTTACATATTGAAAAAGTCAACGTGACCAATCAGGTTGTAGAGTTTATCCGGTCGAACATTGTAAACGGGAATTGGGAGGTGGGGAGCAAGATCCCTTCCGAGAATCAGCTGACGGAGGCGTTGGGCGTCAGTCGGGCCAGTATCCGGGCGGCGATCCGCCATTTTGTCGGACTGGGCGTGCTGGAGAGCATGCATGGCAAAGGAACTTTTGTGATCAGCGACCAGATGGAGCCTCAGGGAGACGAGAGTACGAGGATTACGCCCGACGATTGTAAGGACATGCAGAAAGTTCTGGAGTTTCGTTGGATCCTGGAGACGGAAGCCTGTTACTGGGCGGTGCTGAACGCGGACGCGGGGATGGTGGAACGTCTGCGGGTTTTGCTGAACCGGATGTTGGAGAATGTGGGAGATCAGGAGATCTTCGTTCAGGCGGACATGGATTTTCATATGGAGATATGCAAAGGAAGCGAGAATCCGCTGATCATCAAGTGTATGCAGCTGGTTTACAATGAGAATAAGAAGAATTTTCGACAGATCAACGACCGTTTCGGTTATAAGGACGGCGTATATTATCACACATTGATCTTTAAGGCAATTGAGGAAGAGAATGCAAGCGCGGCGAAAGAGCTGATGCAGGAACATCTCAGGCAGGCGTTGGATCGTCTGGAGATAGGAAATTGACAAAGTTAAGAAAACAGAGCTCCGGCTCTTTTTCTTGAAAACAACATGTCAGACGACATACAAGAAGACAAAAATAAAGAAGGGGGAATACATATGGCAGTTAAGATCGAGGATATTCGCGTGATCTGCACGGCGCCGGAGGGAATCAATCTGGTGGTTATTAAAGTGGAGACGAATCAACCGGGTCTGTACGGCCTGGGTTGCGGAACGTTTGCCTACCGCCATCTGATCGTAAAACAGATCGTGGAAGAATATCTGAAGCCGCTTCTGGTCGGGCGGGATGCGGAAAACATCGAAGGCTTGTGGCAGTTAATGCATCAAAATGCCTACTGGCGCAACGGGCCGGCGGAGAACAACGCGATCTCCGGCGTGGATATGGCGCTGTGGGACATCAAAGGCAAGATGGCGGGGATGCCCTGTTATCAGCTTTTCGGCGGTAAATGCCGGGAGGGTATTCCGGTTTACCGTCACGCGGAAGGAAGCGATTTGAGCGAACTTTGCGAGAACATTGAGAAATTCCGGGAAATGGGAATTACGCATCTGCGCTGCCAGTGCGGCGGTTACGGCGGAGGTTGCTACGGGGAAGCGCCGGCTACGGCGCCGGCGGGATCGCCGGGAGGCGTTTACCTGGATTCGCGCAGGTATATCCGGGATACCGTAAAGCTGTTTGAGGGGATACGGAGCCGGATCGGATATGAGATGGCGCTGGTTCATGATGTGCATGAGAGGATCGCTCCCATTGAGGCGCTGCGTCTGGCGAAGGAGTTGGAACCTTTTGATCTGTTTTTCTTGGAGGATCCGGTACCGCTGGAACAGATCGACTGGCTTAAGATCCTGCGGGGACAGACGAGTATCCCGATTGCCCAGGGCGAGCTGTTCAACAACCCGGCCGAGTGGAAGCGTCTGATTTCGGAGCGGCTGATCGATTTCATCCGGGTACATATCAGTCAGATCGGCGGGATTACGCCGGCCAGGAAACTTCAGATTTTCGCCGAGCAGTTCGGGGTGAGGACGGCCTGGCACGGGCCGGGCGATATGTCTCCTCTGGCCCACGCGGCGAATATTCATGTCGATCTGGCGGCGCCGAACTTCGGCGTGCAGGAATGGTCCGGTATCGAACCGCCGAACTTCGTGATTCAGGATCTGAAAGGACCTCACGGAGCGCTTCTCGAGGTGTTCCCGGGCCTGCCGGAATACAGGGACGGTTATGTGTACGCCAACGACAAGCCGGGTCTCGGTGTGGATCTGGACGAGAAAGAAGCAGCAAAATATCCGTGTGAAAACACGGTTACCCTCTGGACGCAGACCCGCTTAAGGGACGGCGGGCTGCAGACGCCGTAATCGGCAATCCGGAGGATAGACATCTTGAGGGACGACATAAAAGTAAGGGGTTATGACACAAAAAAGAGGAAGGAGAACGAAGAAAATGAAGAAAAAAACATTGGGTCTTGTATTGGCGGCCGTATTGACGGCGGGTTCCCTGTTCGGGTGCGGCGGTGACGGCGGCAGCAAAGGAACGACGGGAACGGAGGGCGGAAGCGGTCAGGCCGCGTCCGGCGATAAGATTGAGCTGCGTATGGCTCAGGCGTCCGCCGCCGACGGCGCGATCGGACAGTCTATGGAAGAATTCGCCAAACTGGTAAATGAAAAATCCGGAGGGCGCATTGAGATTACCGTGTTCCACAACGGCCAGCTCGGTACCGAGAGGGACAACGTGGAAGCCTGCCAGTTGGGCAATCTGGATATCGCGGTGGTAAATAACTCGGTACTGGCAAATTTTATTCCCTGGTTTTCCGCTTTTGACCTTCCCTACGTGATCGAGAATACCGATCACGCGGATAAGGTGTTCCTGGGTGAAATCGGCGACGATATGCTGAAGGCTATGGACGATGTCGGCATCAAGGGATTAAGCGTATGGGAATCCGGGTTCCGGAATCTTACCAATTCCGTTCGGGAAGTTAACAGTCTGGCGGATGTTTCCGGCCTGCGGATTCGTGTTATGGAAAACGCCGTACATCAGGCGCTGTGGGGCGCATTGGGCGCGGATGCGGTTCCGATGAACTGGAGCGACGCTTACACGGCGATGCAGCAGGGCGCGATCGACGGGCAGGAGAATCCGACCACCGTTATCGATAAGAACAATGTAGTAGAAGTGAATAAGAATCTGGCCGTTACCGAGCATGTATACTCCACCGTATCCATTATCATGGCGCCGAGCGTATGGAATTCTTTGTCGGCGGATGATCAGAAGATCCTGACGGATGCGATGGCCGAGATCGAGGTTTCCGAGCGGGAGCTGAGCCGGACGATGGATACGGAAGCCGTTTCCACGTTGGAGTCCCAGGGAATGAAAGTAACCCGTCCCGACAAAGATGAATTTATCGAAGCCACTAAGACGGTACGCGACGAGTACGGCAAGGATTACGCGGATGTTTTGGACCGCGTGGCAGCCGCTAAATAAGAGTCTTTTTGCGGAGGCGGGCTAACGCCCGCCTCCCTTTTCATAAGAAGGGATTCCCGAATAGGAGGAGGGACGGAATGAAGTCGGTTTTCAAGATTTTTGATAAGCTTCAGGATGTAATAAATGAAGTGATTGCCGGTGTTATGATGATTATTATGTGCATTATCCTGGCACAGACGCTGGGCCGCGTGTTTCATTTAAGTATTCCGTGGTCGGAGGAAGCTTCCCGTTATTTATTTGTTCTGATGATTCTGCTTGGTATTAACGTCGGCATTTCCAAAAATATGATGGTGCGTATTGATATTATCGACAATTTTCTATCAAAGAGTATCCGCAAGGCGTTTGATATCCTGCGGGAGATCGTGGCTTTGGCGGTAGCGGCCATGTTTTTCTACAGCACCTTTGATATGATCAAGATCGGCGCTTTTCAGAAGAGTCCGGCCATGCAGATCCCGATGTCGTTTATGTATATCGTTATGGCGGTAGGATTTGGTCTGGCGGTTCTGGCCGTGTTGTTCCGGCTGATCGGGCTTTTTGCAGCGAAACATCTGGAGGAAGCCGCCGGCGGCAGCCCGGCCGGTGAAGAGTAAGGAGGCGAAGAAATCATGAGTTTATCTGCCATATTATTGATTGTTGTTCTTCTGGTGCTGATGTTTCTTGGGGTTCCGATTACCTGGTCCTTGGGGGCGGCCTGCGTGACGTCGATCCTGGTTGATCCGACGCTGTCTTTTTCGGTTTTGTGCCAGAAGATCTTTACCGGATGCGATAATTTTTCCATGCTGGCGCTGCCCGCCTTTTTCCTGGCCGGCGATATTATGGCAAAGGGCGGCCTGTCCAAGCGTCTGGTAGCTTTCGCGGATTCTTTTGTAGGCTGGATCTCCGGCGGAATCTCTCTGGTATCCGTCGTGGCCTGCACGTTCTTCGCCGCGATTTCCGGGTCTTCCGTGGCGACGACGGCGGCGATCGGCGGCTTGATGTATCCGGAAATGGTTAAGAGAGGTTATCCGGAAGACTATTCGGCGGCGGTACAGGCGATCGGCGGCACGCTGGGGATCGTCATTCCTCCGTCTATCGTATTCGTTATTTACGGGAATATCACCGGGGTTTCCGTGGCGAAGCTTCTGATGTCCGGTGTGATCCCCGGCATTCTGTGCGGCGTGGCCCTGTGTTTGTATGCATTTTTTAAAGCTAAGAAAGAGAATTTCCCTAAGGAAGATAAGTTCTCGTTTAAGAGATTTCTGGTTTCGTTTAAGAGCGCGGTCTGGGCGCTTCTGATGCCTCTGATCATTATGGGCGGTATCTACGCGGGTATTTTTACTCCTACCGAATCGGCTGTGATCGCGGTGTTCTACGGCCTGATCGTCTGCCTGGCCATCTATCGTGAGATCAGCGGCAGGGGGATCTGGGCGATCGCGAAGGATACGGCGGCGACGACATCGAATTTGATGTTCCTGGTCGTTACGGCTCAGATGTTCGGCTATCTGATTACGTATTACCGCATTCCGATCTATGTGACGAACGCGTTTCTGGCCGTGGCGAGCAACCGTTATATTTTCCTGCTTTTGATTATTATCCTGTTAATCATCTGCGGGATGTTCCTGGAAGTAGGCGCGACCAATCTGATCCTGGGTCCGATTCTGGCGCCGATCGCGGTGCAGTTCGGCATCGATCCGGTTCATTTCGGTATGCTGTTCGTCTTCCTGCTGGCGATGGGGCAGGCGACCCCGCCTTTCGGAACGACGATGTTTGTGGCCTGCGGGCTCAGCGAACAGCCCGTGAGCAAGGTGGCGAAACGGCTGATCCCGTTTGTTTTGGTGGAAGTGGCCTGCGCGTTTCTGTTCGCGTATGTACCCGCGCTGTCCACGTTCCTGCCGAATTTGCTGAAGTAAGCGGATTCAGGATGAAGCCGTTGAAATAAAAACGACGGCGGGGGAGGTTCCCGCCGGATAAAGAGAAAGAAGGGCGAGTTTCATGGAAGGAAAAATGAAAGAAGTTGTAGTCGTTGAGCCGAAGAAGGTGGAAGTCCGCGAGGTTCCCATTCCGAAGCTGGCCAATGAAGACGAAGTTCTGATCAAAATGATGTCCGCCGGCGTCTGCGGCAGCGACCATCATCTGTACCACGGATTGAATCCGTGCTCGACATATCCCAGGATCCCGGGGCATGAAAATGCCGGCATCGTGGCCGAGGTCGGCGCCAATGTGACGAACGTGAAGGTGGGCGATCATGTGATCGTGGATCTGATCTCCACCTGCGGGACCTGTTATCAGTGTACGCACGGGAGAAAGAATGTCTGCGAGAGCGTAAAGGTGAGAGGGTCCGGCGCGGACGGCGGCTGGCGTGAATATTTTACCGCGCCGGCCAAGGAAGTATATAAGATCTCGGATGAGGTCGCGTGGGAGGACGCCGCTTTGGTGGAGCCTTACGCCATCGGTTCCCACTGCACCGGCCGGGGCCGTGTGGTGGAGGATGATGTCGTGTTCATTCTGGGCACGGGAACAATCGGCTCCATTATTCTTCAAAGCTGCAAGGCGATCGGCTGTAAAACCGTGATTTGCTGCGATATCAGCGATTCCTCCCTGGAGAGGGCAAAAGGCTACGGGGCCGATTATGTGATTAACTCGAAGACCGAGGACGTGGCGAGCCGGGTCCGGGAGATTACGGGCGGTCACGGCTGTACGGTGGCGTTTGACTCCGCCTGCTTCCCCGGTTCCCTGGCGATGTGCATGCAGCCGGGCATCCTTTGCAACGCGGGCCGCATGGTTCCCATGGGCTTTTCGACCGCGCCGGAACAGATCAGTCAGGCGATGATCAATCAGAGAGAGCTGGATGTGATCGGTTCGAGAATGTCCCAGAACGCGTTTGAGCCGACGATTAAGCGGATGGAGAATCATGAGTATCATACCGAAGGAATCGCGACCACGTTCATCAAATTCAGCGAGATCGACAAGGTGTTTTATCTGATGGATCATCCGAGCGACGCCGCGAAAAAGATGGTGATTCTGTTTGATTAAGTGACGGGGCCGCGAAACGCAGGGGTTTTGCGGGGCTTCGATGAGATAAGGAGAAAAAGAAAATGGTACATGAAATGTTTGACATCACCGGTAAGAAAGCGATCGTAACCGGCGGAACGAGGGGGTTGGGCTTCGGTATGGCCGAGGGGCTTTTGGAAGCCGGATGCGAAGTCTGCATCGTAGGTTCCGGTGAAAAAAGCGTGGAGAAAGCCACGGCGGAATTCCGGGCGAAAGGCTTTGACTGCAAGGGCGTTCATGGGGATATGTCCGTGAGAGAGGAAGTTTACCGGGTGTTTCGGGAAGCTTTGGCGGCTCTGGGCGGAGATCTGGATATTCTGGTGGTGGCGCACGGCATTCAAAGACGTCACAGCGCGGAAGTATTCCCCTTAAATGATTGGGACGACGTGATCAACGTGAACCTGAATTCGGTGTTTATTCTTGACCAGGAAGCGGCGAAAGTGATGCTGCCCAAAGGTTACGGTAAGATCATCAACATTGCCTCCATGGTATCCTGGTTCGGCGGCCAGACCGTTCCCGCTTACAGCGCGGCCAAGGGCGGCGTGACCCAGATGACCAAGGAAATGAGCAACGATTGGATTAAGAGAGGCATCAACGTCAATGCCATCGCGCCGGGCTATATGGCTACGGATATGAACGCGGCGCTGACGGAGGAAGCCAATCCGGAGCGCTACCAGCAGATCACGGACCGGATTCCGGCCGGCCGCTGGGGCACCGGAAACGATATGAAGGGCGCCTGTATTTTCCTTGCTTCTCATGCAAGCGACTACCTGGGCGGAGCGATTATTCCGGTTGACGGCGGTTACCTTGTAAAGTAAAGGCGGAACATCCGCTTTTTAGCGGGTTTTGCATAATTTTCATGTCAGACAAAAGCCGGCGGTTTCCAAGAGGGCCGTCGGTTTTTGGCTTGTTTTTTGTCTTTTGTAAGGTTACCGTCGTTTGACAAGGACACACACGGTCGAAAAAGGATAAAATTCAGCCCCTGCTGCGTTACTTTCACTTCGCGTACGTCCAGTACGCGTCGCTCAAGTGCCTAGCAGGGACTGAATTTTATTCCTTTTCGACTCTCCGACCCTGACC
>JAAWBX010000013.1 GCA_022792885.1 Lachnospiraceae bacterium
GAACACATTATTTAGTTTATTAAAAAACAAAAAGTGTCATTTATTGCTTCCGTAGATGAAGAAGGTTTCACCAATATAAAAGCAATGTTTGTACCGCGCAAGATTGAGGGAAATTGTTTCTATTTTTCAACGAACACATCCTCTGCGCGTTCACAACAGTTTATAAAAAATCCAAAGGCAAGTATTTATTTTTATAGCAAGGGACGCTTCAAATATGAGGGCATTATGCTAACCGGCACAATGGAAGTCTTGCAGGACGATGAAATGAAGCGAGAAATCTGGCGTACAGGGGATACCATATTTTATAAGAAAGGCGTAACTGACCCGGATTATTGTGTATTAAAATTTACTGCAGTAAAGGGACGATATTATTGTGATTTGAAAACGGAAAGTTTTGATATTGAGGACTTAAAATGATAGAAATAAAGTGGATACGTTACCCTATCCGTGACAGAATTGGAGAAGATAGCGTCTTAAAAAGTTCTTGTTATTATATAGGGGCGTTTTTTAAATATGTTCTCTAATGGGATTGAGTGCTCAAAAAGTTATGAAATTATAGGAAGATAGATATATCGAGGAGGTAAGGAGGCTAAAACAGCCGAGGAAACTCCGACGGCTAAGAAAGAGGAAGCGACGGTAAAGAATGCAAACGAGCATTTTCAAGCTGCGTATTTGTTGCCGATGTGTTATAATAAATATACCGTCGCTTGACAGGGCGCGTGTGCTCTTGTCAAGCGACGGTACAATATATATTTTGAGGTATCGTACAATGACGTGTATTTATCATTATGATTCGCCCTTGGGCGGTATTACGATTTCAGGCGATGGCGGCGAAATTACCGGATTGTGGTTTGACGGTCAGAAGTATTTCGGCGATACGCTGCCGGAGGATTATGAGGAGAAGGCGCTGCCGGTTTTTGACGAAGCAAAAAGATGGCTGGACATTTATTTCGGCGGCAAAGCTCCGGATTTTATGCCGCCGCTTAGAATGGAGGCGAGCCCTTTCCGCAAAGCCGTGTGGGAGGTCCTGCTTACCATTCCGTTTGGGCAGACAATGACGTACGGCAGGATCGCGGACAGAATCGCGGAGCAAAAAGGGATTGCGACGATGTCGGCACAGGCGGTCGGCGGGGCGGTGGCGCACAATCCTATCTCGTTAATGATCCCCTGTCACCGGGTTGTCGGCACAAACGGGAGCCTGACGGGTTATGCCGGCGGGATTGAGAAAAAAGTGAGCCTGCTTACGATGGAAAAAGCGGATATGTCGGCGTTTTTCGTGCCGAAACGGGGAACCGCTTTATAGGAGAACCGGGATCTCGATCTGCACGATGTAGTCTTCCATGCGGTCGGCTACGTTTTCATTGAGGATTTTTTCGTAGGAGAATCCGGTCAGTGTGAGCCGGTGCTTTTGGGCGTAATTAAGAATTTCCCTGTATTTTAAGGACATATTTTCCCAGTCGCCCCGGTAGAAGGCCCGCACGTATTTTCCGCGGGGCTGTATGTGCAGCCCCGCTTTTTGCGTACCGTGCGCCGGGAGGGAGTCGTCGTCGGGTTTGGCGGGCAGGGGAAGAGGGATTTCAATGAACAGCCCGTCGTAGTCGTCGAAACGGCTCTGATACAGGTTCTCGACCCGGATCATGGATCCGTAGGAGGCGTCGTGCAGGCGTCGAAGCTGGTATTTTCTGGTTTCGGCCGTGATTCTTTCCACGGTTTTGTCATAGGAAGTCCCCGGATCGATCGCTACGGTTACCAGGCAGCGTTCTTCTTTTTCCGCGATTCGGATTTCGGAGAGATTCGTGTTCAGGAGGGTTTTCATGTTCTGCCGATGATTACCCAATGTTTTCCGGACGGCTTTTAAGTGTAGGATCTCCCGGTCCAATTCTTCGATTTTTTCATCCAGAAGCCGTTTCAGGCTTTCGGCGGAACGGTTTTCCATAAACGCCTGGATTTCCTTTATCGATACGTTCAGCTCCCGCAGCAGAAGGATCGTCTCCAGCAGGGAACTTTGATGATAATTGTAGCAGCGGTATCCGTTTTCCGGGTTGACGGCGGCCGGTTTAAACAGTCCGATCTCATCATACCACATCAGAGTTTTTTTGTTGATCCCGTGAAGCGCCGCGAACTGGCCGATCGTGAGCAGCCTGCTTTTTTCATCCATTTTCCGGCTCCTTAAAATTTTTTCCGTTTTCTCTTGACCGTACTGTTACGGTACGGTGTAGTCTGAGAGTACCTCGTATCTATCATATGGGATGGGGGGAGAAAATACAAGACGGGAGGAAACAACTTTGGAAAACGGATATCAAAAGCCTGTAACGTTGAGAAATATTTTGAGGTTTGCCGTGCCGACGATCGCCATGACGGTGTTTATGTCGTTTTATACGATGGTGGACGGACTGTTTGTATCGAATCTGATCGGGACGGACGCTTTATCCGCCATCAATCTCACCGCGCCGGTTATTCAGCTTGTTACGGCGATCTCCACGATGCTGGCGGCCGGCGGCAGCGCGGTTATTATGAGAAAGATGGGAGAGCAAAAAAGCGGGGAGGCGCGGGAAGATTTTACTTTTCTGATTCTGGTGAACGTGGTTGTCGGCCTGGTTATGTCGGCTCTCGGGTATGGGACCATCGGTCCCGTTTTTGGAGGGATGAGCCTGAGCGCGGATGTGGCGGGGTATTGCGCGGCGTATTTAAGCCGTTACCTGTTGTTTACGGTGCCGATCCTGTTGATGAATAATTTTACACTGTATATGATCGCAAGCGAGAAAGCGAATCTTTCCCTGATTTGTTCCGTGTCGGGCGGCATTTTGAATATGGTGTTGGATTATGTGTTGATTGCGTGGTTTGATATGGGGATCGGAGGCGCGGCGCTTGCGACCGGGCTGGGGTATTCGGTGACGGCGGTCGTGGGTCTGTTTGTTTTCAGCCGAAAAGAGAGCCTTCTGCATTTTGAAAAACCGGTATTTCGCTGGAGGGTTCTGTTAAACGCCGCTGCGAACGGATGTTCGGAGATGGCGACGGCTCTTGTCACCGGAATCATTACGATGATGTTTAACTGGACGATGCTTCATTATATAGGGGAGGAAGGCGTTGCGGCCGTCACGATCATCATGTATGTCCTGATGTTTGCCAGTTCTTTGTATACGGGGTATTCTTACGGCGTGGCGCCGATGATCAGCTTCTATTATGGGGAGCGGAACTGTGAGAAATTGAAAAAACTGATTGCGCTCAGTCTGAAGGTGATCGCCGCGATCTCCGTATTGTCGGCGGCGGCGTCTCTTCTTCTCACCGAACCGCTGGTGTCCGTATTCGCCCGTCCGGACGATCCGGTTTACGGCCTTGCCGTGACCGGGAACCGGATCTGTACGATCGCTTTGCTGTTTATCGGATTCAATATTTTTGCCAGCGGGATGTTTACGGCGCTGTCGAATGGGGCGGTGTCGGCGCTCCTTGCTTTTTCCAGGTCGTTTGTATTTATGTCGGTGACAATGATCGCGCTGCCGCTTATTCTGGGAGTAAACGGCATCTGGCTGGCCACGCCTGCGGCGGAATGCATGGCGCTGGTTTTGTCGGCTTTTATGTTCGGGAAGAACCGGAGGCGGTATCAATACTGATTTTCGCGCGACTCTACGTTTCGTAGGTTGCGCGGGCGGGAGAATCATTATAAAATCTGTTCATGCGCGCCATATGAACGGCTGTTTTACAGAGAGTATAAAAAATCGGGAAAGAGGGACACGTATGGGTTACGTAACGGGAAAAACGATAAAGGAACTGCGGGAAAAAAGAAAGTTCACTCAGAGAGAACTGGCGGAAAAAATCGGCGTGAGTGATAAAACCGTTTCCAAGTGGGAGACGGAAAAGGGGCTTCCGGATATCGGGATCATCGGGGATCTGTCGAAGGCGCTGGGGATTTCCATTGCGGAACTTTTGACGGGTGATCTCAGGGAGAATGAAAACCAGGCGGCCAATATGAAAAAGATGTGTTTTTATGTCTGTCCGGTCTGCGGTAATATTATTACGTCCGTGGGGCGGGGGAATTTCTCCTGCTGCGGGATTACGCTGCCGGAGGCGGAAGCGGAGCAAACGGAAGAGGATCATCCGATCCGGATTGAGACGGTGGACGACGAGTATTTTGTTACGATGGGGCATCCCATGAAGAAAGAGCATTATATCTCCTTTTTTGCTTATGTGACTTCGGATCGCGCGGGATTGATAAAATTGTATCCGGAGCAGGACGCGGCGGCGAGGTTTCGGAAGAAAGGCCACGGCATTTTGTACGCGTATTGTAATCGGCACGGTCTGTTTAAGACCGTAATCTGAAACGGTCGGGCGGAAAACAAACGCCGTCCAGCGGGGCTGTATGCCTCTGCCGGACGGCGTTATGATATTACGTAATATGGAACCGGTTGATCAGGTTGTTCAGGGTCCGTGCCTGGCTGGAAAGTTCTTTCGAAACGTCGGCGCTCTTTTCGGCGGCGGCGGAATTTGCCTGCACTACGTTGGAGATTTCCCGAATTCCGTTTTCTACCAGGGTGATCATTTCCGACTGCTGGACGCTGGCGGCGGCGATTTCATCCATCAGCGTCTTGATTGCCTGAATGCAGTCGCTGATGACTTGCATGGCGGAAACGGCGAGATTTGTGGATTCGGTTCCTGTTTTTACATCCTGAATCGAATGATGAATCAGGCTGCTTGTGTCCTGAGCGGCTTCGGTGGATTTGGCGGCAAGGTTTCGGACCTCGTCCGCCACTACGGAGAAGCCGCTTCCGGCGGCTCCGGCGCGGACCGCTTCCACGGAAGCGTTCAAGGCCAGGATATTCGTCTGAAACGCAATGTCCTCAATCGTTTTAATGACCGTTATGATCTTGTTTGAGGACTGGTCGATATTTTGAGTGGCCGCAATCAGCTGTTCCATCTTCGTGTCGGCTTCGGCCGCGTAGCCGGTGGCTTTGTCTACCAGTTCGCTGGCGCTTCCGCAGCGCACCGTGCTGGTTTGGATTTGCGAGGTGATCGCGGTCACGTTCGCTACCAGCCCGTCGATGGAAGCCGCCTGTTCGATCGTGCCCTGCGACAATGCCTGGGCGCCCGTGGATACCCGGTCCGCGCTGGTGTCGACCTGATTTGCGACGAGAGAGATATCGCGGATCACGTTCATAAGGTTGGTATGGATGGACTTCAGGCTTTCGGACAGGGCTTTGAAATCGCCGATGTAGTAGGATTCATTCTCGGTGACGTCTACCGTGAGGTTGCCGTCGGCGATTTCCCCCAGAATCCGACCGACGTCGTCGATAGTTTTTTGCAGGCAGCCGCAGACGCGGTTGGTTGTCTGCGCAATCATACCAATCTCGTCGGATCTGCCGTAAAACGCTTCGATTTCCTTGTCGGTGGAGAGATTCAGTTCTCCTAAGCGGCTTATGGCGCGCTCCACAACCATAAGCTCCCTGTCCTGACGGTGCAGAATGACAAGTGTGATCAGTATGATGGCGGCGGCCGTGGCTGCGCATAAGATACCGACTACAATCCGCACGCTTGTTACCGCGCCGTAAACTTCTTTGGCGCTGTCCCGGACCATAAAGATCCAGCCGCGGTCTTTCAGATATTTGTAGACGACCAGTTGCTTAACTCCGTTTTCGTCCCGGTAGGAGTATGTGCCCGCTTCCGTGCTGCCGTCCGCCTGGATGCGCTGGATGATTTCTTGGTATCCGGCGTCGGTAGTTTCCGTATTTAAAAGCGCTTCATCCTGGTGATAGAGGTACACGCCGGTTTCCGCGTTCAAAAATACGTACTCGCTGTCCGGCAGGCCCTTGATGTTTAAGTTCAGCAGCGCGTCCATCAGGTGGCTGGCGTATACGCCGGCGCCCACATAGCCGATGCAGGTCTGATCTTCAAAGATCGGATAGTACATGGAGAGGATCATGCTGCCGGTTCCGGGCGACTTCATGATCCCTAAGTTTGTCAGTTGCGGTTGGGACAGGATCGTGTTTTGGAACGTGGTCAGCGCGTCGTCTTTGCGCGTCGTGATTCCGATGGCCTCCGCTGAAGTGTGCGTCAGCACATATGTGGATGGGGTAGCAATGTACAGGCCTTCAAAAATGTTTTTGACGGAAGCAAAATTTTCCGTGTATTGCTGGGCTTTTTCCAGAAGCTCCGGATCTTCCGGGTCTAACAGGAGTTCACGAACTTCGTCGGCCAGTGCGAAAGCACTCATATATTCTTCCGCGGAAGTTACGTAATCGTTGATGATAGCGGCTCTGGCTTCCACGGCGTCGGTCATCTGATTGGTGATATCGTTTTTGACGACGGAAGAAGCGTTGGCGGATACGATGATCCAGAGAAGCAGCAAACCGGTCAGGGTGATTGCTGTGGTAATAATACTGATGCGCGTAGCAAGTTTTTTGTTTACAAGGAACTTCATTGCTGTAGGATCTCCTCCAAAGGAAAGAGTTGTTTGTTGCGGATTCCCGCTTTGTCAGTCGACCCGGACGGCGACGCCGCCTCTTCGTTCGGAAGGCTGGACAATGACCGAAACCTGCTGATTGGCGCTCCATTCAAAAGCGTAAGATTCACCGGAAGCCTGACCGATGAAGTTTTTCCAGGTGATGTCGGTCTTGACCTGCGGATCGCAGTTGCCTTGTCCGACCCAGCATATGACCGCGTCGGGGTCGACGGAAATCGTGTTCCGGCTCCGGTGATTGCTTAAAACGATCGGGTTGCCGTCCGATAAAATCGCAACATAAGCGCCGCCGCCGTTTCCGGTCAGGACGGAGGTGGCCAGCCCTTTCTGAGACAGGATGCCGCAACCGATAAAACGCACGTCATATTTACAGTCCGGCGTAAAGGCGAGGATATTTTCGGATTCAACGGAAATCGTTTCGCCGAATGCCAGTTTGTATATCAGAACATGCTGCCCGTAATTTGCGTAGTAAGTTACGGAATCCCCGTTCATCGTAACTTTCATGAGAGGGAGATTCTCGCCTGTCACCCGCCGGACCAGGGAGCCCAGGGCGGCTTGGGCGAAGTTGTTCTGGGGGCCGAGCAGCAGTTTTTCGAATTTATAGTTTTTTCCGCCCGCGCTATCGCCGGCGATGAAGGCGCCCGCTTTCGTGAACAGAACGTCGTTTCCGGTGCAGGTAACTTTTAATGTCAATTCATTTATCGTTTCAAAATGAAGCATCTTTTTTCTCCTTTGTTCTTTATACAACCTGAACGCCGTACCATTCGCAGAGGCCGGCCAGGTCTTTGGCCAGGCCGTTGCCGACCGCGTTGAATTTCCAGGAATCGTTGTGCCGGTAGATCTCGCCGATCATCATGGAAATCACATTGGAATAGTAGTCGGTCAGCTTAAAGCTTACCAGTTCCGAGCGGTCCGTCTCATCGAGAATGCGCAGGTAGGCGTCCTGCATCATTCCGAAATGAAGGCGCTTTTCGAACGCCTCGTTGATGGTCAGGACGAATACGATTCTTTTGACGGCCGGGTCGAGCCGGGCGAGGTCTACGCGGATAAATTCCCGGTCCGTGCCTCCGTCAACGGCGAAAGCGGTGCTGCCGTCCGGGCTTTCGGTCTGGCCGTAAAACACAAACCAGGAGTCGCCCGGAACTTTCCCGTTATCGCCCAGGAGGAAGGCGGATACGTCCACGTCGCATCGGGGGTCGTTCGCGTTCCAGCCGAGGCAGGCCCGGATTTTTTGCAGGGAAGCGGTTGTGCCCAGGAGAAGTTTTTGCCCCTTTTGCACCGGATGAACCAGAGACGGAACTACCTGGCGGGAGAGTGCGTTTCCGGAGGAAAGAGGAGGCCCGGGAGAGGCCGTCGTCCGTTCCGGATACGATTGTACGGCCGGCGTATCCGGTAAAGGGCGGGTATTTATTGTTTCAATATTATCGGAGCGAAAAGCTCCCTGTATTTTCTGAGCGTTGACGGACAGAAGGCTGTTCCGATCCATCGCTCCTTTTGCTTTCATGGGAATATTTGGCATGATGCTCTCCTGTATATATTACTCTTAAGATTAAGAAAAGGAGTGCCCTTCGGCATCCCACATCACCGTCTGGCGAACACTTAAAGTATATATCAGGTTGAAGTGAAAAGCAATGGGAAGAAAGCATTTTAGGCGGCGCGGAGAGACAATATAGGGGAGCTGCCGGGCAGGGTAAGACCTGAGAATATCTTGCAAGATTTTTTCCGGGGAAAGGTGAATAAGCCGACCGGAAGTATGCCGCTTTTGAGATAGGAGGGGGATTGACAAATTGAGGCTCCCTGTGTTAAAATCGGAATAATTTCGGGAAAGGGGTGAAAGGATGGAGAGATAATCTGCTTTGGTTTACATGGATGATTTGCGCCGCTTAGCGGGAGATTCCCCGGTGTGCGGCGATATTTGCGGGAAGAAGATTCTTTCCGCGGTTTTTCCTGTTGCCGGAAGCGGATTATGTTTTCATAGTCTTTCTTTTTTTGCGCCCTGTTTTCCCGGTCGGAACGGAAGAGGAATCGGAAGAAGGTCAGGTTAGAGAACGGAAAGAAGCTGTTTGGCCCGGGAGAAAGGAGGCTGACGAATGGCTCAGATTTGTGTGACGAACCTGACTTTTTATTATGAGGGAAGTTTTGAACCGGTGTTTGAAAAGGTATCGTTTTCTCTGGATACGGACTGGAAATGCGGATTTCTCGGCCGCAACGGGAAGGGGAAGACCACTTTCTTAAGACTGCTGCGGGAGCAGGGAGCGCTGTCGGGAAGGTGTGAAGGTTCGATTATTTGTCCGGCGGTGCCGGATTATTTCCCGTACCCGATTACCGAAGAACAGAAAAAGCGGCCGGCGGCGGAATTTCTGGAGGAGCTGAAGGCCGGCTGCGAGCTCTGGCGCGTTTTGTGCGAATTGGAAAAACTGGGGGAGGACGCAGGAATCCTGTACCGGCCTTTTTGGACGTTAAGCCCCGGCGAGCGGACGAAGATCCAGTTGGCGGCGCTGTTTTCGGAGGAGAATGATTTTTTCCTGATCGACGAACCGACCAATCATCTGGACCGGGAGACGCGGGAAAGCGTGAAAGGGTATCTGTTGCGGAAAAAAGGCTTCCTTCTGGTTTCTCACGACAGAGATCTCCTGGACGCCTGCGTCGATCATGTCCTGGTGTTGAATCGGGGAACGATCGAGGTTCAGAACGGGAATTTTTCGAGCTGGTGGGAAAATAAGCGGCGGAAGGACCATTTCGCGGAGGCGGAGAATGAAAAGCATCTGAAAGAAATCGGCAAGCTGAAGCAGGCGGCCGCGCGCGCGTCCGGTTGGGCCGATAAGAATGAGGGAATGAAGATCGGATATGACCCGGCCAGAGAGAACGATCGTTTTATCGGGACCCGGGCCTATATCGGCGCGAAGACCAAAAAAATGCAGAGCCGGGTGAAGCAGATGGAAAAGCGCATCCGGCGGGAGGTGGAGGAGAAGGAAGATCTTCTGGTCGATCTGGAAAAAACGGACGATCTGAAGATGACGCCTCTGCGGCATCACAGGGAGAGGCTGGTGGATATTCGGGATTACGGCCTGGCTTATTCGGGGGCGGAGAAGCCTCTTTTTACGGGTCTGACCGGTACGGTTCAGCGAGGGGAGCGGGTTGCTCTTCACGGGGGGAACGGATGCGGGAAGACGACGCTGATCCGGATGATTTTGCAGAAGGCCGGTTATTTTGAACAGCCGCCGGGGCGGGCGGAGGGTTTATTCGTTTCCGGTTCGTCTCGGGAAACGGGAATTTCGGATGATTTTCGAATGCTTCCCCGGGAGAGCGGAGTCTGTGAGACGGCGTCCGGGATGGTGATTTCTTACGTGAATCAGGATACGTCGCGGTTAAAAGGCGGGATTTTTGAGTTTTGCCGGGAGAGAAACCTGGATGAGAGTATTTTCTGCGCGCTGCTTCGCAAGTTCGGTCTGGAACGGGTACAGTTCGAGAAAAAAATGGAGGATTACTCGGCGGGGCAGAAAAAGAAAGTCCTGCTGGCGGCCAGCCTGCTTACGCCGGCCCACCTGTACGTGTGGGACGAACCGCTCAACGATATCGATGTGTTTTCGCGGATGCAGGTGGAGAAATTGTTGTCGGAATATTCCCCGACGATGCTTTTTGTGGAACATGACGTCCGCTTTCGGGAAACGATCGCGACGAAGACGATTGTTTTGTCGGACGACGTTTCCCTTTTGACGTGAAAAAAGTCCTTCGGGGGCTGAAAAGACAGACCGGGCCGGTGATTATTTTCTCCAGCGTTTTAATGTGGGGAACCATTCCCGCATGATTTTTCGCGCTTCTTCTTCCTTCATGTCCGGGTTGGCGGCGGCCATGTTGGGTACGCATACTTCGATCATTTCTTCCATTGTACCCTTAAAAGTGAAGGCGCCTTTTTCAAAGCAATACTTGCAGTACTCTTCGTTTTTGCCGCCGTCGGCGTTGGTTCCGTACAGATCGTCCGTATCTCCCATGGGCATACCGCAGCACTGGCAAAATTTCTGATTCATCTCGTTCATTTTCTTTACCTCCGTTTTTTATGTGTTCTTGTTAAGCGACGTTAGTATAATGCATATACCCTGACATCCTTTGTCAGGGTTTGTTTTTTATCTGGCGGTTTTGTGCAGGATTTTCGGCCGGGAAGCGGATTTTTGCAGAAAAGACGGGCGGGCCCTTCTCAAAAACGGTCAATGAAGTTATACTGTAGGTACGCCGAATGGCGATACGGGGAGAATTTCCATGAATGAGAAGTTTTATAAGCTGCCGGCGGAGAAGCAGAGGAGAATCCTGAACGCGGGATACCGGGTGTTTTCCCGAAACAATTACCGGAAGAGCCCGATGAGCGAGATTGCCGGGGAGGCGGGCATCAGCAAATCCCTGCTGTTTCATTACTTTTATAATAAGAAGGAACTGTATCTGTTCTTGTGGGAGGAAGCGGCGAGGATCAGCGTTCGTCATCTGGCGGAATACGGCTGTTATGTGCCGGGGGACCTGTTCGAGATGATGGAACGGGGTATGCGGGCGAAACTGGAACTTATAAGGGAATATCCGGACATGTCGTTTTTTGTTATCAAAGCGTATTATGAGAGGGAACCGGAGATATCGGAGGAGATTCAGAAGAGTTACCGGAATTTTGTGAGTTTCAGGGCGGAGGGAATCTTAAAGGAGCTTGATCCCGCCGGTTTTATTCCGGGAATCGACCTGGGCATGATGTATAAGGAGATGCTTCTGGCGTCGGAAGGATATGTGTGGAAATTGATTCAGCGGGGCGAACCGCTGGATGTGGATGAGTTAGAACGGGGTTTTTCGGAATTGATGGCTTTCTGGAAGCAGATTTACCGAAGACCCGTGCGGGAGGAGGATTCGAAATGAGAGCGATTTCGACGGAAGGGCTGACAAAATATTACGGGAAACACCGGGGAATTATTGACGTGAATCTGACGGTGGAGGAAGGCGATTTCTTCGGGTTTATCGGCCCGAACGGCGCGGGAAAGAGCACCATGATCCGCACGCTTCTGGGTCTGATTGCGCCGTCCGGCGGGTCGGCGGAAGTATTCGGGAAGAATGCCGGGAAGAAGAAAATCGAGATTCTTGCCGAGGTGGGATATCTTCCTTCGGAAGCGGCATTTTATAACGGCCTTAAAGTCCGGGATATCCTGCGGTTTTCCGCCGACTTTCGTAAACAGGACTGTCATGCGGAGGCGGAACGTTTATGTGAACGGCTCGGGTTGGACCCTTCCCGGAAGATCCGCGAGCTGTCGCTGGGGAACCGGAAGAAAGTGGGGATCGTCTGCGCGCTTCAGCACAGGCCGCGTTTGTATGTGCTGGATGAGCCGACCAGCGGTTTGGATCCGCTGGTTCAGAGAGAGTTTTATGCGATTCTGGCCGAGCGGTGTCGGGAGGGAGCGACGGTTTTTTTGTCCTCCCATGTATTGTCGGAGGTACAGCGCTATTGCCGTCACGCTGCCATTATCCGGGACGGACGGCTTCTGGTCTGCGACAGCGTGGAAAATCTCGGACATACCGGAGCGAAACGGGTGACGCTGTACGGCGTTTCCCGGGCGCCTTTGCTTGAGGGGATTCGGGATGTGAAGACGGGCGGGGAGGCGGTCAGTTTTCTTTATAACGGCGCGCCCGGAGGGCTTTTGCAGGCCGTTGCCGCGCTGCCTCTGACGGATTTTACCGTTGCGGAACCGGATCTGGAGGAAGTCTTTATGCATTATTATTCGGGGGAGGAAATGTGATATGACGCTTTGGAAACAGGAATTGCGAGCGGGCCGGGTCTTTCTGGCGGCCTGGGCGGCGGCGGTTGCGTTTTTGACGGCGATCTGCATTCTGATCTATCCGGAGATGGCGGGGCAGATGGAGGAGATCAGCGGCATATTTTCCCAGATGGGCGGTTTCTCCCAGGCTTTTGGTATGGACCGGCTCTCTTTTGGCGAATTCCTCGGGTTTTTCGGGGTGGAGTGCGGGAATGTGCTGGGACTGGGAGGCGCGCTGTTCGCGGCTCTGATCGGGATTCAGGCGTTGGCCAGAGAAGAGAAAGAACATACGGCGGAATTTTTGCTGACGCATCCGGTGAGCCGGACGCGGGTGGTTTTTGAAAAACTTCTGGCTGTGTTCACGCAGATATTTTTGCTGAACGCGGCGGTTCTTCTGGTGACGCTCTTATCGGTCGCTTTGATCGGCGAATCGCCGGACGGGAAAACGCTGGCGCTTTTGTTTCTGGCATATTTTCTGCTGCAGTTGGAGACGGCCGCCGTTTGCTTCGGGATTTCGGCTTTTCTGCGTCAGGGAGGCCCGGGGTTGGGACTTGGTATTGCGGCGCTGTTTTATTTTCTGAATCTGGTTGCGAATCTCACAAGAAAGGCCGAGTTTTTAAAATATCTTACGCCGTTCGGTTATGCCGAGAGCGCGGATGTGATCATGAACGGCAGATTATCCGGGGGGTATCTGGCGGCGGGGCTTTTCCTCGGGCTGGCAGGTGTTGCGGCTGCGTTCTGGTGGTATGAAAGAAAAGACATTGCCTGATTTTGTTAATGTTTGGGAAAGATTTGGGAAATGTTTTTTAATTTTAACGACATGGTATCAAAATTGACAATGCGGCGTGATTCCGATATCCTATCCCTATGAAACGCCGAATGGCGATAGGGGGACCCGGAGGGGGAACCTTAAGAAGCCTGAGACCGCTTTCCGAAAGGGAGCGAGGAGAGAAAGGATGGGGATTCATGAAGCAAGGCAATTTGATGGAACGGATTCAGAACGCGAGGATCAGCCGGAGAGATTTCCTGAAATCAACCGCGGCGGCGGCCGCGGCTGTGACGCTGGCGGGCTGTACGCAGTCCGGAAGTTCGGGAACGACCCTGGCGGAGACGTCGGGCGCGGGAACGAGCGCGGCGGCAACCAGTGCTGCGGCGACGGACGCGGCGACGACGGCGGCCGCGGAAAGCGGCCAGATGGCGGAGGCGACGATCCGAGCGACCGACAAGGCGATCCTGAACGAGGAGGGCGAATGGCTGCCGGCCGCCTGTTGGCACAACTGCGGCGGCCGCTGCATGAACTATGCGTATGTGGTGGACAATACGGTCCTACGCATGAAGTCCGACGACAGCCATGAGGATAGCTGGGAGTATCCGCAGCAGCGCTCATGTCTGAGAGGGCACGCGCAGCGGATGCAGATCTTCGGCGCGGACCGGATCAAATATCCGATGAAGCGGAAGAACTGGTCGCCGGACGAACCGCATCCGGAGTTGAGAGGGAAGGATGAATGGGAGCGCATCAGCTGGGACGAGGCGATCGAACTGGCGGCGGCGGCGCTGAAGAAGACTTATGATACATATGGTCCGAAGTCGGTTATGTCTCTGGCCGGCGGCGGCGAGTGCAACGGCGGCGGCCGCAGCCGGAATGTGCTCAATTCCCTGGGCGGCGCCGTCACGACCTGGAGCACGTCCTCCTGCGGGACCTACGCGTATCCCTGGGATAAGATGATCGGGCTTCCCAGCGCCTACGATATGGGGCTGGCGGAGGACCGTCTGGAGATGCCGAAGACGGAACTGATCGTTCTTCACGGGATGAATTCGGGTTGGTCCGCTTCCGCGCTTCGTTCTTATACGCTGATGAAATGCAAAGAAGCCGGCGTAAAATTTATTGCAATCGGGCCGGATTACAACGCGACGGCCCAGATGTTGGACGCGGACTGGATTCCGGTGAACGGCGGAACCGACACGGCTTTTATGCTGGGCGTGGCTTACGCGATGCTGGAAGCGGACGATCCGGAAAAGAATCCTCTGATCGATTGGGATTTCTTAAATCGCTGTACGGTAGGATTCGACGCGGAACACATGCCGGCGGACGCGAAGACGAACGAGAATTTTAAAGATTATCTTCTGGGCGCTTACGACGATACGCCGAAGACGCCGGAATGGGCCGAGAAGATCTGCGGGGCCCCGGCGGATAAAATCCGCTGGTACGCGGAACAGATCGGGATGAAAAAGAAAGTGAATCTCCTTCACGGCTACGCGCCGGCCCGCTGCGCGGGAGCGGAGGATTTCCCTCAGATGTTTATGACTCTGGGCGCGATGGGCGGCCACATGGGGAAGGAAGGCCACTGCACGGCCTGCGGATATAAGAACCAGATGAATAACGGGAAGACGCTCGTAACGGCCGGGGGCGACGGGATCCCTTACGTTAAGAATGAGGTGGACGACTGCATCGGCGATACGGAGATCTGGCATGCGGTCGATACGGGAAAATATAATTTTAATAATAAGACCGGTTACGGCGCGGCTTTGTCCCCGGCAGAACCCAGGGAGATTGAGATTCACGCGATCTACATTGAGGATAAGAGCGGTCTGAACGGTTTTACGTGCCTGGCCGAGGGCTTGAAGACCATCACAAAGAAGGACAGCACGGTGGACGTGATTCTGACCAATTCCTATAATTACCGCCTGGAAGCCCGGTACGCGGATATCGTGTTCCCGGTAACGACTCTGTGGGAGCGGGAAGGCCGTCCCATGAGCGTGACCATGGACCGCGAATACATGATTTTTACGGGCAAGGTGGTGGAACCTCAGTTTGAGGCAAAATCCGACCAGGAAGTCGGAATTTTGCTGGCAAAGAAGCTGGGTCTGAACGCGGAGGAACTGTATCCGGTCAGCGAGAAGCAGGAGTTCTTCAATTCCCTGCAGGGCGCTACGGTTTACGAGGACGGCGATTATGCGCCCCTGGTAACGATCACCGAGGAAGATCTGAAAGAATGGGGCGTGGAAGGCGAGGTTCAGGAAGGTAAGATCGGCCTGAATGAGCTCTGCAAGCAGGGGATCTATCAGGTGCCGAGAAAAGAAAACGACGGTACGGGAACGATCGCTTATCAGGCGTTTCGGGAGGATCCGGAGGCGAACCCGACGGCCAGCGCCAGCGGCAAACTTGAGATCTACAGCCAGGCCAAAGCCGATAATTTAAATGCGACCGGAATCGGCGGGATCGAGTTCAAGCCTTATCCGAGCCATGTGTTTGCGGAAGAGAGCTATGAGAGCACGTTCAGCGATTTCGAGAAACAGGAGAAGGGCGAGTATCCTTACCTGGCGTGGAATCCTCACTATTTGAGAAGGACGCATTCCATTATGGACAGCAATATCTGGCTGCGCGAGGTCTGTGAGAATCCGGTATTCTTAAGTAAGAAGGACGCGGACGAGAAAGGCGTCAAATCCGGCGACAGCGTGCGGATCTGGAACCGTTTCGGTTCCGTTGTCCGAAACGCGCTGGTGTCCGGGACGATCAAGCCCGGCATGGTGGGGATCCCGCACGGTACCTGGACTTTGATGGACGAGAAGAGCGGCAACGATCTGGCCGGTACGGATAACGTCCTCTGCGGCGGTTCGACCAGCAACAGCGGCGTGTCCGGTTACAATAACTATACCTGCGATTTTGAGAAATATGCGGAGCAGATGGAATCCGACAGCGACCGCGGGATCCTGACGCCGGGGCTGGATTAAGGAAGGAGTGAACGGAATGGGTAAATTGGGATTTTATTTCAATATGGATAACTGTATCGGCTGTTCTGCCTGCCAGATCGCCTGCAAAGACCGGGCGGATCTCCCGGTCGGCGCGAACTTCCGCACGGTAGGGCATTATGAGACGGGAGAATATCCGGATGCCAGATGGTATCATATGTCCATCGCCTGCAATCACTGCACGGATCCGGCCTGCGTCCGCAACTGTCCTTCCGGCGCTATGCACATGGCGGAGGACGGGACGGTTCAGCACGACGACGACATGTGTATCTTCTGTCTGACCTGCGTGGAGAAATGCCCTTACGGCGCGCCGGTAGCGGTGGAAGATCTGGGGTACGTTCAGAAATGCGACAGTTGTAAGCCGCTGAGGGACGCCGGGATGAATCCGGTCTGCGTGGACGCCTGCGTCCAGCGCGCGTTGGAATTCGGCGACCTGGAAGAATTAAAGAAAGCCCACGAGGGCGAGGAGCTGGTAAACGAGCTGCCCTGCCTGCCGGAGCCTTCGACGCAGCCGTCGCTTCTGATTCATGCCAAACCCTGCGCGTCGGAGAAAGATTTTACGCGAATCCGTTTGTAAAGACGGGAAAGAAAGATGGGGCGGGGAAACCTGCCTCATTTTTATTTGCCTTCGGCGGGGCGCGGTAAAAAGCGAAGATTCGGATAATTCCCAACGATTTTATTTTGAAGATACGGATGCGGAATGATATAATATGCCTGTACGAAAGACGTCCGGGCGAAAGGAGTTTTTTATGTCGAAGATCACGCGAAAATTTGTTGTTATTATCCTGGTTGTGTTCGTGATGATCCTTTCCCTGAACAGTCTTTACAGTACGAAGAAACGTTATAACAGCATCATCGACAATCTGAGGGACAAGGCTTCGATCCTTTCCAAACAGATGGACGCCGCCTGGTATTTCGTGGAGGTTAATCAGGATCTGATCAACACGACGGAAGAGGGGGATTATGAATTTAAAGGGCTTCACTGCGCGATCGTGGGGAAGAGTATCGGGGCCATTTTTTCGAAGAAGAATGATCTGGTCCAGACGCATTATACGAATTTGAAGACGCGCAACGTGGTGGACGCGCCGGATCCGTTTGAGAAGGAAGCGCTCCGGGCGTTTGAGGCCGATCCGTCTCTGGAAGAGTATTATACGGTGGCCGAGACGGAGGGACATCCGGTATTTCGTTATTTATCCCGCATGACGGTCAAGGAATCCTGCCTGGAGTGTCACGGCTCGCCGGCCGGACAGCTCGACAAGACCGGTTATCCCAAAGAAGGGTGGGAGGTCGGCGATATGGGCGGCGCCGTCAGTATGACGCTGAACATGGAGCCGGATCTGGAAGTCTACCATGCGGAAGTGAGGAGTGATCTTCTGTTCGCGATTCTTTTTACCAGCCTGGTCTGCACGATCGTATTTCTGGCGGTGCAGCATTATGTAATACGGCCGCTGGAGAAGCTGGAAGCCGGCGTTTCCCAGATGACGGCGGGGAAGCTGACGGTTCAGGTGGAGGAAGCGGCGCTTCAGGATGAATTTCTGGAAATGGGGCGCAAATTTAACGAAATGAGCCGGGAGCTTCAGAGTCTGTACGGGAATCTGGAGGAACAGGTGGTGGAACGGACGGAAGAACTGAAACGGGCGAACGACCAGTTGGCCGAAGAGCGTCTTCTTCTGCAGCAGGCGAATGAGGTCCTTCAGAAAGACAATAACATGAAGACGGATTTTCTGTCGATTATGAGCCACGAGCTCAGGACGCCCCTCACGGCGATTCTGACATTTACCACGCTGCTGAAAAAAGCCGTGGAGGGGGAGGAGGACAAAAAAAGGCTGGACGAGATCGAGATGAACGGGATGCGGCTTTTGGATATGATAAATAATACGCTGGAGTTGGCCCGGGTGGAGGCGGGACACAGCCCGATGAACGCGGAACTGATCGACATTTTCGACGTGGTGAGCCATATGGAGGCTTCCGTTCTGCCGCTGGCCCAGAAGAAGGGGATCGATTTTACGATCGAGATCGGCCGCGACGTGCCGTTGTTTTACGGGGATTGGGAAAAGCTTTGCCGGATCATCGAGAACCTTTGCAGCAACGCGGTTAAATTTACGGAATCGGGCGGCTTTGTTTTACTGGCGATCGATGTGGACGAGTCGAAGGAGAAGGTGGAGATCCGCGTGAAGGATAACGGAATCGGAATTGAGGCGGAGAAACTTCCCGTGATCTTCGAGCGGTTCGTCCAGAGCGATTCTTCCGCGTCCAGGCGTTACAGCGGGAGCGGGCTCGGGCTGTCCCTGGTGAAACAGTTGGTGGAAATGCACGGCGGGCGCATTGTGGTGACGAGCGAGCCGGGGAAGGGCAGCGAATTTGTGGTGACATTGCCGATCCGGACGGAGGAAGAGGCATAGAGGCGTGAACGGAAGTTTTGAGAAACCGGGGCCGGGAAACCAGGGAAGAAAGGAAGGGGAAGAGAACATGAAGATTATGATCGCGGACGACGATACCAGCGTGCGCACCGGGATCGGGCAGATTCTGGAAGAAGAAGGTTATCGGTGCTGCTACGCGGGGGACGGCCTGGACGTGCTGGCGAAGATCGGGGCGGAGAAACCGGATCTGCTGATTCTGGACGTGATGATGCCGGGCATAAACGGGTTCGACGTCTGCCAGCAGTTGCGAACCAGGGGAGAGCTTCTTCCGGTTATTATGCTGTCGGCAAAGGGGGATTTTGTGGACAAGAGCGTGGGAATGCGCTGCGGGGCCGACGATTATATGGTGAAACCGTTTGACGCGGCGGAACTGTGTATGCATATCCGGGCGAATCTGAGCAAGAAACGGACCTCCAAAGAATTTGAACTCTGGCTGAAACCGGAGCGGACGGGGATGATGCGGATGCAAAAGCCCGGGGAGCAGGACCGGATTGATGTGGGCGATCTTCGAATCTATCTGAACCGGTATGAAGTATTTTTAAGAGGCGAGCGGGTGAATCTGACCGGGAAGGAATTTGAGATTCTGGCTTTTATGGCCAGCCATCCGGGCGAAGTTTTTACCCGGGAACAGATCCTGAATTTCCTCTGGGGGGAAGACAATTCCAAAGACCTGAACACGGTGACGGTTTTTATCCGCAAGATCCGGGAGAAGATCGAGGACGATCCGCCCAGGCCCCGGTATATTCAGACGGTATGGCGGGTCGGCTATAAGTTTTGCCAGGAGTAGGATTCGGACGCTTGATTGTATTGGTTTAAATTTAGTTGCGTGCGCAAGCATATTATGATATCCTATTTTCGATGGGAGGTAAATGATCCGTGAGAGTATTAAAATGGCTTTCGGTCGCGGACCGTTTTTACAAAATTTATTTGGACAAGCGGCTTGCGCTTTTTGGAATCAACAGCAGTCAATATATGTTTCTGATAAAAATATGCGATTCCCCCGGCATTTTGCAGGATTCTTTGATGGACATTTTTTATGTCCACCCGAGTAATATTGTACGGACGATTGCGGCGTTGGAGAAGCAGGGGATGCTCACCCGTTCCCCGAATGACCGGGACAGGAGGACATGGAAACTGTATCCCACGGATCTTGCCTTGTCCGTATCGGAGGAGATCCGGATCGTCTGTGAAAATACGGAAGAAATTTTACTGCAGGGCATCGGCGAAGCGGAGAAAACTCTTTTTCTGGAGCTGCTTATGCAGGCCGGTAAAAATATTACGGAGGAACTTCACATAAAGAGGAAGGAGGAGGAATTTCATGACCGAGAATCCTCTGGGATATGAGAAAATTTCAAAGCTGCTGAAACGCTTTGCCGTTCCCAGCATTACGGCGACTCTGGTCGGCTCTCTCTACAATATTGTGGATCAGATTTTTATCGGTCAGGGGGTCGGCTATCTGGGAAACGCCGCGACCAATGTCTCTTATCCGTTTTCTACGATTTGCCTTGCCGTTTCCTTACTGGTGGGGATCGGCAGCGCTTCCCGTTTTTCGCTTTATCTGGGAAACAAGGAACCGGAGTCGGCGGCTAAGGCGGCCGGAAATGGCATAAGCCTGATGGTGATTTTCGGATTGGCTTATCTGGTAACAGGCGAAAGCCTGCTGTCCTGGCTTTTGAAATTGTTTGGGGCCACCACGGAGGTGTTTCCCTTCGCGCGGCAGTATGCCGGCGTTACTTTAGTGGGAATGCCGTTTCTGATTGTGACAAACGGCATGAGCAATATTCCCGCGTGCGGGAAGCGTACCTGCTCGCAATAAAATGGAATCGGATCGTTTCCGCGGTCGGTTTTTGCCTGCTGCAGGGTTTTCCGCAATATATCATTTCTCTGTTTGGGAACGGAGATCAACTGTATTTTGAATTTGCGGTCCTGTTCATGCGCATATATCTTTTTATGGTGCTGGTGAACGGCGTGCAGTTGCTTTCCTCCAGTTTTTTTACTGCCATAGGAAAGGCGATGAAAGGGGCTTTGCTGGCGCTGACAAGACAGGTGTTCTTCCTGATCCCGCTTATTCTGCTGCTTCCGCTCCGTTTTGGAATCATGGGAGTATTGTTCGCGGGACCGGTTGCCGATTTTGCGGCCTTTATATTGTCCGTTGTTCTGGTGAGCAGAGAATTAAGGAAGCAGAGAATCCTTTCACAGAAAGAAGGAGTCCTTTGAACCGCAGAGGAAGCGGAGAGTCGACGGTTCTAACGAAGGAGGAGTATCCGATCTGGTAGATGTGTTTGCCGGTTTATAATTGTTTAACAGGAGCATAGGCGTGGTTTGGGAGCGCCTATGTTTTTATTTATAAAAATAATTAAAAAACTTGATTTTCTGTCGAAATATGGTAAATTTTAGAAAAGACGATATTTTGTAGTAAATTAGGAGGATAAAAGAAGTTAATGAAACGGAAGGATTTGAGTGCCAGTGAAGCTCAGATTATGAAGATCCTCTGGGAGAGGAACGAGGATCTTCAGACGTTGGATTTGCAGAAAAGAATTGTAGATGAGTACGGAAAAGAGCATAAAAGGACCACACTGGGAACGTTCGTGGATCGCCTGATTCAGAAAGGCTATGTGAGTACCTATCGAATAGGACGTTATTCTTATATTCGCGCGGAAGTTACAGAGGAGGAGTATAAAGAGATGATTGCAGAAAAGGAAGTCGACGCATGGTATCGGGGCGGAATCGCGGATTTTGTCGCTTGTTTTGTGAAAGGCCACGGCATATCGAAAGAAGATGCCAGAAAAATTCAGGAGATCTTGGATGACCTGGGCGATTAACGTGGTCGGCGCCTTGTGTTTGACTACGCTTACCGGAAGCGTTTTGTTTCTGTTTTGGTATGGAATTCGGAAGTATGTTGGATCGTATGGGTTATGTGAATATCCTGTATGATATTCTACGGGTGAACAGTTTGTTTTTCCACACGCAAGTGTTGACGGATGTTTGCTGGGGGATTTTTCGGGTTTGGCTGTTGGGTTTTCTGTGGACGGCGGTCCTTTGTCTGATTTTGTGTTTGGTTAGTTCCATGACGGTGTTTGCCGCGTCGGGAAGTATGGCAGAATAATATGTAAAATGGTATTGTGGGACGGTTGTGGAGATAGAGGAAGAATTACAAGAATCGGAGGGGCTGCAGGAGTACATAGAGACGGAGCCGACGCCCGGCGCAACGGAGGAAATCGGGGAAGTTTCCGGAGATGCCAGGATGTCAACCAGGAGTTTTGCTTGGATCGTCGGGAGCTATGTGTTGAAAAAAACGGAAGCTTTTTATGTGGAGGAGTCGAGATCAATAGAAGTGTATGTTTCTATAACTCCTTCGAACAAACAGGTGCGGGCGGGGATTATTGGACTGGACGGAACAAAGAGGTATATTCTTGTCACGGGAAGCGGTGTTCATACATTTCTTGTAAAACATACCGGAGATCATCGGGTGTTTGTGGAGAATACGAATGGGATTAGTGTGGAAGCTGGTGGTTCCTATACGATTCGATAAGAGTGTATAGGGGAAAGCTCTCCGTTATATTTATTGCAAAGCGCCTATATGGCGTAAGAAGGTAAGATGTTTGAGTGAAAGAGCGTTTGGAATTTGCGGACGACCTCCGTTTGTGTACAGAACGGTGAGGCTCGGGTTGAAAGCGGATTTCATGATAGAAACGTTGGGAGATTTAAAGCCTGGATTTCCTGATAGTACAATGGAGAAAGGAAGGGATAGCAAAGTATGAAGTTAAAGAAATTGGCCGCTATAGCAGTGGCGGCGGTGTTGCTGGTAGCAGGGAGTATGGCAGGGGATCCTACATTAGCTTATAGCGGATCGAAGAACATTGATGATGAAGGTACGGGATATTTAACTTGCTTGACTCAGGAGGCACAGGCAAGACTTACTCCGTTTAATCTTAGTTATACATCGTGGTGCCGAGTGACTCCTTATGCAACAGATGGGTCGGTAATTTATGGAAATGAAGCTCAAAAAATAGGAAGTGTATCGGTGTCTCGTGTGAGTACGAAACCTTTGAGTAGGGCTATAGGTGCGTATCGTGTAGTGACTCGGACAGGAACTGTTACGTTTAGTGTTCCGGCTGGTTGATTGAAAGGTGACAATGTAAAGTTAATTTGGCTGTATTTTTTGAATTAGAGAAGAGATGGCTTGGGGAAATCTTCAGGCCATCTTTGTTAAGGAGGCGAGTACATGAATATAAGAAAACATTTCCTGTGCCTTATTTTGGGAATTATATATATAAGTATAACGTTAGGAGGATGTGCAGATAAAAAAGCGGAGGAATCCGTTCCTGGCCTGAAAGGGGAGAGTGAAGCGGGGGTTATGAATTTGACTTCAGACTTTCCGGGAGGATGTCTTATGACGTTGGGGAAGGAAAATCTCGTGGTAGTTTATTTTGATTATGATACACAAGCTTTTGCGCCCGTCTGCACGAAAGCGGATTGTAGTCATGTGCCGGGAGATATGAAATGTACGGCGAATTTGATTGCGAGAAACCTTTCGACGATTTGTGTCTATCAAAATAGACTCTGGTATTTAAAAGAGAAAACAGGAAGAGAAAAACTGAGTGACCCGCAAAGTACATTATTGTGCAGGGCGGATATTACGGGGGAAAATGAAGAAATTTTGTATACTTGGGAAATGAGTATATTTCCGGGCAGTGTTTTATATGAGAATTGTTTTTATGGGGTTGATATTCAGGACCGATATGATGAGAACTATCAATTAGCCGGGTTCATGAGTCGTTTGGTTAGTGTTGATCTGGAGAGCGGAGAGATAACCGAGATCGAAGAGACGGAGCAGACGGAGATTTATCCTTATTATATATTGGGATTTTATGAAGGAAAAATATATTATCAATATCATCCATGTGAAAAATATTTGAATGGAGCGATCCTGGCCTATGACTGTAAAACCCGGGAAAAGGAGGAGCTCTCTTTGGCGGAAGGATATTTAGGCAGCTCTAAGTTAAAGAAGAATTATTTGGCGTATGTTATGTCGGATGCCGGGCAGACAATTTTGTATGTGATTGATTTGACGGAAGGAAAAGAGATAAGTATTCCGATTGCGGCTGACATATCCTGGCGGCTTTTTGAGGAGGAGATCCTGTTAATCCAGGACCGCCGGCAATATGGAAGGTATCATTTGGAAACGGGAAAATATGATACGGTTGTCGGAACGGATAATTTTGCATCCTCTTTTTCTGTGGCATTTTCGACGGGGGTCGGTTATGTGGGAAGAATCGTAGATGAGAATGATTTTCTTACGGAGTATGCGTATATCAGTAAGGAAGATTTTGATAGAGCGGATGAGCCGACGGTTCTAACGAAGGATGAGTATCCGATCTGGTGAATCAGGCAATTTTCGGGCCTTTCCTTTCTTAAGGAGAAAGTATGAAGATTAAAAGAGTTTTTTGGCTTTTTTCGGGATGTATTTTATGCTTATGCGTATGTCTCGGGGGCTGTAAAAAGAAAAAAACGGAAGACTTTTTTTCAAAAGCAAGTGAAGATGATATCCAAAATAAGGTAGGCGTTATGAATCTGGAATCGGAAGCGTCCGGAGGTCGTCTTATGGTGTTGGGAAATGAAAAGGGAGCTCCGATTTTGGTTTATTTTGATTATGCTTCCAAAGTGTTTGTTCCTCTTTGTACAAAAGCAGATTGCAGTCATTTGTCGGGGGATATGGGATGTACGGCGAATCTTTTAGCTAGAAGTCTGAAAGGGGTTTGTGAGTATCAGGGGCAGCTTTGGTATCTGAAAACAAAAACGGAAGGGAGGCAAAGTATGAATGATCCCTTATATACGACACTTTGTAGAGCGGACCTCACAGGAGAAAATGAAGAGGAACTGTATACTTGGGAGATAAACGTTAGTGAAGGTAGCGTATTATATGATGGGTATTTTTATTGTGTTGATACACAGAATTATTATGATGAGAATCTTCAACTTATGGGATTTAAGGAACGTTTACTTCGGATTGATCTGGAGAATGTGGATATGGCGGCGATTGAAGAGAAAGAAGAAACACAGCAAAGGCTTTATCGTATATTGGGGTTTCGAGAAGGAAAATTATATTACCAGTGTTATCCCGGAAAGAATTATCCGGAAGGGGTCGTGATGACTTATGATTGTAAAAATCAGGAGAAAGAAGCGTTTCCGTTGGCTGAGGGAGAGCTGCGGATAGCCGCTTTGGAGGAGGATTATTTGACATATAGCATTCTGGATCGTGAACAGACGGTAATGTATATTGTGGATTTGGAGGATAAAGAGGAAGTCATGAGCCTTCCCATTGATTTTTATGCGTCGTACGATATTTTAGATGGGGAAGTGTGGGTTGGCCAATATCGTCAAAAGTATGAGATATATAATCTTGAAACGAAAGAGTACCGGGAGATTGCAGAAAGAAATGATTTAACAAGAGGGTTTTCAACAGGGGACGGATATGTAGGGCAAGTGATAGACGGGAATGATTATGTCACAGAATATGCTTATATAAGTAAAGAAGATTTTGAAAAAGGCGGGGCGCCGACGATTATAACGAAGGATGAGTACCCGATTTGGTAGTGACGCCTGTCGGTTTGTAATCGTTTGACAGGGGCATGCAAATGGTTTAGAGAGCGTTTGTGCTTTTATTTACAAGTTGGAAGTTTGATAAAAGATTCGGTTTTGGCGCGTCAAGTGAATAGTGATATTTATTCTGCCGGAGGAGGCGTCGAAGGGATGATAAGTTTGACTTGTTTTACATGGGAAGCGCAAGCGCGGTTTACTCCATATGATCTTTCGGACACATCGTGGTGTAGGGGGACTCCCTATGAGACGGATGGATCTGTTATTTATGGGAATGAAGTTCAGGTAGTAGGGCCGGCTACTGCGTCCCGTGCAAGTATAAAACAGTTGAGTAAAGCCGTCGGTGCATATCGTATAGTGGGAGTGACCAATACCCATACTTTGAGAGTTGCGTCCGATTGATGCTTTTTTTAAATAAAAGGGAATAGCCCAGGGTCTTTTGGGCTATCCCCCATAAAAAGGTGCAGGGGTTTTAGGGGGATGAAATGCGGATAAAGAAATGCGTTTGGCTGATTTTGCTCGGTTTGATCTGTCTGGGAGGCTGTTCAGGAAAAGAAGTTACGGCAGATACTGAGAATACGATTACTTGGATTTATGAAGGAACCGCGTTGACAAAAGGCACGGCAGATGCCCTGAACGCCATGCTAAAAGAAAAGGGCTATCATGTTGCTGTGGAATTTCAGGGCGTTACTTTGGATCAATCCTATTATGATACCGGCGAATTGCCGGATTTTTCCGATGCGGATATTCTTTCCGTTCCGGTTGAAACGGCTTTTACTTCTCATTATGCGGAGCTGGCGAGGAATGGGGAATTATATGACTGGAGTAATTATTTAGCCAGTGAAGCGGGACAGGCGCTTTGGACGAGTATGCCGTTTCAGGTATGGGAGTGTATGGAGGTGGACGGGAGTGTTTACGGTATTTTGAATCCGGATGTATATTTGAATCAATATATTGTATTTAACCAGAGCCTGTTGGACCGTTATCATTTGAGTGTTTCTGACGAATTATCCAGGGATGAATTTGTTGAAATGCTGGAAACGGTATGGAAAGGGGAGAAAGAGAAGGGGATGCCGATTTTATCCGCGGTGTCTTTGGATTATCTCCCGTCCGTTTATATGCTTACGCCGGGAGGTTATAGCTTTTTGGGGATACATGAAGAAGAAAACGGATGGAGCGTAGATTGGCTGATGGATGTTCCGGAGTACAGAGAATGCCTGGCACAGTTAAACAGATGCTATTTGGACGGAATGTTTGGATATGATAGTTCTATGTTGGAGAGCGGCGAATTTTTTGCTTACATCGTAAAGTCTTATGGGGAAAGCGGCGCTTTGACGCTGGTGCAGGACATATATGACGGAACTTGCCGGGTGATTTCATGTAAAGACTGGAATAAGGAAGTCAACGGGGGCGGTTATAAAACCGTGGTTATGAGTCAGTCGAAAAAGCAGGATTTGGCGGTGGAATTATTAACGGCGATCTATACAGACCGGGAATTGTCAGAATTATTGGCATACGGAGGCGAGATCCCGTTTGAAGATCGCGGTGGCAGAGTGTATACGGATAACAATAATTCCTGGACTCATGGTAATTTGTTTCAGATACGTCCGGCGGGGAATCGGCCCTTAAGTTGGAGCGAAGATATCTGGGGTGTTTTTAAGAAGTCGGAAAAGACGGAGATGGCGGGTTTTTATCCGGACTTACGGGGGATGAAAGAAGATTGGAAAAAGCTGGTGATGGTTCAGATTCGGCATTTGAATTTTTATTTGGGTTTGAGTGAGAATCAGGAAGAAGAGGAAGCCGTTATCCGGGCGGAGCTGGAAGAGGCCGGATTGGAAAAGATACTGGAAGAACTGAACCGCCAGTTGCGGGAATTTATTGCGGAGAAGGGATGAACCTTTGATTTGAATTTACCGCCGACAAAAGGTAATAAAAGATGAACAGAGAGCAGGGAGAGAAAAAGAGGACAGGCAGCCGGCTGATTCGGCTGGAGTGTAAGAAAGTGCTGGCGGACCGGTGCTTTCTTGGCATGTGGTTGTTTTTGCTGGCGGTGCATTTTTTCCTGACGATCTGGAACGAGATACCGGGCAATGATTATACCCATACGGCGGCGGAGTACGAGGCTCTCTATGAAGAACTTCGGGTTCTGACGCCGGAGGAGGCGGCCGAAGAGCTGATCCGGCGCCTCGAGGCGATCGAAGAGGCCCGGTGGGCGGAACTGATGGGAATGATGGAATCGGAGACGACCGGGGAAGAGGAAACGGAAGAGGCGAAAGAGGGAGCGGCGGAGAAGGAGGGCGTTTCTCTCGAGGTTCGTCGTGCCGGAGCCCGGATCGACCTGGTTCTTCCTAAACATCCTTACGCCGCGGAAAAACTGCTTCGACAGGTGAGAGATGAGATCCGGGCGGTGGCGGACCGGGACGGGATGATTGCCCGGACGATTCGACGGGCGGAGCAGATGCAGGGGCTGTCTCTGTTTCAGGGAGCTTTAAGCGACGCGGAGCTGGGGAATTTAAAGAAAACGGGGGCGGATTTTTTGAAGGCGCCCTCGGTCGCGGTGGAACAGGTTTCGGCGGAACGGGGGATCAAGGTGGTTTTGGACGATCCGACATCGGATATTTTTGTTCTGCTTTTGTTGTTTTTGGCGATGCATCTGATGGTGGCGGCCGGGTATCAAAGCGGGATGGAGGTCCTGGTACTCTCCTGCAGAGGGGGCCGGGGACGCGTCACGGCGGATCGGGTAGCGGCGCTGTTTCTGGTGACGGGGCTGGTATGGCTGAGTTTTTTTGCGGCCCGGTCGGCGGCTTCCCTGAGTATGTATTCCTGGGGAAATTTAAACCGTCCGGTTCAGGCAATTTCTTCTTATATTAAATGTCTCTTTCACTTGAGCGTGGGAGGTATGCTGACTCTGCACTTTTTCTGGAAATGGCTCTGGTTTTTCCTGTTTATCGTACTTCAGATGGCGCTTATGAAAGGATTTCAGAGAGAAATATTTGCGAACGGTTTGCTGTTTGGAATCTGGGGCCTGGGGCTTTTTTTCTGGAATCATATTGCTGAAAATTCCGTTTACCGGATCGGAAGATATATCAATGCCTATTATCTTCTGCGGCCCGATCAGATATGGGCCGGATATAATAATATTCGGGTAGGGACCCGGTGGATCAGCGGATGTGTGTTTGCCGGCGTGGCGACGGCCGTCTTGCTGGCCGGAAGTTTGTGGATACTGTGGCGTCTGCGGCGGCGGATTCTGTTGAAACGGTCTGTCCGACGTATTGTCCGCAAAAGAAACGGTCCGTCTTTTCGGGGGCTTTTAACGGCGGAATATCGAAAAGCGTTCCGGGTGCTTCCCATCGGAGCGGTATTTCTGCTTCTTTTTTTCTTACAATGGGATCGGAGCCGAGAAGACGCTATCTGGCTGGATTCGGATCATATGGCCGGCCGCTCTTATCTGGTTCAGTGGGAACGGGAGCTGACCGGTTCGGACGCGGAACTGGAAGGGTTGATTCGGGAGGAAGAGAAGGAGCTGGCCCGGGCGCTGAAAGGCGAGTCGGAAAAATATTCCGAGCAAATGGCGGAAGTGCTGACCCGGGGGCTCTCCCTGGCTTCCCGGCGTTATCAGGACGCGGTCCGGGCCGCGAGAAAACGGGGAGAGCCGGTTCTGTATTTTTTTGACGGGGCTTATGACCGCCTGGTAAATGACCCGGCGAGAGATCTTCAGCATGGCGCGGAGGCATCGCTTCTGATCTTGCTTTTGACGGCATGTCTGACCGGCTATGAGCACACGAGCGGGATGCGGCAGATGTTGAAAACGACCGGCAAAGGAGCGTCTCAGTATTATCGGAATAAGATACTTGTATTGTCTACATTCGCGCTTCTGACGGTGGCGCTGGTCTACGGGCCGGATCTGTGGCTGGTGACAAAAACTTACGGACTTGACACGGCGGGGGCTTCGGTGGGAAGCCTGTCCTGCGCGTCGGATTTTCTGCTGCCGGTTTCGATCGGGGGCTACCTGATCCTTTTATACAGCTGGCGTTTTCTGATGCTGATGTTCGTGGGAATCGCCGTTCTTCTGGTGACGGAGAGAACGAAGAACGCGCTGGTATCCGCGCTGATCTGCCTGGTCTTTGTGTGGCTGCCGTATCTGCTCTGTTATCTGGGCGTGGACCGGGCGGCCGGTTTCGGCATCGTACCGTTTTTGGGAGGAAACGGTTGGCTTCAGGGCTGGGGGAGATGAACCCTTCTCACTTCAATACCGTTGTCGTTCATAGTCGTGGCTTCGCCCAGGTCCGAGAGCCGGGCATGGTGAAGCGCGTTGGCGGTCAGCCCGTTTAAGCTTTGGGAGATCCCCCGGGTGCCCACGGAAGCGGCGGCGCCTTTTGCGATCCGGGGACTGATGTGGGCGTAGAATTCGACTTCCGCCAGATCGTTGTATGCGAGGATCCGGTCGCCCTCCCGGATATCCCGCTCGGCGGCGTCTTCGGGGTTTAAGATCAGGGTCAGGGGACCGTTTTCCGGTTCCAGCCGGCCGTTAAACTGGAAGACCGTGTTCAGCGTGCAGGCGCTGGGAACGGAAACCAGCCGGAGAGGCAGTTCTTCTTCAAAGGGAAGGTAGCGGGGCACGGCTTCTTCCAGGGTCGGGTTTATGAAAAAGAAACGGCCATTTTCGGTATGGAAAGTCCTGCGGTCGGAGCAGGGCATCGAGAAAGCGGCTCCTTTTATGAGCATATCCCGGTCCGCGTCGGAGAGGCAGGCGGAGGCCGGGGTTTCTTTTTTCAGTATCCGTTCCAGCATTTCTTCTTCCGTTCGTTTGAAGTACGCGTCTTCATAACCCATGCCGGCAGCCAGAAGTTTTACGGTGTCCCAGTTGCTTCGGGCTTCTTTCGGGGGATCGATGATTTTCGGGGCGGCGGCCAGCGTGCAGTAACCGTAGGCAGTGTAACAGTCGGATTGTTCAACCGAGAAGGACGCCGGGAGGATGATGTCCGCGAAGCGGGCCGTGTCGGTGAGAAATCGTTCATGGACCACGGTAAAGAGGTCTTCCCTGGCCAGTCCTTTTAAAATTGCTTTCTGGTCGCTGACGGAATTGGCCGGGTTGGCGCCGCAGACGTAAAGGCTGCGAAGCGGCGTTTCGTTTAAGGCGGAGGCCAGTTGGTTGATATTGATTCTGCGCGCGGGTGTTTTGCGGAAATCCGGCCGCTGGATCCGGGTATTGTCTATGTAAGAGCCGGAAAAGGGCGCCGCGCCGCACAAGCCGCCGCCCGGATGCTTCCAGGCGCCGGTGAATAAAGAAAGAATCGTGATCAGGCGGACGGTCATACCGCCGTTTCGGTGGCGGGAATTTCCGCTTCCCAGAATGATGGCCGGGGCCTTGGCGTTTCCGTACAGGCGGGCCAGACGGCGGATCGTTTCCGCGGGAACGCCGGTGATCGGTTCGGCCCATTCCGGTGTGCAGGGGGGCAGGGTCTTGCGAAATTCGTCGTAACCGTTTCCGTTTTCCCGCAGATAAGCCTCATCGGCCAGGCCTTCTTGTACAAGAACCTGCATCATGGCCAGCGCGAGAGCTCCGTCGGCGCCGGGGCGGATCAGGATGGTTTCGTCGCAGTAACCGGCCATAGGTTCGCCGTATACTTCGATCTGGATGATCTTTTTTTCGCTTTTTTTGCCGTTGGTTAAGGTTTTTAAGGCGGGAAGGCGGGTGGCGATCATCTGGCTTCCCCAGACGAGATAGAGGTCGCTGTCCTTTAATTCCCGCGGATCCAGACAGCCCGTATTCCCGACCACGGAGACATAACCGGCGCCTTTGGCGGAGGAGCATAACGTTTTGACCAGTTCGCAGGCGCCCATTCGATGAAAAAGGGCTTCGCAGCAATGGCGCTGAATGGAACTCATAACGCCGGAATAATAGCAGTAGGCAATGGTTTCCGGGCCGTAGGTTCGTATCAACGTCTGCCAGCGGTCCGTGATCCGGGAGACGGCCTCTTCCCAGGAGATCGGGGCGAAGGCGCCGGAACCTTTCGGGCCGGTTCGCTTTAAGGGCGTTAAGATCCGTTCGGGTGAGTGAACGTCTTCTTCGTAACGGCGCATTTTCCGGCACAGAACTCCCAGGGAGGCCGGGTGTTCGGGGTCGCCGTCTACTTTCAGGACGCGTTTACCGTCCGTTGTGATCAGGAGGCCGCAGGCGGAGGGGCAGTCGTAGGGGCAGATGGATTTTTTCTGGTAAATGGACATGGAAGGAATCCTCTCGTTTTTGTTTTCAGTATAACACAGGCCGGGGCGGAGGCCAATTACTTTTCAGTGCGGCGGCGATCCATATGCTTTGGGTACTGTGTGTAGAAGGTTAGGATTTTCTATAAATTATATATGTCTTTTTGGCTATCTTCTTAAATGTCCGTAAAGTCTTATTTTAATATGCTCTCCATACCGTCGCTTGACAAGAGCACACACGCCCTGAACCGTGCCGATGACCCGATCTTCTGCGTTATCTTCGATCGGCGTACGTCCAGTACGCCTCACTCATCTGCCTGGAAGATCGGGCCATCGGCATCGGTCAGGGTCGGA
>JAAWBX010000014.1 GCA_022792885.1 Lachnospiraceae bacterium
GGGACTGAATTTTATTCCTTTTCGACTCTCCGACCCTGACCGATGCCGATGGCCCGATCTTCCAGGCAGATGAGTGAGGCGTACTGGACGTACGCCGATCGAAGATAACGCAGAAGATCGGGTCATCGGCACGGTTCAGGGCGTGTGTGCTCTTGTCAAGCAACGGTAACCGCTGGAAAACTTTAGGATGGAATGATTTCAATAAATCGGCAGAATTTACTTGGACAGACGATTATAAGGGGTTTAGATATAGTGTGGAGGTTCAGCCGAGTAAAAAAACGGAGAATATGAAACCAACAGAAGAAAAGGCGGATATTCCATCATTAAATCGTGCTTGTGTGCAGTAAATCAAGCAATTCTGTGATGCCAAAGGGGCAAAATTGATACTAATCAGCACACCAAGTACGGTAAATTGGAATTACGCACGCTATAATGGAATATCGGAGCTTGCGTCTGAACTCGGCTGTGAGTATATTGACATGAATTTAATGACAGAGGAGATTCCAATTGACTGGGATAAGGATACAAGGGATAAGGGTGATCATTTGAATTATTTCGGTGCAAAAAAAGTTACCTCGTTTATCTCAAATTACTTATCAAAAACCAAATTGTTAGTAAGCCATAAAGGTGATTCCGATTATCAAAAATGGGATGAATCTCTATAGCGTTTTGAAAATGTAATTCCCCAATAATATAACTTATTGCAAAACAAAATTTGAGATGTATGCAAGTGGTACCGACATCGTAAAAATCTGTAATCTGAGGAATACATCGAGATACCAAATCTGATACCCAAGTTGCCCGCTATGCATTTCAGCTTCCCGAACAAAACGGAACCCCTGCTATAGAAAAAGTAACGCCGCTAACTCAAAAGACTGCTAAAAAAAGCAATACTCGGAAGGCATAAAGCCTTCCGGGTTTATACCGCCCGCCATTTCTCCGTTAACGATAGCACGGAAAATCGGCGGGAGCTTTTTTGTGTAATAACCTGTTCCGGAATGATCCGGGGTGAAAAAGAATGTATGTTTGGATTGGGGGCTCCTTATATAATGGTTGTAAGCAATTCATAATGAAATTCATCTTTATTTTACGGTTGCGAAACCTTTACGGGTATTATAAAATGGGGGTATCCGTCGGTTTTGACGGTGAATGCGGCTTTTACCGAAGAGGAAACGGAGAGTATCATGTTGAAAATTGCCATCGTGGAGGATAATGCAACGGAGAGGGAGCAGCTTCTTGGATTGCTTCGGAATTATGAGAAAACACGCGATTGCCCTATGGAAATTTGTGTTTATGCGGACGGCTCGGAGATTTTGGCCGCTTATCCCGAAGGCATTTCCCTGATCTTCATGGATATTGATATGAAACGGTTGAACGGCATTGAGACGGCTAAAAAGATTCGCGAATTTGACCCGGCGGTTATTCTGGTCTTTCTTACGAATATGGTCCAGTATGCGTTGGCCGGCTACGAGGTGGAAGCGCTGGATTTTCTGGTAAAACCTTTGGATGATTATAAACTGTCCTGGGAAATGAAACGGATCTTGAAGAAAATCGAGGAGAGCAAACCGTTTTATCTGCTGGCGAGGGATAATTATACGACCCACAGTATCAACGCGGACGAGATTTACTATGTGGAGACGGCGCAGAGGAAACTGGTCATTCATACGACGTCCCGGGATATTTTATGTAATATGACCATGCATGAGGCGGAGAAGCAACTGAGTCCAAGACATTTCTTCCGCATTCATACGGCGTTCCTTGTCAATCTGAAGTATGTCCGGCTTGTCAGGGAGAATGAAATTATGGTGGGAGATATCGTACTTCCGATCAGCCGGTACCGGAAGAAGGAGTTCCGGACGGTTTTTACCGCGTTTATGGGAAACGCCCTGTAGGGAGGGAGAAGAATGACGGAGCTGATCGATATTGTGGAGGGACAGTTGTTTGACAGTGCGTTCGATTGCCTTCTTCTGATGCTGGTCATGGCGTTTTTGCCTGGTCGCCGGGGGCGGCTTGGCGGTCGAATCGGGATTCTTGCGTTGGTTATGGTGCTTTCCGCGCTCGTGCGGGGGCTGGAGATTCCGCTTTTTCTGGATATGCTTGTGCGGATGGCGGTGCTGTATCTTTTTCTGCGTCTATTGAAGGAAATTTCCCCGCGAATGGCTTTTTATTATATTACGTTGTTCTACCTGATTATTGAATTATGCAACACGGTCAATCTGTTTGCCTGCAATTATATTTTTGTGAGCGAAACGTTTTTGACGCGTTTTCCGCAAGGGGCGGCGTCCGGGGGATTTCTGCGCGCGATAAAGATTCTGGCCGTTCTTCCGTTGCGCTTTTTGGTGAGACGTCAGGAAGGACGCAAGCCGGAAAAAAGCCAGATATTTTTCCTGGCGTTTCCGTTTGTGTTATTTCTGTATTTAAGGAATCTGAATCACAGTCTTTGGGCCGGGAATCTGGAAATGATCTGGGCGATCGGAATCCTGGCGACGATATCCAGCGTGGTCTGTTACGGGATGGTGCTTTTGAGCGACGCGCAGATCGCTTACATTCAAAATCGGAATGAATTGAGGAGAATGGCGCTGCTGCTGAATCAGGAGAAACGTTATTATGAAGAGCGGGCGCAAAATTCCGAGGAAATTCGGAAACTGGCGCATGATATGAAGAATCATCTGCGGACGATTCGGAAGTTGAGTCGGGATCCGGAAGTGAAGGACTATGTGGCGTCCATTATCGGCGAGATAGCCAACCATGAAATGTTGTATCAGACGGGCAATGAGGCGCTGGATATTATATTGAACGATAAGTTTCAAATCTGTCGGCAGAAGGCCGTCCGTCTGACGCCCTATCTGGATGCCGGCGGGCTGGATTTTATACGGCCGGTGGATCTATCGGTTATATTCGGCAATCTTTTGGACAATGCCATTGAGGCGGTGGAAAAGATCGAGGAGGAAGAGCGGAGGGAGATCCGCCTGAAGATCGGCCATAAGGGGAATTTTTTCGTGATCCGTCTGGAGAATCCGTTTGCGGAGGCGCCGCTTCGGATTCGGGGGAATCTGTTTCAGACAGGAAAACAGGAAGAAAAATTTCACGGTTTTGGGCTGGGAAATGTGGAGCAGGTGGTGGAAAGCTATTCCGGACAGATGAACATTGACCTGGAAAACGGGGTTTTTCAGGTTACGATTCTGCTTCCCGGGCCTTTTGACAGTTATCCGCCCAAACCTGCCAGTTAAGCAGAAGAACTTCCTTTTTCCCGGAGAAAGAGATACAATCCGGATATCTATATTTCCCAAATGTGCATTTTATATTAACCGCCGGCCGGCGGTGCGGGTGTTTGGGAGGAAAGGGAAGGATTCATATGAGAAAAGGTATTTCCAGAAGAGATTTCTTAAAAGGTGTGGCGGTCAGCGCGATCGGCGCGGCGGCGATCGGCGTGGTGAACGGCTGCGCGAGTGAGACGGAGACGACGACCTCGGCGGCGGCGACGGCCGACACCATGACGGATGCGGAGAGCCGCGCGCCGGAAGGTGAGAGCGCGCCTGAAGGAGGCGCGCCCGGCGGCGAAGGAGGCGGCGCTCCCGGAGGGGAAGGCGGCCCCGGCGGTGGCCCCGGCGGTCCTATGGGCCCGACGCTGGATATCGAGGGCGCGAAAAAGGCGGCAAAAGCCGAGAACCGTACGTTCGGCTATGCGGGAGCCGGCGACTGGCTGGGCGAACCGGAGAAAGTCGAGATCGCGAGGGAGATTGATGATTTTGACGTAGTTGTGATCGGCGGCGGCCATGCGGGTACGCAGGCTACGCTGGCGGCTTCCGAAGCCGGCGCGAAGGTTGCCATGCTGGAGAAGAATTTTGCCCTGACCTATCTGGGCGAGGATATGGCGGCCTGGAATGCGGAATTTAATAAGAACGCGGGTTTTGCGGAATGCAATCTGGGCGAAGTGATCGATGAGTTTACGACCCGTACCGGCGGCAAATGCAGTCAGGAGATCATTGCGCAGTACGTCAATCACTCCGGCGAGACGCTGGATCACATGTTGGCGTGCATGAAGGAGGTCGTGGAAGATTCGAAGACCCAGTCCGCTTACTATGATCTGATCGGCCAGACGAATTTTGCCAATGAGTACAGCGCCGGGTTTGACTATGAGCAGGATCTCGATTCGAGTTTTTACGAATATAACGTGGGAAGAGACGGGAAAATCATTGTGCAGGCCATGTTTGATCCGGAGTATTGCAACGAGGTGAAGAAGACGATCGATTTTGGCTCGCTGGCGATTGATCCGAACTGTGAAAAGAGCGAGGAAGGTTATAAGGAAGGTTACGGGGCTCTTTATGAGGCCATGAGCGATTTTTACGAGAATAACAATCAGTGTATCGATCATGTGAACTATCCGAAGAAACCGGGCACGAAGACCTGGGCGACCACCGTGCAGTTTATGGGACATTTTCACGGCAGGGAAGGCCACGGCGGCGTGGCGGCTTCCTCCATTATCGGTAATCTGGAGATGGCCTGTTTGACGAAGGCGGCTCAGAACGGCGCGGAAGTTTTCCTGGGCTATAAAGGTTATCAGGTGGTGCAGGACGATAAGGGCGTCGTCACCGGTGTGATTGCGTTCGACCAGGATCAGGAAGAGTATGTGAAGTTCAACTGTAAAGCGGTCGTAAGTTGCGGCGGCGGTTATGTGCAAAACAGCGATATGTGCTGGGCTCTGTTAAATGAGCTGATGGAGAAGTATGAACGTTTAGGCGGCCTGAAGGAAGACTTTAACGGCGGCGGGATGGCGGCTTTCGGCGACGGTTCGAGCACCAAGATGATGTGCTGGGCCGGCGGTTTCGTCGAGCCTTCTCCGAGAGGCCATATGCATCTGGGCGGCGGTCCCTCTGGCCCCTGGGGCTGCAACTGCCACTTGTGGTTGGATGAGAAGATGAAACGTTTCTGCAACGAGGGAAATATCACGGCGGCCGAGGCGGCGGCTTCGAGAAAGACCGGTAAATGCTACGGCGTCCTGGGTGAGGATTACCTGACGCATATCGCGTCTTGCGGCCTGGAACATACGGGTCCGAATTTCGGGCGGCCGGAGTATATTATGGATATGATCTATGATTTTGAGACCGGTGAGATGGACAGCGCAATCCCGATCACCGGAATGACTACGGCGGAGCGTATGGGCGGTAAGATCTTCAAGGCGAGCAGCCTGGAAAAATTGGCGGAGCTGATGGAAATCGAAGACAGAGCCACTTTTGTGAAGGCCGTTGAGAATTACAATGAGCTCTGCAAGAAGGTTCAGGACGGGACTTACAGCTGTGACCCGCAGTTCGGCAAGGATGCTTCGGCGATGATTCCGATCGAGGGTAACGTGTTCTACGGTTTCTCCGGGAGCCTGGGAGCCAGTGCATCTACGCCTTCGATGGTCACGATGTCCGGTGTTATGACCGATTTGGATCTAGCGGTTGTGGATGCGGACGGTATGCCTCTGGGCGGCCTATTCGCGGCGGGCAATGACCTGGGCGGACGTTACGGTACGGGGTATTGTACGCCGGCGGCCGGCAATTCGATCGGGATGGCGATCACGCACGGCCGGGTAGCGGGACGGAATGCCGCGGCCTACTGCGGTTTTTAGGATCGATTTGAAGAGAGAACAGGGGGCCGGGCAGAACGTCCGGTCCCGGTTTATTTCCCGATATTGTATGCGGTCGGAAGATTTATGCGGCGCGGTACCGGGAGGGACGAGGAGACGGGAGATGAAAGGTTATTTGTATTTAAGCGCGTACGCGGATATTGTCCGGACCGTTCAGATGGACGCGGCGCCCGGTTATCGGCAGAGCGGGGATATGACCGACTGCGGGTATTCGCTGGCGAAGGCGTCCAGGGAAGCCCGGGCGGATATGGAGGAATTTCTGATCAGTACGAGGCAGTTTCTGGCAACGGTGGGGGATAAGAATTGCCGTGTGGAATCTTTGGATTCGTCTTACCGGGAGTGGACGCCGGGGTTTAAAGCGCGCCGGAAGGGCGAGCATTTGTATGTGACGGAAGCTTCTGAGGAAACGGAAGTGCGGCCCGGGGATGAGATCTATGCTATCGGGGGGCAAAGGGTTTCGGAACTTCGCAGACAGTACCGGCAGAATATTTTCGGAGAGTGGGAGGACGAGCGGGAAGACTGGGATCTGTTTCTCCGGATGTTTGAAACGATCGAGGTGTTTCGAGGGGACGGTACGGTAAGGCGGGTAAAGATCCGGCGTTATCCTCTGGAGAGGAAACCGGCGCGCTTGTCCTGCGAGCGTTGGGATGACGGTCTTTGTTATATGAAGATCGAAAGTTTTGCCGAAGCGGAGGCCGTTGCCCGTCTGGTGGAAGAACACGAAGAAGAGCTGGCTGGGAGCCGGGCGCTGATTCTTGACCTTCGCGTGTGTGAAGCGGAAGGGGAGGCCGAAAGTTTTCTGCCGTTGCTGCCTTATCTGTGCAGCCGCTCCGGGAAAGCGGGGGAGATCATAAAAGCGCGGGAATTGTATACGACCTATACAAAGAACAACGGCCGGCGGATGCTGGCGAAGCTTCAGGCTTACCGCAATAGCCTGAGCCCGGAGGAGGAGAAAGCGGAGGGCGCTTCTCTGGATGAGTGGGAGGCGGATATCCGGGAAAAGTGTACCCGGGTCCACGAATCGCGGGCGCAGGAGAATAAGATCCATGAGCGGAAGAAATACAGCGAAATCCCGGAGACGGAGGAAACCGGCGTGGAGGAGGTTCCGGTTGAGGCGGCTGACGGGCCGGGGCGGGTCGTAATTCTGACGGATGTGACCTGCGAGTATGCGGGCGAATGGCTGGTTTCCTGCGTAAAGGGATTTGAGAAGGTGAAGGTGATCGGTCGTCCTACGGCCGGGATGCTGGATTATACCCGTAAGATCAGCGTGGATTATGAGGATATTAAGGTTCGCTTTACCTATCCTATGAGCCGGACGAGAGAGGCGAAGGAGGGGAAGGGCGTCGCGTTTCGCGGGGTGGAACCCGATATTTATGTCCCGTTTTGTCGGGAGGAATGTACGGAGGATCGGATCCTGGCGAGGGCGAGGGAAGAAATCGAGTGACATAGTATATTTGTATCGTGGATCGCTGTGCCGTCCGCGGGAGGAATCCTGCGGGCGGTTATTTTTGTGCGGAAGTTTGAAGTGATTGACAAAAAGGTCTATTAATGATAGACTAAAGAAAAAGATACCGTCTCTTGACAAGGAAGAGTATGCGTTCGCCAGGCGACGGCAAGATCAGAACAGGGGGGAAGAAAACGATGGAGGATTATATGTTGGGAATCGTGGAGGCGCATTTTGCGGATTTGATCTGGGAGAATGAGCCGATCCGCTCCGGGGAGCTGGTGCGGCTGGCGGAGGAGAAGCTGGAGTGGAAGAAATCCACGACTTACACGGTTCTGCGGAAACTCTGCGATAAAGGGATTTTTCGAAATCAGGAGAGTCTTGTAACTTCGCTTGTGTCACGAAATCAGTATTACGGGCGGCAGGGGAGACGCCTTGTGGAGGAGAAGTTTGAAGGATCTTTGCCGGGCTTTCTGGCGGCTTTCACGGAGGGCGAGAGGCTGAGTACGGAGGACGTCGCCGCTTTAAAAAAGTTGATTGAGGAAAATGCGGAATGAGAGGGCCGGGTTTTGGCAGGCAGCGCCCGGTACCGGGTTTTCTTGTATTGTCTGAACATAATACGGTTCCAGGGGGGAAGGTGAGTATATGAATGAGATTTTACGCGGAATCTTAAACATGAGTTATATGGGAAGTCTGGCGATTCTCGCCGTGCTGGCGGCCCGGCTTCTGCTGAAAAAGGTGCCCCGGAGATTTTCTTATCTTTTATGGGCGGCCGTACTGTTCCGGTTTTTGTGTCCTTTTTCGATCGAGAACGGGCTGGGGCTGCTTCCGGGGGGCCGGACCGCGGCCGAGTCCTTCTTTTTTTCGGAGGAGATCGGATCGTCTGTGGAGACGGGGGAGGACGATGCTTTCGGGAACAGGGATACGACGGTGATTTTGGAGGCGGATACGTCGGATTCTTCGACCGGAATTGTTCGGGATGACCGTTTCCGTCAGACGGACGGCGAAGCAGATTCGAGATCCTTTGCCGGAGGCGCCGGGATGTCGGATCAGGCCGGGGAGGGGAGTTTTCGAAATCGTGTTTTGACGGTCCTTTTTGCCGTTTGGCTATCCGGCGCGGCCGTCATGGTTTTGTCCGGCGCGGTTTCCTGGCGCCGCCTGGCCCGCCGCCTGCGGGTGTCTCTGCCGGAGGGAGAAGGAGTTTATTTGGCGGACGGGATTCCGACGCCCTTTGTCGCGGGGATTTTGCGGCCCCGGATCTATCTGCCCTCGGATATCGCAAGAGAGGAGAAGCAATATGCCCTGCTGCATGAGCGGGAGCATATCCGCCGGCGGGATCCTCTCTGGAAGAGCCTGGCTTTTCTGGCTCTCTGTATTCACTGGTTTAACCCGCTGGCCTGGGCCGCTTTCTTCTGCGGCCGGAAGGATATGGAAGTGTCCTGCGACGAGGCGGTGCTGGCGCGGGAAGGAAGCGGGATTCGGGAAGCCTACGCGGCGGCGCTTCTGAATCTGACGGCGGGGCGGCAGGTGATCGGGTTGATGCCGCTGGCTTTCGGGGAGGGGAATACGAAGACTCGCATCCGCCACGCGCTGAAATACAAAAAGCCGGGTGTTTTCGCGGCGGCAGGGGCCGGTGTTTTGGCGGTTCTATTGCTGGCCGGTTTGTTCTTCAGTTCCGCCGGGCTCCGGGTTCGGGAGGTTACTACAGGAAAAGGGCTGACCAGGCAGCAGCTCCAGTGGTATCAGAGTTGGAGAGGCGGATATGGAATCGAAGAAGGTGTATATTTGATGGTCGGGGAGGAGACGATCCTGGCTCTCTATCAGGGAAGGGGCGGTTATTCTTATTATAAGGTAAAGGTGCGGATGGACGGTTCCGTTATGCGGATAAAACTGACGGAGAAAGACGCGGCGAGTGAAGCCGATATCTCCGATCGGCTTTTTTTCCTGGTAGAACGGCCGGATCGGTTGGAGTCCTATGAGGCGGAAGTGGACGGCCGCGCGGCTCCGATTCAGACGATTTGGGACGCCAGAGACTGGGATTATCCGGGACTGTCGGAAGTATTTGTCATGAAGACGCCGGACGTGAAGGATTCGGCCGCCGTTGAAAAATTGCTGAACGCCCTGAATATGAGTTATTGGGGGTGTTATTATACGGAAGTGTCGGACGCGGAAACCTCCGGCCGGCTGACGCTGTATTTTGAAGAGGCGTTTCCCAGAGGACGGAGGAGCAGCTGGAACTGGGTGGAGCGGCGCAGGGAGATGCGGCAGGAGGCCGAGATCCTGATGGCCCTGATCGAGAACTGCGGGGAGGTCGGCTGGAGCTGGCCGCAGGTCAATGAGGATGGGGAAACGGAGTGGTATCGGGAGAGCTGGAGCCTGGAGGATGCGGATAACCGGTCCCCCTGGCCCTGGTCGATCAAGGAGTGCGGCGGCAGCGAGAAGCGGCTGGAGGAGCTGCTGATCTGGCAGACAGGCCGCGCGAGCCGGGGGATTCTGGAGGGGTACGATACGGATTGGTGATTCCGGGACATGCCGGATCGCCACACGTCCGGAATTTACGTTGTTTCCGCAGCAGGTTGCCCCGATGTTGATGGGATATACCTTACGGTAAAGCCGTCCGCCGTCCGTGCCGATCGCGTATAATCCGGGAAGGGGTTCGCCCTCGTCGTTTACTGCCTGCATATTGCGGTTTGTGCCAAGGCCGCCGATGGCCACCATAACGCCGGGATCCATGGAGAATTTTTCCGCTAGTTCTTCCAGGGTATCCGCCTGGTAAATGTTATCCGACGGGCATTTGTCCAGCGCATCGTAAAATTCTTCGAAGGCATCCACGTCCGTCGCCGTTGTTGTTGGGATTCTCCATTTTTTTCAGATGATCCAGGCAGAATCCCCAGCGCGGAAGCAGTTTATCGTTATATCCGAAACCGCCGGTTGTCAGTACGACGCCTTTCGCGTCGATCTGAATGTAGGAGCCGTCTTCTCTCTGCGCGTAAATTCCCTTCACCTGCGTCCCATCAAAGATCAGGCTCAAACCGGAGGTTTCCAGGAGGAATTCGACTCCCGGGGAAGAGGCTTTTTCTTCCATGGCCGGCACATAGCCGACGACGGCCATATCGCCTTCAAACCAGTGCATGGTTTCGTACAGGCCGCCATAGGCGTCCACGCGGCCGCTGAAGGTAACGCCCGGTTCTTTCAGTCATTCGTAATTCTCCACCGAGGAGTGGACCAGGTCCGTCCAGAGTACGCCGTTGGGGAAATACTGGGAGGAGGATAATTCGTGACGGATAATTTCGCCCGGATCCAGTTCGATGTTGAGATCTTTCTGCGCGCTGGTGTTGCCGCCGAAGATTCCCTCGACGCCGTTTTCGCTGCGGATCCAGAAGACGGCTCCGCCGTCGAACCGGGGGCGGCTTTGGAATCGGTGGAACATCCTGCCAGCAAAGTTCCCATGATAAGTCCGGCGCCTCCCGCCATGCTTCCCTTGATAAAATCTCTTCTTGTTATGTTTTTCATAATGCTCCTTTCGTTCCTTTTTTTCAGTTTACAGCAGCATATCGAAAGATAAAAGCAAGGGAAAGTTTCCGGCGGAAACCAGGAGTTGTTGTGATTGTTGCGGCTCCGTTTTAAAAAGGATATAATCATTACAGAAAGTTTGTTTTTGACCGGCAGGAGGGATTATGAATTTTACGGAATTAAAATATTTTCAGATTCTGTATGAGTGCGGTTCCTTTTCCGCCGCGGCGGACCGCATTCCCATGACGATCCAGGGATTGCGCAAGGCAATCCTATATGCATATCGCCGACGTTCCCCTTTACACTGTTTGCGCCGCCGGATTTCCGCGATGATGTTGTATCATTTTAGTTGATAATAGTATCGGCTCGGCTTATTGGTTAAAACAATTCTACACGACCAAGCAGCAGGTCTATCAGATTACAATGGAAAATTCCGTTGTTGTCATAGAAGTTATGAGGAATATCCATGCGGACAATTATTTTTTTGAAAAAGTCTTTTGTCAGTATCAACGACGCAGCTTCGGAGGATTCTTTTTTATCGGCATCATTTACAATAAAGTCAATTTCCTTCTGCATATTTGCACCACCGGTACCGTCGCTTGACAAGGACACACACGGTCGAAAAAGGATAAAATTCAGCCCCTGCTGTGTTACTTTCACTTCGCGTACGTCCAGTACGCGTCGCTCAAGTGCCTGGCAGGGACTGAATTTTATTCCTTTTCGAC
>JAAWBX010000015.1 GCA_022792885.1 Lachnospiraceae bacterium
CTAATCGAATATATTATCAAAACAGCAAAAAGTAGGATCGCTGTTCTTAATATTAATCTCTTATTACCTTCCGCAACCTTTACATCTTTCTCAATCTTTTTTTTCATTTTTGTGTCTCCTTTCAATAGTTCATCTAAACTAATTTGTTAAAGGTCACTCAAGTTTATAATGCTAATGATGTCCGGCAAAGATTTTCCATTTTCCCAATTTGATATGGTCTGACTTGAAACCATAATTTTCTCAGCAACCGGTTCTTGTGTCAAACCAGCATTTGCCCTTGCATCTTTTAATTTCTTATTAATTTCCATATATGTAACCTCCATCTGATAATAACTCATTTACAAAAAATCATCTATCAATAGGCTTTGACATACCTTTGAAACACTGTCAAAAACCTTTTACGTGCCGCCAAATTCCGGGTTGTATCGCCCGTTTTTAATTGCTTTTCAGAAAAAAAACTTATAAATCAAAATGCTATTGATTTCATTCTTTCTGTTCCTTGTTTATCTTGTATCTGCCATCGGCAGGCTTCTTAGCTGTTTTAGGAATAAGCCATATACGATTTATATTCATGGCTCCATCAATTCGATTTTCCTTGCACAAACGTTGTACCCGTCGAACAGATATATTCCACTTATTTGCTGCTTCTTGTGCCGTCATATATTCAAACATTTTTGACCTCCTAATGCATATTGAAAATATTATATCCGTTGGAACGAACAATATCAAGTTGATAAATATAAACATTTAGCTTTGATAATCAAAAATTACTTCCCCGAAAAGAAAAGCAGAAAAGCTTTTACCCTCTGCCGCCTCATTGTCTATATGTAAATAATTTCCTCATTTACAATCTCTTTCGAACACATTCTTACATTATTCATTTATTTTAGTTGGGAGCGTTTTTTTACCGCGCAGTTGGTAGAACATACACAGAATTCATATTTTATAATAAAAACAAATTGAATGAGGTCTATTTACACGAGAAAGTAAAGCAGGCGATTCTGAATGTAATGGAGATTTTTCAAAGAATGTAAAAAACACCCGTTATTATATGGAATGATACGGCGTCAATTCAAGAGCGAATCACAAAACACCTGTTATGATATGTTTGCCGGAACGGCGGCGGCAAGTTGATCGGATAATTCCGCCAGAAACCGGTAAAACTAGTTAAAAAAGGAAAGAAGGAAATGTGGCATGAAAATTGATCCCAAGATTCGGACCGACTTGGCTTTGGAAGCCCGGGAGAGTTTCCCGGAAGAGGGCGGCGAGATTCCGGGCGTTTTACTGGAAGAGACGGAAGAGGAGGAGACGGGGATCCGGATAACAAAAGTTACGATTCGCAATCAGAAGGGTGCCAAAGCTATGGGAAAGCCGATGGGAAATTACATTACACTGGAGGCGCCGGCTCTGGCCGAACCGGACGAGGGATATCACCGGGAGATCTCGGAGGCGTTGGCGAAAGAGCTGACCGGTCTTTTTAAGGAACAGGGCTGGGAAGAAGAGACGGGATGTTCGATTTTGGTCGTGGGTTTGGGAAACAGTGAAGTTACGTCGGATTCGCTGGGCCCTTTGGCGGTGAACAACCTTCATATCACCCGGAATATTTCCGGGGAAACGGGCGGTTACGAGATCAGCGGCATCGTACCAGGGGTGATGGCGCAGACCGGTATGGAAACGGCGGAGATTTTGAAGGGGATTGTGGAGGAGACATATCCCGATTGCCTGATTGTGATCGACGCTCTGGCGGCCCGCAGCGTAGCCCGTTTGGGGACTACGATTCAGTTGACGGATACCGGGATTCAGCCGGGATCCGGGATCGGGAATTACCGGAGCCGTTTGTCGGAGGAAACGCTGGGCGTCCCGGTGATCGCGATCGGAGTTCCCACGGTAGTCAGTGCGGCGACGATCGTTTACGATACGGTGGATGCTTTGGTGGAAACGTTGAAGCAGGAGATGGCCGGTAGCGGTATGGGGGAAATGGTGGCGGAGATGAGCGGGGAGGAGAAATACCGCTTAATTACGGAGATTTTGGAGCCCAGGGTAGGGCCGATGTTCGTGACGCCGAAAAATATTGACGAAACCGTCAAGCGTCTGAGTTATACGATTTCAGAGGGCCTGAATCTGGCTTTTCAGGGCGCGCCGGCATAATTTTTTCTGACGGGCCATACAATGAAAAAAAGGCTTTGGCGGGAGAGAAGTGGCATGAGGAGAGAGAAAAAAGCGGGTAAGATCGGACGGGCTGCCGTGTTTTCGGCGGCGGTTCTGACGGCAGGCCTGCTTTCTTCTTATTTAATAGAAGGAAAAAGCATTCTTGACCTTGAGAGATGGCTTATCGAGCAGAGCGGGGAGGCCGGGGCTTTCGCCATCCGGCATTTTTACCCTCAGCTTACCTATGCTTCCGGGGGCGGCACGGGGGCGGAATTGACCGAACGTTACCTGGATCCGGCTTATGCCCGATATGTGGCGGGGGAGGTAACGTCTTCTCAGGTGGCGAATCAGGAGGTGCAGAAGATCCTGCTTTTGTCGGAGCTGGGCGGTTTGGACGGAACGTCTTCCGGGGCGGGAGAGACGCCTGGGGCCGGGGAAACGGCGCAGGGCGGCGAGGGTTCAGACGGTACAACGAATGGGGCGGAAGGCGAGAGCGGTTCCGGGGAAGGGGAGGCTTCCGATCCCCCTATCGGGGCGGAGGACGGGCTGAGCGCCCAGACGGCCGCCGAGATCATCGGAAGCCGGTATTCCCTGGAAAGTCTTTCGGATTTTGAATTTCTTTTGAGTAATTTTTATACGGTAAACGCGGGTACGGCCATCTCACCGGAACAGTTGGATGCGAGAGCGCTTCTGGCGAAAGATTTAAGTTTTCCCGTGGATTCCTCGGCGCCTCAGGTGTTGATCTATCACACCCATTACAGCGAGATGTATGCCGATTCCGATCCGAACGATCTGAATACCGGCGTGATCGGCGTGGGAAATTACCTGACGGAGCTGCTGACCAGCCGTTACGGGCTCCAGGTGATCCATGACACTACGCCTTATGCCTATAACAATTCGTATTCTCTGGCGGAGGCGCGGGTATCGGAAATTCTGGCGGCCAATCCGAGTATCCAGGTGGTGATCGATTTGCACCGGGACGCGGCCGGTTCTCAGAAGCTTTCGACGGTAGTGAATGGAAAAGAGACGGCCAACATCATGTTCTTTAACGGCCTGTGCCAGACGAAAGACGGGCCTCTTCCGAATTTGAGCAATCCCTATCTTTCGGAGTGTCTGGCTTTCAGTCTTCAGATGAAATTGATCTCGGAGGCGTACTATCCTGGATTTGCAAGGAAGAATTATCTGAAGGCGTATCAGTACAATCAACACATGTGTCCGCGGTCTACCCTGATCGAAGTGGGAGCGGATAACAATACGTTTGAGGAGGCGAAAAACGCCATGGAACCCCTGGCGGATATCCTGGGAAAGGTGCTTGTGCAGAAATCCGGAACATGATATACTTTAACATCAGGAAAAATATTCGGAGGTAAGCCATGGCGGCAATGGATAAAAGTAAGATCAGGAATTTTTGCATCATCGCCCATATCGATCACGGGAAATCCACGCTGGCGGACCGGATCATTGAGAAGACCGGTCTTTTGACGAGCCGGGAGATGCAGGAACAGGTGCTGGATAATATGGAGCTGGAGCGCGAGCGCGGGATCACAATCAAGTCCCAGGCGGTCCGCACCGTGTATCGGGCGAAGGACGGGGAAGAGTACCTCTTCAACCTGATCGATACGCCCGGCCATGTGGATTTTAATTATGAGGTTTCCCGGAGCCTGGCGGCCTGCGACGGGGCGATTCTGGTGGTGGACGCGGCCCAGGGGGTGGAGGCTCAGACGCTGGCCAACGTGTATCTGGCTCTGGATCATGACCTGGATGTATTCCCGGTCATCAATAAGATCGATCTTCCCAGCGCCGATCCCGACCGGGTGGCGGAGGAGATCGAAGATGTGATCGGAATCGAGGCTCACGACGCGCCCAGGATTTCCGCCAAGCAGGGACTCAACATCGAGGAGGTGCTGGAGCAGATCGTGTGCAGGATTCCGGCCCCGGCAGGGGACGAGGACGCGCCGCTGAAAGCTTTGATCTTCGATTCGATCTATGATTCTTATAAGGGCGTGGTCGTATTCTGCCGTTTGATGGACGGTACGGTGAGGAAAGGTACGTCGATCCGGATGATGGCGACCGGGGCCGTTTTTGAGGTCGTGGAGGTGGGAACGTTTGGAGCGGGCCAGTTTATTCCCTGCGAGGAATTGAGCGCGGGCATGGTGGGCTATCTGACGGCCAGCATTAAGAACGTGAAGGACACCCGGGTGGGCGACACGGTGACAAGTTCGGACAGGCCCTGCGCCGAAGCCCTGCCGGGTTATAAAAAGGTGACGCCGATGGTCTACTGCGGCCTCTATCCGGCGGACGGCGCCAAATACAACGACCTGCGGGAAGCGCTGGAGAAACTTCAGCTCAACGACGCTTCCTTACAGTTTGAACCGGAGACGTCCATTGCGCTGGGCTTCGGATTTCGGTGCGGTTTTCTGGGACTTCTTCATCTGGAGGTGATTCAGGAAAGGCTGGAGCGGGAATACAACCTGGATCTGGTCACGACGGCGCCCGGCGTCGTGTACCGGGTGCATAAGACGAACGGGGATATGCTGGAACTGACGAATCCCTCCAATATGCCGGACCCCTCGGAGATTGATTATATGGAGGAACCGATGGTTTCGGCGGAGGTCATGGTGACGACGGAATACATTGGGGCCATTATGACATTGTGCCAGGAACGAAGGGGGATTTATCTCGGTACGGACTATCTGGAGGACAAGCGGGCGGTCCTAAAATACGAACTGCCTCTCAACGAGATCATTTACGATTTCTTTGACGCGTTAAAGTCCCGTTCAAGGGGATACGCCTCCTTCGATTACGAGATGAAGGGTTATGTCCGCTCCGAGCTGGTGAAGCTGGATATTCTGATTAATAAGGAAGAGGTGGACGCGCTGTCGTTCATCGTGTTTGCCGGATCGGCCTATGAGCGCGGGCGGAAAATGTGCGAGCGGTTGAAAGAGGAGATCCCCAGACATTTGTTTGAGATCCCGATCCAGGCGGCGATCGGAAGCAAGATCATCGCCAGGGAAACCGTAAAGGCGCTGCGCAAGGACGTGCTGGCGAAATGCTATGGCGGCGATATCAGCCGGAAACGCAAGCTTCTGGAGAAGCAGAAGGAAGGCAAGAAGCGGATGCGCCAGATCGGGAATGTGGAGATTCCTCAGAAGGCGTTTATGAGCGTTTTGAAATTGGACGAGACATAAGATTTTTGCGAAAAGCATCTGCCGGGACGGCAGGTGCTTTTTGTGTGCGGCCGGTTCCGGGCTTACTCTTCCTTCGCTTCGCAATCCGGGCAGAGCTTCATGGCAAAGACCGGGTTTTGGCCGGGGGTTTGCCGGGCCGTATTTCTCAGGCAGCGAAGGAACGTGCGGACGAGCGGATCTTCGGTTCGCTCGGTTTTGACGGAAGCGCCCAGTTCCCGGCAGGCGTAGGGCGTGAGCGGAACGACGAGGGGGAGTCTGTTCGGGTCGCCGCCGTACAGGTCAAGTGCGAGGGCGGAAAGGATGCTGCAGCCGCGCCCGGCGGCAATGCTGCGGATAACGGTCTGGGTGTTGGCGCTGTCGTACAGGTCGTTTGTTTTCACGCCGGCTTTGGTCAGCAAAACGTTTATGCTGCGGTCCCGCCGATAATCGGGGATGAAAAAATCGCGGTTTTTAAAGAGGTGGATCGGGCAGGGGTTCGGAACGGCGCTTCCCTGCGGAAAGACGGCAAAATAGGGATCCTTCGCCAGAGGGTGCCAGGCGTATCGGGAGGAAGCCCAGACACGTTCGGTCAGGCCGATGTCAAAAAGATCTTCCGCCAGCCAGGCGTTGATCTCGAACGGATCGCCGGTGGTGATCTCGACATGGATATGCGGGCATTCGGCCTGGAAGGCGGCGATCGTATCCGGCAGCCACAGGATAGACATCGTGTCAATGGAGGCGACGCGCAGGGTTTCGTACCGCCGATCTTTTCTTGCGCGGAGATTGCTTTCGAAATTGTTGTAGGAATCGATGATGCGGCGGATGTCCTGCAGAAGCGCCATCCCGTTGCTGTTGCAGCGGACGCCGCTGTAATCGCGCTCGATCAGACGGATGTTCAGCTCTTCTTCCAGGCTGTTTATAATATAGGAAATGCCGGCCGGCGTGTAGCCGAGATTTTCCGCGGCTTTGCTGAAGCTTCCGGAATCGACGACGGCGAGAAAGACTTTGAACGCGTGAATATCCATGGGATTCTCCTTTGAAGGGGGCGGTTTGGCTTTAAGATTCTCTTTCAGCCTATTATAATTTCCCGCTTCGCAGGTGTCAAGAAACAGGGTATGGTTAAAGCAAATATGAAAGTATGAGAAACGAAGAGGTCGTAAAATATCCGTTGGAAGGTGTGAGAGTGCTGGAATTGTCCACGGTCGTGGCGGCGCCGGCCGCGGGCATGCGCTGCCGGTCTTGGAAGGCAATAATCCTCTTTTTGACATGTTTAACACCAACAAGCGGATGATCTCGCTTGATCTGAAGAACGAGGCGGGCGGGAAGATCATGAGGCAACTTCTGGCCCGGGCGGACATTTTTCTTTGCAACGTGCGGATGCCGTCTTTGAAGCGGATGGCATTGGATTACGAGAGCCTTCATAAGGAATTTCCGGAACTGATTTACGCTCGTTTTTCCGGCTTTGGCCTGGAGGGGGAGGAGGCGGGAAATCCCGGGTTCGACAGTTCCGCTTTCTGGATGCGTTCCGGCGCCATGCTGGATACGCTGCTTCCCGGATCTTTCCCCGTGCGCCCGAGTTTTGCCTTCGGCGATCTGGCGACGGCCTCGTCCTTTGTGAGCGGGATCCTGATGGCGCTCTATGCGAGGACGCAGGGGAAGGGAGGCAGCCTGGTATCCACGTCGCTTTTAAATTCCGGCCTTTGGTGCAACGGCACCAGTTTGATCAACGCGCAGGAAAAATACGGGAGAAACTATCCGCTGGACCGTCTGGATCCCTGGGATCCGTTTACGGACAGCTATCAATGCGCGGACGGGGAGTGGGTCGGAATTTTTGAAAAATTGTACTCCAGGGATCGTAAAATATTTGCGGAGATCTTTGATCTGCCGGAACTGATTGCGGATCCGGATCTGGAGACGCTGGACGCGATGGCGGCGAGCGGGAAAAAGCGGCGGATTGCCGAAAAGGTGGCGGAGAGGATGAAGGAGAAGTCTTCCTCCGAATGGATGGCGATCTTAAGGGAACGGGACGTTCCGACGGAACGGCTCCGGCATTTTAAGGAAGCCGGCCGGGACGAACAGGCCCGGGTCAACGGTTACCTGGAAGAGATAGATTACGGGGACGGGGAGGCGACCGTTCTGCCGGTTCCGCCGATGCGTTTTTCCGAATACGGGCGCCGGCCTTTTCGCGCCGCGAACCGGATCGGGGGCGATACCACGGTCGTGTTGAGGGAACTGGGATACTCGGAGGAGGAGATCCGGTCCCTGCGGGAGAGGAAAGCCGTTCGATAAAAAGGAAGGGGGCACATCCGTTTTTGGACGTGTCCTTTTTCCTTTTTATTCCGGCGTTTTCGGACAAGAGGCACACTCATAACAAAATACTATGACAAGATAGAAAAGCAGAGCTTCCAAATCGCGCGCGTATTCGTTACAATGGTTTTATTCGGTGATTTCGGGCATAAGATATCCTTCCTGTCCGGCGGCAAACGTTTTCAGAAAAGAGATGAACCGGAGCATATAAGGGCTTGCGTTTTTCAGCGAGGAGACTCCGATACCAAGCTCCCGGAAAGCGGGCGGGGAGATGGGGGCCAGGCGGACTTTGGCCGTGCAGTTTCGGAGGATCAGGTCGCTCAGGATGCTGACCCCGAAACCGTATTCGACCATTTTGGGAATGGCGTAATCCTCCACGGAGATCGTAGAGAAACGGGGGGTGACGCCGGAGCGTTCCAGAAGGCTCGGGACTTCCCTGTCCAGGCTATTGGAGGGGACCAGGAAGGTCTGATCTTCAAAACAGCGGATATCGAGGGTTCCCCGTACGTTCCAGGAGGCCGGCAGCACCGCGTAGTAGGGATCCCGGATCAGGGGAATGAAATCCATCCGGCCGGGGATGACGTTGCTGAACAGCCCGATATCGATGCTTCCGTCGGCCAGCCAGGCGACGATCTCTTCGGGCGCGCCGTCTTTGAGCATCAGGCGGATATGCGGATGTTCCTGTGTGAAGTCTTTAACGATTTGAGGCATCCAGTTTCTTGAGATGCTGCTGTAGGAGGCGATGCGCAACGTGTTCTCGCGCTCCTGCCCGAGCTGTTCAACGGCTTTGCGGAAAGCGGCGTAATCGTCCAGGAGCCGGTCTATGTAAGGCATCAGGGCTTTTCCTCTGGCCGTGAGGAGAACGCCGTGGTGACTTCGTTCCAGGAGCGGATAGCCGATCTCCTTTTCCAGCCGGTTCAAAAGCCCGGTGAGTCCCGGTTGAGAATATCCTAACAGATTTGCGGCGCGGGTGATGCTGCCGGTATCGACGGTTGTTTTGAAAGCGATCCATTTTCTGTTATCCATTTTAACCTGCCTTGTACGTAAAATGCCGGGGCGGCACGGAATATGTTACCATGTTATTATAAAAAACGATAGAAATCAAGGAGGACTTCCATGGACAAAAGACTTCCTTTAGAAGGAGTGACGGTCATTGAGCTGGCGACCGTGGTGGCCGCGCCGGTGACGGGCCGGCTTTTGAGCGATTTTGGCGCCCGTGTAATCAAGATCGAGACGCCGCCGGACGGAGATCTCTTAAGGAGCAGCGCGGGCGCGTATTATTTTCCGGAGGAAGAGGATAATTCTCCGTTTTTTGATGCGTTCAACGCGGGGAAGAAGCTGATTGCCCTGAATCTGAAGGAGCCCGAAGGAAGAGAGCTGTTCGAAAAACTTCTGGCGGACGCCGACGTCTTCCTGACGAATGTGAGGATGCGGTCTTTAAAGAAGATGGAATTGGGGTACGAGACGCTTCACGAGAGGTTTCCGGAACTGATTTACGCGCATTTTTCCGGATACGGACTGAACGGGCCGGAAGCGGAGGCGCCGGGGTTCGACGTCACGGCTTTCTGGATGCGTTCCGGCGCGATGCTGGATACGCTGCTTCCCGGCAGCTATCCGTTAAGACCGACCTACGCCATGGGCGATATGGCGACGGCTTCCGCGTTTTTCGCCGGTATTTTGATGGCGCTGTACGCGAGAAAATGCGGCGGTCACGGCACCATGGTTTCCAGCTCCCTGCTGAATGCCGGGATATGGTATAATACGGCTTTTGTGATGAACGCGCAGCCCCAGTACGGCCGGACGTTCCCTTTAGAGCGCCATGATCCGCACGATCCGTTTTCCGATTATTACCAGTGCGCGGACGGGGAGTGGGTCGGCGTTATTGAGAAGGTATATCAGAAGGATCGGTTCGTCTTTGCGGATGTCTTCGACATGCCGGAGCTCGTAAGCGATCCGGCCTTAGAAAGCCTGGAGGCGATGCGCCGGTCCGGGCGATTGTCCGAAGTATCCGGGAAAGTGGAAGCGAAGATGCGGACGAAGTCTTCGGCGGAATGGCTTGCGATCCTGTCAAAACGCGATGTTCCCGCGGAGCGGATCCGGCATTTCAGGGAGGTTTCGAAGGATCCGCAAGCCTGGGCCAACGGGTATCTGGAGAAGGTTTCCTATCCGGACGGCGCGGAGACGGCGATCCCGACTCCGCCGATCTGCTTTTCGGATTACGGGAGGAAGAGTTTTGAGAAGAGAGGTCCGGTGGGGATGGATACGGAGGAAGTGCTGGGAAGTCTTGGCTGCGACCGGGAACGGATCGAGAGCCTGCGAAAAAGGGGTGTGGTAAAATGAGCTGGAGCGCGTTTGCGGCGGAAGAAAGCCGGAATTTCGTATTCCTCGGGGAGGCCGGCTGCGGGAAAAGCGAACTGGCCGTGAATCTGGCCTGCTATCTGGCGGATAGGCAAAGCGGGGAAGACGCGGCGATTCATTTCTTCGATATGGATCAGACGAAACCTTTGATGCGTTCCCGGGATACGGAAGGGTTTCTGAAAGAAAAAGGGATTCGGGTCCACTATGAGGTGCAGTTTGCGGACGCGCCGGTGGTTGTGGGCGGCGTGGAGACGGCTTTGCGGGACGAGAAAGCGTATACGATCCTGGACGTGGGCGGAAACGATACCGGAGCCCGGCTGATCGGAGGTTTCTCGGGGCTTTTGCGGACGGCGCAGGTTTTCTTTGTCGTCAACCCTTACCGCCCGTGGTCTGCGACGCTGGAGCATATCGACCAGACGTTGTCCGCGATTCTGAGGGCGTCCCGCCTGCCGATGCCCCGGTTTTTACTGAACCCGAATCTGGGGGAGGATACGACGGCGGAGGAATACAGGGAAGGGTTTCGGACGGGGCTTGCGCTGCTGGCCCCGCATGTGAAGGTGGAAGGGGCCGCCGTGCCGGCCGGAATCTGCGAAGCGGTGAGGGAGGAGATTTCCCTGCCTTTGATTCCCGTCACGCGGCGCATGGCAAGTTTTTGATAAGGGGCCGCTGCCGGAGTCGGCGGCGGGTACTTTTCAAATATTATTTTTATTAAGGAGGAACGATTATGGCACAAGTCAGTATCCGTGCGGAGAGCTGCAAGAGCTGTCTGTACTGCGTCAAGTTCTGTCCCAAAGGCGTTTTGGCCGTAGGGGAGGAAGTCAATTCCAAGGGCTATCCGTATGTGGTGGCCGTGCATCCCGAGGATTGTATCGGCTGTGCGATCTGCGCGAGAATGTGTCCCGACGCGGCGATCGAAGTTTATAAGTAGAGGAGGAGACCGATATGGCAAGAAAATTCATGAAGGGCTGCGAAGCTATCGCGGAAGCGGCGGTTCGTTCCGGCTGCCGGTTTTTTGCAGGATACCCGATCACTCCGCAGAATGAGATTCCGGAATATATGGCGCGCCGGCTGCCCGAGGTGGGCGGGCATTTTGTTCAGGGTGAGAGCGAGGTGGCTTCCATCAATATGGTTTACGGCGCGGCCGGTTCCGGCACCCGCGCGATGACCAGTTCTTCCTCATGCGGCATCAGCCTGATGAGCGAGGGCATTAGTTTCGCGGCGTCCGCCCGGGTTCCGCTTGTATATGTGAACGTGCAGCGCGGCGGCCCCGGTATCGGCGCGATCCAGCCGGCGCAGCAGGATTATGCGCAGGCCACGAAGGCCAGCGGAAACGGCGGTTTTAAGATGATGGTCCTGGCCCCTTCCACGGTGCAGGAGGCGGTCGACATGACTTACGCGGCTTTTGATTACGCGCAGCGCGACCGCAATCCGGTTCTCGTACTGGCCGACGGCGTGCTGGGAACGATCATGGAGCCGGTCGAACTGCCCGAGATGCGTTCGGAAGAAGAGGTCAAAGCGCTGAAGGCGGCTACCAGAAGCTGGGCGCCCGTGGGGCACGATTCAACCGTGGAACCCCGCGCTTTTGTGGATGCCGGACGGTGGTCTACGAAAGAACAGGAGCAGGTCTGTGTCCGCGCGGAGCAGATGTATGCGGATTGGGAGAAGGATATCCAGGTGGAGACCATGTATCTGGATGATGCGGAGCTGGTTCTGACGAGCTACGGGATCTGCGGCCGTATCGCGCGGTCGGCGGTGCGCCTGCTCAGAGAAGAGGGGTATAAGGTCGGCCTGATTCGGCCCAAGACCGTTCTGCCGTTCCCGACTTCCACTTACACGGGGCTGGATTTCTCCCGTGTGAAGAATATTCTGGATGTCGAGATGAGTATCCCGGCGTTGATGGTCGAGGACGTGAAGGCTGCCGTGAAGGATCGCTGCGCCGTACATACCTGCTGCCATGCCGGCGGAGAGATCATGGGCCGTGACGAAGTCATCCAAGCCGCAAAGGCGATCATGAATCGATAGGGGAGGCGTTTGAATATGGAAAAAGTATATGCGAGAACCAAGGGGATCCAGGCGGATATGGTTGACGGTTTCTGCCCTGGCTGTATGCATTCCACGCTCTGCAAGCTGATCGGAGAGGTTTTGGAAGAGATGGGGATGCTGGGCAAAACGGCGGCGGTGTTCGGCGTCGGCTGCAGCGGCCTGGCGATGGGATACGTGACGTACGACTATTATCTCGGGCCTCACGGCCGCGCCTGCGCGGTGGCGACCGGTGTGAAACGCTGCAATCCGGACACGTTGGTATTTACCTATCAGGGCGACGGCGATTTGGCTTCGATCGGCCTGGCCGAGACGATGTCGGCCGCGAACCGGGGCGAGAATGTTTCCGTCATTTTCATCAATAACGGGATCTACGGTATGACCGGCGGGCAGATGGCCCCCACGACGCTGGTAGGCATGAAGGCGACGACCGCTCCTAAGGGGCGCGATCCGAAGGAGCACGGGTATCCGATGCATGTGTGCGAACTGCTGAACCAGTTGACCGCGCCGTATTATCTGGAGCGCACGAGCTGCAATACGCCGGGCAACGTGGCGAAGACGAAGGCCGCCATCAAAAAAGCGTTTCAGAATCAGTTGGACGGCAAGGGATTTTCTCTGGTGGAAGTCGTCACGTCCTGCCCGACCAACTGGGGCATGAGCGCGCTGGAAGCTCTGGACTTTTTGGAAGAGAAGATGTTAGGAGAATTTCCTCTGGGCGTGATCCGGGATAAAGACAAGGAGGTAGAATGATGGAACGGAATTTGATGGTGGCCGGTTTCGGCGGACAGGGCGTTATGCTGTTGGGGAAGCTGCTTTCCTACGCGGCCTGCGAATCGACGGATAAGAATGTCACGTTCTTCCCTTCTTACGGCGCGGAGCAGCGCGGCGGTACGGCGAACTGCTATGTGGTGATCTCGGACGAGGAGGTGGGCGCGCCTCTGGGCGATCAAATGGACGATCTGATCGTCATGAACGATCCCAGTCTGAATAAATTTTTATATAAACTGGTGCCGGGCGGCACGCTGTTTATCAACAGTTCGATCGTTACCACCGAGATCACAAGGGAGGACGTGAAAGTAGTCCGCGTTCCCGTGACGGAGATGGCGCTGGAGATGAAGAATCCGAAAGTGCTGAATATCATCATGCTCGGCGCTTACGTCGGTTATACAGAGGTCGTGCCGCCGGAGGTGGTGAAGGATACGATCGCGAAACAGCTTGGCAAAAAGCCGGCGATGGTTCCCGTGAACATGGAGGCTTTTGAGAAGGGGCTGGCGATCGGACGGGAGGCCCGCGCATAAGATTTCGAAACTTTGGTGCAGAGGGGTTGCGCAGAATAAAAGAAAAGGAGAAGGAATATGAACGATAAGATTACGCTGTATTGCAGAGAGGCCGGTGAGGGAGAACCGCTTATCATGCTTCACGGAAACGGGGAGAGCGGGGAGTATTTTGTGCATCAGATCGCGTTTTTCAAGGAGAACTATCGGGTGCTGGCTTTGGATACCAGAGGTCACGGACAGAGCCCCAGGGGCGAGGGAGCCTTTAACCTGGCGCGTTTTGTGGAGGATTTAAAGGATTTCATGGATGAGAAAGGAATCGAAAAAGCGAATATCCTGGGCTTTTCCGACGGCGGCAATACCGCGCTTATGTTTGCCCTAAAATATCCGGAGCGGGTGAAGAAACTGATCGTAAACGGCGCGAATCTGAATCCGGACGGCGCGCAGCCGGCGATCTTGGACGAGGTGCGGATCGCATACTGGAAAGCGGCTCTCGCCGCGAAGGAGGGGAACGATCCGGAAGCGAAAAAGCAGGCGGAAATGCTGGGGCTGATGGTGGAAGAGCCCCATATCGATCCGGTTCGTTTAAAGGAACTTAAGATGGAGACGCTGGTGATTGCCGGGGTCGAGGACGTGATTTTGGAGGAGCATACGAAGGAGATCGCCGCCTGCATTCCGGGCGCGAAGCTGGCGATTCTGCCGGGCGATCATTTTGTAGCGGCGGGTAATCCGAATGTTTTCAATCAGACCGTGGCGGAATTTTTGCGGGCATAGGACGGTAGAAAGATTATGTGGTTTCGACAGGCAGGGGAAGTTTACGAGGAAGAATGGCGGGAGAGGTTTTGCTCCGGGTATTGGTATTGGAGCAGTATCTGCGCGAATATACTGGCTTTTAACAGGCGGGAAGAACTGCCGGATGTCCGGGAAGACCTGATTCGGGTCCTCTTACAGGCGGAGGAAACGCGTTCGACGGAGGAGAAGCTTCTCGCTTTTGTCCGAAAGACTTTCGCTCCTTTTAGCGGGCGGGGGCGGCTTTTTGGCCGTCCCCGCCGCAGGGAACAGAAAGGTGAACTGACGTTCCTTATGCGTTATCTGAAGGAGAGCGACAGCCCCTGCCTGTTTCTGACCGAGAGGATCAGCAACGGGGAAGAAAGCATGGCGGTCGCGAAACTGGACGAGTATCTGGAAGCGTATCCGGGATCGTGCCGAAACGGGCCCGACGGGGATTTCCCGGAGGAAGAAGCGGAGGAGAAGGAGCGGATGGCGGCGTATGGCCGCTATCTGCTCCTTCTCATGGCTATGGTCCGGGCCCGGAAGACGGATCTTATTGCCGCCGGTCTGCGGCCGGGCGGGGATTTTATGCGGATGATCGGCAATACTATGAGTGAATATCGGAGTATTGATGAGGTATCCGAGAGGACGTATGAGATCTACCGGCTGCATTTTGCGGAGGAGACCGGCGAAGAACTAGGGGCCAATGCCTATAAGCTTCTGCTGGCAAAACGGCTGCTGGACGGGGAGGATCATATTTATCAGGTCTATGAGGATGCCGTTCGGGATGTGTGTGCGGGCGCCTGGGAGGAGGCGGAATCGGCGGGCGAATACCGGGATCTGGTGATAGAGCGGATGGCGGAGAATTTCGCCGCCTATGATTTTGCCCATCCGTTAAGTTTTCGCTTCTATGCGCGGGCGATCGGACGGCCTCTGGCGAAAGTGGTTTCGTTCCGGGAACAGTTCCTGCTCTGGGAACAGGAACCGGACTGGGAAAAACGTTTGCGGGAGAAGGTGCAGAACGCCAGGCTGGAGGCGGAGAAGGCTCGTTATGTCCGGGGGGATTTCACCAGAGAACACCTGTATCTCCAGGGCGATATGACGTTCCGGCACATTCATTCCGGCACGGAATTTGAACGGTATTTAAAGCATATTTTCACCCGGCTGGGCTATGAGAGCGATCTGACGAAGGCGAGCGGGGATCAGGGGGCCGATCTGATCCTGCGCAAGAACGGGCTGGTCTTTGTGGTGCAGGCCAAGTATTATGAAAAGCCGGTGAGCAACAAGGCCGTTCAGGAAGCGGTTGCCGCGCTGAAATTCTACGGTGCGAACCGGGCGGCGGTGGTGACGAATAACCGGTATACGAAGAGCGCGCAAACGCTGGCGAAGAAGAATCAGGTGATTCTTTTGGACGGCGAGGCGCTGGACGAGCTGGTGAGGACGGCCTACAGCGAGCGGGCGCTGGGGCATATGCTGTAGGGGAAGCGATTGCCGGAGGAAACATTCGGGATGAAAATGTCAGAAAAAAGACCATTGGAACTTTACGTGCATGTTCCGTTTTGTGTGAGGAAATGTCAGTATTGCGATTTTTTGTCGTTTCCGGCGGAGGAAGGGATGCGGGATGCCTATACGGATGCGTTGATCCGGGAGATCCGCGCGGTTTTCGAGGCGTCGGAGTTTGCGGCGGCGACGGTGTTTTTTGGCGGGGGAACGCCGTCGTTGCTGTCCGCGAAAGCGATTCGGGCCGTTATGGGGGCGCTTAAGGAGCGATTTTCTTTTTCGGAGGATGCGGAGATTACGATCGAAGCCAATCCGGGGACTTTGGATATGTCGAAGCTGGCGGGGTACCGGGAGGCCGGGATCAACCGCCTGAGCCTGGGATTGCAGTCGACGGACGACGCGGAACTTAAGCTTTTAGGCCGGATTCATGATTACCGGACATTTGAGGAGACGTATCGGCTGGCCAGGGAGGCCGGTTTTGCCAATATCAATCTGGATCTGATGTGCGCCTTGCCCGGACAGACGCTTGCGGGCTGGGAGAGGACGTTAAAAACGGCGGCGGCTTTTCGGCCGGAGCATATTTCCGCTTACAGTTTGATTCTGGAGGAGGGAACGCCGTTTTATCGGAGGTTCGGTTCCGGGGATTCGGCCGGTCTTTGTCTGCCGTCCGAGGAGACGGAGCGCGCCATGTACCGGAGAACCGGGGAGATTCTGGGGACGTTGGGGTATGAGCGTTATGAGATCTCCAATTACGCCAGGCCGGGAAGAGCCTGCCGCCATAACGAGGGTTATTGGACGGGGGCGGAATACCTGGGGCTGGGGCTCGGCGCAGCTTCTTATGTTGACGGCGTACGTTTTGCCAATACGGTTTCTTTGGAGAGGTATCTGGACCGGGCCGGGGAACCGGGGGCGCTCCGGGAGGAGATCCATTGTCTGACGGACGAGGAGAGGCAGGAGGAGTTCTTCTTTCTGGGACTCAGGCGGATGGCCGGCGTGAGCCGGGAGGCGTACCGGCGGCGTTTCGGGGAGGACTGGCAGCGGTACGAGCCGAAGCTGCGCAGGCTTCTGACGATGGGTTTTCTGGAGGAGACAAAAGAAGGCGTGCGGCTGACGGACGCGGGGGTCGATGTGAGCAACGCGGTATTTGCGGAATTGCTGACATAAAAAGACGGAGAGGGAAGAGTGTTTCCGCGGTTTTTGGTGCGATCTCTCTTTTTCGTGCAGAGACGGAGAGGAAAAAAGCGGAACCGTGATATATACTGAAAACTGTCAGGAGGATTTTGCTATGGAATGGGCAGAACGGTTAAATGATGCAATCGGTTATATCGAAGAACATTTAACGGAGGAAATGGATTATGAACGGCTTGGGCAGATTGCCTGCTGCTCTTCTTATCATTTTCAGAGAATGTTCACTTATATGGCGGGGATTCCCTTATCCGAATATATCCGCAGGAGAAAAATGTCGCTTGCCGCCGTGGACTTGCAGGGTAAAAACATGAAGATCCTTGATGTGGCGGGAAAATACGGGTATCATTCTCCTACCGCATTTAACAGAGCGTTTCAGTCCGTTCATGGAATCGCCCCGTCCGCTGTAAAAAACGAGGGAGTATCCGTAAAATCCTTTCCGCCTATTTTATTTAAAATCACAGTAAAAGGAGTGGAGGAAATGAATTATCGGATTGAGACGAAAGACGCTTTCCGCATTGTAGGCGTATCGGTACCGCTGCACAAAGATATCGAAAAAAATTTTGCGGTTATACCTCCAAAGTGGCAGGAAATAGCCGTGAACGGAACCCTGCAGAGATTGACCGGCATGATGGATACGCAGCCCATGGGAGTGCTTGGTATCAGCACCTGTAATGATACGGAGCCATGGAAGTATTATATTGCGGTAGCTACTTCGCAGGAAAAGGATGACTTCGAGGAGTATATTGTGCCGGCGGCTACCTGGGCAATCTTTCCCGGAGAGGGTACAAACCAGTCTATCCAGGAGCTGGAGCGACGCATCGTAACGGAATGGCTGCCGACTTCGGGATACGAGTACGGCAATGCGCCGGATGTCGAAGTTTACTTGAATCCGGATCCGCAGAATGCGCGATATGAAGTGTGGATACCTGTTGTGAAAAAATAGCCGTGGATGTTATGTTTTGGAAGAAAATATCAACGAGCCGGGAATCCGAAAGCGGGTTCCCGGCTCTGTGTTGTCTTGTTTGAAATATCGTGTCCGCACGGAGGATCTCAGATCACTTCCCCTACGTCGGGCCGTTCCAGTTCGGCGCCGTCGTAGAAATCGCTCATCTTCCGTTCCATATTGTGGAGGACTTCCGCGTAATTTTTTAACTCGGCGGCCAGTTGTTCCTTGTCTTCCCGGTCGGATTTGTATACAAGCTGGTGTTCCATGCTGGCCCAGAAGTCCATGGCCAGCGTGCGGATCTGAATCTCTACCGGGAAATACTGTCCGGTCTGATGTACGGTGACGCCCAGGATCAGATGATAGCTGCGGTAGCCGTTTTCCTTGGGTTTGTGTATGTAGTCGCATTCTTTGATGATGATGGCGCCCGGCTGTTTTTTCAGAATATCGGCTACCACATAGACGTCCTGGATATAATAACAGGTGACGCGTAAGCCTGCGATGTCGGTCAGATAATCCCTAGCATAATCGAAACCGGCGGGTACGCCCCGGCGTTTTAATTTTTCGGCGATGCTGCTCAGGGACTTGATGCGTCCCTGAATGTTGTGGATGGGGTTATGATTATATTTTTCTTCAAAATCTTTCTGCAGGGTCTCCAACCATACCCGCACCAGCGCGCAGGCGTTGTCGTAGGGCTGAATAAAAGATTCGTACGTGCGAATCACGTCGGAAATATAATCCATGTCGTCGATTACCCGCTGACCGCTTGGATACAATCGGACAGCGGGGCTGACGACTGAAAAATCGGAATTGCTTTTCGGTGAATCAGACAAAGAAATCTCCTCCTTATAAACTTCTTTATACAAATAGCATAAAAAACGGATGTGAATGAGATGTGAATAAAAACTAAAAAAGACGTTAAAAAAAGCGGATTTCTAAAGAAAAAATAAAAAAAGGGCGAACTTTCTTCGCCCTTGTCGGATTCGCTTCAGTTTGAGTTCGCCGGTTCTTCCCGGACGGCCGTTTGCTCATCCGCTTCCGGGACGGCGTTGCCTTCGTCAAGCCGGGAAGTGCAGTGCGGGCAGCGCGTCGCCAGGATGCTGATTTCGCTTTGGCAGTAGGGACAGGTTTTGACGGAAGGGGCTTTGGGTTCTTCCTCTTTTTTTCCGAGGTTCATCAATTTGTTCATGGCTTTTAATACGCAGAACAGGATAAAAGCCATGATAATGAAGTTTATGACGGCGGTCAGGAAATTCGACGCGAACACGGCGATGTCGGACAGAGTGTAGCGCGCCGCGCCGGTGAAAAACCGTAAGAGCGGATTGATGAAATTTTCCGTTAAAGAGGTGACGATGGAGGAAAAGGCGCCGCCGATGAGAACGCCGACCGCCATATCCATGACGTTGCCCCGGAGCGCGAAGGTTTTAAATTCATTTGCAAATTTTTTCATGAAGGCTTCTCCTTTTTGCGATATATTTCTGCCGGAAACGGTCTGTCCGGAAACTATTCGTTATTATATATAGAAGAAAAAATTGTGTCAATAAAATATGAAAAATCCAAAAAATCCCTTGACAAGTGAAACGCAAGGTGCTATTTTATATGCAATGACAATGTTAGCACTCTTTTTTGATGAGTGCTAACAAAGTCGAGAACGAAGAAAGGAAGGAATCCGGATGGAGCTGGATGAGAGAAAAGAAAAGATATTAAAAGCCATCATCCAGAATTATCGGGAGACCGGGGAACCGGTGGGCTCGCGGACGATTTCCAAGTATTCGGATCTGAATTTAAGTTCGGCTACGATCCGTAACGAGATGGCGGATCTGGAGGAGATGGGTCTGATCACCCAGCCTCATACGTCGGCGGGGCGTGTGCCGACGGATCTGGCTTACCGGATGTATGTGGAGAAGTTGATTCGAAAGGAAGAATGCGCGCCGGAGGCCGATGAGAACGAGCTGGCCAAGACGGAGCATTTTCTTTTGCAGAGGGTAGATCGTCTGGAACTTCTTCTGGAGCAGGTGGCGAAGGTGGTGGCGGCGAACACGAATTACGCGGCCATGGTATCATCTCCCCGTTATAATCGGAACAAGCTGAAGTTTATTCAGTTGTCCCGGGTGGATGATTACAAGCTTCTGGTCGTCGTGGTCGTGGAGGGCAATATTGTCCGAAACACGATTTTTGACACGGAGGAGAGCCTGAGCGATGAGGAGATTTTGTCTTTGAACCTGATGCTGAACAGCCGCCTGAACGGTTTGTCCATGGAGGAGATTAATCTGGGTACGATCCGCGCTTTGAACGAGGGGGCCGGCAGTCACCGGCAGATCGTGAGTAAAGTGCTGGACGCCGTGGCGGAGGCCATAAGGCCGGATGAGAATGTGGAGATCTACACCAGCGGGGCGAAGAATATTTTCCGTTATCCGGAACTGACGGACGGCGGGAAGGCCGGCGAGATCATCAGTACCTTCGAGGAGAAGCAGCAGTTGGCCAATCTTCTGACGGACGGTTTGAAGGCGGACGGTCAGCAGGGGATTCAGGTCTATATCGGGGAGGAGACGCCGGTACAGAGCATGAAGGACTGCAGTGTTGTGACGGCTACCTATGAGCTGGCGGACGGACTGCAGGGTACGATAGGAATTGTGGGTCCGAAGCGGATGGATTATGAGAAAGTCATGAATACGCTGCAGACTCTGATGGCACAGTTGGACATGATATTTAAGAAGAAGTAAGAAAGGCAGGAAGGGTATGTCGGAGAGAGAACCGAATATTTTCGAGGACGTGAACGAAGAGATCCCGGATCCTTTGACGGAAGAGGAAGCGGCGGCCGAGACGGACTCTATGGAGGAGGAAACCGGGGAAGCGCCGGCGGAAGAGGAAGAAGAAGCCGGCGGGAGCGCGGAAGAGGCGGCCGGCGAGGAAGGGAAGGATAAAAAGTCTTTCTTTAAAAAGAAGAAAGACAAGAAGGATATTCAGATCGAGGAGTTGAATGACAAGCTTCGCCGGAACATGGCGGAATTCGACAATTTCCGGAAGAGGACCGAGAAGGAGAAGGCTTCCATGTTTGACGTGGGCGCGAAGAGCGTCATTGAGAAGATCCTTCCGATCGTGGATAATTTCGAGCGGGGCATTGCCACCCGTTCCGAGGAGGAGGCCGGGACCCCTTTTGCGGACGGGATGGATAAGGTGTACAAACAGTTCCTGAGTATGCTGGAGGCGTTGGAAGTGACGCCGATTGAGGCGGTCGGGAAGGAATTTGATCCGGCTTTTCACAACGCGGTGATGCAGGATGAGGAGTCCGACGCGCCGGAGAATACCGTGGTGGAGGAGTTCCAGAAGGGCTACATGTACCGCGGCAGCGTAGTTCGTTACAGTATGGTAAAAGTTAAAAAGTAATTATAGAACAGAATATTTTCAGGAGGAAAACAATTATGGGAAAGATTATCGGGATTGACCTTGGTACGACAAATTCTTGCGTGGCCGTGATGGAGGGCGGCAAGCCGGTGGTGATTGCGAATACGGAAGGGATCCGCACGACTCCGTCCATCGTGGCGTTTACGAAGACGGGGGAAAGGCTGGTGGGCGAACCGGCGAAGCGTCAGGCCGTGACGAATGCCGACCGCACGATCTCCTCGATCAAGCGGCATATGGGAAGCGATTACCGGGTGACGATCGACGACAAGAAATATTCGCCGCAGGAGATCTCCGCAATGATTTTGCAGAAGCTGAAAGCGGACGCCGAGAGCTATCTGGGCGAGAAGGTGACGGAGGCGGTGATCACGGTTCCGGCCTATTTTAACGATGCTCAGAGACAGGCGACGAAGGACGCCGGCAAGATCGCGGGCCTGGACGTCAAGCGTATCATCAACGAGCCGACGGCGGCCGCGTTGGCTTACGGCCTGGACAACGAGACGGAGCAGAAGATCATGGTATACGATCTGGGCGGCGGTACGTTCGACGTTTCCGTCATTGAGATCGGCGACGGCGTGATCGAGGTGCTGGCGACGAACGGCGACACCCACTTGGGCGGCGATGATTTTGATAATAAAGTGATGCAGTGGATGCTGGAAGAGTTTAAGAAGGCCGAAGGCGTGGACTTATCCGGCGATAAGATGGCGATGCAGAGGCTGAAAGAGGCGGCCGAGAAGGCGAAGAAGGAACTGTCCTCCGCCACGACGACGAACATCAACCTTCCGTTTATCACGGCGACCTCCGAGGGTCCGAAGCATCTGGACATGAACTTAAGCCGTGCAAAATTCGACGAGCTGACCCATGATCTGGTGGAGCGGACGGCCGTTCCGGTGCAGAACGCGCTGCGGGATGCCGGGCTGACTTCGGCGGAACTGGGGAAGGTCCTCTTAGTCGGCGGTTCCACCCGTGTACCGGCCGTGCAGGAGAAAGTAAAGCAGCTGACCGGCAAGGAGCCTTCCAAGAGCCTGAATCCGGACGAGTGCGTGGCGATCGGCGCTTCCGTCCAGGGCGGTAAGCTGGCGGGCGACGCGGGCGCGGGGGAGATTCTTCTTCTGGACGTGACGCCGTTGTCTCTGTCTATCGAGACGATGGGCGGAATCGCCACGAAGCTGATCGAGAGAAATACGACGATCCCGACGAAGCACAGCCAGATTTTCTCGACGGCAGCCGACAATCAGACGGCCGTGGATATCAATGTATTGCAGGGTGAGAGACAGTTTGCCAAGGACAACAAGAGCCTCGGCCAGTTCCGTCTGGACGGAATCCCGCCGGCAAGGAGAGGCGTTCCGCAGATCGAAGTTACGTTTGACATTGACGCCAACGGCATTGTGAACGTATCCGCCAAGGATCTGGGAACCGGTAAGGAGCAGCATATCACGATTACGGCCGGCTCCAATATGTCCGACGACGAGATCGACCGCGCCGTGAAGGAAGCGGCCGCTTACGAGGCGCAGGACAAGAAGAGAAAGGACGCGGTGGACGCGAGAAACGAAGCCGATTCCATGATTTTCCAGACCGAGAACGCCATGAAAGAGGTGGGCGACCAGCTCGACGCGGAACTGAAGTCGCAGGTGGAGGCCGATATGGCGGCTCTGAAGTCGGTCGTGGAAGCGACGGCTAACGTAGAAGAGATCAGCGACAGCCAGTTGGACGAACTGAAAGCCGGCAAGGAGAAGCTGATGAACAGCGCGCAGCAGTTGTTTGCCAAGATGTATGAGAAAGCGCAGGGCGCGGCCGGAGGACAGGCGGGTCCGGATATGAACATGGGCGGCGCGGATAACGCGGCCGGCGCAGGCGGCGGTGACGACGACGTAATCGATGCCGATTACCGTCAGGTCTAGGGAGTTTGATTCCGGAATGCTCCCGGATCATTGACAGATGAAAAAATTGCTGATATGATAATGACGCACAGTCCGGTCTTCTGACCGGACTAGTGGTCTGTTATGAGAGGATAGTAGTATGACGGAGACAAAGAGAGATTATTATGAGGTCCTTGGCGTGCCGAAGAACGCGAATGAAGCGGAACTGAAGAAGGCGTACCGGGTCCTGGCAAAAAAATATCATCCGGATACCAATCAGGGCAATCCGGACGCGGAGGCCAAGTTCAAGGAAGCCTCCGAGGCATATGCGGTTTTAAGCGATCCGGAGAAGAGGAAACAGTACGATCAGTTCGGTCATGCGGCCTTTGACGGAGCCGGCGGTTTCGGCGCGGGCGGTTTTGATTTCAGCAGCATGGATATGGGAGATATTTTCGGAGATATCTTCGGCGATCTGTTCGGCGGCGGGCGGAGCAGCCGGCGGGATTACAATGGGCCCGTCCGGGGTGCGAACATGCGCGCGAGCGTCCGCATTTCTTTTGAGGAAGCGATCTTCGGATGCGAGAAGGAGCTGGAACTGACCTCCAAGCAGGAGTGTACGAACTGCGGGGGCACCGGGGCCAAGCCGGGAACGAAGCCGGAAACCTGCACCAAGTGCGGCGGCACCGGCCAGGTGGTCTATACGCAGCAATCCATGTTCGGTATGGTGCGCAACGTTCAGACCTGTCCGGAGTGCGGCGGCAAGGGGACGGTTATCAAGGAGAAGTGTCCGACCTGCCGGGGGAACGGCTATACCAATACCCGCAAGCGGATCAAAGTGCCGATTCCGGCCGGCGTGGGCGACGGCCAGAGCGTGCGCGTGCGCGGGGAAGGCGATCTGGGGAAGAACGGAGGCGAGCGCGGCGATTTGCTGGTGGAGATCATCGTTTCCAATCATCCGATCTTCAAGCGCCAGGACGTGAATATCTATTCTACCGTGCCGATCTCGTTTACGACGGCGGCCTTAGGCGGTGAGATCAAGATCAAGACCGTGGACGGCGAGGTGGCGTACGACGTGAAGCCCGGGACTCAGACCGATACCAAGATTCGCCTGAAGGGAAAGGGCGTGCCTTATGTGCGCAATAAGAGTATCCGCGGCGATCATTATGTGACGCTGGTGGTGAAAGTGCCGGAGAAGCTGAGTAAGGATCAGAAGGAAGCTTTGAAAAAATTCCAGGAGACGATGGAAGAGGAGCCGCACGGAAAGAAGAAATTTAAGCTGTAAGATTACGGAAGGGACCGGATATGAAGTGGAAGAAATTCACGATTGAGACGACGACGGAGGCGGTGGATCTGATCAGTGAGGCGTTACATGAGCTCGGCGTGGAGGGGATTGAGATCGAGGATTACGTGCCCCTGACGGAAGCCGAGACGAAAGGGATGTTTATCGATATCCTTCCGGAGCTGCCGCCGGACGACGGAACGGCGAAGGTGACGTTTTATCTGGACGAGGACGCCCGGACGGAAAGTCTGCTGGCCTCGATCCGGGAGGAGATCGCGCGTCTGGAGGAATTTATTCCGGTGGGCGCCGGCGCGATCACGGAATCCGAGACGGAGGACAAGGACTGGATCAATAACTGGAAAGAGTATTTTCACCCGTTTACGGTGGAGGACATCCTGATCAAACCGACCTGGGAGGCGGTTCCGGAGGAACATAAGGAAAAATGCATGATTGAGATCGATCCGGGCACGGCGTTCGGGACCGGTTCTCATGAGACGACGCAGCTTTGCATCCGCGCCCTGAAAAAGCATATCCGTCCGGGCGACCGGGTTCTGGACGTGGGAACCGGAAGCGGGATCCTGGCGATCGCGGCGTTGAAGCTGGGCGCCGGCATGGCGTTCGGGACGGATTTGGACGAGTGTGCGGTCACGGCGGCGAGGGAAAACGCAGAAATCAACGGGATCGGGGAAGAGCAATTCCCGATTATTCTCGGGAATCTGATCGACGATGAGGACGTGCAGAGACAAGCGGGGCTGGCGTGCTACGACGTGGTGACGGCGAATATTCTGGCGCCGGTGATTTTGGCCTTGCAGGAGGGGATGGCCCGTCATATGAAGCGGGGAGCCGTGTTTATCACTTCCGGGATCATCAACACGAAGGCGGACGAGGTGAGAGAAGCGCTTCGCCGGAATCCGGACTGGGAGTTTTGCGAGGAGAACGCGCAGGGCGACTGGGTTTCTTTTGTAGTCCGGAAGAGATAGCGGAGACGGAAAGTATGTATTCATTTTTTGTGAAAGACGCTCAGATTGAGGACGGCGCGGCCCGGATCGAGGGGGACGATATGCGGCATATCCGCCAGGTCCTTCGGATGAGGGAGAACGATACGCTTCGAATCAGCAACGGGAGCGATCGCTGTTATATCTGCCGGATCGCATCCTTTTCGGAGGACTGCATCCGGCTGGATTTGCTGGAAGAGGATCCGGAAGGTACAGAACTGTCCTCCCGGATTTACCTGTTTCAGTGCCTCCCGAAAGGGGACAAGATGGAGTGGGTGATTCAGAAGAATACGGAGCTGGGGATCACCGGGATCGTACCGGTGGTTTCGAAACGCTGCGTCGTGCGGCTGGACGCGAAGAAGGCGGAGGCGAAGACTGCGCGCTGGCGGGCGATTGCGAAGAGCGCGGCGGAACAGTCGAAGCGTCTGACGGTTCCGGAAGTGACGAACGTGATGGGGTTTGAGGAGGCCCTTTCCTACGGAAAAGATCTGGATATGCGCGTGATCCCTTACGAGAACGCGGAAGGGATTCGGGCGACCAGGGACTGGATCGCTTCGGTCGGCCCGGGGATGCGCGTCGGGATTTTGGTCGGCCCCGAGGGCGGTTTTGAGCGCGAAGAAGTTTTGCGCGCCGGGGAGGAAGGGTGGAAGCCTCTGACGCTGGGCCGCAGGATCTTGAGAACGGAGACGGCCGGAATGGCGCTGACGGCGGCTCTGATGCTTCATTTGGAGACGTAGGAAGGAAAGGAACGAAGGAATGGCGAAGAAAAGAGGAGGCGGGGCCAGGGTTGCCAGCCGGGCGGAACGGGAGGCCAGGCTTCGGAAGACGGAGCCTTTCGGGCCCAAGCGTTTTTTGAAAGAACAGGCGGTTCAGCTGGCGGTGACGTTGATCCTGATGATCGTCTTCTGCCAGCTGGCGGAATATTTTCTGCACGACAATTACATGGTGCCCGGCATGACCGCGTTTGTCGTCGTGCAGATTTTTAATTACTTCCGGATGGCGAGGAAAGCAAAGGCGGTGGAAGAGGTCCGGTAGAATTCGAATCCGGCCGCCAAAGAGGGAGAGTGAATGGAAGCATATCTGGATAATTCGGCAACGACGATGGTGTTTGATTCCGTGAAGGATATTATGGTGCGCACGATGACGACGGATTTCGGGAATCCGTCTTCTTTGCATACGAAGGGCATGGAAGCGGAACGTTACGTGAAAACGGCCAGGGAGGCCGTTGCAAGACAGTTGAAAGCGGAGGAAAAGGAGATCGTTTTTACGTCCGGCGGAACGGAAGCCAATAATATGGCGTTGATCGGGGCGGCTCTGGCGAACCGGCGGCGCGGGAATCACGTCATCACGACAGGAATTGAGCACGCTTCCGTGCTGAGTCCGGTGAGATTCCTGGAAGAGCAGGGGTTTCGGGTAACTTATCTGCCGGTGGATGAGCGGGGGGTCGTCCGGATGGACGCTCTTGAGGAAGCCCTGGACGAGGAGACGATTTTGGTTTCCGTAATGTATGTAAACAATGAGATCGGTTCGGTGCAGCCGGTTGCCGAAATCGCGAGGCGGGTGCACGAGAAGAATCCGGAAATTCTGTTTCATGTGGACGCGATTCAGGCGTTTGGCAAGTATGTGATTCGGCCGAAACGGGAGGGGATCGATCTTCTGTCGGTGAGCGGGCATAAGATTCACGGTCCCAAGGGTTCCGGTTTCCTTTATATCCGGGATCGGGCAAAGGTGCGGCCGTTGATTTTAGGCGGCGGCCAGCAAAAGGGGATGCGCTCGGGGACCGAGAACGTGCCGGGGATCGCCGGGCTGGGGGAGGCCGTGACGGAGATTTACCGGAACCATGAGGAGCGGACGGAAGCTCTCTACAGGCGGAAGGAGCGTTTTGCGGAAGGGCTTTCCCGAATGGAGGACGTTCGGATCAACGGTCCGAGAGGAAGGGAGGGCGCGCCGCATATCGTCAGCGCAAGTTTTGCCGGGATCCGGGCGGAAGTGATGCTTCACGCGCTGGAGGACGCGGGCGTTTATGTTTCTTCCGGGTCGGCCTGTTCTTCGCAGCACAACAAAAGCTACAGCGCCACGCTTACTGGGATCGGCCTTGCGAAGGAGCTTCTGGATTGTACGGTCCGTTTCAGTTTCAGTATTTTCACGACGGAAGAAGAGATCGATTACGCGCTGGAAGTGTTGGGACGGCTGGTTCCGGCGCTTCGGAAATATCGCAGAAATTAGAGGAGAATACCATGCAGTTTCAGGCTTTTTTAGTGAAGTACGCGGAGATCGGCGTAAAGGGGAACAATCGCGGGATGTTTGAGGATGCTCTGCTGCGCCAGATCCGTCATGCGCTGCGGCCGGTGGAGGGGAAGTTTCAGGTCCTGAAGACGTCCGGGCGGATCTATGTGCAGGCGGAGAGCGCGTTTGATTACGAGGAAGCGGTCGGGGCTTTAAAGCGGGTGTTCGGAGTATCGGCCGTCTGCCCTCTTAAGCAGGTGGAGGACCGGGGGCCGGAAGATCTGTACCGACAGGTCGTTTCCTACATGGATCAGGTCTATGAGAACAAAAATCTCACGTTTAAAGTAGAATGCCGCCGGGCGAGAAAAAATTATCCGCTCCATTCGCAGGAGCTGAACGCGAAACTGGGAGAAGTGATTTTGGACGCGTTTCCGGAGATTCGTGTGGACGTCCATCATCCGGACGTGCTTCTTCGTGTGGAGATCCGGGAGAAGATCAACCTGTATTCCGAGGAGATTCCGGGACCGGGCGGGATGCCGGTCGGGACGAACGGCAAAGCAATGCTTCTGCTTTCCGGCGGAATTGACAGCCCGGTGGCCGGGTATCGGATCGCGAAGCGCGGTGTGAAGATCGACGCGGTGTATTTTCACGCGCCGCCCTATACTTCCGAGCGCGCGAAACAAAAGGTGGTGGATCTGGCCCGTCTGGTGGCCCGCTATTCCGGACCGATCGCTCTTCATGTGGTGAATTTTACGGATGTGCAGTTGTATATTTATGATAAATGCCCTCATGACCAACTGACGATTATTATGCGGCGTTATATGATGAAGATCGCCGAGCATATCGCGAAGGAGACGGACTGCCTGGGCCTGATTACCGGCGAGAGTATCGGACAAGTGGCATCCCAGACCATGCAGAGCCTGGCAGTCACAAACGAGGTCTGTACGCTTCCGGTATATCGACCGCTGATCGGAATGGACAAGCAGGAGATCGTGGAACTCTCCCAGGAGATCGGGACGTTTGAGACTTCGATTCAGCCGTTTGAGGATTGCTGCACGATATTTGTGGCGAAGCATCCGGTTACGCGCCCGACGCTGAAATCGATTCAGAAGTCGGAGGCGCGTCTGGATTCCCATATGGAGGAACTGGTGGAGACGGCGATCGCGACGGCGGAGAGAATCTGGGTGGAGTGAGGATAAGATCGGGGGACGTCGGATATTTTGCGATCGGATTTTGTACGGCCCGACAAAAATACCCCTTACGATCCCAGACAGGCGGCCGGCAGCGGCCGGAGCCCGGAAGGGATCGTAAGGGGACGTTTGTTTGGGAGGCGGGACCTTTACGGGACCGTTCGATAAAGCCTCCCGGCTTATTCAAAAACGATGTCAGGCGGACACATAATCCTTCAGGGCCGCAAGGATCTTCCCGACTTCCTCGGCGGAATCGGAATGGATGTTCAGGCTGATCTCCTTGGACAGATCAAGACTGAAAATCCCCATGATCGACTTGGCGTCGATAATGTAACGGCCGGAAACCAGATCGAAATCGCAGTCGTATAAGGCGATGGTGTTGACAAAGTTTTTCACTTTATCGATGCTGTCTAATGAAATTGCTACGGTAGTCATAATAAATCCTCCCTTTGATACGGGTATTCTTGCCGCGGCGGTGTCCGCAGCTTGTTATAATAATACCGAAATTGGAAGGAAAAGTCAAGACAGGGAGGAGAAATCCCATGAAAAAATGTGCCTTTCACAATCTGGGCTGCAAAGTGAACGCCTACGAGACCGAAGCGATGCGGGAGCAGCTTTCTCTTCTCGGATATGAGATCGTTTCCTTTGAGGAGACGGCGGACGTATATGTGATCAACACCTGTTCGGTCACGAATATTGCGGACCGGAAATCCCGTCAGATGCTGCATCGGGCGAGAAAACGGAATCCGGAGGCCCTGGTGGTGGCGGCCGGGTGTTATGCGCAGGCTTTCGCGGAGGAACTGAAAAAAGACGGCACGGCGGACGTGATTCTGGGAAACGGGCAAAAGAGCCGCCTGGCCGCGGTTTTGACGGAATGGGAGGAGAAGCGGGCGCGGATCGCCTGCGTAAGCGACGTTCTCCACGAGAAGGAATACGAGGAACTCCGGGTGTCCTGCAACGCCGGGCATACACGGGCTTTTATCAAAATACAGGACGGATGCAATCAGTTTTGCAGTTACTGCCTGATTCCGTACACAAGAGGCCGTATCCGCAGCCGCGGGCCGGAGGATATTCTGCGGGAAGTGACAGACCTGGCCGAAAAAGGCTGTCGGGAGGTGGTGCTGACCGGGATCCTTCTGAGCGCTTACGGGACGGAACGGGCGGAGCTGCCGGGGCTTTTGGACGTGGTGAGGCAACTGGATTCGGTGCCCGGTATTGAGAGAATTCGCTTGGGATCCTTGGAACCCCGGGTGATCACGGAGGAATTTGTGGACGGATTGGCCGGTCTTGCGCATTTCTGTCCTCATTTTCATCTTTCTTTGCAGAGCGGGTGCGACGCGACGCTGAAGAGGATGAATAGACACTATACGACGCGTGAATACTTAGATAAATTGAAACAAATCCGGGCGGCGTTTGCGCATCCGGCGGTGACGACGGACGTGATCGTGGGTTTCCCCGGCGAGACGGAGGCGGAATTTGCCGAGACGGAGGCGTTTGTGGAGGAGGCGGACTTTTTTGAGATGCATGTGTTCCCTTATTCGAAACGGAAAGGGACGCCGGCGGAGCGGATGTCCGGGCAGCTTGCCGAAGCCGTAAAAAAGGCGAGGAGCGCGAAGCTTCTTGAGAAGGAGCGGGAGATGAGCCGGCGTTTTCGGGCGTATTATATCGGAAAGGAAGTGGAACTGCTTTCCGAGGAGGAAGTCAGCATCAAAGGAGAGCGTTTTTTATTGGGACACAGCAGGGAATATGTGAAGATCCTCTGGCCGGGGGAGGCCGAAAAAATCAATGAGATCGCCCGGGTCCTGGTGACGGGGACCTTTGATGAAGATAAAATGCTTGCCGAATAAAGTAAAATGGGGTAAGATGGTAATATCGATTCAGGAGGGCGGATGACTATGGGAGATATTCAGAGAACACAGTATTTTAAAACGGCCGAGAATCAGATGGAAGTGGGCGAGGTCCTTGCGAAGGTATACGAAGCGCTGGCCGAGAAGGGATATAACCCGATCAATCAGATCGTGGGGTATATCATGTCCGGGGATCCGACTTATATTACCAGCTATAACAGCGCTCGTTCGCTGATCATGAAAGCGGAGAGGGACGAGATCCTGGAAGAGTTGATGCGCCATTACATTGATACGAAGATCAGGGCCTGAGCATGCGGGTTCTGGGGTTGGACTACGGTTCGAAGACGGTCGGGGTGGCGGTGAGCGACGCCTTTGGATGGACGGCTCAGGGTGTGGAGATCATCCGCCGGAGCGAGGAGAATAAACTGCGCAGGACATATGCGCGGATCGAAGAGCTGATTCGGGAATACGGGGTGACAAAGATCGTGCTGGGATGCCCTTTTCATATGGACGGAAGCGCCGGGGAACGGGTGGCAAAGACCGAGAGCTTTCGTCAGGGGCTTGAGAGACGCACCGGACTGCCCGTGATCTTATGGGACGAACGGCTGACGACGGTGGCCGCCGAGGAGACGATGCGGGAGGCCGGAGTGAAGAGAGAGAGAAGGAAGGATTACGTGGATATGCTGGCGGCCGGTTTTATTCTGCAGGAATATCTGGATTCGGCGGCGGAGAACGAAAAGAAAGAGCGAAGTCAGGATGGAAGAAAAAGATAGAAGAGACAACGCCGGGGAAGAACTGTACGGCGAATTTGTGGTGCAGGATGAGGACGGGAACGACGTTACCCTGTACATTGTGGATATGACGAAGATCAACGGAACGGATTATATTCTGGCGACCGACACGCAGGAAGACGGGGGCGCCGGACTGATTTTTAAGATGACGCCTTTGGAAGATTCGGACGAAGTGCTTCTGGACAATGTTTCGGAGGACGAGTACGAATACATTTCGAAAGTATTTGCCGAGACGGCGGAAGTGAATTTTGAAATCTGATTGCGGAGGAGAGAAGAGCGGGCGGAGGACATCTTTCGCCCTTCTTTCCCGTGCAATTTTGCGAATGAGAAGAATAAGATACGGAAAATTAAGAAAAATGGAGGTATAACGATTGAAGAAAAAGAAAACGGAGATCGCAGAGCAGGGGATGGAAAGCGGCAGGCTGAAGATCATTCCCCTGGGAGGTCTGGAAGAGATCGGAATGAATATGACGGCCTTTGAATACGGGGACAGTATTATTGTGGTGGATTGCGGGATGTCTTTTCCCAGCGACGACATGCTGGGGATTGATCTGGTAGTTCCGGATATTACGTATCTGAAGGACAACCTTTCCAGAGTAAAAGGCTTTTTTATTACGCACGGGCACGAAGATCATATCGGCGCTCTGCCTTATGTGCTGAGGGACGTCAGCGTGCCGATCTATGCGACGAAGCTGACGCTGGCGTTAATCGAAAACAAACTGGAAGAACACGGGTTGACGCGTTCGACCAAGCGGAAGGTGGTGCGCTACGGCCAGACCATCAATCTGGGATGTTTCCGGGTAGAATTTATCCGGACGAATCACAGCATTGTGGACGCGGCGGCGCTGGCGATCTATACGCCGAAGGGAATCGTCGTTCACACCGGCGATTTCAAGGTGGATTATACGCCGGTGTTCGGCGATCCCATCGATCTGCAGCGTTTTGCGGAGCTGGGGCGCAAAGGGGTGCTGGCGCTGATGTGCGACAGTACCAATGCGATCCGGGACGGGTTTACCATGTCGGAGAAGACGGTGGGGCACACGTTTGATCTGGTGTTCGCGGAGAATGCGGACCGAAGGATTCTGGTCGCCACCTTCGCCTCGAATGTGGACCGGGTTCAGCAGATTATCAATACCGCGTATAAATTCGGAAGAAAAGTCGTGGTGGAAGGCCGCAGTATGGTCAATGTGATCGGGACGGCCAGCGAACTGGGGTACATCAAGATCCCGGACGGGACGCTGATTACCATTGACCAGTTAAAGAATTATCCGGATGAGAAGACGGTCCTGATCACGACCGGGAGCCAGGGCGAGTCCATGGCGGCGTTGTCCCGCATGGCTTCCGGCATGCACAGGAAGGTCACGATCACGTCGCAGGATACGGTGGTTTTAAGTTCCACCCCGATTCCGGGCAATGAGAAGGCGGTGTCGAAAGTTATCAACGAGCTCTCGGCGAAGGGCGCCCGGGTGATCTTTCAGGATACCCACGTTTCCGGTCATGCCTGCAAGGAGGAGATCAAGTTGCTCTATTCGCTGATCCATCCGAAATACAGCATTCCGGTACACGGAGAGTACCGTCATTTGTCGGCGCACGCGGAGCTGGTGAAGCAGCTCGGCATTCCGGAGGAGAATATCTTCCTTCTGCATTCCGGCGACGTTTTGACGATCGACGAGGCGGGCGCGGCGGTTACGGACCATGTGACGGCCGGCGGGCTTTTCGTGGACGGACTTGGCGTGGGGGACGTGGGAAATATCGTTTTGAGGGATCGTCACAACCTGGCCGAGAACGGGATTGTGATCGTGGTGCTTACGCTGGACAGGGGAAGCCGTCAGCTTCTGGCCGGGCCGGATATCGTTTCCCGCGGTTTTATCTATGTCAGGGAGTCCGAAGACTTTATGGAGGAGGCTCAGGAAGTCGTGACCCATGCGGTTGAGAGCGCCATGAAGAAGGGGAATTGTGACTGGGGCAAGATGAAAGCGGTTATCAAGAGCGAGCTGAGCGATTTTATCTGGAAGAAGATGAAGAGGGATCCCATGATCCTGCCGATCATTATGGACGTGTAAAGAGGGAGAGCCGCGAGATCCCGACGGGAAGAGAGGGGAACGGTATGGAGAGGAAACGTGCGAAAAAGGTGAACGAGGTTACCGGCGTTGTAATCCGGGGCGCTTTGTCTCTGATTTTCTATGCGGTGGTGGCGGCTTTTGTTCTGACGGCGGTCCGTTGGGGGTATCAGTTCGGTTATGATATTTTTAACGGAAAACCGATGACGAACGGGCCGCAGGTTACTTTGCAATACACGGTCGAGGAGGAGGAATCCATCCGGACGATCGCGGGGAATCTGGAAGAGGCGGGCCTGATCAAGGACCGCTGGATCATGATCATTCAGAAAGTTTTTTACGATTACAATATCATTCCCGGGACCTATGAACTAAATTCCGGGATGACCTCCAAAGAAATCCTGGAGTGGATGACGAAGCTGTCCAATGCGATCGTCGAGGAGGAGCCTTCTGAGGGCGGAGAAGAAGCGGCTTCCGCTTCGGAAGACGGCGGGGAGTAGACGATGGTCGTGGATGAGAGAACGATTTGCTATCTCAACTCGCTGGACGAGGGGGAAAGCCTTTTGTGCAGGGAGATCGCGGCAAAGGCGTCGGAGGATCGGGTACCGATCGTCCGCAGGGAGACGGCCGCTTTTCTGACGACCATGGTGGCGTTGAGACGGCCGAGGGAGGTCTTGGAGATCGGTACGGCCGTCGGGTACTCGGCTTTGCGGATGTGTGAGGCTTTGCCCGCGGGCGGGAAGCTTACCACGATAGAAAAATACGACAGATATATCCGTGAGGCGAAGGCGAATTTTAAGCGCGGGGAAAGAGAGAGGGATATCCGTCTTCTGGAAGGGGACGCGGCGGATATTCTGAAGACCCTGGCGGGGCCTTACGACCTGATTTTTCTGGATGCGGCGAAGGGCCAGTACCTTTCGTTTTTGCGGGAACTTTTGCGGCTTTTGCCGGTGGGAGGCGTTCTGATCTCGGACAATATTTTACAGGACGGGGAACTGATCGAATCCCGTTTTGCGGTGCCGAGGCGGAATCGCACGATTCACGCCCGTATGCGGGAATATCTCTATGAGTTGAAGCACAATGAGGCGCTCGCGACCTCTCTTCTGCCTTTGGGGGACGGGGTGAGTGTGAGCGTTAAGATCAAATGAGGGAAAATATGAGAAAACCGGAGCTTCTCGTGCCGGCCGGCAGTTTTGAAGCGCTTTTGACGGCGGTAACTTACGGCGCGGACGCGGTGTATCTGGGCGGGGACGCCTTCGGGCTCCGGGCCAAAGCGAAGAATTTTACAAGGGAAGAGATGCGAAAGGGGATTGCTTTCGCTCACGGGCGCGGGGTGAAAGTCTACGTGACGGCGAACATCCTGGCTCACAACGAAGATCTGGCGGGAATCCGATCTTATTTTAAGGAGTTGCGAGAACTCGGGCCGGACGGCCTGATCCTTGCGGATCCGGCGGTGTTTGAGATCGCGAAGGAGGAACTGCCGGAGGTGGAGCGCCATATCAGCACCCAGGCGAACAATACGAATTACGGAACGTATCGCTTCTGGTATAAACAGGGGGCGAAACGGGTGGTTTCGGCCCGGGAGCTGTCTCTGGACGAGATCCGTGAGATCCGTGAACGTATCCCGGAGGATATGGAGATCGAGACGTTTGTTCACGGCGCCATGTGCATTTCCTATTCGGGGCGGTGCCTGCTGAGTAATTATCTGGCCGGGCGGGACGCCAATCGGGGCGCCTGCACGCACCCCTGCCGCTGGAAATACGCGCTGATGGAGGAGACGAGGCCGGGCGAGTATCTGCCGGTGTTCGAGAATGAGCGGGGGACCTTTATCCTCAATTCCAAAGATTTGTGTATGATCGGCTATATCCCGGAACTGATCGGGGCGGGGATCGACAGCTTTAAGATCGAGGGACGGATGAAAGCGCCTCTGTACGTGGCCTGCGTGACGAGGGCCTACCGCCTTGCCATAGACGATTACGGGAGGGATCCGGCGCTTTATCGGAAGAACCTGGCCTGGTATGAGGAAGAAATCGGGAAATGCACGATACGCGGATTTACGACGGGATTTTTCTTCGGGAAGCCGGGGGAGGACGCACAGATCTACGAGAACAGTACCTATCACACGGAATCCGTATACCTTGGTCTTGTGGGGGAGACGCGTTCGGACGGTTTTTTCTGTCTGGAACAGAAGAATAAGTTTTCGGTGGGGGAGCTTGTCGAGATCATGAAGCCGGACGGGCGCAATATTCCGGCGAAGGTGGAGCAAATCACCGATGAGGCCGGCGCGGAACAGGCGGACGCGCCCCACGCAAGGCAGAAACTTCGGGTGAAATTATCGGAAAAGCCGGAGCCGCTGGATCTTCTTCGGCGGGCCGGGGACAGAAAGTAAGAGAAGGGGGGGCCTGGTATGGCGGTTGTTTTTCTGATCGGGGGCCTGCTTTGCGGGCTTTATTATCTGGTGCTGGTCGGTTTTTCCGGCCTGCGGGCGGTTTTTTCTCTGTTTTGGCTGTTTCTGTCTCTTGTGTTTCTGTCCGGTTACGGGTTTATCCGCTTAAGTCGTCGGTTTCCCGGTCGTTTTAAGCTGCCTCCGGGTCTGAAGGTGTTTCTGGTTACGAGCGCGGTTCTTCTGTTCGGTCTTTTTCTGTTTGTGGAGAGTCGGATCGTGAAGGGAATGATCTGGGAGGAACCGGAGGAAGTGCCGGGTTACGCGATCGTGCTGGGAGCCGGCGTGCGGGGCAGCACGGTGTCCAAGATTCTGAAGCAGCGGCTGGATGCGGCCGTCGCTTACTGGCGGGCTCACCCGGAGGTCGTTTTAGTCGTGTCCGGAGGCCAGGGGACGGGGGAGGATATCACGGAAGCGGAGGCCATGTACGAGTATCTGGTCCGGGCCGGCGTGGCGAAAAACCGGATCGTCCGGGAAGGGCGTTCCAGGAATACGGTGGAGAATCTCACGAACAGCCTGGCGATCCTGGTAAACCGGGACGAGCCGCTGGCGGTGGTCACAAGTGATTTTCATATGTTCCGGGCCGTTAAGATCGCGCAGGGGCTGACGGACCAGCAGGTTTTCGGGATTCCGGCCGCCACGGATATCTGGAATTTGCCCAACAACCTGGCGAGGGAGTTTTTTGCGGTATTGAAAGACTGGTTTTTTGGAAATATAGATTAAAAGGAGGTAACGGATGAAAGCGGAACGGATACAGGCTTATGAGGTGGTGAAAGAACAGGCGATTTCGGAGTTGAATTCACAGGCGGTGATCCTGCGCCATAAAAAGAGCGGGGCGCGCCTGTTTTTGTTGTCGAATGAAGATGAAAATAAGGTGTTTACGATCGGATTCCGGACGCCGCCCGCGGACAGTACGGGACTTCCGCATATTCTGGAACATTCGGTGCTGTGCGGTTCCCGGAAGTTTCCGGCCAAGGATCCCTTTGTGGAACTGGCCAAAGGATCCCTGAATACGTTTTTAAACGCGATGACCTATCCGGATAAGACCGTCTATCCGGTGGCGAGCTGCAACGATCAGGATTTTCAAAATCTGATGGACGTTTATCTGGACGCGGTGTTTTATCCGAATATTTATCGGAATGAGAAGATCTTTCGCCAGGAGGGCTGGCATTATGAGCTGGAGGACGAGGAAAGCGAACTGTGTTTAAACGGGGTCGTGTACAACGAGATGAAGGGGGAATTTTCCTCGCCGGAGAGTATTCTGGACCGCTTTACGCGCAGCGTCCTGTTTCCGGATACCTGTTACGCGTTCGAATCCGGCGGCGATCCGAAGGAGATTCCGGGATTGTCGTGGGAGGCGTTCCTGGAATTTCACCGCCGCTATTATCATCCCTCCAACAGCTATATTTACCTGTACGGGGATATGGATATGGAGGAAAAGCTGAAGTGGCTGGATGAGGCTTATTTATCCCGGTTTGACGCCCTGGAAGTGGATTCAAAGGTTCGTTATCAGGAGCCTTTTAAGTCTCCGGTGGAGAAGAGGGTTTATTTCCCGATCACGGAAGAACAATCCGAGGAGGAGGAAAGCTATCTGTCCGTGAACGTGGTGACAGGGACCGATCTGGACAAAGAACTGTACGTGGCTTTTCCGATTCTGGAATATGCGCTGATCTCGGCGCCGGGAGCGCCCTTAAAACAGGCGCTTTTGGACGCGGGGATCGGGACGGATATCTTCGGGGGATATGAGAGCGGTATCCTTCAGCCTTATTTTACGGTGGCGGCCAAAGGGGCCGGTCCCGAAAAGAAGGAGGCGTTTCTTAACGTGGTGGAGGAGACGCTCCGGAAGATGGCGGAAACGGGCGTCAATAAGAAATCTCTGGAAGCCGGTATCAATTATTATGAGTTTAAATATCGGGAAGCCGATTACGGATCTTTCCCCAAGGGACTGATGTACGGCCTTCAGTGTTTTGACAGTTGGCTGTACGATGAGACGGATCCGCTGATGCATCTGTGCTATGAAGAGACGTTTCGGAGCCTGAAAAAGAAGGCGGAGGAAGGTTATTTCGAAAGCCTGATCCGGGATTATCTGCTGGATAACCCTCACCGGGCGACGGTGCTGGTCCTCCCGAAGAAGGGGCTGCAAAAAGAGCAGGAGGAGGCTCTGGCAGAAAAACTGTCCGGGATAAAAGCGTCCTGGAGCGGGGAGGAACGGGTGGCGAGGGTGCTTGCTACGAAAGAACTGATCGCGTATCAGGAAACGCCCTCCCCGAAAGAGGATCTGGAGAAGATCCCGCTGCTTAAAAGGGAGGATATCGGCCGGAAGGCCGCGCCGTTCCATTTTACGGAGAAGAGGGAGCGGGAGATTCCGGTGATTCATTCGGAAATGTTTACGGCCGGGATCGGCTATCTGAAAATTCTGTTTGACGTGGGGGAAGTGCGGGAGGAAGATCTGGGGTATCTGGGCCTGTTAAAGTCGATTCTGGGGCTGGTGGATACCGGGCGTTACGCGTATCAGGATCTGTTTAACGAGATCTATCGCAGAAGCGGCGGCATCGCTACGGCGGTCAACGCCTATCCGAAGCTGGAAGAGCCGGGCGAATTTACGGGAACCTTTGAGTTTTCGGCCAAAGTTTTTTATGAGGAACTGGATTTTGCTTTCGAGATGATCGGGGAGATGGCGTTTCATTCGAAATTCCGGGATGAGAAGCGCCTGAAAGAATTACTGGATGAGCTGAAATCGAGATGTCAGGCCAGGTTGTTGTCCGCGGGCCATTCGGCGGCCGTTTTGCGGGCCGCGTCCTATCAGAATGCCATGGCGTATTTTAACGACCGGATCGGCGGGATCGCTTATTATAAGTTCCTGGAATACGCGGTCGGGCATTTTGACGAGGTAAAGGAAACGCTGATGAGCAAGTGCGAAGCGCTTTGCCGGCTTCTGTTCCGGAAAAAGAATATGAAGATCAGCTATACGGCCGATGAGGACGGATACCGGAAGCTGCCGGACAGTCTTTCGCGCTTTTTGAAGGCGATGCCGGATGGGGAGGAAGCGCCCGGCGGGGACAACGGGTTCGGCGGACAAAGCCATGCGTTCGCTCTTTCTCGGAAAAACGAGGGTTTTGCGGTTTCGTCCGGCGTTCAGTATGTCGCCCGCTGCGGGAATTTCCGTCAGAAGGGGTTTTCTTACAGCGGCGTCCTGCGCGTTTTGAAAGTGATTTTAAGTTACGATTATTTGTGGTTGAAGGTGCGGGTAAAAGGCGGCGCTTACGGCTGCATGACCAGTTTTAACCGGACCGGGGAGGGGTATTTTGTCTCTTACCGGGATCCGAATCTGACGGCCACGAACGAAGTGTATGAGAATATCCCGGCTTATCTGGAGAATTTTGACGTGGACGAGCGGGACATGACGAAGTATATTATCGGAACCATCAGCGAGGTCGATTCGCCTCTGAATCCGAGCGCCAAGGGGAACCGGGATCTGTGGGCTTATATGTCCGGCGTGACGGAGGCGATGCTTCAGAAAGAGCGGGAGCAGATTCTGGAAGCTTCGCCGGAGGATATCCGGAAGCTTTCCGGGGTTGTAGCGGCGATTCTGGCTTCCGGGAGCCTCTGCGTGATCGGAAACGAGAAGAAGGTGAAGGAAGCGGCGGAGCTGTTTGGCGAAGTGAAGAATCTGTTTGCCTGAATGGTTTATGAAAACAAAGGAGAAGCTATGAATGAGCGTTACAAGTCCGGATTCGTATCGTTGATCGGCCGTCCCAACGTGGGGAAATCCACGCTGATGAATCGGCTGATCGGCCAGAAAATCGCTATTACCTCGGATAAGCCGCAGACCACAAGAAACCGGATCCAGACCGTATATACCGACGAGGAAGGGCAGATTATTTTTCTGGATACGCCGGGGATTCACAAAGCCAGGAACAAACTGGGCGAATATATGGTGAATGTGGCGGAGCGGACGCTGAAGGATGTGGATGTGATTCTGTGGCTGGTGGAGCCGGCCGGTTACATCGGCGCGGGAGAACAGCATATTCTGACGTGTTTAAAACAGGTGAAGACGCCGGTGATTCTGATCATTAACAAAGTGGATACGATCGCCCGGGACGAGGTGCTTAAATACATCGATCTGTACCGGAACGCGTACAACTTCGCGGAGATCATTCCGGTATCGGCGCTTAAGGGGACCAACACGGACACGGTGATCGGGCAGCTGATGAAATATATGCCGGAGGGTCCGCGGTACTACGACGAAGATACGGTAACGGATCAGCCCATGCGCCAGATCGCGGCCGAGCTGATCCGGGAGAAGGCGCTTCGATGCTTAAGCGACGAGATTCCTCACGGGATCGCGATCGTCATTGAGAAAATGACGGAGCGGAAAAACGGGATGTTCGATATCGAGGCGTCGATCGTCTGCGAGCGGGATTCTCATAAGGGCATTATTATCGGAAAAGGAGGCGCGATGCTGAAAAAAATCGGCAGCGCGGCCCGGTACGAGATCGAAAGCCTGATGGGGACCCGGGTGAATTTAAAACTTTGGGTAAAGGTCCGTAAAAACTGGCGGGATAACGAGTTGTATATGAAAAATTACGGCTATGATCCGCGGAAGTAGCCGGAGGGCGATATGAACGATACGGAAGTGACCGGTATGGTGCTTTCGGCCATGCCGGTGGGGGAGTACGATAAGCGAATCGTACTTTTGACGAGAGAACGGGGAAAAATCTCGGCTTTTGCCAGGGGGGCCAGGCGGCCGGGCAGTTCGTTCGGCGCCTGCTGCCGTCCGTTTTCTTTCGGCGAGTTTACTCTTTATGAGGGGCGCAGCGCTTATACGCTGAAAGCGGCCCGGGTCGTGGAGTATTTTGAGGAGCTAAGCTGCGACCTGCCCGGAGTTTATTACGGTTTTTATTTTCTGGATTTTGCCGGTTATTACAGCAGGGAAGGCGGCGACGAGTGGGAGATGCTGAAACTGTTGTACTGCGCGCTTGCGGCTCTGGGGAAGGAAAGCCTGGACAATGATCTGGTTCAGGCGGTTTTTGAACTGAAGGCCATGATGATCAACGGGGATTATTCCGGCTGTCCGCCCGGGGGGATTCGGGAAGCCACGGCCTATGCCATGGATTTTGTGATGCGCGCGCCGGTGGAGAAGCTGTTTACGTTTACGCTTTCCGAGGAGATCTGCCGGGAATTTATCCGATGCGCCGAAGATCTGAAGGATTATTACATCCACCGTGAGTTTTCTTCTCTTGGTGTGCTGAAGGAGATGAAAGCGTTTTCGAAGGGGGCGCCGGATACAATTTCTTAATCTTTACCTGTTGAAAATGTTACAAAAACAGGATACAATAAGTACGATTAAGAAGCGAGGAGGTTTTCAGATGAAAAAGCGGACATGTTTGTTATTGCTGGCGGTTCTGGCCGCGTTCGTTTTTACCGGATGCAAGGGAAAAGACGATATTTATGAACCGGTTGTTTCCGGGTTGTATGTGAGGGAAGACGGAAGCGTGGTCAGTGCGGACGTCGAGGATTTCGGAAAGTCTTATTATGATAAAGCGGAACTGCAAAAGTTTGTGGAAGAGGAAGTGATCGCTTACAACGACGCCGCGGTTTCGCAGCCTTACGCTTACGCGGCCGAGGACGTGGACGAGGAGGAGATGCTTCCGGTAAGCATTCTGAGTCTGTCGGCGGAGAGCGGAAAGGCCAGCCTTCTGCTGAATTTCGTGAAAGCGTCGGATTATCTGGATTTTAACAAGGATACCAATGCGATGGTGACGCAGATGTCCCAGTGTACGTCCAAAGAGGCGGTCGAGAACGGGCTGTCGTTTGATAATATGAAGGATAAGGACGGGAACGCGGCCGGGGCCGATCAGGCGAAGAAGAGGAAGAAGAATTTTTATCTGACGGTTACCGTTTCCGATAAACTGGCGGAGGGGCTCCCCATTCAGGTGCAGGGGACGATTCAGTTTGTGAGCAAAAATGTGGAGGTTACCGGGACGAACGAGGTAAAAGTTCCGGCCGGCGAGAGCGCCGTGATCATTTATAAATAAGACGGCGAAGTAAAAGAAAAGAAGAGGATAAGAAGAATGGAAAAGACGATGGAAAAGATCGTGGCGCTTGCCAAATCCCGCGGTTTCGTGTATCCCGGTTCCGAGATATACGGCGGTCTGGCGAATACCTGGGATTACGGCAATCTCGGCGTCGAGCTGAAGAATAACGTGAAGAAAGCCTGGTGGCAGAAGTTTGTGCAGGAAAGTCCTTACAATGTGGGTGTGGACTGCGCGATTCTGATGAATTCCCAGACCTGGGTGGCGTCCGGCCATCTGGGCGGTTTTTCGGATCCTTTGATGGATTGTAAAGGCTGCCATGAACGTTTTCGCGCCGATAAGCTGATCGAGGATTATCTGGAGGAGAACGGGATCCGGGTCGAGGGCAGCGTGGACGGCTGGACGCGGGAGGAGATGAGACAATATATTGACGATCACGGGATCGTTTGTCCTACCTGCGGAAAAAAAGATTTTACGGATATCCGCGAGTTTAACCTGATGTTCAAGACGTTCCAGGGTGTGACGGAGGACGCCAAAAACACGGTCTATCTGCGCCCGGAGACCGCGCAGGGGATTTTTGTGAATTTCAAGAACGTACAGAGGACTTCCCGCAAGAAGGTGCCGTTCGGGATCGGCCAGATCGGGAAGTCGTTCCGCAACGAGATCACGCCGGGGAATTTTACGTTCCGCACCAGGGAGTTCGAGCAGATGGAACTGGAATTCTTCTGCAAGCCGGATACGGATCTGGAGTGGTTTGCTTACTGGAAAGAATATTGCATCAACTGGCTGAAGGCGTTGGGCATCCGGGACGAGGAGCTCAGGGCCAGGGATCATTCGCGGGAAGAGCTCTGCTTCTATTCCAAGGCGACGACCGACCTGGAATTTTTGTTCCCCTTCGGCTGGGGCGAATTGTGGGGGATTGCGGATCGTACGAATTATGATCTGACCCAGCATCAGAATACGTCGGGTGAAGATCTGAGTTATTTTGACGATGAGACGCACGAGAGATACATCCCGTATGTGATCGAGCCTTCTTTGGGAGCGGACCGGGTGACGCTGGCGTTTCTTTGCAGCGCGTACGACGAGGAGGAGCTGGAGGGAGGCGATATGCGCACGGTCCTGCATTTCCATCCGGCGATCGCGCCGGTGAAGATCGGCGTGCTGCCTTTGTCCAAGAAACTGAACGAGGGCGCGGAGAAGGTCTACGCGGAGCTCAGTAAATATTATAATTGCGAATTTGACGATCGCGGCAATATCGGGAAACGTTACCGCCGCCAGGACGAGATCGGAACGCCGTTCTGCGTTACGTATGATTTTGATTCGGAGACGGACCAGGCCGTGACCGTTCGCGACCGGGATACCATGGATCAGGTCCGGGTGCCGATCGCGGAGCTTAAAGGGTATCTGGAAGAGAAGTTCCGGTTCTAAAAAGAGAATGTTTCGGACCGGCCGCGCGGGGCGCGTGCGGAAGCTGCGGGCGCGGCCGGTGATGTGGAGAAGATCGGGAGGGAGACGCCTATGTGCGGGATCTGTGGTTTTACCGGGAAGGTTGAGAACGGCGAACAGGTATTACAGAAGATGACAGACATCATTGCTCACAGGGGGCCGGACGGGGCGGGCGTTTATCTGAACGACGACGTGGCGCTGGGACACCGGCGTTTAAGCATTATCGACCTGGATCTCGGCGGACAGCCGATGTTCAGCCGGGATAAGAAACTGGCGATCGTGTTCAACGGTGAGATCTATAATTATAAAGAGATTCGGGCGGAACTGGAAGAACAGGGTTATGAATTTGTCACAAACTGCGATACGGAAGTATTGATCGTGGGGTATCAGGCTTACGGCACGGAGATACTGAAGCATGTCCGCGGGATGTTCGCGTTCGCTCTCTGGGACGGGGAGAGGCGGCAGATCTTTGCGGCCAGGGATTTTTTCGGTATCAAGCCTTTTTATTATGCGGTGGAGGACGGGCACCTGATTTTCGGCTCGGAGATCAAGAGCATTCTGGAGAACCCGTTATATAAGAAAGAAATGAATCCGGCGGCCCTGGAACAGTATCTGACGTTTCAGTATTCGGTCCTGCCGGAGACGTTTTTTAAAGGCGTTTACAAATTGATGCCGGGCCATTTTATGATCTTTAAGGACGGGCAGGCAGAGATCGAACGATTCTGGCAGCCGGATTTTGCCATGGATGATTCGCAGGATCTGGATGCGCTGGTGGATCGGATCGACGAGGTTATACAGGATTCGGTGAAGTATCATATGGTATCCGACGTGGAGGTGGGGTCCTTTCTTTCCAGTGGGATCGATTCCAGTTTCCTGACGGCCAGTCTGACGAAGAACAATCAGTCGGCCCGGACGTTTACCGTGGGTTTCGGCGATCCGAAATATAACGAGATCTCCTATGCGAAGGAACTTTGCGAGATCCTTGGGATCGAGCACAACGGAAAGCTGATTTCGGAGGAGGAGTTCTGGGAAGTTTTAAAGAAAGTCCAGTGGCATATGGACGAGCCGCTGGCGGATCCGGCCGCGGTGGCCCTGTATTTTGTGGACAGGGAGGCCCGCAAAAAGGTAAAGGTGGTTTTATCCGGCGAGGGGGCCGACGAATTGTTCGGCGGCTATAATATCTACCATGAACCGATCTCGCTGGCCGGGATGAGGAAGCTTCCGCAGTGGTTTTTGAGGGCGCTGGCGGCGTTGGCCTCGGCCGTTCCTTTTTCTTTTAAAGGGAAGAATTTTCTGATCCGGGCCAGTAAATCCGTGGAAGAGCGCTTCATCGGGAATGCGTATATTTTCAGTCCGAAGGAGCGGGAGAAGCTCTTAAAACAGGCGCCTTCGGGCGTGCTGCCCTCCGATCTGACGAAGCCTTTTTATGAGAAAGTTGCGGATTTGGACGATACGACCAAGATGCAGTATATTGATCTGAACTTCTGGCTTCTGGGAGATATTCTTTTAAAAACGGACAAGATGTCGATGGCCAATTCGCTGGAGAGCCGGGTGCCGTTTTTAGACAGGGAAGTATTCCGGGTGGCCCGCACGATTCCGACCCGGTACAAGGTGACGGATACCGAGACGAAGTTTGCCATGCGCAGGGCGGCGAACCGTTATGTGCCGGAGGCGTGGGCGAAGAAGAAGAAACTGGGATTTCCGGTCCCGATCCGGGTTATGCTGAAGGAAGAGAAGTATTACCGGATCGTGAGGGAGGCTTTCACCGGCGAGACGGCGGAAGAATTTTTCCGCACGGAGGAACTGGTGAAGCTTCTGGATGCTCATAAAAACGGGAAGGCGGATACCAGCCGGAAGATCTGGACCGTTTATATGTTCCTGCTGTGGTATGAAGTGTATTTTGAGGAAAGATGCCGATGAGAAGAAGAAAATTTATGGATGAATTCGGTCCGGTGATTTTCTATACGGTGATTGCGCTGATGGTGGTGGTCCTGTTCTTCGTGTGTTTTGCGTTCAGCCGAAGGGCTTCGGCGCCGGCGTCTGCGGGTACCGGTGCGGAAAGCGGCGCGCCGTCCGCTTCGGCTTCTCATGAGACGGGCGCCTCCGGCGAGAGTACGGAGGCGGATCCGGCCGGGACGCAGGGCGTACAGGAACCGGAAGGCGGGGATCCGGGGAGTTTTGCAGGCGATCCGGGGGTTTTGGGCACCCAGCCGGGTGGAGAAAACCCGGGTGGAGAAAATCCGGGAGGCGAACCCGCGGCGGATCCCGCAGGAGATCCGGGCGCCTCGTCGGACGGAACGGATCCCGGCGGTACGTCCCCTGCCGGCGCGGATTCTGCGACCGTTACGTCGCCGGACGGTACGGTGTTTACGGTGGTGAATGAGACGGTCTACGCGCAGGATAACGTCAATATGCGGACGGCCCCGTCCGCGTCCGGTTCGATTCTGGCGATTTTAAAAAAGGGTCAGAGCGCAACCCGGACCGGGGTCAGCGAGTTTGGCTGGAGTCAGATCGTGTATGAGGGCAATACGGTCTATGTTTCTTCGGATTATATCGGGACGGCGGCGCCTTAGGCGGATTCCTTCGGACTTAAGAAAAAAATCCCTTTTATAATCCCGGGATGTATGATATAGTAAATAAGACTATTGATTTAGGAGGAAAAAAGAAGATGGCGAAATGGGTCTACTTATTTAAAGAAGGCAATGCCGACATGCGCAATCTCTTGGGCGGCAAGGGCGCGAATCTGGCCGAGATGACGAATCTGGGGCTCCCGGTACCTCATGGTTTTACGGTGACGACGGAAGCCTGTACCGATTATTACAATAACGGAAAGCAGATCAGCGAGGAGATTCGGACTCAGATTTTTGACGCGCTTGCGATTCTGGAAGAGCAGCAGGGGAAGAAATTCGGGGACAACGAGAACCCTCTGCTGGTATCGGTTCGTTCCGGTGCGAGAGCTTCCATGCCCGGTATGATGGACACCATCTTGAATCTGGGTCTGAACGATGTGGCGGTGGAGGGTTTCGCGGCGAAGACCGGCAATCCGAGATTTGCTTACGATTCTTACCGCAGATTTATCCAGATGTTTTCCGATGTAGTAATGGAGATTCCGAAGTCTCTGTTTGAGAGAGTTCTGGATGATATTAAGGATGCGAAGGGCGCGAAGTACGACACCGATCTGGATGCCGCCGATATGAAGGAAGTGATCGCGCGCTTCAAGGCGCTGTACAAGGAGCAGAAGGGAGAGGAATTCCCTCAGGAGCCGACGGTTCAGCTGATGGAGGCCGTGAAGGCGGTTTTCCGTTCCTGGGACAACCCCCGTGCGATCGTGTACCGCAGAATGAACGATATTCCGGGCGATTGGGGTACGGCAGTCAATGTACAGGCGATGGTGTTCGGGAATATGGGCAATACCTCCGGTACCGGCGTTGCGTTTACGCGCGACCCTTCCAACGGCAAGAAGGGAATTTACGGCGAATATCTGATCAACGCGCAGGGCGAAGACGTCGTGGCGGGGATCCGCACGCCTCAGAAGATTACGAAGATGGCGGAAGATCTGCCGGAGTGCTACGAGCAGTTCATGAAGATCGCGAATACGCTGGAAGACCATTACCGCGATATGCAGGATATGGAATTTACGATCGAGGAAGGCAAGCTGTATTTCTTACAGACGAGGAACGGCAAGAGAACCGCTCCGGCCGCTTTGCAGATTGCCTGCGATCTGGTGGACGAGGGTAAGATCACCGAGCAGGAAGCCGTCATGCGAATCGAGGCGAAGTCGCTGGATCAGTTGCTTCATCCGACATTCAATCCGGACGCGCTGAAGGCGGGGAAAGTGATCGGTTCCGCGCTGCCGGCATCCCCGGGCGCGGCGGCCGGCAAGGTGTATTTCAACGCGGAGGACGCCAAGGTTCACAGAGGGGCCGGCGAGCGGGTTATTCTGGTTCGTCTGGAGACTTCTCCGGAGGATATCGAAGGCATGCACGCGGCGGAAGGCATCCTGACCGTGCGCGGCGGTATGACCTCCCACGCGGCGGTCGTGGCCCGCGGTATGGGTACGGCCTGTGTGGCCGGATGCGGCGATATCAAGATTGACGAGGAGGCGAAGGTGTTCTCCCTGGGCGGAGAGACCATTCATGAAGGGGATTATATCTCTTTAGACGGCACCACCGGTAAGATTTATCTGGGTGACATTGAGACGCAGGAGGCTTCCGTAAGCGGCAACTTCGGACGCATCATGGAGTGGGCCGACCGTTATCGCAGCCTGAAGGTGAGAACCAATGCGGATACGCCGTTTGATGCGGCGAACGCCGTGAAGCTGGGCGCGGAGGGCATCGGTCTGTGCCGCACCGAGCATATGTTTTTTGAGGCGGATCGGATTCCGAAGATTCGGAAGATGATTCTGTCCAAAACGAAGGAAGCCAGGGAAGAAGCTTTGAACGAGCTGATTCCGTTCCAGAAGAGCGATTTCAAGGGTATCTACGAGGCCATGGAAGGCCGTCCGGTTACGATCCGTTTCCTGGATCCGCCGCTGCATGAGTTCGTTCCTACCGAGGAAGAGGATATTCAGGCGCTGGCTAAGGATATGGGTCTGACGGTGGAGGAAGTGAAGGCGACCTGCGACGCGCTTCATGAGTTCAACCCGATGATGGGACACAGAGGATGCCGCCTGGCCGTCACCTATCCGGAGATCGCCGCGATGCAGACGAGAGCCGTGATGGAGGCCGCCATCGAGGTGAAGAATGAGAAGGGCTTCGACATCGTGCCCGAGATCATGATCCCGCTGATCGGCGAGAAGAAGGAACTGAAGTTTGTCAAGGATGTGGTCGTGGAAGTAGCCGAGAAGGTGAAGGCCGAGAAAAACTCCGATATTAAGTATCTGGTAGGTACGATGATCGAGATTCCGAGGGCCGCGCTTCTGGCTAATGAGATCGCGGAGGAGGCCGAGTTCTTCTCGTTCGGTACGAACGATCTGACTCAGATGACGTTCGGATTCAGCCGCGACGACGCGGGTAAATTCCTGGATGCGTACTACAAGAGCAAGATTTACGAGTCCGATCCGTTTGCCAGACTGGATCAGAACGGTGTGGGTCAGTTGGTTGAGATGGCGGCGAAGAAGGGCCGTGCGACTCGTCCGGATCTGCACCTGGGCATCTGCGGCGAGCACGGCGGGGATCCGTCTTCCGTCGAGTTCTGCCATAAGGTAGGTTTAGATTATGTGAGCTGTTCGCCGTACCGCGTACCGATCGCCAGACTGGCGGCGGCGCAGGCGCAGATCTCCAATCCGCGTTAGGAGATAACAGATGAAACAGGCGGGCCCCAGGGGATGATCCTTTGGGGCCCTGTTTTGTTAAGCAGAGATCAGGGGGTGCAATTATGTCGGAAGAAAACAAGGATATGAATATCGCGTCCTTATTAAAAGAGGCTTATCGGGCGGGAGATAAGATCTCTGTTACGTTGAAGAGCGGGAAGGAATTTTCCGGGGAGATTCAGGCGTTTCAGGAGGCGTTTCTTATGTTGAAGGTCGGGGAAGAACTGCGTCCGGTGGCTTACGATCTGATCGGATATTATGAGAAACCGATGCCGTCGTCGTTTCGAAAGAATCTGCCGTCCCGGGCGGACGAGAAGATCCATTACGGCCTGGTCACGCAGTATAATTCGGAGCGGGCCTTCGGCGTGATTCAGGTGACGGATGTGAAAAAAACGGTTACTTTCCTTTTGTCTGCCGTAAAAGATCCGGAGCTTCGTAGGCAGATTCAGGAGAATGGGACCGGATATTCGGTGCGTTTTCAGTTTGCGGAATTGCCAAACAAGAAGCTGGCGGCGGTACGGATTTATGCGATGACGGAGGAGGAAAAAGGGGAGCTGGAAAAAAGCTTTCGATCGGATATCGGCGAAGAGAAGAACTGCAAGGAATTGTACGCGAGAGCCAAGCGGATGTTCCAGACCGGGAAGAAGGAGGATGAGGAAGCCTACCGCATTTACCGGCAGCTTCTGAAGGCCGGATGGCAGATGGATCAGGTTGTGGCGGACATGGTGTCCATCTGTCTGCGGGCGGAGGACGCGGCGAAATCCGAACGGCTTTCGGATGCCGAGAAGCTTTTACATAAGTACGGGTATCTCCTCCCGGCGGAAAAACGGGATGTGATGTTGGTGCAGATATATGAGAAGATGGGTATGCCTCAGAAGGTGCTGGAAGTGATTGAGACGATTCTTTCTTCGAATGTCAAGATCAATTCCAAACTTCATTATATGCTGCGGAAAGCGACGATCTATAACGAATCCCTGGCGAACCGGACGAAGGCTCTCGAAGTATATGAAGAGTGGCTTCGGCTGAAGAAGGAGCATGAGCGGGAACTTTCCGCCAATAAGGCGGGTTATGTGAATTTAATGAACACGGAAAAAAGGGTAGTCGCCGTGGCGGCCCAGACTCTGGCCGGGCTTCGGGAGGCCGACGTTTCCTGTACGCCTTCGGATATTTTGCTGCGCTATATCAACGAGAATGAGGAAGCGGTGAAGATTTATCGGGAGGGAAGAAAATCGGGAGACGTCAGTACCGGCTTTGACTGGCAGGATGTGACAAAAATGTTGAGTCCTCTGATGGACTGGCGGCTTAGGGAGTGCAAGCTTTCCGAGGAAGTCGATATCCGCCTGTTAAATAAGGACGGTTCTTATCTGGGAGAGACGGACGAGGCGATCAAGGAAACGGCGCGCCTGGTTCAGAAGACGATTTCCCAGAAACCTTACGAGCGTTTTCGCTGTTATCTGTCGGCGGCCCGGGTCCTCTATGATGCGTTGCAGAAGGATTCGGTGCGGAATATGACCGTGGAAAACCGTCTGGGCGTGGAAAAGCGGTTTCTGAATTATATGGCCAAAAGCTTGGTTTCCGCCGGGGACAGTGCGGCGATCGATAAGAATGTCCATTCGGATGTGATGCGGTTTTATTATACGGAGAGCCTGCGTTACGTGTCCAGGGAGGAGCAGGATCTGCCGAACGCCCTGGTGCGCAATATCTATTCGTTTTTCCGTCCGAAGGAAGAAATCTCCGTGGCGATCACCGGGAACAATCTGAATATCCAGAGGGACCTGGGCCAGTGCGTCCGACGGCAGCATTGTCAGGACCTGGCGAGCCTGGTGAATGAGATCCTTTATATTCTGGATACCGCTCTTGAGAGAAGTTATATCGCCAAACAGTTGGCGGAGTGTATTTTCGACTCGGACAGCGAGCTGATGGCCGGACTTTTCGAGGCGTTTCAGCATGTGAATCATTATGAAGTGACCAGGCCCTGCGCGAACGCCAACTTCTTTTATCGGGTTATGAACTGGGCGGTTGAAAATTACCGGAAAGAGAAACAGGTGTTTCTGGAAGCGATGGAAGAACTGAAGGGCTTTCGCTACGAACCTTTGTGGATCACGAGGGCCATGGAAGCCATGGAGAGAGCTCACGTTTTTGTACCGTATCTGCCGGAACTGGACGCCAAGCGTTTCCAGATCCTGAGGGAGATCCTGAACACGGCGAAACGGTTTCACGAGATTCCGGATTACGAGAGGAAGGAAAAAGCGCTGTCGGATAATCAGCAGAGTATTCAGAGCCTGGCGGAGAGTATTGAGCAGCAGCCGGCCCGTTTTTCGTTCGAAGTGTTTCTGCCTCTTCTGGAAAATTTTAACGGACAGACGAAAAACCGTTTGTCCAAGCTTTATTACGGGGCGCCGCCGCAGATTGAATGCCAGATCATCGGCCGGGAGAACATCCAGAAGGCCGGCAACGGAATCGTGTATGTACAGCTTTACGTGACGAACGCGCCGAATCGTCAGGCGGCCGACCTGGTGACGGCGGAGGTATTGAATCGCGGGGATTTCCGGCAGGTGAAGGAGGAAGCTCCCTGCACTTACCTGAAAGGGGACAGCGGGCAGGCGATGCGCCTCTGTTTACAGCTTTCGGAGGACGCGGCGCCGATATTCCCGCTGGAAGTGGCGGTGCCTTATCAGTATCGGATCGGTTTGGAGGAGACCCGGATCGAACGGAAGGTTTTTCATTTTTCCGTCAGTTTAAATGAGACGGAATTTTCAAGGATCGGCAACCCCTATCAGGTGTATGCGTTCGGCGCCCGGGTGGAGGACGAGCGGATGTTTTTCGGGCGCAAAGCGTTTATCGACGATATCGTAAACCTGATCTGCCCGAAGGAGGGGGGACTTTTGAAGCGCAAGTCGATCGCTCTTTACGGGCAGAAACGAACCGGGAAATCTTCGATTTTGTATCACCTGGAAGCGAGGATTCGGGACACGTCGCCGGATACGATCGTTGTGAATATCGGGGAGATCTCCAAACATATGGCCGAGAGCCTGGGGAGTTATCTGTATCGGGATATTTTCCGAATGATGGCGAAAGAATTGAGACGCCGTCACGGGGAACTTCTGAAGGAGATGGAGGTTCACGGGATCGAATTGCCGGACTACCGGCAGATTACCGGGGAGAGCCCGATATTTGCCCAGGAGATTTTCAACGATTTTTTCCTGGATTTTTCGCCGTTTCTGAAGAACCGTCCCGGGGGCCGGGATTACAATGTGGTGCTTCTGATCGATGAATTTACGCATATTTTCACCTGGATTCAGAAGAAGAAACTGGACGAGGATTTCATGAAATTCTGGAAAGCGATTATCAACGATTACGGGATCGTGGGAATTGTGATCGGGCAGGATTTCATGCCGACGTTTGTGGACGCATTCCCGAATCCGTTCGGGGCCATCGAGCAGAAGCAGGTGACGTATCTGCCGGAGTCCGAGTCCCGGCGGATGATCACGGAGGCGCCGGTGGCCGACGGCGAAGCGCGGGCTCTCTACGAAGGGCCGGCCGGCGAGCGGGCGATCCGGCGAATCCTGGAGCTGACGGCGGGCAGCGCTTTTTTCAATATGATTCTGTTAAATTATCTGGTGGAATATCTGAACGAGATCAAACAGTCTTATGTGACGGACGCCGATATCAATAATCTTTTGACGGAAAAACTCTTAGGAGGGGCCAACGCCCTGAAGCTTTCTCATTTTGAATCTCTGTTCTGGGACGACGGGGATGTGGAAGACGTCAGACGGCCCCGCCACAACGGGATCGTTTTATATCTGATCTCGCGGAGTATTTATCAGACGGGGAGCTGCAGAAGGCAGGACATTCTGGTTCCGGCGGAGATTCGGGAAACGGAAGCGCTGGACGGAGCCCGGGTGGACGAAATATTAAATAAGCTTTTATCCCGTGGCGTGCTCATCAGGGATAATAACGGCGTTTATCGGATTCGGGTAGGGCTGCTTTACGAGTGGATGGTTCAGATCGGCAGTATGGAAACCGTTCTGGGCATTAAAGAACTGTAGGAGGAAAAGAATATGGACAACCCCTTTTTGATAGGACCGGTCGTAACCGGCGAAAGCTTTATCGGCCGAAGGAAGCTGATAGAAGAACTGGAACGGAAATATATAAGCGGCGGGCGGAGCGGAAGCCTGTCGATCTACGGGATGCCCAGGGTCGGGAAGAGTTCTTTGATCTACAATCTTTTCCGGCGGCCGGCTGCCGAGGAGAACCCGGGGCTCGTCACGGTTACGGTGGATCTGGGGATGCAGGAATCGTTTTTTTCGCTGTGGCGGAATATTGTCCGGGGGATTCGGCGGGCCATGCGCAAAAAGGGGATCGGGGGCGAGGAGGCGGACGGCCTGTTTGAGGTTTTGTCCGAATTGTATACCAGTTATGAGTTGTTAATCGAGGATCTGGAGGATTTGTTTGACACGCTGAACGAGATGGGTGTCCGTCTGCTGATCTGTATCGATGAATTTGACGCCTGCACCCGGATCTTCGCGGATGAAAACGCTTCGTCCAGTACTTATTTTCAGTTCCTGCGGACCGTGGCGACGAATCCGGAGTATAATGTAAGTTTTGTCCTGATTTCGAGGCGGAGCCTGGAACATCTGGAGGAGAAGGCCGGCGGCGGTTCGGTGCTTCACCTGGCGTTGGAGAAGCGACCGATATCCGGTTTTGACGAGGCGGACAAGGAGGCGTATAAACGGACGCTGGCCGCGCACGGTGTGGAGGTTGGGAAAAATCTGGAGAAAAAGCTTTGGCATTATGGCGGCGGTTCGCCTTATTTGCTCTCCATTCTCGGGAGCACCCTGGTCAACGAGGCGCCGGAGAAAGATCTGGATAAGCTTTATCCGGAATATTCCCAACAGTTTCTTGATTATTATAAACGTGTTTCGGAACTTTTAAAGGAGGAGGATTATTACAAGCGGATGCTGGAGGCTTTTGTGGGGCCGAAGTACGATCTGACTCAGTCTCACGTCCAGGAACTGATCAATCGGGGGTATGTGACCCGAACGAAGGAAGGGAAATTCGCCACGGTCAGCGAAGATTTCAGAGATTACCTGTTCGAGACCTGGGAGGTGGAGGGAAGCGGGGAGATCTGGCCTCTTCTGACCGAGACGGAGAACCGTCTGCGCTCCGTGATCGATCAGGTGATGACCCGCGCGAAAGGGCGAAACTGGGAGCGCGTCATGGAGGCGGAGTATGAAACTCGGGTGGCGGCCGATCCTTCCGCCGTGTATTTTGTGGATTTTGCCAAAGCGGCCCGTTTTATCCGTACAAACGTCACGCGTTACGGCGGGCGCGCCGGCCGTGTGCTGAACGTAATCGGGCTTCAGGAGCTGGCGAATATTATGGAATTTTACTGGAATCTGGGTTTTTCCGCTTTTTTTGGCAATCGGACCTTTTCGGATTGGAAGGATAGGTTTGCTATGCTGAGTCGGGCGCGCAACCCCCTGGCTCACGGCAATCCCGAATGTCTGACCGCGGCGGAGATTCAGACGACGAATACTTATTGCCGAGAGGTATTGGAGGTGACGGCGCGGGGGACGACGTCTTAGGGGGGATGGATTTTATAAAGCGATGTTACTTTGTAAACGAAAATAAAGTTGAAAAAAAGGAGAAAAGATGGTAAAATGTAAAAAGAATAAGGAAAAAATTTGAAGGTGAGGTGATATTTTCATGTTTCGCATGGTTTTAGTGGATGACGACAGGATGTTTTTGAACGAGGTAAAGAAAGAGATCGAAAAAATCCTGGCGGGGGAGGGGGCAAAAGCCCGGATTCTGATCTATGATTCCATGCGGAAGTTTTGGAACGATCGGGAAGAGGGGAATTTACAAAAATACGATTTATATCTGCTGGATGTGGAGATGCCGGAGGGAAGCGGCCTGGAGTTGGCAGAGAAGATCCACGAAGCGGATGAGGAAGCGGTTCTCGTGTTTTTGAGCAATTATGAACGTTTTGCTCTGGATGGGTATCGGGTGGAGGCCAGAAACTATTTTTTAAAAACCGCTTGGAAAGAAGAACTGGGGAAATGGCTTCCGGAATTCTATCGGAAGTGGAAGAGAGGTCGGGAGCAGATCTACTGGCACGATTATAACGGAGAGCGGTGCGTGATTCCCGTCCGGGATATCATTATGCTGGAATATGATTCCCTCAACCATCTGTTGAAGATTCATACCGGGGAAGAAGCGTTCTCGGAAAGGAAAGCCCTAAAGGGGATTCTGGAAGAACTGGATTCGGAGGATTTTGTCCGGGTAAGAAAAGGCTGCGCGGTTCATCTGAGGTATATGGAAAAGCTGGTGGAGGATGAGATCTTTCTGAAGAACGGGAAGAATATTCGGCTTTCCCGCAATTACAAAAAAGTATTTCTGGAACGGTATCGGGGTTATCTGCGGAGGAAAATGTGATGAGGGGGCTTTATATCGCGGAGTTTGTGCTGACCTTCCTGGAAGTAGAGATGGGACTTTTTGTGTGCGACGGTCTTCTGGAGCGAAAAGGGAAATATTCTTTTGCGGGCTTAGAATTGACAGGAGCGCTGGTGATAGCTCTGTTGTGCGGGAACAAGTTTTTTTATGGGACGTTGTTTTCCAACACGGCCTGGCTGGCTGTGATGGTTGTGTTTGTCCTGACCGCGAAGGCCGGCTATCGGGAGCGGTGGCCGGTGATTGCGGCGGTATTCACCTTGTTTTACGCGGGAATGTTCATATTGGATTTTTTGATTCTGATCGTGGCGTCGCTGGTAGTTTTGAACGAGAGGCTGGGGATGGATCTTTTAAATGTCCTGTCCTGGCGGCGGGTGACGGTTTTCGGAACGTTGTGCCTGGCAGAGTGCGGCTTGCTTTGGCGGTTTTGGAGGCGGAGAGGTCTGGTTGTATCCTGGATCCGGCAGGAAGGATGGCTGTATGCGGGGCTGGGGCTGGCCGGCTTTTATTTTATGACGCAAGTTCAGAATATCGGGATTAAGAGGATTGACTTGGATTTTTTCTGGGCCTATGCAGGCGATATCCTGGCGGCAGCCGGGATTGCGGCGGTCTGTCTTTTTTGGCCGGTTTTTAAGAAAAGCCAGGAAGAAAAACGGATATTGGAACAGGAGCAGGAAGTCCAGAGGCGGGTGAATGAAAAGCTTCGGGAAGAAAATCGGGAGAATCGCCGGCGGCTTCACGATGGAAAGAATTATTTGCAGATGATAGAGGGATTGATCCGGGAGGGGAGACATTCGGAGGCGGAGGCGTGCCTTCAGAAACTGCTGAAGCGAAAGGGGAGCGGAAAGCGGGTTACCCGGACCGGAGACGGAACGCTGGACCTGTTTTTGAATGAGAAGGTTTCGCAGGCGGAGGAAAAGGGAGTGACGATCCGCATCGATACCGGACTCTTCACCTGCCTGATCGATCCGCTGGATCTGTGCGGTATCTTCGGAAATCTGCTGGACAATGCGGTTGAGGCATGTGAAGGGCTGGAGGAGGCGAGGCGGGCCGTATCGGTGAAGCTGCGGACTCAGGGGAGGACCCTGTACGGGGAGATCCGCAATTTTTCCGCCGCCATGCCGCGAAAAAGAGACGATACCTGGCTTTCTTCGAAACGGGGGTTCTTAGAAAGCGGAGAGGGAATCGGGATCGTTCGGCGGCTGACGGAAAAATATCAGGGCGAACTTTCCCTATTTCAGGAGGGGGATGAATTTTGTGCCGCTTTCGTGCTGATCATGGAGAAATCGGAGTAAAGAAGCGTCGATTATGAACAGACGGGGGTATGCAAAGCGGGAGTAAGATCCGGCGGGAAACGGCAGATGAAGATGCATTTGGAGACAGATTTTCGCATCTTGAGTAAAGTGCTTGAAATGGGTGGAAAAGGCTGGTAGAGTGGTAGGTAGAAATCATGCGCGTGGTTTTAGAACAACATAAAAATTATAAGATGGGATAAGCTATGGAGAGTTTTTTCGTTTCCCCGGGATGTTTTGAAAGGAGTCAAGAGATATGAAGAAATTTTTAAGCGGCATTCTTTGCACGTGCATTTTATCAACGAGTTTGTTTCAAAGCGCATTTGCTGCATCCGTTGTGCCTGCAGTAGAGAAAGCAGATACTTATGAAGTGAATGAGGGTACTCCGGATGTAGAAAAGGTGGGAGACAATGTTTTTCTGATTTCGAATCTTGAAGAAGGGGACGATTCGCAGCTTGTATATAATCAGGAAAACAATGAAGTACTGATTATGTCGGGAGATGAGGTAGAACATCTGATTACCAAAGGAGAGGATGGTAATATTTATATGGACGGCAGTCTTGTTTTGGAGTTGGGTCCTACTGTTACAAGTGATGCCGTACCTTATCGTATCGGAGCAAATCCTTTCGGCAGCGATTGGAGCTATTACAATACTTGGTACAGACCGTATAAGTTTACTCAGGGTACACAAATAACAGCGACAATTGTTTCAGGTATTTTATTATCGGCTTTTGGTGCAGTTGGTGCTCTTGCGGGTATTGCGTCTTCGATTGCCGGCATCGTACAGGGCGGACAAATGTATGGATATTTTGCAGGTGACCAGTATGAAAATATTATACATGCATATAAATCGAGAGTCTTTGTTTACAAAAATAGCAATTATACCGGATATTTAGGTTATTTTGACACGGCAGTATCGGAATTTCCCAGGTAAATAGAATAGAAAAGGGTATATGAATTTATGAAGCTTATCAATGTTTTTCGGCAAACTGAAGAGATGGTGATGGAGGAGAAGCATCCCTGGAGATGGTTTATAGGGATGGCAATTATTGAAATTGTATGGTGCTTTTTTGCCATGTTTTTCTTCGAGCCCTATTCGCCGATTATGATAGCAACGGTTGTTTTCCTTATGATGTGGATATCCGGGATTGTTGGTTTTTATCGGAATCAATGGTTTTTTATCTGGGATTTTGGTCTTCCTAAATTGAGGAAATTCTGGTTTATTAATATTCTTTGTTTAAATGCAGTTACACCATTTGCGATACAATTTTCCGGCGGGGTATTAGAATTTCTGCTGAAGATTTTATTAGGATCCTGCTTTTGCATTTTTTCCTATAGTTTTGCAGGCGGATTGGGTAAAAAGTCAAGAGACAAGTAGAATAGGGAGTTTTCGGGAAATAGGCCGGCTAAAAGAGGGGAGTCGGATCAAAACGGCTCTCCATTATAATTTTTTTTATGCTTTTTGATCACTTGCAAGTGCGGACGACCAATTACTTTGGTTCTTGGGAAGGCTTCGAATGAGATCATGAAGAAGTCTCTGGAAAATCCGGTATGGTTTTAGAATAGCATAATGAAGAGAGTAAAAATGATAAGGGGAGAATATGCAGTGGTATGAATGGATTTTGTGCCCGTTGAGTCATTCGAAAATGTTACCGTCGCTTGACAAGAGCACACACGTCCTGAACCGTGCCGATGACCCGATCTTCTGCGTTATCTTCGATCGGCGTACTCCACAGTACGCCTCACTCATCTGCCTGGAAGATCGGGCCATCGGCATCGGTCAGGGTCGGAGAGTCGAAAAGGAATAAAATTCAGTCCCTGCCAGGCACTTGAGCGACGCGTACTGGACGTACGC
>JAAWBX010000016.1 GCA_022792885.1 Lachnospiraceae bacterium
GGTTTACCCAAAGGACCAGTAAGGATACAGGCAACAATTTTTTCTTAGTGGACATCAAGACCACCGGAAAATACCAAAAGGTCTTTCATACAGAGCATCTCATATGCAATCGAATTGGCAGGAGATTTGCCCGAGGTGATACGGACTTTGCTACTCGTGCTATCCAAAAAGACGCAACAATATGCTGTGCTCAAGGGCAAAACATATACGTTGAAAAACGGGGTGCAGATCCTCCAAGGTGCAATCAAACTTAATCCTGCCTGGATTTATTATAAGGCAGGACAGGAAGCTGGAACAGTAGTGGAGCCAGTTCCCTATTTTCATTATAAGCTGTGATACGTCTTCATGATTCGTTGAAAACGGCATGACAATAAGAGCATCTTTGCAGATGCTCTAAAAGGAGATATTTACAGAATAAAGTTAAACGGCTACTCGGTATGCCTGTTCTGATTTTTCCATAGAAAAACGGTTGGTGTATTACACAAAATCAATAGGAATGCCTAGTTCCTGGAATGTTTTTCCGACGATTTCCCTGGCTTCCGCACCGGTGATGATGCGGTCGATATTTTTCAGCTCGCAGATATGGACGTAAGCGGTCTTCTCAAACTTTGTGTGGTCGCAGAGCAGGATCGTTTGGTTGGAATTTTCCAGCATGACCTGTTTGGGGCGAACGTCGTTCATATTGTAGCCGTAGATTCCGCCGCCCAGGCGCACGGAATCCGCCCCCATAAAAGTGGTCTGGGCATGAAAATCAAGCAGATCCCGCTCGGTCATGTAGCCGTGGGCCGTCTCGAAATGCTTCCGCAGAGTTCCTCCCGCGATGAAAACGTCGATGACCGGTTTTTTGGCAAGTTCCATCGCGATCATCAGATCATAGGTCATGGCGCTGAAACGCAGGGAAGGCGGCAGCAGGGCGGCCACTTCTTTTACCGTGGAGCCGGAATCGAAGAAAACAAAATCATCCGGCTGGATATAAGAAAGAGCCGCCTGCGCGATCCGTCTTTTTTCTGACATGTTTTGAACGTTTCTGAGCTGAAGAGAAGGTTCTGTGGCGTCCGCCTGCAAAGACAGGATCCCCCCCCGGGTTTTTTCGATACAGCCTTCCGCCGCCAGATGATCGACGTCCCGCCGGACCGTCGCTTTGGAGACGCCCAGCACCTGGATCAGCCGTTCCCAGGACAGGATGTCTTCTTTTTCCGCTAATTCACGAATCATCTGCAGCCGTTCTGCCTGCAACATAATAAGCCCCTCCTTGATCAAAAATGGAAAAAACTTTTTATCATTTTAAAAGGATTATATCAGAAGAGGTCTGAATAATTCAAGAGAGTATTCATGAAAGTACATGAAAAACGCTATTTCAGCTCGTGCATATAAGTTTTGGTATTTTCATACAGATCGTCGTAGATTTTTTGCAGTTTTTGATAAACCGCGTGGTTTTCCGCATTCGGATACAGCACCCGGCCCGGGCGGATGACGGAGCTCAGTTCGGAAAAATCTTTTAAAGCGCCGGTGCCCAGAGCGGCCAGGAGCGCGCCCCCGTAGCTGGCTCCGATGCTGACTTTGGGAATGGAAACCGGTTTTCCCAGGATGTCTGCGACAATCTGCATCCAGATCGGGTTTTTGGTGCCGCCTCCGACGGCGGTTACGTCCGTCACCGGGAGCCCGAGTTCTTCCATGACCCGGATATTGGCGGCGATCGAGAAACCGATGCCCTCTAAAGCCGCGTGATAAATATGGCTGCGGGTGTGATCAAGCGTAAGCCCGAAAATCATGCCCCGGGCGGCCGGATCGTTGATTGGGCAGCGTTCCCCGGCGAAAAAGGGAAGGACCATGACGCCGCCGGAACCGGCCGGGATGCCGGCGATATCCCGCATCATTTCCTGGTAGGGCTCGGAGCCGTCCGACTTTTGCTTTTCCAGAAAATCATAATAAAAGGTATCCCGCATCCATCGCGTCAAAGTTCCGGCGGTGTTGGTTCCGCCCGAGACCGAAAAAGCGCCGGGAACCGTAAAATTGTTCCCGTATATCCGATGATCGTAGACCAGCCGGTCGGCGCAGTAATAGAAGAATAAGGAGGAACCGAATTGGAACATCAGCTTGCCGGGTTCGGTGATTCCGACGCTGATGGCTTCGGTGGTACTGTCGCCGGAACCGCAGATTACGGGTGTGCCGGCTTTCAGCCCGGTTTCGGCTGCCGCTTTTTCGGTAACGCTCCCAACGACTTCATGAATATACGCTTTTTCGGCCATCTAATCCGGGCGGCAGAAAAGAGAGCATTCCTTTTCATCGTACAGAGGACTGAAGGAGGATTTGGCCAGAAACTGATCGATCACGTAACGGCCGGTTAGTTTGGCGGTAATATAGGAGGAGCCGGTCAGGAATTTGAATGTTTTTTCGTAGACGTTCGGCTCGTGATTTTTAATCCAGAGAATTTTGGGAGCGATATCGTCGGAACATAAGGGGTGTCCGAACAGTTCCTTTACCCGTTTTTCTCCGTAATGTTTGTTTAAAAACGCGATCTCTTCCGAGGCTCTTGCATCGATGCCGTATAAAATCGCTTTGCGTAAGGGGCGGCATTCTTCGTCCACCGGCAGGCAGTCGCAGCCTAAGACATCGCTTCCGACGCCGGCGATCTCGCCCGGATCAATGCCGGATTCCTCCAACAAAAGACGGGAGACCCGGCAGAAATCGGCCCACCAGACGCTTTCGGCGTCGTGTTCAAAGAAATTCGGTTTCGGATTTTCCATTCCGTGTTTGACGTCCGCTTCCGCGATCACTTCAAATGTTTCGTTTACCAGGACGCCTTTGGTCTCAAAGGTTCCCGTGTCAATACCCATGTAATAGCGCGCCATATTTTCCTCCGATCGATACCCGGGGATGCTTAGGATAAGCCGGCCCGGATGTCTTTGACAATATCCATGATCTCGACGACCTTCTTCGGATCCACGTCGTTGCGGAATTTCCCGTCTTTTTTGAAGGCGGTCCCGACGCAGGCGGCGTCCGCCACGGCGAGTTTTTCTCTGGCTGTGGAAGCGTTGAAGCCCGTGTTGCAGAAGACCGGAACATCGCCGGCAACCGACTTCACTTCGGAAATGATGTCGGTGTTGGTCTCGGAACCGGCCGAGCAGCCGGATACGCACAGGCCGTCCGGAGCACAATTAAAGATAATGGATTTTACGATCGTTTTCAAGTCCCTGGGTGCCAGGTATACTTCGGATTCCGGATTGACTTTATATAAAAGTTTTAAGTGATCCAGTCCCAGAGCCTTTTTGCGCCGAATGGTGCTTCCCACGTCGGTGTTTATAATCCCGTTTTCTCCCATATAAGCGCCCGTGAACGCGCTGCGGATAAAGCTGGCGCCGGTGGCGGCGGCCAGTTCCAGGGAGGCAAGAGGATTGTATACGATGTTGACGCCGTAAGGCACGCGGATGTCTTTTCTCAGACGGCCTACGATGTATGCCACGTCGGCTACCGTTACATACTCCGCTTTCGGCTGATAGGGCATGCTCATCTCATTGGCGATCAGAATACCGTCCACGCCGCCGTCCTGCAGAGCTTCGAGATCGTACTGGGCCTGTCGGATGACCGCTTCCATATCTCCGCAAAAGTCCGGGTCGCCTGGCAGGGCCTTTAAATGAAGGAGAGCGATGATCGGTTTTTTGACATGAAACATTTCATCTGTCCACATAATAGAAACCTCCTGATAATAAAATGAATAAAAAATCAAATCAGTTCAAAAAAGTCATACTAAAGGAGAAGATACCTCCGGAGCTAGAAAATATTGCCATTTTGATCTGATTTTCAGAGAATTTGTTGGACTAATCATAGCAAGGGAAATGAAAAAAGTCAATCGAAAATGAGCAGAAAATGAAATTTTATGAAATTTAGAGTTTTATTCTTAACAAATATTGACTTTTTTCGAAAACAATGATAAGATATGTCCCTTAATGATTGTAGCAACAGGATACAACAGAGCACAAAACAAGTCAAAATTATTCAAAACCAAGGAGGAGAATAACATGAAAAAGATTTCCAGGCGCGATTTTATGAAGGGCGTAGGAGCGACGGTGCTGGCGGCATCCGCGATGGGGGCTTTATCGGGCTGCGGCGGGGATTCCGGGCAGAGCGGCACGAAGGGGTCGGCGGCCGCCGGAAGCGACGCGTCTTCCGGGAGCAAATCCGGTTCCGGTAATCCGACTTATAAGTTCCGTATGGCTTCGGCGGCCGCGGCGGATATGTATCCGAACGTAGCGATGCAGATGGCCTGCGACGAGATTTATGAGAAGACGAACGGGGATGTGGAGATCACGCTGTACGCGGACAATCTGCTGGGCGATTATACGACCTGTTTTGAGGATCTGATGAAAGGGACGATCGATTTTTCCATGTTCTCGACGCCGACCGATTACGATGAGAAACTTGGCGTGGTGAGCCTTCCTTATATGATTACAAGCTGGGATCAGTATGAAAAGGTCTGTTTTAAGGGCGGTTCTTTGTATAACCGGATGGAAGAACTGCTGGCGGAACATAACATCAAATTCCTGGGCTTTTGTACCGAGGGCCTTCAGGGGCTTGGCATGACCGGCTGCACGAAGCTGGAGAGCGTGGTGGATCCGGATGTGCGCAAGGAAGAGCTGATGCGTGTTCCTCCGTTGGAGTCTTACGCGAAGCTGGCGGATCTGATGGGCTTTAATTACGTATCGCTTCCCTATGCGGATCTGTATTCGGCGTTGCAAAGCGGCGTGTGCGACGGCTGGTACGGCGGCGCGGCGACGATCAATTATACGGCTTACCGGGACATTATCAAAGTGTGGGTGGACGCCCGTACCTCTTCCGAGCTGATGTGCATCAACGTGAATATGGATCTGTGGAATTCCCTGCCGGAGGATTATCAGAAGATTATTGCGGACGCGTTCTACAGCTCTTCCATGTTCAGTTTTGAATCGGCCGAGCAGTATGAGGATGAGAACAAGCAGCTTCTGAAAGACTACGGGATCGAGATTTACGTTCCCTCCGAGGAAGATCTGGCGAAGGTATCCGCGAAGGTTCGTGAAGAATTGTGGCCGGAACTGAAGAAAATGTACGGGGAAGAGGCGGTCGATAAGATTCTGGCGGATCTGGAGGCGTAAAAATCCTGCCTTTGCGGGGCGGATTTCGGGAGAACGACGCGTTTCGGCGAAATACGGCAGGGGAGTCCGCCTGCGCGAAGGGGAAGACAAGAAAGGAAAATAGGAATGGGTTTGGCGGAACGTTTTACCGCCCGCATTAACAAAAATCCGATCTGGCGTGTTTTATTGGGAGCGGAGAAGATCGTTATGGTAGTCTGCAGCATCCTTCCGGTGTTTGGCGTCTGCTACAACGTGATCACCCGCTATATCCTGCATAAAAACTTCTTCGGCATGGACGATGTCCTGATGGTGCTGATGATAACGATGTATTTCTGGGGAGCCGGGTATGCCAGTTTCGCAGAAGAGCAGATCAGCGCGGATATCGTGACGAGCCTGATGAAGAGCGAGAGAAAGATCACGATTATGCGGGTCATACAGAATATTTTATCAACGGTGGTTTGCCTGATCTACGCAAAGTGGTTCTGGGATTATGTGGCGTTTAATTTCACGGCGGGAAGCCGGACGCCGGTTATGAAGATGCCCTACTGGATTCCTCAGAGCGCGATCTTTGTAGCGTTTGCCCTGATGTTCTTATACCATCTTTATCACAGCGTGGAGAAGATATTGCAGGTCATGGATAAGAAACGGGAGGGAAAAGAGGCATGATATTAACGGCTGGAATTATCTTGATCCTGGTGTTATTGATCTGCGGAATCCCGGTCGCTTTCAGTTTCGGCGGTGGTCTGGCTTTTATGATCTACGCTCTGGGATATGACCCTCAGACTTTGACCGGCTATGGATTTGCTCAGGTAAGATCCGTGGTTTTGATGGCGATGCCTCTGTTTATCATCTGCGGCGGCATTATGGAAAAGGGCGGTATCGGGAAGAGCCTGGTCGATCTGATCGAGCATTTCATCGGTCGTTTAAGAGGAAGCTTGGCGGCGGTGGAGATCGTGGCCAGCGCGATTTTCGGCGCCATCACCGGTTCCGGTGCGGCGACGTTGACCTGTATCGGCTCGATCGTGGCGCCGCGCATGACGGCGAAGAATTATCCGAAAGGAATCACGGCGGCGGTGGTGGCCAACGCGGCTCCTTTGGGGATGTTGATTCCGCCCAGCGGAATTATGATCCTGTATGCCTGGGCCGGATCGCAGTCGGTGCTGGCCTGTTTCCTGGCTACGCTGATTCCCGGTATTATTCTGACGATTTTGCAGAGCGTCGTAGCGGTCTTCATGCTGAAGTCTCATCATGAGATCGAAGTTCCGGATAAGCTGCCGAAGGGCGAATGGGTGCCGGAATTGGGGAAGAAGACCCGTTACGCGCTGCCGGCGCTGTTTATGCCGGTTATTATCCTGGGCGGAATCTACGGAGGGATTTTTACGGCCATGGAAGCGGCGGCCGTGGCGACTCTGTACGCGATCCCGGTTACGGTTTTTATTTACAAAGGTCTGGATTTCAAGGGATTGTTGAAGACCTTCTTTACGGCGGCCGTTTCCATCGGCGCGATCTTCGCCATGACGATCATGCTGAATATGGTATGCCGGGTGTTTATCATGGAGAATCTGCCCGATGCGATTATGGATATTCTGCTGAAGATTTCCGATAATCCCATGGTGATTATGCTTCTTCTGAATGTTTTCATGATTTTTATCGGTATGATTATGGACGACGTCAGTTCGACGCTTCTGTGTACGCCGATCCTTTTGCCGATCGTCATGGAACTTGGTTACAGCCCGATTCACTTCGCGGCGATCCTGGGCGTGAACTTAGGAATGGGCACCGTGACGCCTCCCTGCGCGCCGTTCCTTTATATGGCGACGAAGCTGGTGGGAGCGGATTTCAAAGATACTCTGAAGCCGACGGTTCTGCTGATTCTTCTGGCGTGGCTTCCGACGCTTTTGCTTACGATATTTGTTCCGGAGTTGTCCACCTGGCTTCCGAGGCTGGTTCTCGGCGTGAAAGCGGGTATTTAAGCCGATGGGGGAAGCGTTGGAAAAGAAAGAAAGAAACTGGGAGCGTGAGGAACGTTTTTATACGAACCCGAAGATTTTTTACGGAACCGTGATTCTGGTCCATTTTCTGTGGGCGGTCGCGGTTCCGCTGACAAAATTGGGTTATGAAGCGTTCGGCATGGCCGGTGAAAATCTGTTTCAGCTTTTTACTTACGCGGGGCTGCGCCTGTTTTTTGCCGGGGTGATCGCCCTGGGGTTCTGTGCGGTGAGGAAGCAAAAGCTCCTGCCGGAGAAAGCCGTTTTCTGGCGGCTTTTGAAGCTGGGATTTCTCATGTCGGTCTTACAGTACGTGCTTTTGTATATCGGAACGGCTTACGCTTCGGGCGTGGTAGCTTCGATTTTGGCCAGTTCCGGCGCGTTTTTCGGCATTTTGTTTTCCAGTTTGGTTTTTCGGGAGGACAAAATGACGGTTCGGAAGATCCTGGGATGCGTGCTGGGCCTGTGCGCCGTGATCGTTTTGAATTATCAGGATATCCGGGTAGGCTTTACCGTCTCGATTTTCGGCGGGCTCTGCGTGGCGCTTTCTCAGGCGGCCGGTACGCTGGGAGCCGTTTATCTGAAAGTGGTCTCCCAGGGGAGGGACGCTATCTGGGTGGGCGGCTGGCAGTCGTTTCTGGGCGGCGTCGTGCTGATTGCGGCCGGCCTTTTCGGCGGAGGCGGATTGACGCTTCGGGGAAGTTTCGGCGATCTGTGGTCGACGGTTCTCTTGCTTTTGTCGGCGGGCCTGGCCCTGATTTTATCCAATCAGCTTTACAAATATAACCCTTTAAGCAAAGTGGTGATTTTTTCTCTTCTCCTGCCGGTGTTCGGCGTCTTAACGTCCGCCCTTTTGCTGGGGGAAAGCCTGGCGTCGGCACCGGTCGTGATCAGTCTGCTTTTAGACTGCGCGGGAGTCGGGCTGGTGACAGTGGAGAAGAAGAAAGGGGAAGAGGAGCGGCTGTGATAACACGGACCCGGTATTTGTTTTTTGATATTGACGGTACGATCGCCAGACACTATGAGCCGATTCCCGAGAGGGTGGCGCGGGCGATTGGGAAATGCCGCGCTGCGGGGCATAAGGCGTTTTTGTGTACGGCCAGGACCTGGTGCGATCTTCACCCGGCGCTTTTTGAGCCCGGGTTTGACGGGGTGATCGCGGGGGCCGGCGCGCAGGTGGTCGTGGAAGGGGAGGAAATTTTTCATCGGTATCTTCCGGAAGATTTGCTGGCCCGGACGGTGGAAGAGATCCGCTCGCATGCGTTTTCCGGCGTTTTGGAAGGAACGTATCAGATCTATCTGGTCCCGGGGGACGTGCCGCTGACCGCGGATTTTCCGGTCCTTTCGGAGAAGACGCCGGTGACGGCAGAACTTCGGATTGAGAAATTTACGATACATACGAATGATTCCGAACATATTCGCCGGGTTTTGGCGGCGCTGCCCTGCCTGAAGGAATGGTATGACGTGTATCCGAACAACGAAGGTTCTCTGGTAGAATTTGTCGGCAAAGGGATCACGAAGGAAAGCGGAATGAGCCGGGTCCTGTCTTATTATCGCGCGTCGAGAGAGGACAGCGTGGCGTTCGGCGACAGCCGAAACGACCTGGGCGCGCTTTCTTACGCCGGTTTCGGGGTGGCTATGGGGAACGCGCCGGAAAAGGTCAGGCAGGCGGCCGATTATGTGACGGGAACATTTGAGGAGGACGGAGTGGCTCTGGCATTGGAGCGGCTCGGATTTTGCGGCCTGTAAAGGCAGAAAAGGAGGTCAGGTCATGCCGCGTTTACGGAGAGAGCAGTTGGCGGGAATGGGGATTCATTATATGTACCATTCGCTGGATTATTTTCTGGACTGCCAGGAAGAACTGGGGTTTAAGACCATTGAGATGTGGTGCGGGGTCCCGCATTTTCTTCTGGATGATTACGGATATCAGGATACGTCCGAATTGAAGAAGAAGGTGGAGGACCACGGTTTGAAGATCGGCGTTTTCACGCCGGAGTGCGCGATGTACAATTATCTGATCTGCGCGCATGATCCGATAGCGCAGAAACACGCGCTGGGATATTACACGAACGGCATTAAGGCGGCCGGGGAGGTCGGGGCGAAAGTAATGCTGACGAATTGCTGCGGCGGGGACTGGAACGAAGATCCGGAACGGACGTTTGAGCGGGCGGTTTCGGTCCTGAAAAAACTGGCGCCGATCGCGGCGGACAACGACGTGACGCTGGCGGTGGAAACGGTGCGTCCGGAGGAATCCCGCATGATTATCACGCTGCCTCAGTTAAAAAGGCTTCTGGAAGCGGTGGATCATCCGAATGTGAAGGCGGCGCTGGATCTGACGGCCGTGGGAGTGGCCGGCGAGACGGTGAAGCAGTGGTTTGAAACGCTGGGAAGCGACATCCGGCATACGCATTTCGGCGACGGCCGGCCCTACGGGCACCTGGTATGGGGCGACGGGCTGCATCCGCTGGCGGATTATATTCAGATCATGAACGATTATCATTATGAGGGATATCTGGGCCAGGAGATCACGGACGGCCGGTATTTCGCGGATCCGAAGGAAGCGGACCGAAGGAATATCGCGGCTTTTGAACCGTTTTTTGTATAGGAGGCGTCGGGGATGAAATTGATTGATATCAACCGGATTTCGGTTTTAAATATTCATTACGGGAACTATACGCTGGATTATTTTCTGGACTGTCAGGAAAAACTGGGCGTGAAGAACGTAGAACTCTTAGGCGCGCATCAGGGGCTGTGGATGGATCATCAGGGGTATGAGGATCCCGCGCCGATTCGGAAGAAGCTGGAGGCGCACGGTTTAAAATGCCCCGTGTTCACACCGGAAAACTGCTGCTACGGGTATCAGTTTGCCGCGAAGGAGCCGGAGCTGCGGGAGCGGTGTTTCCGGTTCTTTTCCAACGGGATCCGCTTCGGCGCCGAGCTGGGCGCGCATATCCTGGAGGCCAATTCCGGATGGGGTTACTGGAACGAGCCGGAGGAGGAAGGTTTCAAGCGTTCGGTGGAAATGCATCAGCGTCTGAGCGAGGTGGCGAAAGAATACGGCATGCAGATTGCCTGCGAATCGCTGCGCCCGCAGGAGTCCTTGATCGGGTGGCGTCTGGACCAGGTGAAACATTTGTTTGATGAGGTGAATCATCCGAATTTTAAGGTTATGATCGATCTGACGGCCATGTCCGTGGCCGGAGAAACGATTCAGGATTGGTTCGACGCGTTTGGAGCGGAGAATATTATCCACAGCCATTTCCAGGACTGCAATCCTTACGGGCATCTGATCTGGGGCGACGGGAACCGGAATCTGGCGGCCGATCTGAAGGCGATGCTGGATAACGGCTATCAGGGGTTGTTCAGCCAGGAACTGACGGACCGGAGTTACTATGCGGATCCGTTCTTCTGGGATAAACGCAATATGCAGAATCTGCGGATGTATATGGGGGAGTAAGGGATGTCGAAATTGTATATGAATCAACTGGCTGTGACCAATATGGTCTACATGCGGTTTTCTTTTGACTATTTCCTGGATTCCTGCGACCGGCTGGGGGTCCATAAACTGGAACTGTACGGATGCAGCCCGCATTATCATTTTTATGACAGCGAGGAGGATCCGACGCCGGCGATGGCAAAGAAGCTGAGAGAGAGAGGGTTTCGCGTGGTGTCTTTGATGCCGGAGGAGAATACCTACGCGATCAATATCGCCGCGCCGGAAGCGAATATCCGCAATAAGACCGTGGAGCAGTACAAGCGTTTTATCGAGGCGGCCGTGGAGTTCGAGTGCCCGCAGATGCTTCTGTGCCCGGGCAGGCCCTACTGGGACCGGCCGTTTTCGGAAGGTTATAAGTGGGGGAAGGATTCCGTGGAGCGTCTGACGAGGCACGCGGAGAAATACGGCGTCACATTGATGTATGAGAATCTAAACGCCAGGGAATCCAGGCTGGCCACGAACTGCGAGGACCAGTTCCGGGTGGTGAAGGAGATTGATTCGCCGAATTTGAAATGCTGCATCGACACCGTGCCGGTGGCCTGCGCGGGCGAAAAGCTGGAGCGGTATTTTGAGGTGATGGGGGATAAGATCGGCCATATTCATTTGAACGACGGCGCGCCGTTCGGCCATATGAAGTGGGGGGACGGAACGCAGGATCTGGACGAGCATCTGAACGCCCTGCGCAAATACAACTATGCGGGGACGATCACGCTGGAAATGGCGAACGGTGCTTATCAGTTGGATCCGGAGCCGCATTACCGGGCGGATATCGAAACGCTGCGTCAGCATCTGGACGGAGGTGAGCTGGAATGAAACGGGCATTGAGAAAAGAGGATGTAAGCGTCGTAACCGCGCCTTATCTGCATCATACGCTGGAATTCGCGCTGGATTCGATCGCTGCGAACGGTTTTACCCAGGTGGAGCTCTGGGGCGCGTCCCCGCATTTTTGCTGGGATGATTATACGAAGAGCGAGCGGGTCTTCCGCATTCAGGAGATCCGGCGCATGATGAAGGAACGGGGGCTTCGCATGTCGGTGTTCCACCCGGAACAGGTGCGCCAGTATCCGATCAATATTGCCTCTCCGGACGCGTATCTCAGAGAGAAGAGCCTGCGGGTGATGAAGGATTATCTGGAGGATACGATTGCTTTCGGTACGGACCGCATGATTCTGGCGCCCGGCTGGCCTTTTGTGGATTCGTTTTGCGAGGCGGATACCGGGCGGGCGATCGAATCGGTCGGGATCTTAACGCGCCGGGCGAAAGAACTGGGCGTCACTTTATATATGGAAGAAATGGGAGCCACCAGCACGCTGTTCGTGAAAGATCTGGCCGGGCTGGCGAAGATCGTGAAGGGCGTGGGCGAACCGAACCTGAAAGCCTGCCTGGACGTCGTTATGATGGCGCAGAATCGGGAGAGCGCGGCGGAGTATGCAGAGACCTTCGGTGAGATCGGTCATATTCATCTGGCGGACTGCGAAAAAGGCGGATATACGGCGCTGGGAGACGGGGAGCTCGACCTGACCGCTCTTCTGGCGGAACTGGACGGGATGAATTACGCCGGGAGCGTTTCTTTGTACCTGCCGGGGGCCGGGCATTATCAGGATCCGGATCGTTCGGTGCGGCGGTCGGCGATGTGGCTGGAAAAAGAAGGAACGAATCGATAGCGTTATGCTGCGATGAATATGAGGGAGCAGATGTTAAAACGAGAAGTGCGATTGTGAAAACGGGATTATCTTCCGTCCGGTTTCACCAGGCATTTTCGGAACACCTGCTCCATTTTTTTATAGCGGCAGAGGAATGAATCGATGCTGGCTTTTAAAAGTTCCTCCTCCTCGGTTCGTGAAAACAGGATCTTATAGTTATGGTACAGAGCGAGTTCACGGATAAACTCTCTCTGAGAACGGCCGTTGCCTTCCCGAAACGGGTGCAGGGCGTTGATCTCTGAGAAGTACCAGGCGAGTTTTGCGGGAAATTCTTCCTGGGAGAGTCCTTTGAGGTAATGCTCGGCTTTTAATTTGCGGAAAATATTGTCGGCCTGTGTCTGAATGAACGGTACCCGGCAGAACATATTCCCCTTCGCGATATCGACGGTCCGGATTTTTCCGGCCCAGTCGTAGAGATCCTGAAAAAGATATCCGTGAATTTTTTGCAGGTGCGCGAAATCGAAGCCGCCCTTCGCGGGACGTTCGATCAGATCAAAAACGCGCAGATTCACCAGTTTTTTTTCGGCGTCGCGGAGACGGTTTTTATCCCGGATATGTAATTTGTTGATGAGAACGTCTGTGTCCGGATAGCAATAGACAGGATCCATTTATACCTCCGATAATTCCTGAATCAGGACGGCGCAAAGTTCTTTTCGTACGTCTTTAGACGCATCCTGATAGTTTTCTAACAGAGAAACTTCTTGTTCGTTGAGCGGCATATGCTCCATGGCCATGGTTGTGCATACTTCGGAAATCATCTCTTGTTTTGTGTAGGCTTTGGCCGGGAGCCGTGCGGAAACGGTCTGTTTTGTCATGGGACGCCTCCTTTTTGTTTTATTATAGGGGAATTTGGTAAGGGAATCAACAAAAAAGTAGGCGGGGCGTTTATGAGACACGTTTAAACGTTCATTTTTCTGGCGTATGGACATAAGGTAAAAGAAAAGGTTTCTTCTTATGCAGATTTATGTGGTGAAAACGGGAGATACGGTTTACAGGCTCGCCTCTGCTTACGGGGTGACGGCGGAAAGCATTATTGAAACAAATCAGATCGCATACCCTTACCGCCTGGTCGTTGGCCAGGCCCTTCTGATTCCGGGAGAGGACCGGGCGCCAAAACGGGGAATCTTAAGCGGAGGGTATGCCTACCCTTTTATCCGGCCGGAACTTTTGGAGGAAACTTTGCCTTATTTGAGCCGTCTTCTGGTGTTTTCGTATGGTTTTACGGAGGAGGGGAGGCTTCTGGCCCCCGAATTGCCGGATGCCTGGATGATACAGGCGGCGAAGGAGGCCCGTGCGGAGGCGTTTTTGACTCTGACGCCTTTTGGGGCTGACGGAAATTTTAACAATCAGTTGATTCACCGGATGCTGATTGAGCCGAAGGCCAGGGAGCAGCTGATCTCGGAACTGCTCTGGACGGTGGAGCAGAAGGGTTTTCGCGGGGTGGACGTAGATTTTGAATTTATTCTGGCGCAGGATCGGGTGCTTTTCGCCGATTTTGTGAGGGATCTGCGAAATCGAATGGCGGAACGCGGATATCAGGTCAGCGTAGCTTTGGTGCCGAAGACGTCGGCATCCCAGCGCGGCGCTTTGTATGAAGGCAAAGATTACCGTCTTTTAGGGGCGGCGGCGGATCAGGCTCTTCTTATGACTTATGAATGGGGATATACCTATGGACCGCCGATGGCAGTGGCGCCCCTTCCTCAGGTGCGCCGGGTGGTATCGTATGCGGTGACGGAGATTCCCTCCGAAAAGCTTCTCCTTGGGATCCCGAATTATGGATACGACTGGCCGCTGCCCTACGTGCGGGGGACCACCGAGGCGAGAACGATCGGGAATGAGGAGGCGATTCAGATCGCCTTGACGGAGGGGGCGGAAATTTCTTATGATGAGACCGCAAAGGCCCCGTATTTTTATTATCAGGACGACGGAATCTCCCATGTGGTTTGGTTTGAGGATGTGCGCAGTATCCAGGCCAAATTCGAACTTCTCTCGGAATTCGGTTTGGCGGGCGCCTGTTATTGGCAGCTTATGCGGCCTTTTCGGGCAAATTGGCGGCTTCTTGCGGATGAATTTTGGGTGGAGAGGTAAAGCGGGGAAGTGTTCCGGGAGAACGGCGGTCCCGGATAAATTTTTTTAAAAAAGTATTGACTCTTACGTTGCGTCATGGTTTATATTGATATTGTCGTTTGACGAATAACGGCACACGGGGAGGAAACACCGATGATGACGGTACATGAAGTCGCAAAACTTGCCGGGGTGAGTATACGCACTCTGCAATATTATGACAAGATCGGTCTTCTGCATCCGGCAGAATATACCGGGGCCGGGTACAGGCTGTATGACGATACGGACCTGGAACGCCTGCAGCAGATCTTGCTGTTTCGGGAATTGGAGTTTCCGTTAAAGGACATTCAAAAGATTATCAAAAGTCCCGACTTCGACAGGAACCGGGCGTTGGAACAACAAATCGCCCTGCTTACGCTGAAGAAGGAACGTTTGGAGAAATTGATTGACCTGGCCCGTGAAATACAGACAACGGGAGGGAATCATATGGATTTTTCGGCATTTGATACGAGTAAAATGGAGGAGTATGCGGCACGGGCTAAGGCGTCCTGGGGGGATACGCCGGAATATAAAGAGTTTTTGAAAAAGTCTGAAGGGCGCTCGAGTGAGGAGGAAGAGGCGATAGGACGCCGGATGATGTCGATATTTGCGGAGTTCGGGGAGATCCGGCATACCGATCCGGCATCCGGCGAAGCACAGGCGCTGGTGAAGAAATTACAGGATTTTATCACGGAACATTTTTACTGCTGTTCCGATGAAATTCTCTCCGGCCTCGGAGCGATGTATGCGGGAGGAGGCGATTTTACCGCGAATATAGACAAAGCCGGGGGAGAAGGAACGGCCGCGTTTGCGGATCGGGCCATCCGGATTTATTGCATATAATTCCTTGATTAAGAGGTGCCCGTCGTCCTGCTGACGGGCGCTTTTTACGTTGACAAAACGTTCGATTTTCTTATGATATAAATAGGCGGCGGTATGACCGGTACATAAAAATTTCCGTTTTTTGGAGGTAAAAGTTAATGAAATTAAAAAATGTATTGATCGTTGTAAAGGATCTGGAGAGATCGGAGAAGTTTTACCATGACCTGTTTGGCCTTGAACGGATATTGGACAATGACGGCAATTTGATTTTGACGGAGGGCCTTGTACTTCAGGACGAGAAAATCTGGGAAAGTTTTCTCGGGAAGGACGTTATATCGGAGAATCATGCCTGTGAGTTATATTTTGAGGAGAAAGAGATCGAGGCGTTCGTTCAAAAACTGGAGGAAAAGTATCCTTTGACAAAATATGTGAACCGCCTGATGACGCATAGCTGGGGACAGAAAGTCGTTCGTTTTTATGATCCCGACGGGAATCTGATCGAGGTGGGAACGCCGATGGGGACAAAAGGCGAGGAAAAGCCTGTGGAAGAAACATGGTGGAAAAGCAGCGTGGTGTATCAGATCTATCCGAGAAGTTTTTGCGACGGCAACGGCGACGGGATCGGCGATCTGAACGGGATCCGCTCAAAATTGTGGTATTTGAGAGAGCTGGGGATCGATGTGATCTGGCTGAGTCCGGTTTACGCGTCCCCGAACGCCGATAACGGTTATGATATCTCGGATTATTACGGCATAGCGCCGGAATACGGCACGATGGAGGAGATGGAGGCTCTCATCCGGGAATGCAGAGATTGCGGGATTCGAATCGTGATGGATCTGGTCGTGAATCATACGTCGGACGAGCATCCCTGGTTTACGGAGGCGAAGAGCTCGAAGGAGAGTCCCTATCGGGATTATTACATCTGGCGCAAAGGGGAGCCGGGCAATCCGCCGAATGCCCTGAAGTCCTGTTTCGGAGGAAGCGCCTGGGAGTACTCGGAGGAAACCGGAGAGTATTATTTGCATCTTTTTCATAAGAAACAGCCGGACTTAAACTGGGAGAACGAGGCCGTGCGCAAAGAGATCTGGAAGATGATGAACGCCTGGATCGATAAGGGGGTCGGCGGATTCCGGATGGATGTGGTCGAAGCCCTGGGGAAAGCGCCGGATCGGATGATCGTGAATAACGGTCCGAGGCTGCATGAATATCTTCAGGAGATGTATCGGGAGACTTTCGGGGATAAGGATCTGATGACCGTGGGCGAGTGTTGGGGCGCGGACCCGGAGATCGGGAAATTGTATTCGGATCCGGAGCGGAAGGAACTGAATATGATCTTCCAGTTTGAGATGATGGAGGCCGACGAGGCGCCGGGCGGCTCGAAATGGGATCTGGCTCCTCTGGATCTGGTGCGTTTGAAACGGGGATTCGCCAGATGGCAGCAGGAGCTGGAAGGGAAGGGCTGGAACAGCTTATTCTGGTGCAACCACGATCTTCCCAGAATTGTTTCCCGGTGGGGGAACGACAAGGCGTACCGCGTGGAGTCCGCCAAGATGCTGGCGACGGCGCTCCACGGCATGAAAGGAACGCCCTATATTTATCAGGGGGAAGAGATCGGGATGACGAATTATCCGTTTGCGGGCCCCGGGGATCTGGCCGACGTGGAGTCTTTGAATCTGTATCGGGAACGGAAGGAGCTGGGATATCCGGAGGAGGAAATCATGAAAGCGATCCGCGCCAAAGCCAGAGACAACGCCAGGACGCCGATGCAGTGGGAGGATTGCCCGGGAGCGGGCTTTACCGCGGGCGATCCCTGGTACCGGATTCATCCGAATTACCGGGAGGTCAACGTAGAGAAGGCCCGGACGGATCCGAATTCGATTTTCCATTATTATCGGAAGCTGATTCGTCTCAGAAAAGAGGAAGCGATTTTGACCCGGGGAACGTTCCGGCTTCTTGCGCCGGAGGATACGCGCGTGTTTGCCTATATTCGGGAGGACGCGGACAGGAAATGGATCGTTTTGTGCAACTTTTATGAGGAGCCGGCGGAATTTTCGTATCCGGCAGCCGGGCGGGTGATCCTGTCCAATTATGAACAGCCGGAAAAACTTTCGCTGGAGAAGATCCGGCTGCGGCCTTATGAAGCGCTGATCTGCGAGACGGAGGGAACGTGATTTTAAGCGCGGGCCGGCGCTTTCAGCCTTTCAATGAACTCGATCAATAACTTCACATCCGGATCGGCCATCGTATAAATATAATCGATGGCCTTTTGTTGTGCCAGCGTCGTGGCTTTATCCTCATTGAAAAATTCCGTCGGGGTGATTTCCAGATATTCGCAGATATAAAGAAATTCCCTCATGGACGGGAGCGTTCGGCCGGAGGTAATGCCGCGGATATAACTGGAACTGTGCCCCAGATCCAGACTCATTTTTCTTTCGGAAATTTGTTTTTCTTCCAAAAGTCCGGAAAGCCGGTTTCGAATAAACATTTCATTCATGCTGCGATTCCTCCTGTAAGATAATGATAATCCACAGATTAGACAAAAACGGGCGATTGAAACGCCTGTTTTTGTTGGAATGAGCGTTAAAATCGCTTATAATTGTCTGATATAGGCGTTTATAGTTTTCAGCAAAGGAGGATTTTTTATGAATATAGGAAAAATATATCAGGAACTGGCAAAGATGTATGGAATCGGCGCGGAACAGGTCCGGCAGGAAATTCAGAAAATGATTACGGATGCCTACACGAATCCGAAAAACGACAATGAGGCTACGAAGGCCTGCCAGCGCCGCATTCCTTGCGAAGGCGAGATTCCGACGCCGGAAGAGCTTATCCGATATCTGGTCAGCCGAAAAGGAGAATAAAAAATCGCCGTTTACGAGAACGCCCGGAAGTTGTTTCAGGCAAATTCCGGGCGTGCGTTATGTTTTTATGGATTCGCGTTTTTTAAGCGCTCGATGAATCCGATCAGAAGTTTTACATCCTCGTCGGACATCGTATAAATGTAGTTGATTGCTTTTTGCTGTGTCAGCGTGGTGGCTTTGTTTTCGTTAAAAAATTCCATCGGAGTGACGCCCAGATATTCGCAGATATAGAGAAATCCCTTCATGGCCGGGAGGCTTCGGCCGGAGGTAATGCTGCGAATGTAGCTGGAGCTGTGGCCTAAATCCAGGCTCATCTTCCGTTCAGAAACCTGCTTTTCTTCCCTTAACGCGGACAGTCGATCCCGAATGAATTGTTCTTCCATGTTTATATCCTCCTTGTGAACTAATGATAATTCACATGTGAAATAAAAACAGGCGATTAAAACATCAGTTTTTGTCGAAAAAAGCGTTGTTTTCGCTCGATAAGGGACGCCTTTCGGTCAGTCGAACGGCGTCGCGGCAGATTCGATATGGCCGTCTTTCATCCGGATAATTTCGTCCGCCTGTGCTGCCAGATACTTGCTGTGTGTTACGGCGATAACGCATTTTCCGTGCTCATGCGCCGTTTTTTTCAGCAATTCTATGATTTCCGCCGCTGTGTTTTCGTCAAGATTTCCGGTAGGTTCATCCGCAAGCAGCACTTTTGCGTCGCTTGCCAGCGCCCTTGCGATTGCGACCCGTTGCTGCTGACCGCCGGACAGCTGCAAGACGTTCCGTTTCCGGTCCTTACAGGGGATACTGACTTTTTCCAGTAAATCCTGCGGATTTTTATTTCCGCCAAGTCTTACGTTTTCTTCCGCCGTCAGGTAGTCGATCAGATTATAATTCTGAAAAACCAGGGATATATGATGTTTTCTGTGATAGTTCAGCCCTTTTGCTCTTATATCTTCCCCTTCGTATAAAACGGCACCTTCCACGGGCGTATCCAGCCCTGCAAGCAGGGAAAGGAAGGTTGTCTTACCCGCTCCGCTTGCGCCGATGATCGTGTAAAATTTCTTTTCTTCAAACTGCATGGAGACATCTTTTAAAATTTGTTTTTCTTTCTGCGACTTGTAGGCATAATTTACATGTTTGATTTCCAATACCATCGCTGAAACCTCCTAATTTATTTCACTGAAAATATCTTTGGGATTTTTATGGGCAATCAAAATGCCGGAAGCGCCGACGGACAGAAGAATCAGCGCCGCCATGCCGATACCGTCGTACAGCATGAGTTTGGGCGTAATCGAAACGGAAACGCCTGTAACCGTTTCTTCCGAATCTTCCGCGGATTTTGCGACTTTTCCTTCCTCTAACACGGACTGCTCGTAGGCTTGCCGTACCTGCTGTTTTACCAGATAGTCTACCGTAATTTTGGAAGCGGCGGGCGCGGCCGCAAAAGAAAGTAAAACCGCGGCCGCGGCTATTAGGAAGGCTTCCGATACGATCTGTCCGAGTATTTTTATTTTTGCGGTGCCGAGAGCCAGCAAAATGCCGATTTCCGTTCCCCGCCCTTTCATCCAGAAAACGAACACCAGGAACAGGATGATCAGTCCGGCTCCCGCCGCTACGATAACGAATATTCGACTGACATTCTGCAAATCATTAAAATTGCGGGACATGGTATCCATGGTTCCGTTTTTGTCGATCAGATCGTATCGCTCCCATCCGATATCCGTTTTCCGGATTTTCTCCCGGATTGCATCGTATTGATCGACGTCCGCGACTTTAAAGTATGCTTTTTCATACAACGGCCCGGACGTGCTTCCCTCCGCTTTTTCCGGAAAGCCCAAATCGGTAAAGATGATGTTTTCGGAGCGGAAAGTATCCCCCGCCATAACGGGAGTCATTTTTTGCCGGACCTGATAAATTCCGATAATTTCGGCTTCACAGACGGTCGGATTTTCCGTATTACGGCGGTCATGAAATTGCAGCCGGTCTCCGAGCGATAAACGGTTTTTATCTGCCAGCTCTTTCGAGATCACGCACGCGTCGAGATCTTCTTCGGTTATCATGCGGCCGTCGCAAATGGTCACGTTTCCCGACAGGACATTAGAATCCAGGGACATGGTTTTGCTGCCGATCAGGCTGACGCAAAGCAGGTCGGAACTTTGATCGACGTCTTCCTCCTCGATTCGGGAGAAATTCACCGGTTTCACCGCCGTGACGGCAGTTGTAATGTTATAATCGGCAATGCCGGAAACCGCGGCGATCTTTTTCATGTCATGGATCAAGAGCGTTTGAAACGAATTGTCATACGATACTCTCCATGACGTCCCGTATTCCGTTTCTATTTTATCCACATTAACGCCCTCGAAATTCCCTTCTGATTCGCCGCTTCGTTTCGCAAGGATTTCATCTGCCCGGTTCCTTTTGTTGGCCTCGTTCGCTTCTATCAGAAAACCGGCTCCTACGGCCTGCTTGGCTTTATTTTGGGTAGCTATGCTGGCGTTTTGCCCGGCTATTCCCGATAAAAAAAACAAACTGATGACGCACAGAATAAAAAACAACAATACGCTCTTGACCGGTTTGCGTATGACCGAACGCCATGCCATCTGAAAAAGGTTCATTACTTATCCCTCCGTTTTTGATAAAGTGTCTTTGGGGTTTGCTTTTAATATGGGCAGCAGAGAAACGACGACTGCCGCCGATACGGGCAGGCTTCCCAGACCTGTCAAAGCGGCGATATCTTTGAGCTGTAATAAGACCGCGAAAGACCCGCCGGTCGTTTCGGAATTTGCAAGAATATTTTGCAGAACGCCGGCCATAAGGTTCCCCAGGCCGCATGCCCCCAAGATGGACAGCGCGAAAACGAAAAACGCTTCCAGAAATATCTGTAAGAAAATGTCGGTTTTTGACTTTCCGAGGCTGATAAAAACGGCGGCTTCTTTCTGCCTTGTCCTCATCCACATGCAAAGCAGGAAAGATACAATGGCTGTCCCCGTCAGGAGCGTCAGGATAAGCATAAGTCTGGCGGCTCTGGCAATTTGTTCCAGAGGTAAAACCATTTGCCGGTACAGCGTATCGGATGTGGTAGAATCTGCTTTGTCCGATAACATTTCGTTCAGGTTTTTTTCTAATGTATGTAATTGTTCCGGATTTTTACAATATACGGAAAGTCTGGTGTAAGCGTTTGTTCCCGATAAATTCGCATAGGAAACGTTGTCCGTAAATATCTGATTTTCAATACGATTTACGGAAACCATCCCCTGAGGCTGTTTACTTTCGTTTCCGGATAAAAAAATGCCGACGATCCGAAAGGAAGCCCGTTTGCCTTCGCCGTTTTCCAATTCGATCATGTCCCCCAACGTTAATTGGTTGGCATCTGCCAGATGAGAATTGACGACGGCGCCTTTTACGTCCGGGGCGATATAGCTGCCGGAAATAAGACGGTATACGCCTTCTGAAAAGCCGCTGTCGTTTGCCAGGTTATCGTAGGATAGGAGCGATACTTTCCGATTGGATTCATCCGGGGAATCGCTGTTTGTAATCGGATAAAAATTTACGGGGAAAACCTTGTCTTCTGCCAGGCGGTTTACATGGGAAACTTCCTCCCGGTTCCTTATGCGTTCTACTTCCTCCTGCGTAATCCCGGCTTCTTTTTTCCGGCTCTCCATGACGACTTTCGCGTTTGTTTTTTCTTGAATTGCCGCTTTTGAATCCGCCGTCGCGCGGAGAATCATGTTTGTGCTTAATATCATGCCGTTCACGATGAGCAGCACAAAAAATAACAGGATTGTTTTTGCTTTTTTTCTTTTTAAATATCGAAAAGCAAGCTGATAAAACGTCATGGCCTATTCCCCCTGTTCATAACGGGTAATTACCACTCGCGTAGCCGTAAAATTTTTTGCATCGTCAAAATTTCCGAAAAGTACCAACGATGATTTTTTCTTTACATCCGATAAGACAGCTTCGCTGAGAATCGTTTTTCCTGTTGCTATCTGGATAACCGCTTTTTGGAAGATACAGTTTTCTCCGTATTTAATCGATATCTTTTCCCCCTCGTCTTCGTATCCTTCCGCGGCAATGACTGCCAGGGAGCCTTTTTTGTCCTCCGTGTCCGATGTTACGGGATTGATGATACATCCCCTGTCGGAAAATTCGATCACGGTTCCCTGCAAATCGGATGTGGAAAGTATTTTTTCTCCGTCGGTATTTTCGGAAGCGTTTGAAACGTTCCCGTCAGACGCGGGATCGGTAACGGGGGCTGTTGTATGGTTGGTGGTTTCGGTGTTCGTAGGGATGGTTTCGATGTTTGACGTCTCGCAGCCTGCCAAAATAAAGAGGCTTAAGCCAACCGCGAACGCCCGCATTGCTTTTTTGATTTTCATAGTTTTTTCCGCCTTTCTTTTTAATTTTTCCGTGCTTTCCGAAGAGCTTATTTACAGACGCCATTGTATAAAATAACCCTGCTAAAAATCCTGTAAAATCGTGAAGGTTTTAAAAGGCTTTTTAGAAGATTTTTATAGAATTCCTCATTATACTAATGTCAGACGACGGTAGAAAGGACATAAAAAATGAAAATACTTCTTTTGGAAGACGACCTGGAACTTTGCGATTTCATACAAGCGGAGCTGACGAAAAACGGTTATATGGTGGATGCCTGCAACGACGGGGAGACGGCCGTGTTGTATGCGTTGCATGTCGATTATTCGTATGATCTGGCCATTGTGGACAGAATGCTGCCCGTTATGGACGGTCTGACAATTATTAAAGCTATGCGAAAAAAAGGAATCCAGATTCCCGTTATCATCATTACGGGAATGACCGCTCTTAATGAAAAAATAGAGGGTCTGGACGGCGGGGCGGACGATTATTTGGTTAAACCTTTCCATATAGAGGAACTTCTTGCCCGCGTCAGGGCTTTGACAAGGCGTCCGGCCGAAATAAAGGCGGAAGATAAACTCCGGTATGCGGACGTAAGTTTGGATAAATGGAACCGCGAGCTTCTTTGCGGTCAAAAATCCGTTTTTTTGACGGCCAAAGAATCCGAATTGCTGTACGTCTTTATAAAAAGCCCGGAAACGCTTTTTTCGAGAGAACAGCTTATACTGAAAATATGGGGTACGTCATCGGATATTGAACCGGGGAATGTGGATAATTATATTTCTTTTCTGAGAAAACGATTAAAGGGATTACAAAGTACCTGTGAGATAAAAACCGTTTACGGAGCGGGATATATCCTGACTCATAAACAAAAATAAATTTTTACGGCATATGCGGGCCGGATCGGAGATGAAACATGCTGAAAACCTTGTCAAGAAAATTAAACGTACTCTTTGTGACGGCAATTATGCTGATTATTACGGTTATCATGGCGATACTCTGCAAAAATTACGTTCGTATGGAGCAGAAAAATGAAAGCGCTTTTTTTCAGAGGATGGTTACGCAGATGATGTATCAGCTCGAAGACGGCGATCGGGGTTTTGAATCTGTTATAACTCCTTATCATAAGTATAAATACCCGATATTTTGTAACGTTCGGGATCGTTCCGGAAATATAAGATATCAAACGGATTCCGACTTTCCTACCGATGCGGATATTCTTTTGGAGCGCTTTCGGATGCAGGTAAACAGAATGCAGACGTCTACAATAGCGGGCGGCAATAAGCCGATAACAGACCAGAGCGGTATATTCGAATTTGAGGGAAACAAAAAAGACAATTATTTAGGGATACTGGCAACGATTGTTTTGCCGGACGAGACGGATTATCATCTGTCGCTTATTTATAAGCGGAAATCTGTATTTGACATAGTGAGAATGCAGATGTTTCTTTATTTTTTCTTATGGCTGTTTTCTCTGATTGCCGTGGTTATTATGAGTCGTTTTCTGATAAAAAGAGCGCTGAAGCCGACGGAAGCAATGTTAAAAAGCCAGAAAGATTTTATAGCTTCCGCTTCGCATGAATTAAAATCGCCGCTTGCCGTCATTCTGGCGAATGTGGAAAAACTGGAACGGTTTTCAGTCGACAGTCCTTCGTTTAAAAAATCCGTTAAAGTCTTAGATTCCGAATGTATGAGAATGTCGAAACTGGTAAGGGATATGCTGCTTCTGGCTGCCTCCGACGCCGGATCCTGGACATTGTGCAAGAATATCGTTGACATAGATACTTTGTTGATCTCGCTATATGAAATTTACGAACCGATTTGTATCGGGAAAAAAATCTGCCTGCATCTGGATATTTGTGAGAACCGTTATCCGGAATTTTATACGGACGGGGAGAGGCTTTTTCAGATATTGACGATTTATATGGATAATGCCGTTCATCATTCCGTGAGCAATGAACGAATCGAGATTCAAACGAAAGTAACTGCGAAATGTATCACATTTTCAATTATAGACCACGGAAAAGGCGTTCCCGAAGATGCCAGGCCGTATATTTTTAACCGCTTTTATTGCGCCGATAAATCGAGAACGGATAAATCGCATTTTGGATTGGGACTCAGCATAGCGGATGAACTGGCGAAAAAAATGAACGGAGTCGCAGGCTGTAAAGATACGGACGGCGGAGGGGCTACGTTTTTTGTGACGCTTCCTCTCAAATAATATGCGTGTTTTCCTGCGAAACGGATGGAAATTTTTTCCTGCTGCCAAAAAAGGACAGGAAACGTTGCTCTCTGGTAACATAGAATATCGTACTTTTGAAAAAACGGCGAAAGGCTTGAAAAAGGCGGTACAAAAAAGCAGGGAAAGAGGCAGAGAGTAATGAAGATGTATGGTTACGTCCGTGTTTCCACGAAGGAACAGAATCCCGAGAGGCAGTTGACGGCGTTGAAAGAGTATGGAATCGCGCGGAGAAACATTTATCTTGATCAGATGTCGGGGAAAGATTTTGCCCGCCCGCAGTATCGGAAGCTTCTGATGCGGCTGAAACCGGGAGATTTACTTATTATTAAAAGCATCGACCGGCTGGGGCGGAATTACGGGGAAATTTTGGAGCAATGGCGGAAGATCACGAAGGAGATCCGGGCCGATATCCGGGTGATCGACATGCCGCTTCTGAACACGGATTTTTCCCAGGAGGATCTGACCGGCGTTTTTATCTCGGATCTGGTGCTTCAGATTCTGGCTTATGTGGCGGAAACGGAGCGCGCGTTTATCCGTCAGAGGCAGGCGGAGGGAATCGCGGCGGCCAGGAAGAGCGGAGTGAAATTCGGATGTGAGAAAAAGGAACTGCCGAAGGATTTTGAGAAATATTTTGCATCGTGGAAAAAAGGAGAGATTTCTATGAGAAAGGCGGCGGGGGCGCTGGGGATGAGCCATTCGACGTTTTACCGGCGGTGCAAGGAGAGGGAAGACGGAGAAAAGAGAGAAAAAAATTTGTAGCAAATAGTAGGCAACGTGAAACATCTTTAAGACTTCGTTCTGTCAACCGAATTATGGCGATTTTTTCCATAAAGATAGCGTATCACAAGCGTTTCAGAAAGTCTACTTTGTGAAACGCCGAATGGCAATACGGTGTACCCGGAGGGTATACTCTGTGAAATGCCGAATGGCAATACGGTGTACCCGGAGGGTATACTCTGTGAAACGCCGAAGGCGATACGGAAAGAAGGGTAGAGAATCATATGAGAAAAAAAGCAGTAGCGGCCGTTTGCCTGGCGATTACGGCAAACCTTATGTTGGCCGGCTGTTCGCCCGCCGCGAATGAGAAGACCACCGCGCGGCAGAACGACACGGAAACCACACAGGGCGAAAGCCGTTCGGAAACGACGCAAAACGAAAGTACGTCGGGCGAAGCCGGTTCGGACGGGCAGGCGGCGCCCGCGCATAATTACAAGGACGGCACCTATACCGGCACCGGCCGGGGCATGGGCGGAGATATCACGGTGACGCTTACGGTGGCGGGCGGCGTGGTGACGGTTGATGAGATTACCGGCCCTTATGAAACGCCGGGCGTCGGAGGAAAAGAGGCGATCGAGGACGGCAGTTTCAAATCTCAGATCGAAAAAGCTCAGTCCTCTGATATCGACGGCATAACGGGCGCCACCATGACGACCGGCGGCGTGAAAAAGGCGGTGGAGGATGCTTTGTCACAGGCCAAATAACCGTTTTGAAACGGGTGTCGGGCTAACAAAAGGTTAAAGGAGGAAATGGATATGAGTAAAGGTATGATGAGTCGCAGACAGTTCTGTGCGCTTGGGATGGCGGGCGCTTTGGCCGCGATTACCGGCTGCGCGGGCGCGGCGGGTAACGGAGGTTCGGCGTCCTCGGGGAGTGAAAGCAAAGACTCTGCGGCAAACGACGAGAACAAAGAAGCGGCGGCAAAAGCGCGCGCTATTGGCGACAACAACGTAAATTTCGGCCAGGAAGTCGATATTTTGATCGTAGGCGCCGGTATTTCCGGCATGCTTGCCTCGATCGATCCCGCATCGGCAGGTCTTGACGTTTTGATTGCGGAACAGAACAGTACGTACGGCGGGGACGCGATTTATTCGGCTGCGTGCCAGATGTGTTCGACCGCGAAACTCACAAAAGAGGAGCGTCCCGACAAGTATGCCTCCCCTGAGGAGATCCGTGAAAAGTTTGCTCCGTATTACGAGGATAACGAAGCCGGCCTTGATCGCACCGTGCTTTTACAGGAGTGGACGGGCAAATTTATTGACAAGATGCACTATGATTGGGGGTACGAATTCCAGCCGCTGCGCGAAAGCCCCTATCATCAGGCTTTCTTCCCGAAAGACGGACTTTGCACCATGAAGTCGGAGTTTGATTTGATAAATGAGAAGGTAGAAGAGGCCGGCGTTCGGTATTTGTTCCAGACGACGTTTCAGACGCTTATCGTGGACGAGGACGGCACGGTCGCCGGCGCCCGTTTTACGGACAAAGACGGCAATATCGTGGACATTGCGGCCAAAGCGGTTGTTCTGGCGACGGGCGGTTATGTGTCCAACCAGGAGTGGATGGTAAAGTACGCTCCCGAGTACGCGTATATTGCCAACATCATTTCCGGCCGTAAGGGCGATGGCATCGCCGCGGGCGTAGCGGTGGGCGGTACGCTTTCCGGTATGGGTCCGACCAGCAACTTGAATCCGCGTTTTGAGGCGGGACATATGCTGGGCACGTTCTATCCTTTGCTGGGACTTCTGCCCAACGGCAAGCGTTTCTATTGTGAAACCGCGGTCCACAATGCCGCGACGGGCGCTCTGGCCGCCGGTTACTACGAGTGGTACAGCGTCTGGGACAGCGTTGCGCAGGACGGTATCGACCAGGAGGTTATTTTACATGCGGGCGACGCGGTGAAAACCTGCGACACGATTGAGGAGCTTGCCGAAATGACCGGTATGCCGTTTGATAAACTGCAGGAGACGTTTGAACAGTGGAAAACCATTTGCGAAAATCAGGAGGATCCCGACTTTAAAAAGACGCTGTTCTTGCAGGAGCTGAAACCGCCGTATTATTTCCTGCGCAACTATCCGGTGCGCTACAAGAGCCTCGGCGGTTTGACGGTGAGCGATCGCATGGAAGTGCTGGATGCGGACGGCAATCCTATTCCTAATTTGTATGCGTGCGGCTGTACCGCCGGTACGGAGGATATCACTCCGGCGGCCGGTTCCGGCCTGCTTTTGGGTACGACGCTGGCGGCTGACTATGCGAAGTAAGACAATCTGGTAAAAAATAATGGTAAAATCGGGCAGGGGGAATTTTCCTCCTGCCCGATCGGCTGCAAATCATTTTGGAAGTCCGTTTTTTATGATGATCGGGTACCGCCGTTTGTCAGGCGGCGGACGCAAGGGAGGCGCGGTGAATCCGCCGGTAAAAATATACGGCGACGATCAGTGATATGCTGTCCACAATAGGCTGGACCGTCATGCAGCCGTACAGCGGAATAAGAGAATCCATCAAAAACAGAAGCGGAATATCAATCACGCCTTTGCGCAGGACGGAGCAGATCAGGGATTCCTTCACGTTTCCCATAGCCTGAAATTGAATGATCAGCGGATAGCATAATGACATCATGGGCATGGCGATCACCATGATTCTTAAAAATTTCGCACCGTATGCAATCGTTACGGCGTCGTCTATGAATAAGCCCGCCAGGACCGGCGCGAATGTTTCATAACATACGAGGCACAGGAGCGAGAAAGCGAATGAAATGGCGGAACCGAATAGAAAGGCGTTATGTCGGCGCTTTTGATCGCCGGACGAAAAATTGTAGGCGAGCAGAGGCAGCAGCCCGTTGGCGACGCCGATGGAAAAATACAGTGGAAGCTGGTCTAACTTTTTTACTATACCCAATCCGGCAACCGCTTCGGTTCCGTAGCCGGAAACAAATTTTGAAAGTGAGGCGACCGCTGCCACGGTAAGGGAGTATTGAATTGCGGACGGAATACCGATGGTAACGATTTTCCCCACATAGTTCGGGGCGTATTTCATGTGATGCGGCAGGACATTGATCACGGTGGCTTGGTGCCTGGCGTATATATAAATAAGGAAAAATAATGTTGCCAGAAGATTGGAGAGCGCGGTCGCGAGGCCGGCGCCTTCGGCTCCCAGGCCCAAAAAGTCCGGCAGAATAAAAAGCGGATCAAGGATCAGATTGGCAAATCCGCCCAGAGAAACGCCGAACGCCGCAATCACGGCATTTCCTTCCGAGCGGATAAGGTCCGCCAGCAGCACGTTCAAAATGGTTCCTGCCCCGCCCGCGACGACGGCCCATTTTGCATATCGGAGCGTAACGTCATAGGTGGCTTCGGTCGCGCCGCATAAGCGAAGGACGGGCGAGGCCGTCATGCGGAACAAAAACGAAAATATAACCGCGCATCCGAGCCCGCACCAGAAGGAAACGGATGAGATATGCCTGGCGGTATCTTCGTCTTTTTGCCCCAGGGAGCGGGCGACCAGGCTGGCGCCGCCTACGGCAAAAAGATTGGAGATTGCCGTCAGCATGACAAAGACGGGATAGGAAACCGTGACCGCCGCGGTCTGTGCCGGGTCGTTCAGCATACCTACAAAATAGGTGTCTGCCAGATTGTAAATCAATACGATCATCTGGCTGAGTATTGACGGCACGATCTGTTTTAATACGGCTTTTTTTACCGGCATTCGTTCAAAAAGAAAGGACTTCTCGATTTCTGTTTTCATAATACGCATCCTCCTGCCGTTCGGCCTGCTTTTTTGGGCTTGGATACCGTCGCCCGGCAAGCGACGGTAATATTTCCGGATCATATCTATTCTATTCTTTCCGGCATTGTCCTTATCATGCGGTTGGTTGATTTGGGAGGAGGATTGTGATAGAATAATACTAAAGTATATGTTGAGGGTATCGTAGCTTGACAAGGACACATACGTCCAAAACCGTGCCGGCGGTCCGCTTTTGTGCGGTTTTATTTTTATGTTTAGGAATGGTTTTTGCTTGCGGGGACTGCTTCGTTTCCCGCATTTGCTTTTTTGATATCAGAACAGAGTGGAGATAATTATGAAAAAGAGGAATCGTTGTTTTAAATTTGTGTATGGAATATTGGTCTGTGCGGTTATTTTAACGGGCTGAATGGAACGGCCGTGGTATATGACGTTTCCAACCGACGGTATTTCATATATAATCGCGACCTTGCATTGACCAGAAGACCCCCATGTTCCACGTTTAAGATTATTTCTTCGCTAATTGCGTTGGAAAACGGAATCGTTGTGCCGGAGGATTCCACCCGGACATGGAGCGGCGATTCAATACAAACAGCAACAACCGGTCTTTGACGGGTTTTTGGATTGAATCGTCTTTGGTGATCATTCGGCTTATTCAGAGGAAACGCGAAGTCAATTAAAACAGGTTATGCTGGTACCGGAGCAGGAGCGCGCGGCTCTCTCTGTATATGGAAAAACGGGAATGGGCAAAGCGGATAATATGGTCGTTGATACCTGGTTTATCGGATTTGCGGAAGGTACGGAGGGGAAACTTTATTTTTGCGTATGTCTCGGACGGACGGCATGGATATATTCAGTTCGCTGGCGAAGGAAATAGCGATTTCAGATTGTGTCGGATTACAATGGCCCGTAACGTTTTGCAGCGTGGGATTGATGAATAGAGCGAGTTTGTTCGTGGAAAAATAAGCATTATTTTTTCATGGAGATAAATATATGTATGATTTCTTTTATGGCTGGTATTTGAAATGTCAATCCGACACGCAGACGTTAGCGGTGATCCCAGCCGTTCACAGATCAAGGAACGAACGTATCTGTTCCATTCAGATTATCACGGATACGGACGCCCGGACGGTCACGTTCCCTGCAGATTTATTTCGGCGGGCAGAGAAGAATATTTTTATCGGGGAGAATCGATTCGGCGAAAAAGGTATTCATCTGGCGATAGATACGCCGCGGTTAACCGTTCGGGGGAATTTGCATTTCGGATCGCTTTTTCCGTTAAAATATGATATAATGGGACCGTTTGCGTTCGTGCCGTTTATGGAATGCCGCCACAGCGTGTGGAGTATGCGGCATTCGGTCAGAGGAAACGTATGTATCAATGAAAAAAAATATTTTTTCCAAAATGCCCGGGGATATTGGGAAGGAGACAGGGGCCGGTCATTTCCGAAAAGGTATATATGGACGCAGTGCAGTTTTTCGGACGGGGCTTTGATGTTATCCGTGGCGGATATTCCTATGGCCGGCATTCGTTTTACCGGTGTTATAGGCGTTATTTTGTGGCGGGGGAGAGAGTATAGAATAGCCACGTATCTGGGAGCCAGGGTCGTTCAAATTCGGAATAAAACGGTTCGTGTCGTACAGGGCAATCTGGAATTGGATGTCCGGCTGCTGGAAGCGTCGGAGCAGGCTCTTAAAGCGCCGGCGAAAGGAGACATGGTAAGGACAATTCGGGAGAGCGTCTCCTGTCGGGCCTCCTACCGGTTTTGTAAAGGGGGCGATACCTTGTTTGCTTTTGAAACGGACAGGGCTTCTTTTGAATTCGAATATTTTTCCTGATTTTATAAAAAGGGAGCGGAGAAATGGATCCGAATATCTTATATTTTTTTGAGGGGAAGCCGGAAGCGCTGCCGCTGTACGAAGTCTTTGAACAAAAAGTTTTTTCCGAGGTGGGAGGCGTGACGGTGAAGGTACAGAAAACGCAGATTGCTTTTGCCAACAGACGCAATTTTGCTTTTGTTTCTTTCCTGCCGGTACGGAAGGCAGAGGAACGGCCGGCAAACGTTAGACCCGCCGGGGCGTCGGAAGCGGCTAAAGAAAGAAAATGCCTCCGATGTGGAGAGGCTGGCATGATAGTGAAAGGAAGTGTTTGATAAATGGGAACGAAAATCTGTGCGTAGCAAAGGCTATTGCATACGTCCGTTAAAAAATTATAATTTAAAATGACAATAGCCTTTGCGAATCCTAAGAAATTTTTGGGAGGTGCAAAGTGAGCTGTCAAAATCCGATTGACTTATTGCCAAAAGAGTTATTAGAGCAAATACAAAAATACGTGGATGGTAAAACCATATATATCCCTAAAAAGAGCGAACACAGAAAGCATTGGGGAGACAACACCGATACAAAACAATTTTTAGCTTCTCGAAACTGCCGGATATGTTCGGAGTATCAAAACGGAATGAACATGAAGCAGTTAGCAGAAAAGTATTACTTATCCGAAAAGAGTATTCGGCGGATAATAAAACAAAATAATCTGTAAATAAAAGTGCGCTATGATTCGTTCATGGCGCATTTTTATTTACAGAAAGATTATGAGGTTTTATATCTGTTTTTATCTTGTTATAATTACCTTAAAAGGACAGGAGGAATGGAAAATGGCATTTTTCAGGTATGAGGATAGGAAGGTTTATTATAAGGAAACGGGAACGAGTATGCCTGTTGTATTATTGCATGGGGATACGGCCTCGTCAAAGATGTTTGAATCTATCGTACCGTTGTATACAAATAGATTTCGGGTAATTCTTATGGATTTTCTTGGAAATGGACAATCCGACAGGATAGAGGAATTCCCCTCGGATTTATGGTATTCGCAGGCTCGGCAGGTGATAGCGTTTTTGGAATATTTAGATTGCGGAAAAGTGAATCTGATAGGTACAAGCGGCGGCGCATGGGTCGCCGTTGATGTTGCATTAGAACGTCCGGACCTCGTGCATAAGGTTGTTGCGGATAGCTTTGATGGGAGGACGCTCCAAAATGATTTTTCAGAAAATCTTGTAAAAGAGAGGATCGCTGCCAAACATGACGATTTTTCCAGGCAGTTTTATGAATGGTGTCAGGGAGAAGATTGGGAAACGGTTGTCGATCTTAATACAAAAGCGTTGGTAGAATGTGCCGCCTTGAAACTCCCGTTATTCCATAAACCTTTGGAAATGCTTGAAGTGCCAATACTGTTTGTCGGAAGCATGGAAGATACCATGTGCCGTAAAGATCTTGAAAAGGAATACAGGCAAATGGAACAGCTTGTATCGAATGGCAAAACATATTTATTCCCGACAGGCGATCATCCCGCCATACTTACAAACGCAGAGAAATTTGCGGATATTGTAAAAGGTTTTTTTAAACAGAGTTTATGACGGGATATCGAACATGGATATCCGTTTTCTGAAGGTATCCTGCCCGTCCAGGCAGGTGTCTGTCAGATAGCCTTTTTCCCGTTCCCATTCAGAGAGCCCCCGGTAATAATACTGTCGACTCTGCCGTTCCCATCCTGGAATGGATGAATGCGTTCAAAAAGCAGAGCTTTTACGCGTGGAGCAACCGAAAAAAACGGCTGTTTTTTCAAGAACATGATTGGCGATTTGCTCTCCCCGTCCGATTTTTGCCATGGTGCGGGAGGAAATACCAAGTTCCTTAGCCAGTGCAGTTTTCGTCAGACCTTTTTCATTCAGTTTTTGCAGCAGACCGGAATATGAAATCATAGTGTTCCCCTTTTTCTTTACTTATTATAGGTTGTATTGTTATCCGGATAACGAGATGGATTCAATAAGGCGGTGGGGAAGTTTTAAAAGAAAATGTCGATAGATACATCCGAAGATACTGCGGTGGCCTGCAACAGACAAAAAATATCGGAAGTGAAATATCTTTCTATTTCCCATAGTGATCCGGATCATGTCAGGGAAATTAGAATTGTCGAAAAAATAGGTTGCGACTTTATCAAAGGAATAAGTATGCCTGTTGGTTTTTATGCTCTTCCGAAGGTCATTAAAGATATAAACCGTGACTGCTTTAAATATTACGGCGACGGTAATGAAACATCATGTAAACCGGATAAGGAGAAAACTTTAAAATGTGTCTAAGGATTGGACTTATTAGCGATTGCTTTCACTAACAACATCATGGGACGACGCAACTCGTCTTTCATGCCCGGAATATTCATCATTTCTTTGGGTGGCTCTGCTTCTTCTACCGCTTCAAGCTCAAAACCACTATTTAGTAAACCCATTAAGATTTGCGTAAGCGTATGATGTTGTTTTGTTACGTCACATTCGAGAAAATTTATTTTTCGTTCTCCGGGATAAAAGTAATTATCAAGCGGCCAGTATTGAGGTTTGCCCTCATTGGTATAAACCCAGTCCTGTCCCACGCCAGATGTAAAAATCGGGTGTTCAATGTTGAAAAGAAATACTCCGTCTGGTTTCAGCGTTTGATTTATTTTTTGAAATATCTCCTCTATATTCTCGATATAGTGCAGTGCCAGATTGGAGACGACACAATCCCATGTATTTGCCGGATATTCATATTCCTCTATTCCACAAATACGGTATTCAATCCGGTATTCTGTGTTCCGCTTTTTTGCTTCTTCAATCATTTTCCGGCTTAAATCAAGCCCTAATACTTGTGATGCTCCTTGTTCCGCTGCAAATTTACAATGCCAGCCATAACCACATCCCAAATCA
>JAAWBX010000017.1 GCA_022792885.1 Lachnospiraceae bacterium
ATCAGTCTATCAAACGGACGCGAAGTCCAAGATTGGAAGCCGATATACCGATTGCTCCATCATTATAACAGCTTAAGCAACAAGATGGATAATTCCTTACTGGCTGTAAGGGGTATTAACCATAAATACATTGTAGTAGATAACAGGAAAAGGAGGAGGTCATGAAGAAGAAAGTATTGGTGGGGGCAACGAATTTTTCCGCTACCTGTCCGGAAGCGAAGGCGCTTTTGGAGGAAAACGGCTTTTCGGTGCTGGAGAATCCGCATCAGAGGCCCTATACCAGGGACGAACTGAAAGAGATTGTCGGGGATTGTGTGGCGGTCAGTGCCGGCATGGAGAGCTGGGACCGGGAGATCTTATCCCTGGCGAAAAATCTGAAAGTAATCGGGCGTTTCGGCGTAGGTTATGACAACATTGACGTACGGGCGGCGGAAGAGCTGGGGATCACAGTGGCGATCGCCAAAGGGATCAACGGGGCCGCCGTGGCTACGATGGCCATCGGTTTGATGCTTTCCGTTTTAAGAAAGATTCCCATGTTTGACCGGACGACCAGGGAAGGAAGATGGCCCCGGGTGATGGGGAGCGACCTGGACGGAAAAAAGGTGGGATTCTTAGGATTTGGCGATATCGCGCAGAAGACCGCGAAGCGCCTCTCCGGTTTTGAGGTCGAGATGATGGCGTATGATCTTTATCCGAATGAAGAGGCGGCGAAAGATTTAAAAGTGCGGATTACGGATCTGGATACGATCCTTACGGAGTGCGACATCGTAAGCTGTCATCTTCCGAATCTGCCCGAAACCCGCCACACGATGGACGAAGCGGCTTTCGCGAAGATGAAGCCGACAGCCGTTTTTATCAATACGTCGAGAGGTCCGTTGGTAGATGAGGACGCCTTGTATCAGGCTTTGAGGGACGGCGTGATCGCGGGAGCCGGGATCGATGTGTATGAACAGGAACCGGTTTCGAAGGAGAACCCGTTGCTTACCCTGGACAATCTCGTGTGTACGCCTCATACTTCGGCGGAGACGAACGAGGTCTGCGCCCGGGTGGGCCTGAATACGGCGCAGAATATTGTGGACTATTTTAATGGAAGAAACCCGTTTTATACGATCACGAAAAAGCCTTTTTAAGTTCTGACGAATGGGGCTTTACGGAAAACGAAAGAGAGGAGAAAACGAATGACGCACGAAGAGAGATTAAAAATGTTTGAAAAACTGGAGACCGGCGCGGTGACGGATGCCATGGTCCAGTTGGGCGTGGGAAGCTGGATGGAGGGGATCTACCCGACCGAACCGGGCATGCGCCTGTTCGGAAGGGCGGTAACGGCGCAGTTTTCCGTCGTGATGCCGCCGAAAGAACCGGTAGATCAGTTTGAGCTGATCACGATGGCGAAACCGGGGGACGTACTGGTGTGGAATGTTCCTTCCAAGGCGAATATCTGCGGCGAGAATATTATGCATTTTCTGGGAAACCATAAATTAAACGGACTTTTGATCGACGGTTACACCAGAGATTACGGCGTGATTCAGGAGATGGGGATCCCGCAGTTTACCAGGGGGCGCGCGATCGCGCCGGCGCCGAGGAATTGTCGAAGCACGAAGGAGGATGTGAACGTGCCTGTGACCTGCGGCGGAGCCGTGGTGAATCCCGGGGATTACGTGTTTGGTGATCTGGACGGCGTTTTGGTGGTTCCGGAAAAGGCGATCGACGCGGTGCTTTATCAGGCGGAATTGAATATGGCTTATGAAAAAAGGATGGAGGACGCGCTGAATGCCAACGTGGATTTAAACGGTCTGCGGGAAGTGTTTAAGACGAAAGTTTTGTATCAGCCGGAAAAGTAGTCCGAAAAGGAGGAAAGGGATGAAAAAGGCGATTTTATGGCTGGATAAGAATGCGGAGGAGGTTCTTTTGGGCGCCGCGATGGTCGCCATGTTTGCCATTCTGCTTCTGCAGACCGTACTGCGGTATTGTTTTAACGCGGCGCTGAAATGGCCGGAAGAATTGAGTCGTTATGTTTTTATCTGGTATGTTTTTGTCGGAATGTCCTATTGTGAACGGTATCATACGCATTTGATCGTGGATTTTCTGACCGCATTTTTTCCGAAGATCAAAGGCGTATACAGCATCATAGGGGATATCAGCGTGCTGATTTTCTCCGGCGCCATGGCGGCGGCCGGGGTGAGCAAGCTTCAAAGTCTGATCGTGTCCAATCAGTTAAGTCCCGCGATGGAAATTCCGATGGTCTACTGTTATCTGGCTCTGGAGGTCGGTTTTGTCCTGTGCGTGATACGGGCGGTTCAAAGTCTTGTCATGCGGGCGCTGGGGAAATACGGCCGGATGGCTCTTGACGGGGGAGAGGAGGAGATGAAATGAGTACTTCTATAATGATGGCGATCGTATTCGGTTCCTTCTTCGTCCTTTTGTTTCTGGGAGTGCCCATCGGGGTGGCGATCGGCGGCATGTGCCTGGTTTCGGTCGGCCTGATCCCTGGTTCCACGATCGGGATGCCTTATATTTTCCAGACCATGTATACATCTATGGATTCGTTTGTCCTGCTGGCGATCCCTCTGTTTACGCTTTCGGGGGCGATTATGTCCAAAGGCGGACTGTCCAAACGTTTATTTGACTTTTTTTCCTATTTTGTCGGCGGACTTCCCGGAGGCCTCCCTTGCGCCGTGATCGTGACTTGTCTGTTCTACGGCGCAATCTCCGGTTCCGCAACGGCCACGGTTATGGCCGTGGGTTCGATGACCGTGCCGGTCCTTCTGGATATGGGTTATGATAAGCGGTTTACCGTTACGACCGTAGCGGTGGCCGGCGGATTGGGGGTGATTATACCGCCCAGCATTCCTTTCGTTTTATACGGGAATACCGCTCAGATCTCGGTGGGAGATTTATTCTTAGGCGGCGTGCTGCCGGGCTGTCTGATCGCCCTGTGTCTGATGACTTACGCGGTATGGTTCTGCAAGACAAAAGGAGAAGACCGGGAGAAACTGGGGGCCCACTACCGGGCTTTGCGGGAAAAGGGTTTCTTCGGGGTTTTAAAGGAAAGTTTCTGGGCCCTTTTAACGCCCGTGATCATTCTGGGCGGGATTTACGGAGGAATCGTGACGCCGACGGAAGCGGCGGCGATCTCCGTGGCCTACGGATTGCTTGTATGTTTGTTTATTTACCGGAGCATTCGGATCCGGGATCTGTGGGGGATCATCCGCAAGTCAGCTTCTTCCATTGCCCCGACGGTCTATATCATCGCCATGGCAGGCGCCTTCGGACGGTGTATGTCCTTCATGGGCGGGCAGCAATTTGTTGCCGATCTGTTCCTGAATACGGGAAATAAAGCGGTAACGATCCTCCTGATCCTGGTGTTCCTTCTGATCCTGGGTATGGTGATGGACGTGGGTCCTGCGATCCTGATTTTGGCACCGGTTTTCAACAGCGTGGCCCTTTCGATCGGCATGGATCCGATCCACATGGGTATTATGGTGGTCTGCGCGCTGTCGATCGGTTTTGTCACGCCGCCGGTGGGCGTCAGTCTGTATGTGGCGACGAGCCTGCCGGGGAAAGTTCCTTTCCTGGATATCGCGAAACAGGCGGTGCCTTATGTGATCTTCTTCTTCGTCGCGGTTATCCTGATCGGCTTTGTGCCGTTCTTTTCACTGGCGCTTTTGTAAGCGGTTTACTTAATTATAAGGAGGAAAAACATGAGAAAGAACTTGAAAAAAGCAACCGCCCTCTTTTTGGGGGCAGCCATGCTTCTGACGGCGGCGGCCTGCGGAAAAGACGGCAAAGAAACCCAGTCCGGCAGCGCGGGTGCAGGCGGGGACGGGCAGGTATACAAATTCGTCTTTGCGCATTGTGAGGCCAACGACGCTTCCACGCATGACGCGGTGGCGGACGCGATCAAGGAATATCTGGAAGAACATGCGCCGGGACGTTTTGAGGTGGAAATTTATACGGACGGCCAGTTGGGAAGCGACCGGGAAAATATTGAATCCGTTCAGGAAGGTACGGTTACGATGACCGGTCAGAGTACGCCGGTTCAGGTGAGTTTTGTTCCGAGTCTGGCAATCTTCGACGCGCCTTTCGCGTATCGTACCCTGGACGACTGCGAAGCGCTTCTGGCCGATAAGGAATTGATGGATCTGGTAAACGCGGAATTTGAAAAGGCCGGGTTAAAGCAGGGCCTTTGGGTGGTAGGCGGATACCGTCATCTGACCACGAACAAGGAGATCAAGGAGATCGGGGACGTGAAGGGGATGAAGATCCGCACGATGGAAAACAAATACCATATGGCTTTGTGGGAATGCCTGGGCGTGACGGCGACCCCGCTGGCCAGCTCCGAGATCTTTACGGCTTTACAGCAGGGTACGGTGGACGGCCAGGAGAACGATTACGGTGTGATCGTGATGAAAGATATCGTGTCCGTTCAGAAGTATCTGACGGAGACGCATCATCTGGTGGCGTTTAATTCGTATATTTTGAATCTGGACTGGTATAACAACCTTCCCGAAGATCTTCAGAAAGTTTTTGACGAAGCGTTGGCTTACGCGAAAGAGGTAGGCGACAATTATACGTATGAGAACCAGGAAAATTACCGTCAGCAGATTCTGGATAAGGGTGTTGTAATCAACCAGTTTACCGGTGATCAGATTTCGGAAATGAAGGAGATCTGCGCGAGCGTTTATGATATGATCCGCGATGCGGAAGGTATGGAGCCGGCGATCTACGAGGCGTTTACCAAGGCGCTGGAAGATATTTACGCGAAATAGGGGGGAGCGGGATATGACACACGAAGAACGATTGAAGATTTTTGAAGAGGTAGAGTGCGGCTGTGTGACGGACGCCATGATCGCGTTCGGGATCGGCGGCTGGATGAGCGGGATTTTTCCCGCGAATCCGGAGGCCAAGATTTACGGACGGGCCGTGACGGCGTATTTTGATATCGTGACGCCGCCGAGGGAATTTATGACGCCTTATGAGATTATTGAAATGTGCGAACCCGGCGACGTGCTGGTCTGGAACGCGGATATCGACGCCAATATCATGGGAGAAAATATCTTTACTTTCGTGAAGAATCACGAGGTGAACGGCGTGGTGATCGAGGGAAAAGTCCGGGATTTCAATCAGATCAAGGCTTTGGGCGGCGAAGTGTTTTCAAGAGGGCCTTCCGTGGGCTCGGCGCCGGTGAACTTCAGGGCGACGAAAGATACCGTCCAGATACCCGTGAGCGTGGGCGGCGTGGTGGTCCGGCCCGGAGATTATATCTGCGGCGACGCGGACGGCGTGATGGTGGTTCCGGCGGAAGATGTGGACGACGTGCTGATTCAGGCTCAGTATAATATGGAATGGGAAGGGAAGCTGGCGGCGGCCATCCGCGCGGGCTACAATTCCCGGCAGATGAAAGAAGTTTACAAGGAGCAGAAGAAGCTGGAGCGGAACAAGTAAAAATCAGGAGGGAAGCAGGGTGAAGTTGATTCTAGCAGCGGATTTTTCCGGATTTGCTTTAAAGGAAACGGTGAAGAGGCACCTGGAAGAGCAGGGGCATGAAATTACGGATGTGGGACATCGGGAAGACGGGCAGCAGGTGGTTTATCCGGAAGCGGCCGGCCGTCTTTGCCGGGAGTTCCTGAAGGGCGGATACGATCGGGGGCTGGTGTTCTGCGGAACCGGCGCCGGCGTCAGCATCACGGCAAACAAGTTCCGGGGAATCTACTGCGTGCCCTGCGAGAGCGTCTATACGGCTTTGAAATGTCCGGTGATCAATCAGGCGAACGTGCTGGCCATGGGCGCCAATGTGGTGGGAGGCGAGAATGCCTGCAAAATCGCGGACGCCTGGCTTTCTCAGAGCTTTTGCCAGGATTTTGCGCCGGAGCGGGCCGCCTTTATTGAAGGCTTGTACGGGAAGCTTCAGGAGATCGAAGCGGAGAATTTTTGCTGATTATCGTTGAAAGGTAAGAATTTTGCCGCCGCCGGTGGGGGATGTCAGATTTCTCTTCGGCGGCGGCAAATCCATATGCCGTTGTACTGGGAAGGAGACGAAAATGGAAATAGAAGCAAGGAAAAAAGCGAGACAGATCCGGCGTGATCTTCTCACGGCTCTTTATCGGGCCGGGAGCGGTCATCCGGGCGGTTCTCTTTCCGAGGTGGAAATTTTGATGGCTCTTTATTATCATGTTATGAAAATCGACCCGAAGCGGCCGGACTGGGAAGAAAGGGATCGTTTTGTACTTTCGAAAGGACACGCGAATCCGGCGCTGTATGCGATTCTGGCGGATCTCGGTTATTTTCCGAAGGAGGATCTGGCTTATTTGAGGAAGACAGAGGGACATTTACAGGGGCATCCGGACCGGAAAAAGACGCCTGGCATTGATGTGAGCACCGGTTCTTTGGGCCAGGGGATGGCGGTAGCCTGCGGTCTGGCTCTGGGGGCGAAGCATCAGGGGAAATCCTGGCAGGTTTATGCGCTGGCCGGGGACGGAGAGTGTCAGGAGGGGATCGTCTGGGAATGCGCCATGTCGGCGGTCCATTATAAGCTGGATAATTATACGCTGGTCGTGGATGTCAACGGTCTTCAGATCGACGGGGCCACGAAGGACGTCATGGATCTGGGGGATTTGGAAGCCAAGTTTTCGGCTTTTGGTTTTGAGGTGCTTAAGGTTGGGGACGGAAATGATTATGAAGCGCTTTGCGAGGCTTTTGATCGTGAGAGGGCGCCCGGAAAGCCCAGGGCGGTATTGGCTTATACGGTAAAAGGAAAAGGCGTTTCCTATATGGAAGGACAGGCCGGCTGGCACGGGAAAGGGCTGGATGAGGAAGCTTATCAAAAAGCGATGGAAGAGTTGAAGGAGGTGCTGTGATGGAGGGGAAAAACCTGAGAACGGTTTACGGCGAGACTCTGGCAGAGCTGGGCAGGGAGGAAGAACGCCTGGTCGTTTTGGACGCGGATCTGTCCGGCGCCACCATGACGAAGTATTTTCGGGAGGCTTTTCCGGAGAGGTTTTATGATTTCGGTATTGCCGAGATGAATCTGGTATGTGAGGCGGCGGGGATGGCTTTGAGCGGGCTGAAACCCTTTGTCAGTACCTTTGCCATGTTCGGGGCCGGCCGGGCTTTTGAAGCGATCCGCAATTCGGTGTGCTATCCGGAGCTGGATGTGAAGTTTGTTTTTACCCACGCCGGAATCAGTGTGGGGGAGGACGGGGGATCCCATCAGTGTGTGGAGGATATCGCTTTGATGCGGGTTCTGCCGAATATGAAAGTGGTGGTTCCCTGCGACGGATATGAGACGAAAAAAGCGGTTCGGGCGCTGACTTTGGAGCCGGGGCCCGTTTATCTGCGGCTGGGCCGGGGCGGCGGATCTCTTGTTACGGAAGCGGATTCCGTTTTTGAGATCGGAAAAGCTTCCGTATTAAAAGACGGAACCGATGTGGTTCTGATCGCCTGCGGACAGATGGTTTGGGAAGCTTTAAGAGCGGCAGAAGAATTGGAGCGAAGAGGCGTTTCGGCGGCCGTGGTGAATATGCATACGATCAAGCCTCTGGATGCGGCATGCATCCGTTATTATGCCGGCAAATGTAAGAAGCTGATTACGTTGGAAGAACATTCGATCTTCGGTGGTCTGGGAAGCGCCGTGGCGGAAGTGGTTTCGGCCTGTCCGGGCGCGGAGCTTAAGATTCTGGGGGTTCGGGATTCGTTCGGTCGTTCCGGTCCGGCGCAGGAACTCCTGGTACGTTACGGTCTGACCGCGAAGGAGATTCTTACGGCCTGGGAAAGCATGGCGTGATCGGCAGGTAAACAGAAAAATGTGCGGGGCGTATCGTTTTCCTTGACTTCCTGACTTTAGCACGTTAATATATGAGTAGGATGTTTGCGCCGGGACGGGGCGGAAGAAGGAGAGCGGGTATGAATAAAAAGTTGAGAAGCAGGGAAGTGGATCGGTTGTTTGAGGGAATCCTGACTTTGAAAAGCGTGGAAGAATGTTATGCGTTTTTTGAGGATGTCTGTACGGTCAATGAACTCCTGGCTTTTTCTCAGCGATTCGAAGTGGCGGGTATGCTGCGGGAGGGAAGGACCTATCTGGAGATTACCGAGAAGACCAAAGCGTCCACCGCGACGATCAGCCGGGTCAACCGCTCTTTAAATTATGGGGACGACGGGTATGACCTGGTGTTTGAGCGGCTTAAGAAAGAAGAGAAGGAATAAGAATGGGCAGGAACCGAATGAGGAAGGTTCCTGCCTTGCTTTTTTGTTATCCGTGCCGGTGATCTTTTTTGCCGGAGTTTTCCTCTTCGGCCCGTATTTCGTCTACCAACTGTTCCAGAAGCATTTTTTTCATGTATACGTCATAGCTTACCAGGCAGATGAAAGCGAAACGCTGAAGCTCTTCCGGGTTTTCGGCATCTTGAAAAAGCTCGGCCGATTGCTCCGAGATTCGGGCCAGGTCGGCCAGTACGTCTTTCCGGCTTTTTGCCTCCTGTTCCCGTATGGTATCGTAAAGAGCGGCCAGGTCGATCCCTTTCTGCCCCTGGAAATATTTTTCCGTGATCGGGTTTAAGAGGGCCTGAATGTCCGAGATGGACAGGATGTTTTTAAAATAGTAGATAAAAAGCAGCAGGATTACATGCTCTTTTGAGTATTTTTTCTTTTCCGGTGAAGGAAGAAGCGCATTTTTAGCGTAATTGTTGATCATGGTTTTTGTCATGATCTTGTCGTCTTCATAGCGTCTGGAGGTGGCGAGTCCTTCGTTGATGAAAGTCGTGATCTGATCCATATATAAGGGAATGGAAGGAATGTCGTTCGCGTGGATCATCTTCATCGCGGAAATATGCCGGATATAGTTCTGAATCAATTCTTCGTTTGATTTCATCTGGAGCTCTCCCTTGTATCGTAGTGTTTGGCAAAATAAGTTGTTTATCTGTATTATATAGTATTGAAAACCGGATGACAAGATAAAACCATACAAAAATCGCGTACCTGAAAAAGTACAGAAAATACGGTTTGTTACCAAAAAAAATACAATTTCCCTCTTGTTTTTTTTGCTTTAAACGGTTATCTTATTAACTGTGAAGATTTTAAAAAGATTTGTGAAAGAATTTGATTCGGAAGATTGACAGGGTTGGACTATTGAACGGACATTACCTTGATTTTGATACATAATCTTATTTCCTGGGGAACAGCAGCGGTGAGAATCGCTGCTGTTCTCTGTTTGAAGAAAGGGGACGAAGGATGGAAGAAGGACGTTTTTCGAGGACGGAACAGCTTTTGGGAAAGGAAGCGTTAACCCGGCTTGCCGGGGCGCGGGTAGCGGTGTTCGGGCTCGGCGGAGTCGGCGGGCATGCGGCGGAGGCGTTGGGGCGCAGCGGGGTCGGCTTCCTGGATCTGTACGATAAGGATGTGGTAAGCTTGAGTAATATCAATCGCCAGGTTGCGGCTCTCCAGAGTACGTTGGGGCAGTCGAAGGCGGAAGTTATGCGCCGCCGGATTCTGGATATCAATCCGGAAGCGAAGGTTCGGGCCATTAACTGTTTTTATCTGCCGGAAACGGCGGATCAAATTGATTTGAGCGAATATGATTATATTGTGGATGCGGTGGACACGGTGACGGCGAAACTGGAGCTGGCGGTCCGTGCCAAAACGGCGGATGTTCCGATTATAAGCTGTATGGGCGCGGGGAACAAATTGGATCCGACCCGGTTTGAGGTGGCGGATCTTTATCGTACCAGCGTTTGCCCTCTGGCAAAAGTAATGCGGAGGGAGTGTAGGGCCCGGGGGATTGAAGAGCTGAAGGTCGTGTATTCAAGGGAGGAGCCGATTGCCCGGGAGAACAGGCAGGTTCCGGGCAGCGTGGCCTTTGTGCCTTCGGTGGCGGGTCTGATCTTGGCGGGGGAGGTTGTAAAGGATCTGCTTTCCCTTGTTTGATCAGGCGGGGCCGGTCGGAACGGAAATTCGGAAAAGGTTTTGTTTGTTTGCGGAATTTCATTGTAAATCGAGGAAGAATGCACTATAATAGAAAAATCGCGGGAGTCGAATGAGGAGAAAGAAATGAAGATTATTATTGTTGGCGTAGGGAAAGTAGGCTATACGCTGGCATCCCATTTGTGTCATGAGGACAATGAGGTGACTTTGGTGGACAGCCATATGACCGCTTTGGATAAAGCGCAGGAAACGCTGGATCTGATCGGGATCAAGGGGAGCGGCCTGAGTATCCAGGCGTTGGTGGAGGCCGGCGTGAGGGAGACGGATCTGGTCATCGCGACGACTTCCAGCGACGAGGTCAATATGCTTTGCTGTCTGTCGGCCAAGCGTATGGGCGTGCCTCATACGATCGCCAGGATACGGAATCCGGAATATTCCAGGGAGATCAGTTCTTTAAAACGGGAGATCGGCCTGGATATGGTGATCAATCCCGAGCAGGAGACCGCGGCCGAAATCGCCCGTATTTTACGTTTTCCGGCGGCGATCAATGTGGATCCTTTTGCGGGAGGCCGAATCGAGCTGGTTGCTTACCGGATTATGAGTACCGATCCGATTAAGGGCAGGCCTTTGGCTGAAGTGATGACTTCGGTGAAGGAAAAAGTTTTGTTCTGCACGGTTTTAAGAGGGGATGATGTGATCATCCCGGACGGCAGTTTTGTGCTTCAGGAAGAGGATATCGCGCATATTATCGGGCGGGCTTCTCAGATCCTGGCATTTTTCCGGCGCATTGGGAAGGAGACTCACAGCGTCAAGAACGTGATGGTGATCGGCGGCGGCCGGATCGCCTATTATTTGTGTGATACGATCGCCAGAAGCAATATTAAGGTAAAGATTATCGAGCAGGATAAGGACCGATGTAAAGAGCTGGACGAACTTTTGCCGAATTGCATTATTATCCACGGAGACGGAACCGACGAGAACCTTCTGGCTCAGGAAGCGATCGAGAAGTGCGAATCTCTGGTTTCGATTACCGGGAATGATGAGGAGAACCTGATTACGGCGCTGTATGCCTCTCATATGGGAGTGCCGAAGGTGGTTACGAAAGTGACGCGGGATAATTACGGCCGTATTATGCAAAATTTGAAATTGGACTGCACGGTCAGTCCTAAAAACATTACGGCGGCTCAGATCATCCGTTTCGTGAGGGCGCTGAAGAATACGATCGGGAGCAATGTGGAGACTCTTTATAAGATTGTCGGCGGCCGGGCGGAAGCGTTGCAATTCTGTGCGAACGAGACGACGGCGCATCTGAACGTGCCTTTAAAAGACATTACGTTTAAACCGAATTTTATCGTGGCGGCGATCGCGAGAAAAGGGGAGATCATTATTCCGACCGGTAATGACTTCATTCAGAAGAAAGATACGGTGATTATCGTTTCCAGTCAGGCGAATGTGGTGGATTTGAATGATGTCTTTGCGGATGGAGGAAAGCAGCCGTGAATTTCAGATTGATCTTTCGGGTAATGGGTTTCGTTCTCCGCTGTGAGGCGGGGCTTTTGGCGTTGCCGGCGCTGGTTTCCGCCGTTTACGGAGAATGGGACATGTTTCTGGTGTTTCTGGGAGTGATCGCGTTCTCGCTTCTGGCCAGCGGCCTGATGCTTCTCAAGAAGCCGTCGTCGATGCATCTTCAGGCGCGCGAGGGATTTTTTGCGGTGGCCATGACCTGGATTGTGTTGGCCTGTGTCGGGGCGTTTCCGTTTTATTTTTCCGGTTATTTTCAGGGATATATCGATTGCGTGTTTGAGGCGATGTCCGGTTTTACGACGACGGGTTCGACAATTCTGACGGAAGTCGAGAGTCTGCCGAAAGGGATTCTCTTCTGGCGGAGTTTTACTCACTGGGTCGGAGGGATGGGGATCCTGGTGTTCGTTCTGGGGATTATGCCGAATATGGACCCGTCCAGTATCCAGTTGATGAAGGCGGAGAGTCCGGGCCCGGCGCCGGGGAAGCTGGTTCCGAAGCTGAAAGATACGGCGAGGCTTTTGTATACGATTTATTTTGTCATGACGGCGGTGCAGATTTTATTGTTGTGCATGGTGGGGATGCCTTTTTATGATTCGGTGATTCACGCCATGGGGACGGCCGGGACCGGTGGATTCTCGAGCCGGAATCTGAGCGTGGGCGCATACAATAATGTGCCGGCGGAGATGATCATCGCGGTGTTTATGCTTCTGTTCGGCGTGAATTTTAATATTTATTATATGACGCTGCGCAGACAATGGAACGGAATCAAGGAAAATGAAGAACTGCGCTGGTATCTGATCGTTGTGGGGACGTCGATTCTCCTGATTATGTGGAATATTCTGCCCATGTGTTCTTCGGTGTGGGAGGCGTTTCGCTATTCGTCCTTTCAGGTATCTTCCATTATTACGACGACGGGGTACGGGACGGCGGATTTCAATTTATGGCCTTCTCTGAGCCGGAATATCCTGGTTGTTTTGATGATTGTGGGAGCCTGCGCGGGTTCTACCGGCGGCGGAATCAAAGTCAGCCGGCTGATTATCCTGTTTAAATCGCTGAAAAGGGAGATCAGCCGGGTTCTGCATCCGAATCTGGTTAAGAGAGTGAAGATGGAGGGCCGTGCCATATCGGATGAGATCGTTCGCAACACGCTGGTGTTTTTCTTTGCTTATATTCTTATCGTGGTCTTTTCGATTCTTCTGGTTTCGCTGGACGGGTATGATCTGGTGACTTCGGCGACTTCGGTGTTTGCCACGATCAGTAATATCGGGCCTGGTCTGGAGCTGGTGGGTCCGGTGGGTAATTTTTCGATGTTTTCCGGTTTTGCAAAACTGGTGCTGACGTTTTGCATGCTGGCCGGACGTCTGGAGATATTCCCGGTTCTGATCGTATTCAGCCCCCGGGCATGGCGAAGGGATTTTTGATATTTTGAGGAGAATGAATGAAAAAGTTTGATTTTTGTGAGTCGCCTCTTGGCAGGATCGGAATCTGCGAGGAGGAGGGGAAGGTCTGTCAGGTTTGGCTTGACGAGCGTTCCGGTGACGAGCGGCCGGTTGGGGCGGTTCGGATTTAAAGAAGTTTCTTCTGGAATTGGAAAAGGCGGAGGCGACGGGGGAGAATTTGGAATCGTTTTGACAAGGGGTTCGGAATAGTGTAAAATAAGCATAAATGTTTTCGGGAGAAGGAGGTTTACGATGGGGATTTTAAAGAGATTTACGGATATTATGTCCGCGAATGTAAACGCTTTGCTGGATAAAGCGGAAGACCCTTCGAAGATGGTCGATCAGTATCTGCGGGATCTGCAGAGCGATCTGGGTAAAGTAAAGGCGGAGACGGCCGCCGTCATGGCGGAGGAGACGAAGGCGAAGAGGGAACTGGACGCTTGCAGTGGAGAGATCGCGAAGATGCAGCAGTACGCCGAGAAGGCGATTCTGGCCGGGAACGACGAGGATGCCAGGCAGTTTCTGACGAAAAAGAATACGTTGACGGAGAAGCAGGCATCTTTAAATCAGGCATATACGCTGGCGGCGGATAACGCGGCGAAGATGCGGCAGATGCACGATAAACTTTGCGAGGATATTTCGGCTTTGAATGCGAAACGGGATTCGATCAAGGCCAAGATTCAGGTGGCGAAGACTCAGGAGAAAGTCAATAAAATTACGTCCGGTATGGACAGCGCGAAGGGCCGGATGTCCGATCTGGACCGCATGGAGGCCAAGGCGAACAAGATGCTGGACGAAGCGAACGCCATGGCCAGACTGAATGAGACGGATGCTTCCGGTGACATGGAGGATCTGATGCAGAAGTATGATTCTGTGCCGAGTACGGCGGTGGAAGACGAGTTGGCGGCTTTGAAAGCGAAGCTGGGCAAATAAAAGAACGATACGCGAGACGAACAGGCGGGCAGCCGGAAGGCTGTCCGTTTTTTTACGGAAGATTTTATGGGGCGGGGAAAAGTATGGGGAGTATTTACGATACGTTAAACGACAGGCAGAAAGAAGCGGTTTTCGCGACGGAGGGGCCGGTGCTGGTTCTGGCCGGCGCCGGTTCCGGGAAGACCCGGGCGCTGACTCACAGGATCGCCTATCTGATCGATGAAAAAAAAGTGAATCCGTGGAACATCCTGGCGATTACATTTACCAATAAAGCGGCGGCCGAGATGCGGGAGCGCGTGAATCAGTTGGTGGAATTTGGCGCGGAAAGTATTTGGGTGTCTACGTTTCATTCCATGTGTGTGCGGATACTCAGGCGTTATGGGGAGTGGCTGGGCTACGATTCGTCTTTCAGCATTTATGATACGGAAGATCAGAAAGTTCTGATTCGGCAGATTATCAAGAAAATGGATCTGGACAGCAAACTTTACCGGGAGAGGGCCGTTTTATCGGAAATCTCCGCGGCGAAGAATGAGCTGATCACGCCGGAGGAGTTTTATATACACTCGGCCGGGGAATTTCGCCGGATGAAGATCGGGGAGCTCTACCAGGAGTATCAGGAACAGATGAAAAAAAACAACGCGATGGATTTTGATGATCTGATCATGAAGACGGTGGAGCTTTTCCGGAATAATTCGGAGGTGCTTTCCTATTATCAAAATCGGTTTCGCTATATTCTGGTGGATGAATATCAGGACACCAACACGGCGCAGTTTGAGCTGGTGAATCTGCTGGCTTCTCAAAGCCGGAATCTTTGTGTGGTCGGGGATGACGATCAGTCGATTTACCGTTTTCGCGGGGCGAATATTTATAATATTCTGAGTTTTGAGGAATCCTATCCGGGGGCGAAGGTGATTCGCCTGGAACAGAATTATCGTTCGACCCAGAATATTCTGAATGTGGCGAACCATGTGATTCGCCGGAACGGCGGGCGGAAGGATAAGACCCTCTGGACGGAAAACGGGGAGGGGGATCGGGTTCGTTATGGTTCGTATGATACGGCCAGGGAGGAAGCCGCATCGATCGTCAGGGATATTCTGTGTGCGAAAGAGGCGGGCGAAGCGTTGCGGGAGTGTGCCGTTTTGTATCGGACCAACGCGCAGTCCCGTGTTCTGGAGGAGCAGTGCGTATCTCAGAACCTTCCCTATCGGCTGATCGGCGGTGTGAATTTTTATCAGAGGCAGGAGATCAAAGATATTCTGGCTTATTTAAAGACGATTGAAAATGGACAGGATGATCTGGCGGCCGAGCGAATCATCAATGTGCCGAAACGGGGAATCGGTCAGACCAGTATCGGAAAAGTGGCGGCTTTCGCGGTGAATCATGACATGAGTTTTTATGAAGCCTGCCTTCATGCGGAACATATTCCGACTTTGGGAAAAGCGGCCGGGCGCATTCTGGCTTTTGTAGCTCAGATCGAGTCGTTCCGCGCGGCGGCGAACGAGACGGATCTGGAAAGCCTGATTCGGGAAGTGCTGCTTGTGACCGGTTATCAGAAGGAACTGGAGGATGAGAATACGCCGGAAGCGCTGGCCCGAATCGAGAACCTGGAGGAGTTGATTTCAAAGGCGGTGGATTATGAAGGGAATGCGCCGGAGGGAGCGAGCCTGGGAGGCTTTTTGGAGCAGGTGGCTTTGGTAGCGGAGGTGGATAATCTGGACGCGGATGCGGACCGGATCGTTTTGATGACGTTGCACAGCGCCAAAGGGCTGGAGTTTGAACGGGTCTACCTGGCCGGCTTGGAGGAGGGGCTTTTCCCGAGCTACCGGTCGGCGAACGGGGAGGATCTGGAGGCTTTGGAGGAAGAGCGGCGTTTGTGTTATGTGGGGATCACCCGGGCGAAAAAGAACCTGATGCTGACCAGCGCCCGTCAGCGGATGGTAAACGGGGAAGTCCGCTACAATGCGCCCTCCCGGTTTTTGTCGGAAATTCCGGCGGAACTTCTGGAAGAAGGAAATCGGACGGGGGAGAAGAAAACGGCCGTTTCATCTTATGAGGAAGATCGCAGGAATCTGGCCGCCGGATTCGGACGGAAGAAGGCTTCGGATTTGGCGCGGGTGAGTACGGCTCAGACGAAGGCCGCTTACAGTCTGGGCAGGGAATTTGTGGTCAACAAAAGCGAGGGGCTCTCTTATATCGTCGGCGATCGGGTCAGTCACCTGAAGTTCGGAGAAGGGGTGGTGACGGCTATCCGGGAACAGAAGAGGGATTATGAGGTGACGGTGGATTTTGAGAATTTTGGGTTGAAGAAGATGTATGCTTCTTTCGCAAAATTAAAAAAAATAGATAGTAAATGATAGAAATTAGTGGTATACTAATGAAAAGTGTTATCTCACAGAAAGACCAACTATTAAAAGTCAAGTAGATAAATGAAAAAATCAAAAGAAAATTTAATAGAAAAAAGAGTACGACAACAAGACCTGCTGTCAGGCAGGCTGGAAAGGGAAAAGGATCTAAGCCTTTGGAACATAAGGCTGA
>JAAWBX010000018.1 GCA_022792885.1 Lachnospiraceae bacterium
ATATTGATTACGAGGTCATCAAGCTCTTATAGGTAAAACACTATTGTTTTTGAGGAGATTGTTTTATGGAACATTTTGAATTAGTATCGCAATATGTCCCAACCGGCGACCAGCCCCAGGCCATAGCAGAACTGGTAAAGGGATTCAAAGAAGGCAACCAGTTCCAGACCCTTCTCGGTGTCACGGGTTCCGGTAAAACCTTTACGATGGCGAACGTCATCCAGCAATTAAATAAACCAACGCTTGTCATAGCGCATAACAAGACGCTGGCAGCCCAGTTGTACGGCGAGTTCAAAGAATTTTTTCCGAATAATGCCGTCGAATATTTTGTGTCCTATTACGACTATTATCAGCCGGAAGCTTACGTGCCCTCCACGGATACTTATATTGAGAAAGATTCTTCGATCAACGATGAGATCGATAAGCTGCGCCACTCGGCGACAGCCGCTCTTTCCGAGCGGAAGGACGTGATCATTGTGGCGTCGGTGTCCTGTATTTACGGGCTGGGAAGTCCGATTGACTACAAAAAAATGACGCTTTCCGTGCGTCCGGGGCAGATCTGGGATCGGGATGAGATGATCCATCGTCTGATTGATATTCAGTATACGAGGAACGACATGGATTTTCATCGCGGGACGTTCCGGGTACGGGGCGACGTGCTGGAGGTGTTTCCGGCGGCTTACGGGGAAGATGCGGTCCGAGTGGAGTTTTTTGGGGATGAAGTGGACCGGATTGCCCAGATCGATACGCTGACCGGGGAAATCAAGGCTCTTCTGGAGCATTTTTTGATCTTTCCGGCTTCTCACTATGTGGTAGATAAAGATAAAATGCTGGAGGCCGCCCGGGCGATCGAGGAGGAATGTAAGGAGCGGGTGGCTTATTTTAAATCCGAGGACAAGCTTTTGGAGGCGCAGAGGATCGGGGAGCGGACGAATTTCGATGTGGAAATGTTGCGGGAGACCGGGTTTTGCAGCGGAATCGAGAATTATTCCAGACATCTGACCGGTCTGGCTCCGGGAGAGCCGCCTCATACCCTGATAGACTATTTTCCGGATGATTTCCTGATCCTGGTGGATGAGTCCCACATTACGGTGCCCCAGATCCGCGGGATGTACGCGGGCGACCGTTCCCGTAAGACGACGCTGGTCAATTACGGTTTCCGCCTGCCTTCCGCGCTGGATAACCGGCCTTTGAATTTTGAGGAGTTCGAGGGCAAGATCAGTCAGATGCTGTTCGTCTCGGCCACGCCGTCGGTTTATGAGGCGGATCATGAACTGATGCGGGTGGAACAGGTGATTCGTCCGACCGGTCTTCTGGATCCGCCGATCGAAGTCAGGCCCTCGGAGGGACAGGTGGATGATCTGGTGACGGAGATCCACAAAGAAGTCGCGAAAAAGAATAAGGTGCTGGTGACGACTTTGACGAAACGGATGGCGGAGGATCTGACGGATTATCTGCGGGAGGCGGGGATCCGGGTAAAATATATGCACTCGGATATCGCGGCGCTGGAACGGACCGAAATCATCCGGGACATGCGGATGGATGTGTTCGATGTGCTGGTGGGGATCAATTTACTCAGAGAAGGACTGGATATTCCGGAGATCGGCCTGGTGGCGGTTCTGGACGCGGACAAGGAAGGTTTTTTGCGTTCCGAGACTTCTCTGATTCAGACGGTGGGCCGGGCGGCCAGGAACGCAGAGGGGCACGTTATCATGTATGCCGATGCGATAACGGATTCCATGAAAGGCGCTATGGAGGAAACCAATCGGCGGAGAGCAATTCAGCAAAAATATAATGAGGAACACGGAATTACGCCGACGACGATTAAAAAGGCGGTGCGGGATCTGATCCGCATCTCGAAGACGGTAACGCCGGCGGGCGTTAAACTGGATAAAGATATGGAGTCCATGAGCGCGGCCGAGTTGAAAAAACTGATCGCGGAAGCGACGAGGAAGATGAATCAGGCGGCCGCGGAACTGAATTTTGAAGCGGCGGCCGTTCTCAGAGATCAGATGATCGAATTAAAAAAACAGCTTCAGGAAGCGGAGGACGACGAAGAGCCGGCCGGGGATAAAAACCGGAGAAAGCGGAGACACTAAAAGTCAGAGAAAATAAAGGAGCAGACGAGAGATGAAAAGAGAAGTGAAAACAAAAGTTTTGGTTTTGGGTCTGAGCGCGGTCGTGCTGGCTTCCTCTTTTGGCCTTGGCGGCTGCAAGAAGGACGAACCGGAGACGACGGCGGGCGAAACGACCGCGGCGGAGACGACGGAGGAGATGACAACGACCGTTCCCGCGGCGACGTCGGAGGCGGCGACGGAAGGGAACGCGCCGGCGGACGTGACGCCGGAAGAAACGACAATGGCGCCGGAACCGGCCGGAGCGACGCCGCCGCAGATCCGTTTTGACGTGGATCTGTCCGCGATCGCCGGTTTGTCGAACGAGGTGAAATCCTGGGGGCCCGGTACCAATGTGGACGACAGAAACCGCCCGACGGGAGCGACTTCTTACCAGGATCTGTACGGACAGTATCAGGCGGATTTTATTAAGGAAGATTCGCAGAAGATCTACCTGACGCTGGACGAAGGGTATGAGAACGGTTACAGTTCGGTGATTCTGGATGTACTGAAGGAAAAACAGGTTTCGGCCGTGTTTTTTGTGACAATGCAGTATGTAAAGTCCGAGCCGGATCTGATCCGGCGGATGATCGAGGAAGGGCATGTGGTGGGGGCGCACAGCGTGAGCCATCCGTCCGAGGGGATGCCGAGTCTGTCGTTGGAGCAGCAGTTGGCGGAGATGAAGGAACTTCACGAATATGTGAAGAATGAATTTGGCTACGAAATGTACTTGTTCCGTTATCCGGCCGGTATCTTCAGCGAGCAGTCGCTGGCTCTGATGCAGGCGATCGGTTACCGCAGTGCTTTCTGGAGCTTTGCGTATCGGGATTGGGTGACGGACGATCAGCCGGATCCTGCGGAGGCGCTTCAGAAGATCATGAGCCGTCTGCATCCGGGGGCGATCTATCTGCTTCACGCCGTGTCGGCTACCAACGCCCAGATTATGGGAGATTTTATCGATCAGGCCCGGGCGGCTGGGTACGAATTTGTCCGCTATGGGGCGGAGTGAAAAATTTAAAAAATTTTGCTGTAAGAATTGTTTTTTTTGTGGTTTTGTGCTAAAATAATCCGCGCATATAAGGTATTTTGCGGGGGCGGAATAGTTGGGAGAGGAAGAGAGAGCGAGAGGTACCCTGCGCTCTTTCTTTTGCGTTGCCCGCTTTTAGCAAAACAGGAAGGAGGATACGGGATGTTTTTACTGTATTTTTTACTTTGGATCTTATTTAACGGGAGGTTTACCTGGGAGATCGCCTGGTTCGGCGTGGGGATTTCGGCTGCGATCTACTGGTTTACCTGCCGTTTTATGGGATATAGCTTTCAAAAAGACGTTCGCTTGGCGAAGAAAGCCGGAAAGATCGCGAAACTTCTGGGCGTGCTCTGGGTTGAGATTGTGAAGGCGAACGAACAGGTGATTCGTTTCGTTTATGCGGGGGAAAAGGCGGAGCCGCAGGTGGTTCACTTTACGGTAGACTTAAAGAGTCCGCTCGCCCAGGCGGCTCTGGCGGACTGCATTACGCTGACGCCGGGGACGATCACGGGTTTTCAGGAAGAAGAGCATTTTGTGGTTCACTGCCTGGATAAAAGCATGGCCGAGGGAATCGACGCGAGCGTGTTCGTGGATATATTGAAAGAACTGGAGGAAGGGTAAGATGACTTACGAAATGCTGGTGCATAATTTTCTGATCTTTTGTATCGGCGTGCTGGCCGTCACCGTGTTTTTCTGTTTGTTCCGGGCGGTTATCGGGCCCCGGGTGGCGGACCGCATGGTGGGGATCAATATGATGGGGACGCAGATTATCGTTATGATCGCTTTCGTGGCGCTTCTGCTCGGGGAGAGCGGTCTGGTGGACATCGCGATTATTTATGCGGTCTTAAGTTTCCTGGCGGTGATCATCCTGACAAAGGTATTTACCGGCGCCTGCATGGAAAAACTGGAGCGGGATAAGAAGAAACGGGAAAAAAGAACGGGAGAGAAGGTGACGGAAGAATGAGTGTGTGGGAGTGGATACGATTCGCGGCGGGCGCTCTGTGTATTCTGGCGGGGCTGTTTGTTTTTGTGACGGCGGTGATCGGGAATTTCCGCTTTGGGTTTGTGTTGAACCGGATGCAGGCGGCGGCTCTGGGGGATACCATGGGGATTTTCCTCTGTCTGCTCGGCGTGGTGATTTTGGATGGTTTCAGCGCCATGACCGGGAAATTGATTCTGATTCTGATCTTTTTCTGGATATCGAGCCCGGTGGCCAGCCATCTTCTGGTGAAGATGGAGCTGATAACCGGGGAGGATTTTCACTCGGGAGAACATGAGGTGGTGGGAAAATGAGAATGGTCGAATTGATTTTGATAACGTTTTTGATCGTATGTGCGATCGCGGTGGCTCTGACGCCGGGACTTCTGACTTCCATTGTGATTCTGTCCAGTTACAGCCTGATCATGTCGGTGGTCTGGATGGTCTTAGAATCGCCGGATCTGGCGATTACGGAAGCGGCGGTGGGCGCGGGCGTTACCAGCGTGCTTTTTTACATAACGCTGCGGCGCATCCATGCGATTGATAAGGGGGAAGAAGATGAAGATCCAGAAGAGTAGGCTTCTCTGCCGCCTGTTTAACTGGGTGGAAGGAGAACAGAAGTATATTCCGTCCGAGGCGGGCGAATACGCTACGACGGTGAGACCGGATGAAACCGACCGGTGGCGGGAACGGGCGGAAGGGGAAGAACAGGGAACCCTGAAGCGTTTGAAGGACTGGGGGGGAGAGACCGCGGTAAAGAATTACGGGCCCGTGTACCGCGTGATCGCGGTACTGGTGTGCGTGACGGTTACGACGCTTCTTCTTCTGACGGTTTCTTATCTGCCGAGATATGGGGAAGCGTCCAATCCGGCCAACAACGAGGTGCCGAAGCGCTATATTGAGAGCGGGATCGAGGAAACCGGCGCCGTTAATTTTGTGGCGGGTATGATCCTGGATTACCGTGCGTTTGATACGCTGGGCGAGTCCAACGTGTTGTTTATTGCCGTGTGCAGCGTTTTGATTCTTCTGCGGAAGGACCGGACGGACGGGAAGGTCAATATTAAGGAAATGGATCGTCCGATCCGGGAACTGATCGACGACAATATCCTGAAATGTTCGGCGGCTATCCTGGTTCCCGTAGGGTTGATTTTCGGAATCTATGTGATCTTGAACGGTCATCTGTCGGCGGGCGGAGGCTTTTCGGGAGGCGCGATCATCGGCGCGGCGCTGATTTTGTATGTGAGCGCGTTCGGGGAGGAGAAAGCGTCCCGGTTTTTCACATACGGGACGTATAAGTGGGTGTCGTTTGCGGCTCTTATGACGTATGCGGGACTGAAGACATATTCGTTTTTTACGGGAGCGAATCATCTGGAATCCGGAATCCCATTAGGGACGCCGGGAGCCATTTTGAGCAGCGGCCTGATCCTGCCGCTGAATATCTGTGTCGGCTGCGTGGTGGCCTGCACGATGTACGCGTTTTATTCTTTGTTCCGGAAGGGAGGTATCTGAAATGGGACCGAATTTGTTTGCCAATTATTATGAGACGGCGGCCGTGATTATTTTCGGTATCGGTTTTACGGTGCTGATGCTTCATCCGAATATGATTAAGAAGGTTATCGGTTTTAATTTCATGGATACCGGCGTGTATCTGTTTCTGGCGGCGAAGGGGTATATTGCCGGGCGGACCGCGCCGATTTTAACCGACGGCGTTACCAGTTCGGAGGCTTATATCAATCCGATCCCGGCGGGGCTGGTCCTGACGGGCATCGTCGTGTCGGTCAGCGTGACGGCTTTCCTGCTGGCGCTGACGATTCGGCTGTATCTGAAATACCATACGCTGAATTTGGACGAGATGGCCCGTCTGGCGGCAGAGGAGGAAGCGTGATGGCGTTTGTACAGAATTTTCCGTTCTTTGCGATCATGCTGTATCTGGCCGGCGGTGTGATCTGCGCTGTGTTAAGACCGAAGGCGGCCAAATGGTATTGCCTGGCGGTGAACGGGGCCGTGATGCTCCTTTTGCTCGCGACGTTCTTTTTCGTGGCGGGAAAGGGAGAGTCCTACGTATACCTGATGGGGCATTTTCCCGCGCCCTGGGGAAACGAGATTCGCATCGGAACTTTGGAAGCCCTGACGGGGGCGGCCTTTGCCGGCGTGATGCTGTTTTCCCTGCTTGGCGGTATGGAGCATATTTTTGAGGACTGCGAGCCGGAAAAGGTCAATCTTTATTTTACGGTTATCTGTCTGTTGATGAGCTCTTTGATGGCGCTGGTTTTTACCAACGATCTTTTTACCGCCTATGTGTTTGTGGAGATCAACACGATCGCTTCCTGCGCGTTGGTCATGTTAAAATATAATACGGGGCGGCCTTTGATCGCGACGGCCCGGTATCTGACCATGAGCCTTCTGGGCTCGAGTATGTTTCTGATCGGTATTATTTTACTGTATTCGGTATCCGGACACCTTTTGATGGAGGATATCGGGGAAGCGGTGCAGACCATGTTTGCCGACGGGCGGTACGAGTTTCCGCTGACGGTTATCATCGGCCTGTTTTCGATCAGTATGGCGATCAAGAGCGCTTTGTTTCCGTTTCACGCATGGCTGCCGGACGCGCACGGAAGCGCGACGGCGACTTCAAGCGCCGTGCTGTCCGGTCTGGTGCTGAAGGGTTATATTTTCCTGCTGATTAAGATTTTTTACCGGGTGATCGGTATGAACGTGATCGCCGCCGAGCATATCACGAATATTTTGTTTGTTTTCGGCGCGCTGGCTATGGTGGCCGGTTCGATCCGGGCTTTGCAGGAGAGGGATCTGAAACGGATGCTGGCTTTTTCGTCCGTTGCCCAGATCGGTTACATATTTTTGGGGATCGGTATGGACAATGAGGCCGGTATGGTGGCGGCCTGCATTCAGATCCTGGCGCATGCGTTTACCAAGCCGATGCTTTTCTGCGCCGCGGGCGGTTTTATGAGCGTGTCCGGCGGAAGCAAGAAGATGGAAGACATTACGGGGGCCGGTTATCGCGATCCTTTGGGCGGAGCCGCTTTTACGGTGGGCGCCTTGTCCATGATCGGCATTCCGCTTTTTGCCGGTTTTGTGACGAAGCTGCATCTGACGACGGCGGCGGTGAGCCTGGGCGGTTTCAAGAGTGTTGCGGGGATTGCCGTGATTGTGGTCAGTACCCTTTTGAACGCGCTGTATTATATTCCGGTGATCGGGAATTTGTACGCACGTCCGAAGGACGGCCGGTGGGAGGGCGTAAAGGCCCGTTATCACTGGGAGTATGCGGCGGCTATGGTTGTGTTTATTCTGCTGAATTTGTTTTACGGGATCTGTTCGGGCGGCTTTGTGCAGGCCATTGAGAGCGGTCTCGGTATGTTTGGCTGACGGGAGGGGGCCTTAAGATGAATGGAAATCCGATGTTATTGTTTCCGGTCCTGCTTCCTGTACTGGCAGGGCTTGCGCTGCCGCTTGTGCCGGCGTTTCGTGAGAAGAAGCCGCGCCGGATCTATACGGCGGCGGTGCTGGGATTGAATCTTGTGTTGTTTTTTGGGATGGCGGCCGGCGGGGGCGGAGAGCTTTTTCTGTTTTCTCTGACGGATGCGCTGCCCGTCTTTTTCCGGACGGACGGTCTGGCTCTTCTGTTCGGCGGTCTGGTGTCCGTGATGTGGCTGGCTTCCGGGATTTTTTCTTTCGAATATATGGAACATGAGAAAAATCATGTCCGCTATTACAGCTTTTTCCTGATTTCTCTCGGCGTTTTGCTTGGACTGGGATTTGCGGGGAATTATGTGACGCTGTATCTGTTTTTTGAGCTGATGACGCTTCTGACCATGCCGTTGGCCCTTCATTCGGGAACGAAGGAGGCGGTGGCGGCCGGTATCAAATATGTAAAATATTCGATTTTCGGGGCGTCTTTGGGGCTTTTGGGTCTGTTTTTCCTCTATCATTACGGAACGACGTTTACGTTTGTGCCCGGCGGCGTGCTGGATATGAGCCGGGTGGCCGGTCATGAGGGAATGCTTCGCATCGTATTTTTCCTGGTAGTGGCGGGTTTCGGCGCAAAGGCGGGCATGTTTCCTCTGCATGCCTGGCTGCCGACGGCGCATCCGGTGGCGCCGGCGCCGGCGTCGGCGGTGCTGTCCGGTGTGATCACCAAGGCGGGCGTGCTGGCGATACTGCGCGTGATCTATTATCAGGTGGGCGTGGAATTTCTTTTCGGGACCTGGGTTCAGACGGCCTGGCTGATCCTGGCTTTGATCACCGTTTTTATGGGATCCATGATGGCTTACAGAGAAAACGTGCTGAAGAAGCGGCTGGCTTATTCGACGGTCAGCCAGGTGTCTTATGTACTTTTCGGCGTATTTTTGATGAATCAAACGGCCATGACCGGCGCGCTTCTGCATGTGGTGTGCCACTCGGTGATCAAGGATGTTCTGTTTTTGTGTGCCGGGGCGATCATCTATCAGACGCATAAGACCGAAGTCGGGCAGTTGAGAGGAATCGGAAAAGAGATGCCGGTCGTGATGTGGTGCTTTACTCTGGTGTCGCTGGCCCTGATTGGGATTCCTCCTCTGTGCGGTTTTATCAGCAAATGGTATCTGGCCATGGGTTCTTTGGAGAGCGGTATTTCCGTGATCGCCTGGCTGGGACCGGTGATTTTGCTTGTCAGCGCCCTTTTGACGGCCGGTTATCTGTTTTCCATCACGATCGCGGGATTTTTTCCGGGAGCGGATGCGGATTACACGGCTCTCGAAAAAAAGGAGCCCAGCCGTTTTATGACGGTTCCTCTGGTTATTCTGACGGCGGCGGCCGTGTTGCTCGGCGTGTTCCCGAAGCCTCTTCTGGATTTCATCCAGACGATCGTTTCGGCAGTGTTATAGGAGGGAGAAGACGATGAAGGAAAATATTCTGTTATTGGTTCCGGTCCTGCTCCCCGTGGCGGCAGGGGTCCTGGCGGCTCTGCTTCCCGCGCTGAAGAAAACGGCGGCCCGGCAGAAGTTTACGGCGGCGGTGCTGACGGTCAATCTGCTTCTTGCGGTCGGAATCGCTTTATCCGGTGAAAGCCGGCTGACGCTTTTTTATCTGACGGGGGAGCTGCCGATTCTTCTGAAGACGGACGGCCTGGCGAGATTGTTTACGGTTCTGGTTTCGGTTATGTGGCTTTTGGCCGGGATTTTCTCGTTTGAATATATGAATCACGAGAAAAATCATACGCGTTATTATGCGTTTTATCTGATCTCCCTGGGAGCGTTGATCGGACTGGGGTATGCCGGCAATTATCTGACGATGTATCTGTGTTTTGAGATGATGACGCTTCTGACAATGCCTCTGGTGCTTCACAGCGGAACGCCGGAAGCGTTGGCGGCCGGTCTGAAATATCTGTTTTATTCGATTTTCGGAGCGTCCCTTGGGCTTTTGGGATTTTTCTTTCTGCACACGTACGGGGCGGGTGAGTTTGTTGCCGGCGGCGGGCTGGATCCTTCGCTTCTTGCGGGTCACGAGGGCTGGCTTTTGACGGTGGTACTCCTGGTCATTATCGGGTTCGGTGCGAAGGCGGGCATGTTCCCTTTGCACGCCTGGCTGCCGACGGCGCATCCGGTGGCGCCGGCGCCGGCGTCGGCGGTGCTGTCCGGCGTCATTACAAAGGCCGGCGTGCTGGCGATTTTGCGGGTGGTTTATTATCTGGTCGGTCCTGAATTTCTTCGGGGCAGCTGGGTGCAGGCGGCCTGGGCTTCTCTGGCGCTTGTGACGGTTTTTCTGGGCTCTATGCTGGCCTATAAAGAGAATCTGCTGAAAAAGCGGCTGGCTTATTCGACGGTCAGCCAGGTATCTTATATTTTGTTCGGTTTGTCTTTGATGAACGCGACGGCCTTTATGGGGGCTCTTTTGCATGTGGTGTTCCATTCGGTTATTAAGGACGCCCTGTTTTTGTGCGCCGGCGCGGTGATTTACAAGACGCATAAAACGCAGGTGCGGGAGCTGGAAGGGATCGGACGGGAAATGCCGGTGACATTTGCCTGTTTTACCGCCGCGTCTCTGGCTTTGATCGGCGTGCCGCCGTTTTGCGGGTTTATCAGTAAGTTTTATCTGGCTTCCGGGGCGGTGGAATCCGGCCTGCCGGTGTTTTCCGGGTTGGGCCCCGCGGTGTTGCTGGTCAGCGCATTTCTGACCATGGGTTATCTTCTGGTGCCGGTTATCCGGGGATTTTTCCCGAAGGAAGGTACGAGGATTCAGAAGCCGGAGCGCGGAAAGGGCGACGGACGGCTGGTGCTGCCTCTGGTTCTTCTGGCGGCGCTGGCTCTTGGGTTCGGGCTTTGCGCCGGTCCTCTGGTGACGTTTGTCCGCGACATTGCGGCGTCGGTTTTGTGAAAGGGGTGAGAATATGAATGCAGGTTTGATTTTGATTCCGATTCTTCTGCCCGTGGCTGCGGGCGCGTGTCTGCCCCTCTTTCATTTTAAGGAGCGAAAGGCGAGAGAACGGTATGTGACGGCGGCGGTTCTGGCAACTTCTCTGGCCCTGCTGTTTTTGATCTTAAACCGCCCGGAAGGCGTGATTACGTTGCTGCCGCTGACGGAGGACTTGTCGATCGCGTTCCGGATGGACGGCTTGTCATGCGTGTTCCTGGGTCTGGTGGGCTTTTTGTGGCCGCTTGCCTCCTGCTATGCTTTTGAATATATCAAGCATGAGGGCATGGACGATAAGTTTTTCAGCTTTTATACCATGACTTACGGCGTAACGGTGGGAATCGCGGCCAGCGCCAATTTGATCACGATGTATCTGTGCTACGAACTGTTGACGCTGGTGACGCTTCCTCTGGTGATGCACGCCATGAATAACCGGGCGGTCGCGGCGGGACGCAAGTACCTAGCGTATTCGATCGGCGGGGCGGCCCTGGCGTTTGCGGGAATCATGATTCTGTATGTGTACGGGGATAAGAGCCTGACGTTTGTTTACGGCGGTTTTGTGAATCCGGCCGTGAACGGAGGAGAACGCGATATCCTGCTGGCCGGTTATCTTTTGACTTTCTTTGGTTTCGGGGTGAAGGCGGCGGTGTTCCCTTTTCACGGGTGGCTTCCCTCCGCCGGTGTGGCTCCGACGCCGGTTACGGCTCTGCTCCACGCGGTAGCCGTGGTGAAGGCCGGCGTGTTCGCGATTATGCGTTCGACGTTTTATTGTTTCGGGACCGGGCTTCTGGCGGGGACCTGGGCTCAGGAGGCTGCCATGATCTTCGCGATGGCCACGATTCTGTTCGGTTCGGCCATGGCCTGGCGTGATCTGCACATCAAGCGGCGCCTGGCTTATTCGACGGTCAGCAATCTGTCCTATATTGTATTCGGCGTGACGCTGATGACGCCGGCGGGTTTTACCGGCGCGCTTTGTCATATGATTTTTCACGGTTTGATGAAGATTACGCTGTTCTTCTGCGCCGGAGCGGTCATGTATAAGACCCACCGGGAGTATGTGACGGAGCTGGATGGTTTTGGCGCCGGGATGCCGGTGACGTTTGCGGCTTTTACGATTGCTTCCCTTGCTCTGACCGGCGTGCCGCTTCTTCCCGGCTTTATCAGTAAATGGAGCTTGGCCACGGCGGCGGCGTCCACGGGGGAACCGCTGGCGTTCGCCGGCGTCTTGGTGCTTCTGGCTTCGGCGGTTTTGACGGCGGCTTATCTGTTTACGGTGGTGGTGCGGGCTTATTTCCCGGGCGTTTCTTTTGACCGTGCGAAGATCGCGGATGTGCGGGATCCGAATTGGTATATGTGCGTGCCGCTGGGGATTCTCTGCGGAACGATGGTATTTCTGGGTCTGTGTTCCCCGCTGCTGACGAATCTGCTGGCGCAGGTCGCGGGCGGGTTAGTGTAAAGGAGGGTCGGAAGGATGCGTGGAAATATTCTTTTGCCTGTGTTGGTATTCTGGCCCATAGCCGGAGCTCTGATCGGTTACGGGATCGGCCGCAAAAGGAAAGCGGCGCGGGATTATTTTGCCGCTTTCGTCGGCGTTACGGAACTTTTGCTGGCGGCATTTACGCTTTATCAGGTGGCCGCGGGTGAGGAAATGTCTTTCTTCCTGCCTTATTTTTGCGACCAGGGTCTTTATCTGAAGCTGGACGGCTTCCGGGCTTTGCACGGAGCGGTCGCGGCGCTTGTCTGGGTGACGACGACGGTTTTCTCAAGGGAGTATTTGCAGAACTGTCGAAACAGGAACCGGTATTACCTGTTTACGCTTTTAACCTGCGGCGCGACGATGGGTGTGTTTTTGTCGGTGGATCTGTTTACGACCTTTATCTTTTTCGAGATCATGTCCTTTACTTCCTATGTTCTGGTAATCCATGACGAGACGCCGGAGGCCATGCGGGCCGGGGAAACTTACGTGGCCGTGGCGGTGATCGGCGGTATGGTCATGCTGATGGGACTGTTTCTTCTGCGGCAGATGACGGGTACTTTAAATATGGAAGAATTGCTTTCGGCCTGTGAGGCCGTGACGGATAAGGGGCGGCTCTATCTGGCCGGGGCTTTGATCCTGTTCGGTTTCGGGGCGAAAGCCGGTATGTATCCGCTTCACGTCTGGCTGCCGAGGACGTATCCGGCGGCGCCCGCGCCCGCGTCGGCGATTTTGTCCGCCATTTTGTCTAAGGCCGGCGTGTTCGGCGTTCTGGTGGTGAGCTGTGATATTTTCCTGCACGACAGCCTCTGGGGTTCGGTGATGCTGGCGATCGGCGTGATTACCATGTTTTTGGGAGCGGTGATCGCGGTATTTGCCATGGATCTGAAGCGTACGCTGGCCGGTTCTTCTATGTCCCAGATCGGATTTATCCTGGTAGGCGTGGGAATGCAGGGTCTTTTGGGCCATCACAATTCTCTGGCGGTGTGGGGAACGCTTCTTCATATGGTGAATCATTCGCTGATCAAGCTGGTGCTGTTTTTGGCGGCCGGCGTGGTGTATATGAATCTGCACAGGTTGGATCTGAACGGGATTCGGGGCTTCGGACGGAATAAACCTCTTTTGAAAGTGATTTTCCTGACGGGATATCTCGGCGTGATCGGCATGCCGCTCTGGAACGGTTATATCAGCAAAACATTGCTCCATGAAAGCATCGTGGAATATATAGAAATCCTGGCGGAAGCCGGGCTGAGTATCGGCGTTTTTAAAGCGGTGGAGTGGATTTTTTTGTTCAGCGGCGGTTTGACGGCGGCTTACATGACAAAATTGTTCGTGGCGGTATTTTGTGAAAAGAATCCCTGTCATGCGGAGGAAACGGAGGCGTCGGATAAATCGTATATGAATCGCTCGAGCGCGCTTGCGCTGGGGATTCCGGCGCTTCTGATCCCCTTGATCGGGGTGCTGCCTCAGGTGTTTATGGTAGGGATGGCCAAATTGGGGCAGGGTTTTGTGCACGGGGAGGCTCCCGCTCATGCGATCGCTTTTTTCTCCTGGACGAACCTTAAAGGCGCTCTGATTTCCCTGGCGATCGGCGCGGCGGTTTATTTCGGATTTATCCGGACCTGTCTGATGAAGACCGATGAAAACGGGAACCGGGTGTATGTGGACCGTTGGCCGGGCTGGCTGGATCTGGAATATCTGGTGTATCGTCCTCTGGTTCAGAAAGCGCTTCCGGCTCTGGGCGGTTTTCTCGGCGTGATCTGCGACCGGATCGCGGAGCCGGTGGGAGCGGCGTTGCTGTTTCTCGGCGCGTTTGCCAGCCGGCTGGCCGGCGTGCTGACGGATGGGCTTCATGCGGTTTTGATGGGAACGCTGCTTCGGAAACGCGGGATCCCGGAAACGAATCCCGGAGATTTCGAGCCCGGCAGTATGATTAACCGGGTGAGAATGTCCCGGACCGGGCAGCGGATTACGGGGAGCTTTTCCTTTGGTCTTTTATTGTTCGGCGTCGGTTTCTGTATTGCGATGTTTTATTTGATTTTTGTCCTGTTGGGACGGTAGGATATATGGGAGGAACGGCTGTCGGGAGAGATCCCGGCGGCCGTTTGTGTTTGCGGATTTTTTCGGGAATCTCTTTTTGATTGAGATTTCCTGGGGGAATACAGATTCTGCTTTACAAACATTTGTTCTTGCTTTATAATGAGGAAGTGCCTTTGTCGGGCGCCGGTACGGATGTAATCGAGATTGCAATAAGATATCGCGAGGATTTTGGAATGGAGCAGAACAGGAATATGAGTAAGTTGAGTGAGAGGAAATATATTCGAATTCGGGGAGCGAATACGCATAATCTGAAGAATCTTTCCGTGGATATCCCCAGGAACGAGCTGGTCGTTTTAACGGGGCTGTCCGGTTCCGGGAAGTCCTCGCTGGCTTTTGATACGATCTATGCGGAAGGGCAGAGGCGCTATATGGAGTCGCTGTCTTCTTACGCGAGGCAGTTTCTGGGCCAGATGGAAAAGCCGGACGTGGAGAGCATTGAAGGGCTGTCCCCGGCGATTTCCATCGACCAGAAGTCTACGAATCGGAATCCCCGGTCCACGGTGGGGACGGTGACGGAAATTTATGATTATCTTCGTCTTTTGTACGCCCGGATCGGGATTCCCCATTGTCCGGAGTGCGGGCGGGAGATCAAGCGCCAGACCGTGGACGAGATGGTGGATCAGTTGATGGAATTGCCGGAGGGGACCCGGTTCCAGCTTCTGGCGCCGGTTGTCCGGGGGCGGAAGGGCGAGCACGTGAAGGTGTTCGAACAGGCTAAGAGGAGCGGTTATGCCCGGGTCCGGGTGGACGGGAATTTGTTTGATCTGTCGGACGAGATCCGGCTGGAGAAGAACCGGAAGCATAACATTGAGGTGGTGGTAGACCGCCTGGTCGTCCGGCCCGGCATCGAAAAGCGTCTGGCGGATTCGATCGAGAGCGTGTTCCGCTTGTCGGAGGGCCTGATGATGGTGGAGGTAGTCGGAGGGAAACTTCTGACATTCAGCCAGAGCTTTGCCTGTCCGGACTGCGGAATCAGCATTGAAGAGATCGAGCCGAGAAGCTTTTCGTTCAATAATCCGTTCGGCGCGTGTCCGGAGTGTTTCGGACTGGGCTACAAGATGGAGTTTGATATCGATCTGATGATTCCGGACCGCGGCCTGAGCATCAATCAGGGGGCGATCGTGGTAAACGGCTGGCAGTCCTGTACGGATAAGAACAGTTATGCGAACGCGATTCTGGTGGCGCTGGGAAAGGAATACGGTTTTGATCTGGACACGCCTTTCGGAGAGTATCCGGAGGAGGTTCAGGACGTGCTGATCAACGGTACCGGCGGCAAGCGGGTTGAGGTGCATTATCAGAGCCGGAACGGACAGGGGATCTATAACGTGGAATTTGAGGGGCTGATCCGGAATACGCAGAGGCGTTATCGGGAGACGGCCTCGGAGAGCCAGAAAGCCGAGTATGAGACGTTTATGCACGTGACGCCCTGTCCGGAGTGCGGCGGCCAGCGTTTGAAGAAAGTTTCCCTGGCGGTAACGATCGCCGGCAAAAACATTGCGGAGATCGCGGAGATGCCGGTGGGGAAGCTGCGCCGTTTTCTGGACGAGATGGAACTGACGGAAAGGCAGCTTTTGATCGGAGGGGCGGTTCTGAAGGAGATCAAAGCCCGTATCGGTTTTCTGGTAAATGTGGGACTGGACTATCTGACGCTTTCCCGGGCGGCCGGAAGCCTGTCCGGCGGCGAAGCCCAGCGGATTCGTCTGGCTACGCAGATCGGCTCCGGTCTTGTGGGCGTGGCGTATATTTTGGACGAGCCGAGTATCGGCCTGCATCAGAAGGATAACGATAAGCTGCTGAAGACGCTTCTGCATCTGCGGGATCTGGGCAATTCCGTGATCGTGGTGGAACATGACGAGGATACCATGTTCGCGGCCGATCATATTGTGGATATCGGTCCCGGCGCCGGGGAACACGGCGGCCTGGTCGTGGCCCAGGGCCGGGCGGAGGAGATCATGAAATGTCCGGAATCGATCACAGGCGCTTATCTGAGCGGAAGGTGCAAGATTCCGGTGCCGGAATCCCGGCGGAGCCCCGGCGGTTTCATCCGGGTGAAGGGGGCTTATGAGAATAATCTGAAGCATGTGGACGTGGAGTTCCCCCTGGGGGTTTTCACCTGTGTGACCGGCGTGTCCGGTTCCGGGAAGAGTTCTCTGGTGGATGAAGTTCTTTACAAGACGCTGGCGAAGAAGCTGAATCGGGCCAGGACGATCCCGGGCGCCTGTGAGGGTGTGGAGGGAATCGACCGTCTGGACAAGGTGATTGCCATTGACCAGTCGCCGATCGGGAGGACGCCCCGTTCCAATCCGGCGACTTATACCGGTGTGTTCGATCTGATTCGCGATCTGTTTGCTTCCACGACGGAGGCGAAGGCCAGGGGTTACAGCAAAGGCCGTTTCAGTTTCAACGTGAAGGGCGGCCGATGCGAGGCCTGCAGCGGCGACGGAATTATCAAGATCGAGATGCATTTTCTGCCGGACGTCTACGTGCCCTGCGAGGTTTGCGGCGGGAAACGCTACAACCGGGAGACGCTGGACGTGCATTACAAAGGTAAATCCATTTATGACGTGCTGAATATGACGGTGGAGGAGGCGGTTACTTTTTTTGAGAATGTGCCTTCCGTCCGCCGGAAGATCGAGACGCTGAATGACGTGGGGCTTTCCTATGTGCGGCTGGGACAGCCGTCGACCGAATTGTCGGGCGGAGAAGCTCAGCGTGTGAAACTGGCCACGGAGCTGAGCAGACGGAGCACCGGCCGGACCGTTTATATTCTGGACGAGCCGACGACCGGCCTGCATTTTGCCGATGTACACAAACTGGTGGAGATCCTGCATCGGCTCTGCGACGGAGGGAATACGGTGATCGTGATCGAGCACAATCTGGATGTAATCAAAACGGCCGATTATATTATTGATATGGGCCCGAACGGCGGCGACGGCGGAGGAACGGTCGTGGCGTGCGGCACGCCGGAGGAGATCGCGGCCTGCGAAAATTCGTATACGGGCGAATATTTAAGGAAATATTTATAGACAGGACGGTTTACGGAAGAAAATCTTAATAGAAGTTAAAAAGAACTTTCGTTGACAAGGGATGTGGGAAACCATATAATAGAGATAATCTGACAGGGTTGTCAGGATCAAGAGGAAGCAGGCTACGGTCGGCCGGCAGTCCGGTCGGGAAAAGGAGGAAATATGGACTTTTTTACAGATTTGGGCAACAAGATCACAAACACGGGAAAGTCGGTAGCAGATAAGGCAAAGGATCTGACGGAGTTGACGAAGCTGAATGCAAAGATGGTTTCGGAGGAGAATAAGCTGAGCAAGGCTTACGGCGAGATCGGTAAGCTGTATTATACGCAGAGCCAGGGCGAACTGGATGAGGTTTATGAAGAGTATGCGGAGGCGGCAAAAGCGGCTTTGAGCGAGATCGCGGTTTTAAAAGAGCGGATCAAGACTCTGAAGGGAGTTCGCGTGTGCGTGCAGTGCGGAAAGGAGATCGGCAAGAACGATCTGTATTGCAGCAGCTGCGGGGCAAAGAATGAACCGGAAGAGCCGGAAGCCAAGACAATCGATCAGATCTGCCCGGTATGTAAATCGCTGGTTCCGATGGATGTGGTGTATTGTCCGACCTGTGGAGAGAAGCTGATAAAGGATGAGGACGTTTCGACCGAGGCGGAAGATACGTTCGAAGAGAGCTGCGTCGAGGGCGAGACGACCTGCGATTGCGGCTGCGGTGAGAAAACGTGCGGGTGCGCCAAGGAGGAGACCGTTTCGGACGGTGCGGACGAAAACAATTAGATGAGGTTCTGCCGGGAATGACAGGCAACGATCGGGAGGCATATTCGCCGGACAGACAGCGAGACGCCTCCCGTTTTTTCATTGTCGCGTGTGCGGGAAGCAGGGTTTCGGGGAGGATGAGAGAATGCCCAAAAAACGATTTGAGAAGGTTTACAACCAAGGTATAACGGAAAACATTGAGATCTGGCTGGACAGGGAAACCGGCGTGAATTATTTGTGGCGGAAGGATGCTTACGCGGGAGGTCTGACACCGCTTTTGGATAAGGATGGGAAGCCGGTAGTCACCTGGGTGAGTGAGAAATAGCAGGAGGAATTGTCTGTGAGCAGGGAAATGGTAATCGTTTTGGATTTTGGCGGCCAGTACAATCAACTGATTGCCAGAAGAGTCCGCGAGTGCGGCGTGTATTGCGAGGTGCTGCCTTACCGGACGGATTTGGAAAAGATAAAGGAAATGGAGCCGAAGGGAATTATTTTTACCGGAGGGCCGAACAGTGTTTACGGGGAGGATGCGCCCCTTTGCGGGACGGATATTTATAAGCTTGGTATCCCGATTCTGGGTATTTGTTATGGTTCCCAGATTCTGGCGCATATGCTGGGCGGTCGGGTTGAGAGCGCTCCGGTCAGCGAATACGGCCGCACGGAAGTGGAGCTGGAGACGGATTCCGCTTTGTTTGAGGGCGTATCTCCTTCGACGGTCTGCTGGATGAGCCATACGGATTATATCGCGCAGGCGCCGGAAGAGTTCCGGGTAACGGGACGGACGTCGGTATGCCCGGTGGCGGCCATGGAATGTCCTGCGAAAGGGTTTTACGCGGTTCAGTTTCATCCGGAAGTCATGCATACCCGGGAAGGGCTGAAGATGCTGGCGAATTTTGTACATAAGATCTGCGGTTGCGGCAGCGACTGGAAAATGGCTTCTTTCGTGAAGACGACGATCGCGGCTCTCCGTGAAAAAATCGGAGACGGCCGGGTGCTCTGCGCCCTGTCCGGCGGCGTGGATTCTTCGGTGGCGGCGGTTCTTTTATCCAGGGCGGTCGGCAAACAACTGACCTGCGTCTTTGTAGATCACGGTCTTTTGAGGAAAAACGAAGGGGATGAAGTGGAAGCGGTGTTCGGCCCGGACGGGCCTTACGAGCTGAATTTTATCCGCGTCAACGCGGCGCAGCGTTATTACGACCGCCTGAAGGGCGTGACGGAACCCGAGGCGAAGCGCAAGATCATCGGCGAGGAATTTATCCGGGTGTTCGAAGAGGAAGCGAAAAAGATCGGCGCCGTGGACTATCTGGTGCAGGGGACGATCTATCCGGATGTGATTGAGAGCGGCCTGGGCAAGTCCGCCGTGATCAAATCCCATCACAATGTGGGCGGACTTCCTTCCGTGGTGGATTTTAAGGAGATCGTGGAACCTCTGCGGATGTTGTTTAAGGACGAGGTGCGCAAGATGGGTCTGGAGCTCGGGATTCCGGAATATCTGGTATACCGTCAGCCGTTCCCGGGTCCCGGCCTGGGTATCCGGATCATCGGCGAGGTGACGCCGGAGAAGGTCCGGATCGTGCAGGACGCCGACTTTATTTACCGTGAGGAGATCACGAATGCCGGCTGCGATAAGGGGCTTGGCCAGTATTTTGCCGCTCTGACGAACATGCGCTCGGTCGGTGTGATGGGCGATTTCCGTACATACGATTATGCAGTGGCTCTGCGAGCGGTAAATACGTCGGATTTTATGACGGCGGAAGCGGCGGAGATTCCCTGGGAGGTTTTGCAGCGGGTGATGAACCGGATCGTGAATGAGGTGAAGGGGGTCAACCGGGTAGTGTATGATCTGACTTCGAAGCCGCCGGGGACGATTGAGTTCGAGTAACGGATAAAGTCCCGGAAATGCTGATAAAATGGGCGTTTCCGGGATTGCTTTATGCCTGTTGGCTCTAAAATGGCTCTAATTATTTGATGAATACTGGATTTCGGGCGGGTATCGTGATACCTGCAAACAAATTTAAAGAACTAATTGCCATTCATATATCTTCGTGTTACAATACATCTACGGAAAGTACCC
>JAAWBX010000019.1 GCA_022792885.1 Lachnospiraceae bacterium
CCTGTGGATTTCCGGAGGCAGGATTTTAAGCTCTGCCGTTATACGGTGATTGCCGAGGACAATTGCTTTTCGGATTTTACTTTCCGGGAATACCTGGCCTATGTATGCGCCGCCTATGGGAGAGAGGTTCCGGATGTGTCGGAACTGATACAGGGCTTCCATTTTGAAGAATATACAGATACCCTGTTAAAGGAGTTGTCAACCGGAAACCGGAAAAAGGCATTCCTGATCACGGCTTTTGCCCTGAAACTCAGACTGCTCCTTCTGGATGAGCCGGTCAAAGGGCTGGACTTCCGGAGTACGGAATACCTGTACCAGCAGATTTCGGGGTATAAGGAGTATGGAACCGTACTGTTTTCTTCCCACATCCTGGAGAGCGTCACGCTGACTTCTGACCGGGTATTCGTCCTGGAGGACGGCAGAATCCGGCAGATATTTGAACGCGGGCAGATCAATGCCGAAGATATCCGGGAGGCTCTGCATGATGAAAATGACAGGTAAGGCCTTTGCCAAAAAGCTGTTTGGGGCGAGATATGAGCGGCTGCCCCGAACGCTTTTGATCGATGTGATTGTATTTTTGGGACTGTATATTGCCGGCTTTCAGGTGCAGATAGCATCGTTTGTCCGGGTTCTGATGATCGGAGCCTTTACTGCAGGCGTGATGTGGCAGGCCCTTTCTTCCAAAGATAACGAGATGGAACTTACGGCTATGCTGATGCTGCCGTTTCACCGCCGGGAGTTTGTTTTCTCCTATGTATGGGTGCTGGGCGCCTATACGGTTCTTACAAAGACAGGGCTGCTTTTCGCGGTCCTGCTGGCCGTTTCTGCCTGGAAGCCGGTAGAACTGGTGGGAATGATCCTCTGCATGATCCATGCGGTTCTTATGGCTGCCGCGGTTTATTCCGTGAGGAAATACTGGTATGTGGGCGGGCTCTGGGCCGCTGCCATAGTGTCCGCAATTTTATTTTTAGGAAACGAGCTTTCGGTTGGTCTGCTGCTGCTTGTGAGCGGTCTGTTTGCTGTCTTAATTTTATGGAAGGTTGACGGATATGCTTTTTATCAGTGGGGGCGTAAGAAACACCCTTCGGGCATCCCTTTATGCCATTCGGCAATAATTAGGAAAAGCCATGCGACCGGGCAGAGGAGGAGGGCTTCCCTGTGGCGGTATTTTTTTCGGTATCGGGGTTGCCATAAGAATTATTTGCTCAATACGGCCGTGATGTGGTGCGTAGCCTTGCTGCTGCCCGGTTTCTTAAGAGAAATGGCCGGTCTGTCCGTTATTCCGGTGGGTTTTGCGATTCTATCCTTAAATACGCCCATCTGTATTCTGTTGTCCTGTGACCGTGATCTGGAGCAGGCGGTTCGTTTCCTGCCCGGGCAGAAACGGCGCTTCTGCATCCCATACTGTCTGTTTATCTTTCTGTGCAATATGGCCGCAGATGTGCTGTTTCTCTGTAGCTGGCAGATACAAAACGGCAGCTTTGCGGTTCAAATGGTCGCAGGGGCTGTTTTCTTTGCCCTTCAGAGCGCGGTGTTGTCTGTGCTGTTGGAATGGTTTTATCCCATCCGGGGCTGGAAGATTGAAAGCGACCTGTGGCACCATCCGCGGAAATATGTGGTTCCGGTGGTAATGCTCCTGCTTGCGGGGGCAGTCTCTGCCCGGCCGGCGCTGTTGTATGTCTTGCTGGTACTGCCGGCTTTAGAAGCCGTAGTCTTTCTTTTTCCATGCTGAGCTTTGTAACAATTCAGGTCATTTTTAGGCTGATGGGATGAAAGGCTCGGACATTTCCGTGACGTTTGCGTTTTGCAATGTCCTTACCATAAAAAACGGTAAGGAGATTTGAGGGAGAAGCACTTGGCGATAGGGTGACTGCGACTGAATAATTAGTGTCCTTTTACCGTTCCCTTCATTTTTTACATTCCGGAAGCCGGTTTTATCAGAGCCGGTTTTTGTCAATATATCTTTTATATCATCAATAGCAACCGGATTATTTTTTCTGTATAAGAAAGAACGGACGGCTTTGTTTTGATTACCGTTACTTGACAAGGACACATACGGTCGAAGAAAGATAAATTTCAGTGTCGGACAGGGTTGGAAGCTTTTTGGTTCTGGTAAAGGAAGATATTTTGAGCCTTTCCTATGATGAAGTCCTTATCGAGCGAAAGGTGAAAAAAGACAGGTTTTATCGGGAAAACATTCCACCTGAAAATTTTCCGAAAAGGTCTTGCTTGTGACGCTGCGTAATGATTTATAATATGCTTCGGGAGGTAAAGGACTGTGGCAAAATACAGAGCAATTCCGGACGGATATATGACGGTAGGAGAAGCTGTATTTTTGGAATATTAGTAGACATTTTTATCTTCCTTTCTGTTATTCCGGGCGTATGACCGGATCCTGGACGGTCGGGAGCATCCATTCCACGGCGGCCTGCATGCTGTCATATACGCGAAATTCATTTCCTTTATTCGATTCCATTACCATTTCCCCGAATCTGCCGTCAAGAAGCGACGCATCCTGAACGATAAGGGCGGCCCTGATATGATAAATTTGGAATTTGTTCAGCACTGCGCCGGCCAGCCCGGTTTTCAAGCTGAAAAAGTCCGATGATACCGACCGTTCGTGGAGAAGCGGATTGCCGAACCGGACGGGTTGATTTTGTCATTTTACTGTGCTATATTCAGGTTGGTTCTTGGCGGTGAAACGGAAGTTATGCAGGAGGGTTGATATGCTGGATACGATACCGGGCGAAGAGGAGATGACAGCTTTAATAGGGGAATCTCTGTATGATGTATGGAATAAGTTATGCGCTTTGATTGATGAGAAATATGATATGGAGCGTTTGTGGAATCAAGGCGGCAAAGCATGGAAATATGAGTATAAATATCGTCGGGGCGGTAAAACGTTGTGCGCTTTATATGCGGGAGAGAACCGTGTGGGTTTTATGGTTATCCTGGGGAAGGATGAACGGTTAAAATTTGAAGCGGACAGGGAGAATTATTCAAAAGAAATCCGGGAAATATATGACGAAGCGCAAACGTATCATGATGGAAAGTGGATCATGTTTGAGCCGGCGGATACTTCCCTGTTTGGTGATTTCATCAGACTGCTGCGAATCAAAAGAAAGCCCAACAGAAAGTAAAGTTGTTACCGAATCATATAACCGGAGGAAGAAGTCGGAGAACGTGATAGGACATTAAGAAATCCGGCAGATTATGAATGTGAGAGAAGTTTTCGGGAAGGGGGTCGCAGGGAGAATGGAAAATCGAACCTATATCGCCGTCGATCTGAAGTCTTTTTACGCTTCGGTGGAGTGTCTGGCCAGGGGGCTGGACCCGATGACCACGAATCTGGTCGTGGCGGATTCGAGCCGGACCGAGAAAACCATCTGCCTTGCGGTGTCCCCTTCGCTGAGGGCTTACGGGATATCGGCGCGGGCGCGGTTGTTTGAAGTGGTTCAAAGAGTGAAGGAGATCAACGCCGAACGTCGGTTGTCCGCGCCCGGACGAAAGTTGTCCGGCGTTTCCTGCGATGACGGAGAATTGAAGAGAAACGCGGCCCTGGCCGTGGATTATATCGTCGCGCCGCCCCGGATGGCCCACTACATGAAAGTCAGCACAAAGATCTACCAGTTGTACTTAAAATATATCGCGCCGGAGGATATCCACGTCTATTCCATTGACGAGGTATTTCTGGATGTTACCGATTATTTGAACGTTTATGGCCTGACGCCGGAGGAGCTTGCAAAGAAGATGATTCTCGATGTTCTTCATACCGTCGGCATTACGGCGACGGCCGGTATCGGAACCAATTTGTATCTGAGTAAGATTGCCCTGGATATCTGGGCCAAACATATTCCGCCGGATGAGAACGGGGTCCGGATCGCCAGACTGGACGAGATGAGCTATCGCCGCAATTTGTGGACTCATCGGCCGCTCACGGATTTCTGGCGCGTGGGGAGAGGCTACGCGAAGAAGCTCGAGGACAGCGGTCTTTATACCATGGGGGATATCGCGCGGTGTTCCGTCGGGAAGCCGGAGGAATTTTATAATGAAGAATTGCTGTATAAACTTTTCGGCGTCAACGCGGAATTGCTGATCGATCATGCCTGGGGCTGGGAGCCTTGTACGATAGCCGATATCAGGGCATATCAACCGGAGTCCCATACCGTCGGCTCCGGGCAGGTGCTGTCCTGCCCCTATTCCTGTGAGAAGGCCCGGCTGGTCGTCCGTGAAATGGCCGATTCGCTGGCGCTGAATCTGGTGGAGAAAGGACTTGTCGCCGATCAGATGGTTCTGACGGTGGGGTACGATATCGCTAACCTGAAGAATCCGAAGATCCGCGACGGCTACCGGGGGGACGTAAAAACGGATCGCTACGGACGTGCGGTCCCGAAACACGCGCACGGTACGGTGAATCTGGAAACGTATACCGCGTCGGCCAAAGAAATCGCGTCCGCCGTACTGGGACTTTTTGACCGGATCGTTGAAGAAAAGCTGTTGATCCGCCGGATTTATCTGACGGCCGGACGGGTGGCGGAAGAAAAGACGGCGCCGGATAAGAGAGCTTATGAACAGCTGGAGCTCTTTACCGATCATGCCGCAAAGGAACGGCGGCTGGCGGAGGAAGAGGCGGCGAGAGAGCGGGAGAAGCGTATGCAGAAGGCCGTGCTGGAGCTTCGGAAACGTTTCGGCAAAAATGCGGTCCTTAAAGGAAACAACCTGGAAGAGGGCGCAACGGCGAAAAAGAGGAACGAGCAGATAGGAGGACATCGGGCATGAAGGAGAATCGGGAACCCTGCCGTTGGGAGGCGGAGAACGAATTTCCGTACGAGGATATCGTTTCGCTTCCGCGTCCGGTTTTTGACGGCCGCCCCAGGATGCCGCTTGCCGACCGGGCGGCTCAGTTCGCCCCCTTTGCCGCGCTGGCCGGTTATGGGGAAGCGGTGAAGGAGGCCGCGCGCTTTACGGACCGGAGGATGGAACTGAGCGAGGATCAGAAAGAGCGGCTGAATCGGTGCCTGGGCCGGATGATCGCGGAGCTCCCCGAGGCGCCGGAAGCCGTGTTTACGTATTTCCGGCCGGACAGCCGAAAGGACGGAGGAGCTTATGTCACGGCGACCGGCCGGCTCGGGAAATGGGACGGTCTTCAGCGCATGATCTGGCTGACGGACGGGACAAAGATCCCGATCGACGATATTGGGGATATCGAGTGCGGGCCGGAAATTTTTTAGAGAACGGCGTTTCCGCTGCGGATATCCGTCGTTTTATTTATTCTCCCGTCAGCAGGTTTTTCGGAGAAATCTTCCGGATCCTGAGGGATAACAGGCAGGTGATCGCAAAGGCGGAGAGGATCAGGCAGAGCCCCGCGCCGGCGATGAGTTTTCCGGGGACGGTGAAGGTGGATTTTACAATGCCGATGCCGTTCAGGAACAGAGCGGTCAGCGGGTTGATGATAAGGCTGCTTACAATCAGGCCGATCCCGGTTGAGAGGATCAGGGCCGGCAGGAAGGAAAAAGCAGTCTGCAGGATCAGTTGGCCGGTGGTGAAACCCAGCGCCTTCAGAATCCCGTAATCCAGTTGTTTGCCGGCCAGCATGGAGCGCACGAGCAGGTACAGAACGAAGGAGATTACGATCAGGCTTAGGATGAGAACGCCTATCACGATCGCAGTCATGAGCGCGACGTAAACGGAAGAAGCGCTTTCGATGGTGGCGTTTACATTGATCGCCATGTTGAGATCCGTTTTAAATCGCTCTTTTGCTTCCATATTAAAGGAATCGATATCGGTATTCTCCCGGAGATTCAGGTAGTAACTGGTATTGTCCAACCGGCTCAGACGTTCGTAGCCGGCTCTCGTGAGCAGGCAGTCTTTGCCCAGATTGTTGGAGGTCTGTGTAAAGCCGGATATCAGGTAGTCGGCTTCTTTTCCGTTGGCGGTTATTTTTATCTCGTCTCCGACCTGCAGCCCCTGTTCCCGCGCGTATTTGGCGGCGACGGCGATCTCGTTATCGAACTTCGGGAATCTTCCTTTAAATACGACGTCTTGGTTATTGGCTTTGGAAAAATCATCGCAGATCGTTGTCATGAGGCCGATTCCGCCGACGTGCCGGACTTCGAGGGACGTGTACAGGTAGGCTTTTTCCACCCGGGGATCGGCCGTCATTTCCCGTAAAAATTCCTCTTCCTTTTCCGCGTTGATATTGAGGCAGCTATCGGTCGTTTCTCCCACGATCATATGGATAAAGGGCGTCATGTTGACGATGACGTTTTCCCACATCAGGCCGGAAAATGCGACGATCAGCGAGAGAACAAGCATGGTGACGGCAACGGTCAGGTTATGTTTTATCCCGGAACATGTCGTTTTCAGAGCGAGCGCCAGGGAAAGCGGCGCGCGGGTTTTTGCCAGAGGAACGTGGTTCTTTTTGAAGTTATGCGTCGGGATTCCCTGGCGGAGGGCCGCGATGGGTTCGATTTTGCGGATCCTGCGGGAGGCCAGCCACGCGGCGGCGGCGACGGCTCCGTTCAGGGTCAGGAGCGTGATTCCCAGGGACAGAGGCAGGAAGCGCAGCGCGTAAGGGATGCCCGTCTGAGAGATCATCATCCGGTTAACGGGAGGAAACAGCGCGTAGGAGAGGGCCGCTCCGGCGGCGGAAGCGCTCAGGGAAATTCCCAGAAACTGCCACAGGAGCGAACCGATCAGTTGACGGCTGGTATATCCGATGGCCTTCAGGGCGCCGAGCGTTTTCATATTTTTTTGAATATGGTTGACGATACTGGCCGCGATTACGACGAGGGCGATCAGCAGGATAAAGAAAGCCATGGCGCTGAGGATGGCCGAGCAGATCATCTGGGAGATATAGCGGGAGCGGGAAACCAGCGCATAGGAATTGCTGACGGCGCGCCGGTCCGGATAAGCGGCGGACAACGCGTTTTTCAGCATGGCTTCATAATCTTCGCTGTCGCTTTTGTCTTGCAGACGGACGGAACAAAGCGTGGCGCGGGGGGCGCATCCGGTTTCTTCTAATTCTTTGTATTTATCTTCCGTCAGGATCAGTTCGCACAGCGCGCAGTTATGAGATCCGGTCATTATGCTGTTGAAAAATCCACAGATCGGATAGGTGAACCGGCGGTTTCCGATCGAGATCGTGATATCTTTCCCGATCGCGATATCGTCGGAGCGATACAGGACCGGGAGGTAAATTCCGTCGGATGATGGCCCTTCTTCTACGATTTCAATCTTTCCGACCGGGCGGGCGAGAGCGGAATTTTTTTCGGAAAAGATCAGATCCGAATTGATCTCGCCGCCGTTGTATTCGAACGTTCCGACCATATGCAGAACCTCATCCAGAAAAAATTCTTTCGTCCGCGCGTCCTTTTCCAGGGTTTGCGTGAGAAAGGGAATGCGGTCTTCATCGCTGTCTTCGGCGTCGTCGAGGGCGAGCGTGACGTGCTGCGCGTTGAGGCGGTCGTGGGAGCGGCTGAAATTCTGCTTATAATCGAGAGACAGGATGAGCCATAAATGGAGCATGGCGGCCGCAAGCAGAATCAATACGAAAAGGGACGTCGACTGCCCTTTGCTCCGGCGCAGGTAAGAGCGGGCAAGAAGAAATGTTTTTCGCATATTACCACCCCATTTCGGAAAGGAAAGCCTGAAGCGTTTCCTGTCTGGCTTTGCCGTCGGAAGCTTGGGAGGAGTAAGGGCTTAAAAGGCATTCTCCGAGGATCGCGCCGTCTTTCAGGTATAAGATGCGGTTTCCCCGCCTGGCGGAGCGCATGTCGTGAGTTACCATGACTATGGTCTGCCCCTGTTCGTTGAAACGGGTAAGCGTATTCAAAACATCCAGGCCGGTTTTGGAATTGAGGGCTCCCGTGGGTTCGTCGGCGAAAAGAATGTCGGGGCGGTTGATCAGGGCGCGGACGATGCCGGCGCGCTGGGCTTCGCCGCCGGAGACCTGAGTCGGGAATTTTTCCTGTGTTTCCTCCGAAAGCCCCACGGCCGCGAATAATTTTTTCGCCCGGGAAAGGAGCGCCTTTTTGTCGGTGTTTACGAGCAGGCCCGCGGATAACACGTTGTCGAGAATCGACATTCCGTCGATGAGATAGATCTGCTGGAAGACGAAACCGCAGTGATCGCGTCGGAACACGGCCAGGCCGTCCTGATTCAGATCCGAGATTATCCGATCCCGGAAGGCGATCGTGCCCAGAGAAGGGGTATCCATTCCGGAGAGGGCATACAAAAGCGTGGATTTCCCGGCGCCGCTGGCTCCCATAATGACGGTGAAATCGCCCTCGTAAAGTTCCAGATCGATGTTTTTCAGGACATGCTGTAAACGGCCGGCGCTGGAAAAGGATTTGCTTAGATGCTCGGCTTTTAATAGTATTTTTTTCATAAAGGACCTCCTTTGCAGATTCTCAGTTTACTTTTTGAATCCTTAAATGTCTTTAGGCAATCCTTATATTTTCCTTAAAAACCGGTCGTCGCATAAGGAGGGTCCGGAGGAAACGATTTGGATCAGACCGTCCCGCTTAAAGGGATCTTTACGCTGACCTTCAGTCCGGTTTCCCCGTTTTCCAGGAGGAGCTCTCCGTCCATTCCTTTCATAAAATAGTCGGAGATATATAGTCCGAGCCCGGCGCCTTCTATGCGCCCGGCATTTTTGCCCCGCCGGAATTTTTCTTTCAGGAAAGGCAGTTCCTCCGCGGGAACGCCGTCCCCGGAGTCTTCCATGCAGACGATCAGCCGGCAATTCCGGAGGGAAACCGAAGTAAAGACGGAAGTTCCCGCATATTTGTAGGAGTTGGCGAAAATATTGTCGAAGACCTGCTGTAGGCGGAGCCGGTCCGCGCGAAGAAGGCAGTCCGGGATTTCGGGGATGCGGGTGCGGCGGAGATAATCGGAGTTTTCCAGCAAAGTTTTTAATTCCCGGCTCGGCATGTCTTCCGGAATTACGGGGAGCTGCTCGAGTTCTTTTAAAGACGCGGAGAACAGGTTGGTGACGAGAGTGTTGATCTGGTCGCTTTTTTGGATGATCCGATCGTAATTTTCCCGCAGCTTGTCGTCGCCGGCCAGGGCGGCTCCCACTTCGGAGGCGGCTTTAATGCTGGCTAAGGGCGTTTTGATGTCGTGGGAGAGCCTGGCGACCAGTTCTTTTTTGCGGGCGTTGGCTTCCGCTTCGGCCAGCCGCGCCTTTTTTAATTCCGAACGCATCAGGTCGAAACTCTCGGTAAAGGAGCCGAAGAAATTCTCGCGGTCCATTTCAAGAGGAATATCCAGGTTGCCGTCCGCCACGCGTTCGGCAAACCGCTTCAGTCTGCGAAAAGGCTTGCCGACGGCATGATTGAGATAAAGAAAATATCCGGCGCAAAGAAGCGTCTGCAGGAGCATGGCAGTCGCCACGAAACCGATAACGGCGTATTTCTGCGACCGGAATATCTGTTCGCTGTCGTTATAGAAGATTACTTTTCCGACATTCAGGCCGTCGATTTCCAGATCCAGGATGGTGTCCCGGTGCGTTACGGCGGCATGTATGCTTTCGCTCAGGCCGGGTCCCGTTCGGAAACGGACGTTTCCGTTTAGGTCCAGCGCCACGTAATCCAGCCCGGTTTGGTCGGTATGGTTTTCGATCGCGTCCCAGCCGTCTTGGAGGGATTGAAAGGCTTCGTTGATCCGAATGACGTCCGGCCTATGGACGGCGTCTTGGGATGAAAAAAAGAGGAGGGCCGTCAATTCCGCCGCAAAAAGAAGAAACAGGCCGGCCAGGAATTTTTGCGCTTTCATCGCGGACCTCCGCAAAAACGATAGCCGTCGCCCCAGACGGTTCGGATGTACGCGGGTTCTCCCGGTTCCCGCTCGATCGCTTCCCGGATTTTCCGGATATGCACGTTCAGCGTTCCGTCTCCGGTGAATTTATCTTTCCAGACTTCTTCAAATAGTTCCTGCTTGGAAACGACGCGGTTTTCCCGCTGCATGAGATAGGACAGGAGGCGGAATTCCAGAGCGGTCAGATGGATATTTTTTCCGTCGACGGATATCTGCCTGGAGGAGAAATCAACGGTCAGCCATCCGTCCGAATATCCGGTTTTCGTTTCGGAGCCGAAGCGCCGCAGCACGACCCTGACCTTTGCCAGGAGGACGCTTAAGGAGCAGGGTTTCTGGATGTAATCGTCGCCGCCGATGTTAAGGGCGGCAATGACGTCGTCGTCGCTCGTCCGGGCCGAGATAAACAGAATGGGGATCCTGGTTTTTTCCCGAAGTTTCCGGCAAAGTTCAAAACCGCTGGCATCCCCTAAATTGATGTCGAGCAGCAGAAGCCCGGCGGTATTCTGCCGCAGAAACTCCAGGCATTCGGAAGCCGAATACAGGGCGGCGGTTTTCACTCCGAACAGATTAAAATATTCGGCGGTGCTGTCGGCCAGCATTTTCTCGTCGTCTATGATCAGGCAGTCGTAGTTCATGAGGACCTCCTTGTATAATGTATTTAGGTTGTTCAAGGGATACCTATAAACCCTCAGACCTGCTTCTTTACATCTCCTGTCTGATAGGAGATAATCGTTTTATTAGATTGAGAGGATGATCGTCACCTCCTTGAGCGGCTCTGCTC
>JAAWBX010000020.1 GCA_022792885.1 Lachnospiraceae bacterium
CCAAAGTCAAATATGTCCGATTGATTGGTTTTCTTGCTCCCTGAAAGTCTTCCACATAAGTATCTACTCTTATCTCCATTGAGGTGTTGCCTACATAAGTCACCTTTGCCATCAATACAATCAAAACAGCGTAGCCCTAAGGCCACATTGTCTACATAGTATCATATCATTTAGTCTTTGAAAAAACAATATCCTTACGGAATACCATCCAAAGGGGACGTTTTTTTGTTCGACATGGCCGGAGCCCACTGGGGGCCGCCTTTATCAGGCGACGGTATATGCGTTCGAAAAATCAAATACCATGTCCGAATATGGCGAGATAAACCGTGAGGAGGGAGGAGTATGAAAGAAATCGACAGCGCCCTGTATACGGCGTTTAAAGCGAAGGATACAAGGTTTGCCGGCGGGGAAAACCTGTTTGGATTTCTTTATTCCCGAAGAAAAAGATTTACATTGAAGCGTCATTTTACTATAATGATATCTGAGTGGAAATAAAAATTATGCTTGTATTTCGGGAATATTTGAGGAGGGCGAGATGGCCAGAGGACGGGTTAGGAAAACACAGGCGGAACAGACGGAGAAGATGATATTTGCGCTGGATATCGGAACCAGGAGCCTGATCGGGATGGTGGGCATCCTGGAGGAAGATCGGGTAAAAGTGATCGCCATCGAAAAGGAAGAACACTCGGAAAGAGTCATGATAGACGGTCAGATCGAGGATATTGAGAAGGTGGCGACACTGGCGGCCAGGGTGAAAAAACGCCTGGAAAGTAAGGTTCGGTGTGAGTTAAAACATGTCTGCGTCGCGGCGGCCGGGAGGGCTCTGAGGACGAAGCGGGCGGATTTTGAGATGGAACTGCCCGGAACGCAGTTGATTGACGACGAGATCATCAGCCGCCTGGAGGCCGGCGCCATCAGCCGCGCGGAGGAAGCTTTTGACGCGGAAAATGAGGCCGAAGCGGCTTCGCGGCGTTTTTACTTGGTGGGTTATACGGTATGCCAGTATTATCTGGACCAGTATATGATATCCAGTTTAAAAGATCATCGCGGGCGGCAGGTGAAAGTGGAGCTGATCGCGACGTTTCTTCCCAGCGAGGTGGTGGAAAGCCTGTATACGACGATGAATAAGATCGGTCTGGAGGTGGCGAGCATTACGCTGGAGCCGATCGCGGCCATCAATGCGGCGATTCCGGAAGACCTGAGGCTTTTAAATCTGGTCCTGGTCGATATCGGGGCCGGGACATCGGATATCGCGGCCTGTATGGACGGGAGCGTGACCGGATATACGATGGCTACCGTGGCGGGAGACGAGATCACGGAGGCGATCATGAAAGAATATCTGGCGGATTTTAAGACGGCGGAATGGATGAAAGCGCAGGCGGATCGGGAAGAGGAGATCGCGTTCACGGATATTCTGGGACTTGAGAGGAAGATTTCGCGGGCAGAGCTGCTGGATTGTATTCAGGGGGCCACCGGCTCTTTGTGCCAGGAGATCGCGGACCGGGTCCTGGAGATAAACGGGGGCGCGCCCTCCGCTCTGTTTTTGGCGGGCGGAGGCAGCAAACTGGCCGGCTTAAAGGACGGGCTGACGGAGATTCTTAAGATGGACGCGGGCAGGGTAGCGATCGCCGGAAATAATTTTCGGGTGAACGCGTTTTCGGACGAATATGAACTGAACAATCCGGAATACGCCACGCCCCTGGGGATTGTCGTTTCGTCGGGATTGAATCTGATCAACGACAGTTTCCGGGTGACGTTAAACGGAAGATCGGCAAAGCTCTTCCGGAGCGGAAGTTTTACCGCGCTGAATCTTCTGATGATGAACGGTTACAGTTTTCAGGATATTCTTGGGCGTTCGGGACTGAATCTGGTCGTGACGGTCAACGGCCGGCGGAAGATTTTCCATGGTACGGCGGCTCAGCCGGCTTCGCTCTATATCAATAAGAAGGAAGGGAAACTTTCCGAGGTGATTCACGCCGGGGATACCATCGATTTTGTGCCGGCGGTTTCGGGAACGCCCGCGAAAGCCTGTCTGGGCGATATCGACGGCGTCGATACCTGCGTGCGCATTACATTGAACGGAGCCCGGGTGCCGCTTAAAACTCTTCTGAGAAACGGAGACGTGATTCAGATGGAATTTCCCGAGCCGGTGAAGGAGGAGATCTTGCCGGAAGCGGAGGAGGAGGAACCGGCGCCGGAAGAGCCGGAAGTATCGTCGTCGGAGGCTCCCGCGCCGTCCGATGCGTCGGCCGGGATTCAGACGCCGGCAGCGCCGGCTCCCTCTGCCGTATCGGAGGAACCGGCGGCGGATGCGCCGGTTGAAGCGGCTCCGCTGCCGTCACGGGTATCGCCGACCGGCCCGGCCCGGCCGGCGGCGGAGAAACTTTTGGTTTTTCGCTTAAACGGTTTTCCGCTTCGTCTGCCGCCGAAGAAAAACGGGGAACCCTATTACCTGATGGATATGATACAATATTCCGGCGTTGACCTGAAGGAACCGAAAGGTCGGATTCGTCTGAATGTCAATGGGGTTCAGGGAATGTTCCAGCAAAAGTTATCAGAGGGAGATGTTATCGAGATTGAAGAAGAGCAGGCAGAGCAGTAGCGCCGGGCATTCGGGAGGCGACGGGACAAAAAGACTGGTGATCGGTCTTCTGGCCCATGTGGACGCAGGGAAAACAACTCTGTCGGAGAGTCTGCTTTACACCGGCGGGGTTCTTCGGAAGATGGGGCGGGTGGATAACCGGGACGCCTTTTTGGATACGGAACCTCTGGAAAGGGAGCGGGGAATCACGATTTTTTCGAAGCAGGCGCTCATGCCGCTGCCTGATTGGACGATTACCTGGATGGATACGCCGGGTCATGTGGATTTTTCCGCCGAGATGGAGCGGACCCTTCAGGTACTGGATTATGCGGTTTTGGTAATAAACGGGGCCGACGGCGTGCAGGGACATACCTGTACGCTGTGGCGGCTTTTGCGCCGGTATCGGATACCGGTCTTTTTGTTTATAAATAAAATGGATCAGCCGGGAACCGATCGGGGCAGGCTGTTAAAAGATGTAAAAGAAAAACTGGACGAGCGTTGCGTGGCGTTCGGGCCGGAGGCGGAAGCGGATTCGGAGCATTTCGGAGAGGAAATCGCCCTGTGCGGGGAACGCTGGATGGAAATCTTTCTGGATCAGGGAGGGTTTACGGAGAAAGAAATCGCGGAAGGGATCGCGGCCGGAGAGATCTTTCCCTGCTATTTCGGATCGGCTTTAAAGCTGACCGGGGTGGAGGCGTTTTTGCAGGGATTGCTCCGTTTTGCGAGAGAAGCGGAATATCCGGCGGAGTTCGGCGCGAAGGTGTATAAGATTATGCGGGATGACGGCGGCGCGCGTCTGACTTGTTTAAAAGTTACCGGAGGCGTTTTGCGGGTGAAAGATGAGATCGGAGAGGGGAAGATCGATCAGATTCGCGTTTATTCCGGAGCGAAGTTTGAGGCGGTATCGGAGGCGGAGGCCGGGATGATCTGTGCCGTCGCGGGGCTCGACGGCACGAAACCGGGGGACGGTCTGGGATACGAACCGGCGTCGGAGGCCCCTGTGCTGGAACCGATTTTAACGTATCGGGTTTTTTTGCCGCCGGAACAGGACGCGCTTCGGATGCTGCCGGCGTTTCGCCGGTTGGAGGAGGAGGAGCCGGAACTGCATGTCGTCTGGGATGAACGTCTGAAGGAGATCCGCGTTCAGTTGATGGGAGAAGTGCAGATTGAAGTGCTGAGAGAACGAATCCGGGAGCGCTTCGGAGTGGAGGTGACGTTTGGAAGCGGAAGCATTGTATATAAAGAAACCGTTGCCGCGCCCGTGGAAGGGGTCGGGCATTTTGAACCTTTGCGCCATTACGCGGAGGTACATCTTTTGCTGGAACCGGGAGAGCGGGGCAGCGGTCTTCAGTTTTCCAGTGTCTGCAGTGAAGATGTGCTGGACCGGAACTGGCAGCGCCTGATACTGACGCACTTGGAAGAGCGGGAGCATCCGGGCGTGCTGACCGGTTCCGCGATTACGGATATGAAGATCACGCTTCTGACCGGACGCGCGCATCTCAAGCATACGGAGGGCGGGTATTTTCGCCAGGCGACGTACCGGGCCGTGCGCCAGGGATTGAAGGAAGGGGAGAGCGTCCTTTTGGAACCCTGGTATGAATTTCGGATGGAACTTCCGGCGGAAGCGGTTGGCCGTGCGATGTCGGACATTCAGAAAATGGGGGGCGTGATCCGGGCGCCGGAGATGCGGGACGGGATCTCGGTTCTGGCCGGGGAAGCTCCGGTATCCGGAATGCGGGATTACCCGGTGCAGGTCGTTTCCTATACGCGGGGGCAGGGCCGTATCCTGCTCACGTTTAAAGGATATGAGCGGTGTCCGGATCCCGAAGCGGTGAGAGAGGCAATCGGCTATGATTCGGAGCGGGACGCGGAGAATCCGACCGGTTCCGTGTTCTGCGCGCACGGAGCGGGATTTGCGGTTCCCTGGAACCGGGTGAAGGAATACATGCATCTGCCCGGCCGGCAGCCGGGGCGTGAAGGGGAGCGTTCGGACGAAGGGTCGGGGCGGGCCGGAGGCTTCTTAGGGGTGCCGGAGAGCGGGGATTCGGACGGTATTGACGGCAGAACGGCGGATTATTTTGTGGATGAAGAGGAGATTCGGGAAATATTCAGCCGGGCCTTTGGGCAGAATAAGAAGGAGAAGGGCGGCTGGAATCGGAAAAAGCCGGCCGGCAAAACGGTGAGGGATTATCCGGCCGCCCGGCCGACGGAAACAAGAAGAGCACCCCGGCCGAAAGCCGAGCGGGAATATTTGCTGGTGGACGGGTATAACATAATTTATGCGTGGGAAGAACTCCGGAAGCTGGCTGAGAGAAATTTGGACGCGGCCCGCGGAAAACTGATGGATATTCTGTGCAATTATCAGGGGTATCGAAAATGTCGCCTGATCCTGGTTTTTGACGCCTACAAAGTGGAGGGTCATGCCTGCGAGATAGTCCCGTATCATAACATCCATGTCGTGTATACCAGGGAAGCCGAAACCGCAGATCAATACATTGAAAAAGTGGCTCATGAGATCGGAAGGAAATATTCGGTAACGGTGGCGACCTCGGACGGGCTGGAGCAGGTAATCATCCGGGGGCAGGGGTGCCGTCTGTTTTCGGCGCTGGAATTTTGGAAAGAGATAAAGGGCGCGGAGGAAGAGATCCGGAAGGAGCATCTGCGTGAGCAGGAAAAAGGCACTTTTTATCTTTTTCAGGGGCTGGACGGGGAAACGGCCGGCTATATGGAAGATATCCGCTTAGGGAAGACGGAACCGGGAAACGGAGAGAAAAGCAGGACTTCCGGCGCTTCCTCGCCCGGGTGAAATCCGGAAATTGGCTTGACTTCTTTTCGATAAAATACTATACTTTACAAAATGCCAAATGGCAATAAGGAGAATGCAATGGACGTGTCGAATATATATCGAAGCAAAGTGATCGGAGAGATCGGAGAGGGCGACGTAGGGAAGACCTTGAAGGTCGCCGGATGGGTGGAGAATATCCGTGATCACGGCGGGGTTTCGTTCCTGGATCTGCGGGATATGTACGGAGTTTTGCAGGTCGTTATGCGGGATACCGGTCTTTTAAACGGAATCAGCAAGGAGGACTGTCTTTCTCTGGAAGGCGTGGTGGAACACCGCAGCGAGGACACTTACAATCCGAAGATCCCCAGCGGAACCATTGAGCTGGAGGCAAAAGAAGTTCGGATCCTGGGCAAGGTTTCCCAGACGCTCCCGTTTGAGGTCGCGACCTCGAAGGAGATCCGGGAGGATATCCGTTTGAAGTACCGCTATCTGGATCTCAGGAATAAGAAGGTCAAGGATAATATCGTGTTCCGTTCCCGGGTGATCGCATTTTTGAGACAGAAAATGACGGAGATGGGATTTCTGGAGATTCAGACGCCGATTCTGTGCGCGTCTTCCCCGGAGGGCGCCAGGGACTACATTGTGCCGTCCAGGAAGTTTAAGGGGAAGTTTTACGCGCTTCCGCAGGCGCCTCAGCAGTATAAGCAGCTTTTGATGGTTTCCGGCTTTGACCGGTATTTCCAGATCGCGCCGTGTTTCCGGGATGAGGACGCCAGGGCGGACCGTTCGCCGGGCGAATTTTATCAGTTGGATTTTGAGATGGCCTTTGCCACGCAGGAGGAAGTGTTCCGGGTGGGCGAGGAAGTGCTGACCGCGGCTTTTAAGAAGTTCGCGCCGGAGGGGTATGAAGTGACGGAAGGCCCTTATCCGGTTATCGATTATAAGACGGCCATGCGGGAATTCGGTACGGATAAGCCGGATCTGAGGAATCCTTTGCGGATACAGGATCTGACGGATTTCTTCCAGAAATGTACGTTTAAGCCGTTTGTGGGCCGGACGGTGCGGGCAATCCGGGTACACGCGGATATGTCCAAAGGGTTTCATGAGAAGATGCTGAAATTTGCCGAGTCAATCGGGATGAAGGGACTCGGATATATTGAAGTCGGGGAGGATATGTCCTATAAAGGGCCGATCGATAAGTTTATCCCGGCGGAGTTGAAAACAGAGCTGGCCGGCCTGGCGAAACTGGAGCCGGGAGACACGCTGTTTTTTATCGCGGACAAGGAAGAGCGCGCGGCGGTTTTGGCCGGGCAGATTCGGACGGAACTGGGGAATCGGCTGGATCTTTGTGAAAAGAAGGCGTATCGATTCTGTTTTGTCAATGATTTTCCGATGTTTGAGTATGATAAGGAAGAGAAGAAGATCGGCTTTACCCATAATCCGTTTTCCATGCCGCAGGGCGGTCTGGAAGCGCTGGAGACGAAGGATCCGCTGGATGTGCTGGCCTATCAGTATGATATCGTGTGCAACGGCGTTGAACTCTCTTCCGGCGCGGTCCGTAATCATGATATGAACATTATGGAGAAGGCTTTTGAGATTGCCGGTTATACAAAAGAAGATCTTGAGAAAAAATTCGGCGCGCTTTATCAGGCGTTTCAGTTCGGAGCGCCGCCGCATGCGGGAATGGCGCCCGGCGTCGACCGGATTCTCATGCTTTTGCGCGGCGAGGAGAATATCCGGGAGGTGATCGCGTTCCCGATGAACGGGAATGCGCAGGACCTGATGTGCAAAGCGCCGGGCGAAGTGACGGAGCAGCAGCTTCGGGAGGTTCATATTAAAGTAAGAGATTAGAAACGAAAAAGACCGGCCGGCCCGTGAGAGAGCCGGCCGGTCGAATTCTTATGGAATACGTAAAGTTTCGCCGGCATAAATAAGATTCGGGTCGGTGATTCCGTTGGCTTCCATCAGCGCGGCTACGCTGGTGCCGAAGCGGACGGCCAGACCGGAGAGCGTATTTCCCGGTTTGATTCGGTAACGGACGATACTCGCGTTTTTCGGAATCAGGAGCGTTTGCCCCGGGTAAATCCGATTGGGATTGGAAATATGGTTGGCCTGTATCAGTTTGTTTACCGGGATCCCGAAGCGTTTGGCCAACCCGAAAAGCGTATCTCCGGATTTTACCGTGTAGGAGGTGGCTCCGGAAGAGATCTGCAGTACCTGCCCGGGATAGATAAAAGCGGGATTGGCCAGCCGGTTCAGAGCGGCCAGTTCCGCCACCGTAGTGTGATATTGCCGGGCAATGCCCCAGAGGGTATCGCCGGCTTTGACCGTATAGGAGACGTCGGGATCGACGCCGGTTTCAGAGTCGGCATCGTCGCCGGTTCCGGGATCGTTTCCTTCCGAGCGCATAAAAATACCGTCCTGGAAGTAGTCCAGGTCTACGTTGCCCCGGATACCGGAGATCTGTCCGGTGTCGGAATATTGGAAGCCGACCCAGTTTTCCCAGGGCCCCAGATTTTCCGGCTGGGTTACGCCGTATTCCGCGACCCATAAGGGATAGGAAGCCAGACCGGGATCCCAGGTGTTGGCTGCGTTGTAGGTATTGCTGTAAATGACGGGCGTGCTGCCCAGCCGGTCCGCCAGAGTTTTCAGATAGGCGGAGGCGACGGCGTTGATTTCTTCCTTGTTCAGACCGGGAAAGCTTTCAAAATCCATAGCCGGATAGCAGTTGAAAGATTTCCCCTCTATCAGGGAATAGAAAAAATCGGCCTGTTGAATCGCTTCCTCGGGTGTGGCGGCCGTTACATAGTGGTAGAAGCCGATATTTAACCCGGCGGCCGAAGCTTTTTCATAGTTGCGTTCAAAGTTGCGGTCGACGGAATTGCTGCCTTCCCCGGCCCGGATATAAACGGTTTCAATACCGGCCCGTCGGACGGCTTCAAAATCAATGTCTCCCTGCCATTCGCTGACGTCCATGCCGGGGGAGACCCGGGCGGAAGTCAGAGGCGGGGAGAAAGAGCCGAGCAGAAGCCCCAGGGACAGGGCGCCGGCTATAATCGGATAATGCATAGGAATAAATCCTTTCTTTGTTCGTTTCCTTATCATTATATGAAGGCGGCGGCGATTGGGGAAACGGATGGGAAGGGCGGATGCGCCGGACAAGCCGGCCAGGGCGGAAGGAGGAGATGAGAGCGTATGTACGATTCGCTGACCCGGGAGGATATCCGGAAGATGGAAGAGGAGATCGAACACCGCAAAGCGGTCGTTCGCAAAGAGCTGCTGGAATCGGTGAAGGAAGCCCGTGCGCACGGCGACCTGAGCGAGAATTTTGAGTATAAGGCGGCGAAGCGGGAGAAGAATCAGAACGAAAGTCGGATCCGTTATTTGGAGAAGATGATTCGGACGGCGAGGATCATCGACGACCATGCGAAGGAGGATGAAGCGGGACTAAACAAAAAGGTCGAGCTGTATTTTGAGGAGGACGACGAGACGGAGACGATGAAGATCGTGACGACCGTGCGCGAAAATTCTTTAAAAGGCAGAATCAGCAACGTTTCGCCGTTGGGGAAGGCGCTTTTAGGGCACCGGGCCGGCGACCGGGTATATGTGCCGGTGAACGAGAAGGCGGGCTATTATGTGCAGATTCGGAACGTGACGCCCGACGATTCGGAAGAAGAGCTGCGCAGTTATTAAAGGGGAAGGTTTTTAAATGAAAAAATATGAAGTGATAGCGTTGGGAGAGCTTCTGGTGGATTTTACCGCGAACGGGGTCAGTTTGCAGGGGAATCCTCTGTTTGAAGCGAACCCGGGAGGCGCACCCTGCAATGTTTTGTCCATGCTGCAGAAACTGGGGAGGCGGACGGCTTTTATCGGGAAAGTCGGGGAAGATTCCTTTGGAAGAATGCTTAGGAGCGTCGTGGCGGAACAGGGAATTGATGTCAGTCATCTTCTCATGGATAAAAAGATTCCGACGACGCTGGCTTTTGTCCATACGGCTTTGGACGGGGACCGTGAGTTTTCCTTTTATCGGAATCCGGGAGCCGATATGATGCTTCGTCCGGAGGAGGTGGACGCTTCTTTTGTCGGGGAGGCGCGCGTGTTTCATTTTGGCAGCTTGTCCATGACGGACGTAAAGGTCGAGGCCGCGACGAAGAAAGCCGTGGAGGCCGCGAAGGAGGCCGGGCTGTGGATTTCTTTTGATCCCAATTTGCGCCCGCCTTTGTGGAGGGATCCGGAGACGGCGAGGGAAAAGATCGCCTACGGGATTCGTCAGTGCGATATTCTGAAAATATCCGATGACGAGATCGCGTTTTTTACCGGCGTTTCCGATATTGAGGAGGGGGTTGCCAGAATCCGCGAGGAGTTTCACACGCCGCTTGTCTGTGCGACGATGGGGAAGAGGGGAAGTCTGGTTTATTATAAGGAACAAAAGGCGGCCTGCGATCCGTTTCTCAGAGAAGATACGATTGAGACGACGGGGGCCGGGGATACGTTTATGGCCTGTGTGCTGAATGCGGTTCTGGAAAACGGCTGGGACGGCCTGAACGGCCGGACGCTGTATGAAATGCTGGAGTTTGCCAATGCCGCCGCCGCGCTTGTCACGACAAAAAAAGGCGCTTTGAAAGTGATGCCGGAACCGGAGGAAGTGCGGGCGCTGATCCGGGAAAGAAGGGGAGCGGCGTGCGGGAGTGTATGAGGAAAGACAAAACGGGCTCTCTCCCCGGTTCCGTTCGGGATGGGGGAGGGAGCCCTGCTTTGGGAGATGATTTCCCGTTTTTACCGTCCGGATACCACATGGATCGGTGATCCGGCGGCGTAGGCCCGGATATTGTCGGCCAGGATGGATACCAGGCGTTCGCGAGTCTCCAGTCCTTTCCAGCCCATGTGAGGCGTCAGGATTACGTTTTCCATCGTATAGAGCGGATTGTCTTCGACCGGCGGTTCCGTTTCCTGGACATCCAGGGCGGCTCCGGCGATGGTTCCGGCCCGAAGCGCCTCGATCAGGGCCGGCTCGTCGATCAGCGCGCCTCTCGCGGTGTTGATCAGGAAAGCGGAAGACTTCATGAGGGACAGCGTCTGCCGGTTGATCAGATGCCGGGTTTCGGGGGTCAGCGGACAGTGGAGAGAGATATAATCGCTGTTTTTCAATACTTCTTCCAGGCCGGCGTAGCGGACGCCGTCCTCGTCAGGCCGGGGAGTTCTCGTGTAGACCAGGATATTCATATCCAGGGCCCGGGCGATGCGCATGACTTCCCGTCCGATGTTGCCGGCTCCCACAAGGCCGAGCGTCTTGCCGTTTACTTCCACGTGGTCTACCTGCAGGCAGCGGGTGAAATTGTCGCGGTTTCCTTTTGCCAGCATGGCAAGCTGTTTTTGCATGGAGGAGCTCAGATTTAAGAGGAGCATGATCGCCGTGTGGGCAACCCGCTGCGTGCTGTACGCCGGGATATTGCATACCAGGATTCCTTTTTCCCGGCAGGCATCCAGATCAAGATTGTTGTAACCGGTCCCCGCTTCGCAGATCAGTTTTACGGTATCCGGGAATTGACGGATCCGATCGCCGCTTACCGGCATTTCTTTTGTCACGATAATGTCATAGCCCTGGATCCTTTCCAGGATCTGATCCGGTTCCGTTACGTCGTAGACCTTGACTTCGGAAGCGAGGACGGAAAAATCCAGTTTTCCGTCATAATTCATACGGGCAGCATTTAATACTACGGTCTTGTCGTTCATAAAAACCTCCCTTTTTGATATCGCGTGTTTCTTTTATTTTAACATAGAAATAAATTTCGTCCAACCTTTTCTGAAATGCTTTACCCGTGACAAACGCACCGGGTTCTGTTATACTGCAGGGAGAACATTCGAAAAGGAAATGAGGACTCGGATATGGCGGGAAAAACGGTGCTGGTGACGGGGGCCTCCCGGGGGATCGGGCGGGCGGTCGCTTTGAAATTTGCCAGGGAAGGATATTCTGTGATCATAAACTGCAGAGAAAAGGAAGACAGGCTTTTTCGGGTGAGGGATGAGATCCGGGCGCTGGGGCGGGACTGCCTGGCGATTCGGGCGGATTTGAGCAGACCGGAGGGGCCGGGTCTTTTATGGGAAGCGGTGGAAGCGGCCGGGTTTTCGGTGGATGTGCTGGTCAGCAACGCCGGAATCTCAATGGCCGGTCTTTTGCAGGATATGGATCCGGCCGAGTGGCATCGGATTCTGGATACGAATGTGACGCCTTTGTTTGCGCTGAGCCGCCTTGCCATTCCCGGAATGCTGCGTAAGGGAGGCGGGAAGATCCTGGCGACTTCCTCGGTGTTCGGTTCCGTGGGAGGCGCCTGCGAGGTTGCTTATTCGGCGTCGAAGGGGGCGGTAAATGCTTTTGTGCGGGCCCTGTCCAAAGAACTGGCGCCCAGCAATATCCAGGTGAACGCGGTGGCCCCCGGCGCCATCGATACGGAGATGGTGTCGGAAGCCGGCATCGGACAGGAAGGGTACGACCGGTTGAAGGAGGAGATCGCCGCGGGACGTTTGGGAAGGCCGGAGGAAGTTGCGGAGGCGTTTTATTTTCTGGCGGAAGCGCCTTCTTACGTGACCGGGGAGATTCTCACGATAGACGGAGGCTGGACTTAAGAGGGGCCTGTAAACGGGTTTCGTGAGAGCGGCCGCAAAATCGCGCGGCGGCTCAAACCGGCCGGAATGGACGGGGGATAAAAACCGCAAAACCCGGCATACTAACAGAAAAAAAGAGGCGATGAGATGTACGATACGATTATTATCGGTTCCGGGCCCGCCGGGTTGGCGGCGGCGATTTACGCGAAAAGGGCCGTGTTGAACAGTCTGGTGATCGAACAGGCGCCGGCCAGCGGCGGCCAGATGCTGAATACGTATGAGGTGGACAATTATCCGGGACTGCCCGGGATCAACGGATTCGATCTGGGGGACGCCATGCGGGAACACGCGGATAAACTGGGCGCGGAATTTGCGGAAGATACCGTCACGGAGCTTCAGGTGGAAGGCCCGGTAAAGAAAGTGATAGGCAGGAAACAGACTTATGAAACCCGGACGATTGTTTTGGCCAGCGGAGCGGAGCACCGGAAGCTTCTTGTGCCGGGAGAGGAGGCGCTGACCGGCCGGGGCGTCAGTTACTGCGCCACATGCGACGGGGCTTTTTTTAAGGATAAGGAAGTCGCCGTGATAGGCGGCGGGGATGTGGCCTTGGAGGATGCGATCCTTCTGGCGAAGAGCAGCAGGAAGGTTACCGTGATTCACAGAAGGGATGCGTTTCGAGGAGCCAGAATCCTGCAGGAGCGGTTGTCCGCCTGCCCGAATGTGGAAATTCTCTGGAATACGGTGGCGGAGGAGATCCTGGGGACGCAGAAAGCGGAAGGGCTTCGCCTGCGTCAGGTTCAGACCGGGGAACAAAAGGAACTTCCCGTGGACGGCGTGTTTATCGCGGTGGGGATACAGCCGAACAGTGAATTGGCGAGAGGGAAGTTAAGACAGGATAAAGGGGGCTATATCTGTGCCGGTGAGGATACGAAAACTTCGGTTGCCGGCGTTTTCGCGGCCGGGGACGTTCGGACGAAGGAATTTCGCCAGATCCTGACGGCGGCCGCAGACGGGGCCGCGGCGGTGGCGGCGGTGGAAAATTATCTGAATACATGGAATGTATCGGAAATATAAATATTGCGGAAATCCTTCGGAGTTAAATTGACAGGCTTCGAAGGATTTTGTTATACTGGAAATACACGCCGCCCGGCGAGGCTACATATGCTGAATCGCGGCGGTTTTCGGGAAGCCTTTTGTTGTTTTACCGCTTAAGGAGGTGGCACATATGAAGAAGAATGTATCGGCAGCCCTTTTGGGGTGCGGATTGGCATTGAGTCTGACGGCCGGAAACGGCCTGTTTTCTGCGGGCGTGGCTTATGCGGATGCCGTGGAGCCGGGAAAAGAAGAAGTCGAGCCGGCCTTGGGAGGTATTTCGATTCCGCTGAATCATTACGCGGCGAGCCGGATCGATCCGGAAGGGGAGCTGGCGGAGCTTTTGCGTTCCGGCATGTGGTTCCGGAAAGCGGAGGAAGTGCAGACGGAGCCCGAGACGGTTCCGGAGCAGACGGCGACGGAGCCTGAGACGGAACCTCCGACTACGGCTTCCGCTTACGCGAGCGTGGCGATTGCCCGGGTGGACGCATACGTGAATATTCGCGATCAGGCGAACACGGGCGGGAATGTGCTGGGTAAGATTTATAATAACTGTGCGGCGACGATTCTGGACACGGTGGACGGCGAGGACGGAAAGTGGTACTATATCCGTTCCGGTTCCGTCAGCGGCTACATAAAAGCGAATTATTTTGTGACCGGCGAGGAGGCGGAGGCGATTGCCCGCCAGGTAGGGACGGTAATCGCGAAGACGAATACCGGGGCGCTGCGTCTGCGGGAGCAGCCGAGCACTTCCGCCGGGGTTATTACCATGCTGGCTTTGGGCGAGGAGTATGTGGTCCAGGAGGAAGGCATTATAAATGAAGAAGGGAAAGAGTTTGTCAAGATCAATCTGGACGGGGATACGTTGGGTTATGTCAGCCGGGATTATGTAGATCTGCGGGTGGATTTTGCTCAGGCGGTTTCCGTCGAGGAGGAGCGGGCCATGCTGGAAGAGCAGGCCAGGAGGGAGCAGGAAGCGGAGGAAGCCAGACGCCGTCTGGAGGAAGAACGGCAGCAGACGACGGAAGCGCCGGTCCAGACATCCGCACCGACGGAGGCTCCGGTCCAGACCCAGGCTCCGACGGCCGCGCCTACGCAGGCTCCGACTTCCGCGCCGGGAAGCGATTACGAGTACAACCCGGGGACGGGAACGGTCCGGGAAGCTCTGGTGGCTTATGCGAAGCAGTTTCTGGGGAATCCCTATGTGTGGGGAGGCGTCAGCCTGACGGACGGAGCGGATTGTTCCGGTTATGTGCTGGCCGTTTACCGGGATATCGCCGGAATTTCACTTCCTCATTATTCCGGCTCTCAGGCGAACTGCGGGGTCCGGATCTCGGCGGATCAGTTGCAGCCGGGGGATCTGGTGTTTTACGCCAGCGGAGGGACGATCAATCATGTAGCCATGTATATCGGCGGCGGACAGGTGATTCACGCATCCAGTCCGACCCATGGAATTATGATCTCCAACATGAACTATCGCACGCCCTGCGCATATGTGTCTTTGTTGAATTGACGGGACGGAAGGCTGATTTTAAAGGGCCTGGGCCGGATTGCCGGCCTGGGCTCCTTCTCTGACTACGTGTCCCTGTCAGGCGGAGGCGGGGAAAATTGATGGAAAAAAGATACAAAAAGAATGCGGATTTCTCATTGACAAGCCCGGAAAGCCTTGTTATAATTAGGTCATGAGTCGTAACAATTCTGTAATATTTGCGAACAAATGTTAATAACTCAGGAGGAAGTATGAAAAACAGGAAATTAGCAACAGCAGCCGGATGTCTGGGCCTCACCGTATGTCTTTTAAGTCAGAGCGCGTTTGTTTCTCTGGCGGCGGAGATCGGCACGGCGGATACGGGGTCGGCCGGTATTTCAGCCGTGTTGAGCGGATATATGAATAATGAGAATAAGGAGAGCGGAGCGTCAGGGGAGACGAAGGGGAATTCCTCCTCGAAAACGGAGACGCCGACGACTTCGGCAGCCGGCGTGAACGCGATCACGAAGACGGATTCGGGCAACGGAGGCGGTACGGCTCCTTCGACCGACAACGCAATGAAGAGCGGGATCGGCGCTCTGGCAAAAGAAACGGAGGACGAGCCGGTTTCCTTATATGAGAATCTGGCGATTTCCAAAGTGACGGATTATGTGAATATTCGCGCGGAAGCCAGCACGGAGGCCGAGATCTTGGGGAAGATTTATGACCAGTGTGCGGCGACGATTTTGGATACCGTGGAGAAGGAAGACGGAACGTGGTATCACATCAAGTCCGGTTCGGTTACCGGTTATATGAAAGCGGAGTTTTTTGTTACCGGTTTTGAGGCGGAGGAATATGCGAAGGCGAACAGCAACATGTATGTTCGCGCTACGGAAGGCGGGCTTCGCGTCCGTTCGGAGTCCAGTCTGCGCAGCGACGTTTTGACGATGCTGTATGAAGGCGAGAAGGCTACGGTGCTTGAGGTGGGCGACGAGTTTATCAAAGTCCGCACGGAAGGCGGGACCGAAGGCTATGTACACGGAGAATATGTAGAGATTTATATTGAGTGCGACGAAGCGATCTCCCTGGAGGAAGAGCAGGCTATGATCGAGGAGCAGCAGCGTCTGGAACGGGAAGCGGAGGAAGCCCGTCAGGCGGAATTGGCCCGTCAGCAGCAGGCGGCCGCAAGACAGCAGGCGGCTCAGCAGCAGTCGCGGCCTCAGAGTTCCGGAGGTTCTTCGGGGGCAGCCAGCAATCCGCCGGCTTCGGCTCCGACGGCTAACGTGGGCAATGCCTCTGCGGCAAGACAGGCGGTTGTGAATTATGCCATGAGTAAAGTAGGCTGCGCTTATGTATGGGGTGCGGAAGGCCCGAACGCTTTCGACTGCTCCGGCCTCGTGAAGAGTGCATATGCACAGGCAGGCGTATCTCTGTCCCATTATTCCGGTTCTCAGGGTTCTGCCGGCAGTTACCGCAGTTTATCGGAGGCGCAGCCTGGCGATATTCTCTGGAAAAACGGCCATGTAGGTATCTATATCGGCGGCGGACAGTATGTGCATGCTTCCACCTATGGCGTAGGCGTTATTGTTTCGAACGTATCGGGCAGCGGATTTGCCTGTGCGAGAAATGTATTAGGATAAGAAGAAAAACGGAGGGGACCTGCCGGAAGGCGGGTCCTTTTTATTGCCGAAAAGTCCGTTGTCGGAGTTCTTTTCGGCGGCGGCGCATAAAAAATACAGCGGACAGGGATGATCCTTTTGTCCGCTGTATAAAAAACAGATTTACAGTGCTTCCAGGTCTTTCAGGAAAGCATCTACGTCTTCTTCCTTTGTGGCCCAACTGGTGCAGAAACGCACGGCCGTATGGGATTCGTCGATCGGCGCCCAGACGGAGTACGCGTATTTTTCCGCCAGCTTTTCCAAATCGGAGTTCGGCATGATGGGGAATTGCTGGTTGGTGGAAGAATTGCTGAAGAACGAATATCCTTTTTTCAGCAGGCCGTCCCGGATTCGATAGGCCATCTCGTCGGCGTGTCTGCCAAGTTTGTAATAAAGCCCGTCTTCGAATAAAGCGGTAAACTGGATTCCCAGAAGCCATCCCTTCGCGAGCCGCCCGACCCTTTGCTTCAGGATATAACGGAAATCTTTCTGCAGGGCGGGGTTATTCAGAACCAGGGCTTCGCCGAAGAGCGCGCCGACCTTTGTACCTCCGATATAGAAGGCGTCGCACATGCGGCCCAGCGCCGGCAAATCCAGATCGTTGTTCTCCGCCATCAAGCCGTATCCCATCCGGGCCCCGTCCACATAGAGGAGAAGGCCGGTGTCCAGACATACCTGATGAATGGCGTCCATCTCCGCCAGCGTGTAGAGAGAACCGGATTCTGTGGGCTGCGAGAGATATACCAGAGCCGGCTGAACCATATGTTCATGCGTCTCGTCATTGTAATGTGCGTCATAGCAGGCTCGTACCTGGGCGGCTGTGATTTTGCCGTCGGTGTTCGCAAGCGCCAGGACTTTGTGCCCGGTAGCTTCGATCGCTCCGCTCTCATGGACGTTGATGTGGCCGCTGTCGGCGCAGACGACTCCCTGATGGGGGCGGAGCGCCGCGGCCAGAACTACCAGATTGACCTGAGTGCCGCCCACCAAAAAATGGACGTCCGCTTCGGGGAGCCGGCATTCCTTCCGGATATAGCCGGCCGCTTTTTCACAGTAGAGGTCTTCCCCGTAACCGGGGTTCTGGATCATGTTCGTCTCGATGAGGCGTTCCAGGATTCTGGGGTGGGCGCCTTCCGAGTAATCGCAGTTAAAACGTATCATTGGTTCTGGCAGTCCTTTCTTGTTTATTCAAAAGTCGGTTCAATCAGGCCGTAGGTATTCCCTTTTCTTTTATAAACGACGTTGACTTCTTCGGTTATCGAATTGAAAAATACATAAAAATTGTGTCCGAGAAGCTCCATCTGGAGGCATGCCTCTTCCGGGTCCATGGGTTTGACGGCGAATCGTTTGGTCTTCAGGATCTTGATGGCGTTGTCCTCCGGATCCTCCTCTTTTAAGAAAAGCTCGGAAAAATCTCCTCCGCTCTGGTACTTGTCCATCAATTTTGCTTTATAGCGTTTCAACTGGCGTTCGATGATCTCTTCTACCAGGTCAATGGATACATACATGTCGGAACTTTCCTGTTCGGAGCGGATGATCGAGCCTTTTACAGGGATAGTCACCTCGATCTTCTGACGCTCTTTCTCAACGCTCAGCGTTACCTGGACTTCGGTGTCCTGATTGAAATAGCGCTCCAGTTTTCCGAGTTTTTCCTGTACGGCAGTTTTCAGGGCGTCGGTAACTTCGATGTTCTTTCCGGTAATGATATAACGCATAAAACCAACTCCTTTACTGTTAAAATGTACCTTTATTATATCATATGAAAGGGGTTTTTCAAGGAAAAAGAGGAAATATACGGAAAGGTTTTTATTTAACGGCTTGGCGGAAGGAATTGGGCGAATATCTTTCGGAGAAGAAAAAGAAAAAGTGCTTTATTTATTATTTGAAATGGTATACAATAGCACTAACTCAAATATTTTAGTGAATGGAGGGCATTGGAATGGATGTAAAAGCATTGGCGGAGTCGGTCCGGGAATATCTGTTGGATATACGTCGCGAGCTGCACCGTTTTCCGGAGTTGAGCGGGGAAGAGTATGAGACGAGCAAGAGGATTAAGAGGGAGCTGGATTCGATGGGCGCGGAGTATATTCCCGTCGGCGATACGACGGGTATCCTCGTTACCATCCGGGGTGGAAAACCCGGCAAGACGATTCTGCTTCGCTGCGATATGGACGCGTTGAAAGTGACCGAAGAATCCAGCGTGGATTTTAAATCGGAGAATGAGGGTGTGATGCATGCCTGCGGCCATGACGGTCATATGGCGATGATGCTGGCTTCCATTAAGGCGATGCTTACGATAAAGGAAGATATATGCGGCACGGTGAAATGCCTGTTCCAGCCGGCGGAAGAGATCGGCAAGGGCGGTATCTGGATGATGGAGAATCATGTCATGGACGGCGTGGACGGGTGTTTCGGCGAACATCTCTGGTCCGGGATTCCGGTAGGCAAGATTTCTGTGGATGCGGGGCCGAGACTGTCTTCCTGCGGTTTCTTCGATATTCATGTCAAAGGTAAGGCCAGTCACGGTGCGATGCCCCACGAGGGAATCGACGCGGTGGTAGCATCCTCCGCAATCGTTATGAATCTGCAGACGATCGTGAGCCGCGAGGTCAGCCCGCTGGACAACGCGGTGGTGACGCTCGGTTGTGTAAGGGCCGGCACTCAGAACAATATTATTGCCGAGGAGGCCGTTATAAGCGGTACGACGAGAACTTATCAGATGGGCGTGCGCGAGAAATTTGAGGAGAGGATCCGTCGGATCGCCGAGACGACGGCCGAGACCTTCAACGCGAAGGCGACTCTGACTTACCGGGACGAAGTGGCTCCGGTCATCAACGATCCGGTTTGCTCCGAGCGCGCGGCGAAGTCCGTTGCGAAGATTTTGGGCGAGGACGCGGTTTGCACGTTTGCGCCTCTGACGGTGGCGGAAGATTTCTCGGTTTATATCAACGCGGCTCCCGAGAAAGGCTGCATGGCGCTGGTAGGTGTGGGGAATCCTGAGATTGACGCGGACTGGGCGCACCATCACTGCAAGTTTAAGATGGATGAGGAAGGGATCTTCAACGGTATGATGCTGTATTTGCAGTATACCATGGATTGGCTGGAAGAGTATAAAGGGTAACAGGAGAACGTTGTGAATTCATTGATTGAATGGTTTATGACCAATTTATCCGGAGCGGTTTCGAAGGAGATGCTGGTGTTCATTGTCTCCATGGTGCCGATTCTGGAATTGAGAGGCGGCATTATTGTCGCCTCTTTGCTGGGAATTGAGATGTGGCGGGCGGTGTTTTTCTGCGGCCTGGGGAATATTATTCCGGTTCCGTTTATTCTGCTTTTTATCACGCCGATCTTCGGCTGGCTGAAGCGAACGAGGTTTTTTAAGCCTCTGGTGGAAAAGCTGGAGACAAAAGCGATGTCAAAGAGCGAGAAGATCGAAAAATATGAGTTTTGGGGCTTGGTCCTTTTTGTGGGGATTCCGCTTCCGGGGACGGGGGCCTGGACCGGCTCTTTGGTGGCGGCGCTTCTGGGCATCCGGTTTCGGAAGGCGCTTCCGGCGATTCTCCTGGGAATCGTTCTGGCTATGATTATTATGACCGTGCTGTTTTATGTGGCGCCGGGGCTGATTTTATAAGAGGAGCGGGATATGGCGCGGAACATTCGACTGATTCTTCAGTATGACGGGAGCCGGTATCACGGTTGGCAGAAGCACGACGGCGTCTGCAATACCATACAGGGCAGGATCGAGCAGGTGCTTGAGCGGATGGGCGGAAAACCGGTGGAACTGGTGGGCTCCGGCCGGACGGATGCCGGCGTGCACGCGCGGGCCCAGACGGCGAATTTTTACTATGAAGGGGAAGAGACGCCGGCCCGGATCAAAGATTATCTGAACCGGTATCTTCCGGAGGATATTGGCGTTTTGTCCGCTGAAGAGGTGCCGATGCGTTTCCACAGTCGTTTCGGCGCGATTCGGAAAACGTATGAGTACCGGGTTTATGTCGGGGCGGAGAAACCGGTGTTTGACCGGAAGTATATCTGGACGCCGGACAAGCTCTCGGGCTTTGATGTGGGAAACATGCGGGCGGCGGCGGTATATCTGGTGGGCGAACATGATTTCCTTGCTTTTTGCGGAAACCGGAATTTTAAGAAATCGTCGGTGCGGCGAATTGAGCGGGCGGAAGTTACGTCGGACGGAACGATTTTGCACTTTCGCTTTACCGGGAGCGGTTTTCTTCAGAATATGGTTCGGATTCTGACGGGAACTTTGCTGGAAGTCGGCGCAGGGCTTCGGACGCCGGAGAGCGTGGCGGAAGCTCTTGCAAAAAAAGACCGGAGTCTGGCCGGGTTTATGGCGCCTGCGAAAGGGCTGACGCTGATTTCGGTGGAGTACGAATGATCGGTTTGTCCGCCGAGATTGCGGACGGCGAATAAAAAAACAAAAAAATGAAAAAAACCTCTTGCAAAATAAAACGACATGAGATATAATGTTTCTTGTCGCTGACGGTGGGCTATCGCCAAATGGTAAGGCAACGGACTCTGACTCCGTCATTTCAAGGTTCGAATCCTTGTAGCCCAGTTTTAACCTCCACAGGAATGTGGGGGTTTTTCTTTGTTACAAAGTAAGTTGTTTGTCCGGCGACGGTATGATACGTATAGGGGGATGTTATGGAGACGAATATGACGGAGGGGAAGGAATGGAAGCTCATCCTTCTTTTTATGTTGCCGATGATGGGCGCGGGTGTTTTACAGTTTCTGTACGCGGCGGTGGACAGTGTGATTATCGGAAATTTTATCGGATCCGACGCGTTGGGAGCGGTTGGAATACCGGGGCCGTTGATCTGGCTGTTAAACGGGATCAATTCCGGGGCCGGAATGGGAACCAGCATTGTGCTGGCTCATTTTTACGGGGCCGGGGAGAAAAAACGCCTGCGCGACGGGGCGCGCACGGCTCTTCTGCTGTATACCCTTTTCGGAGCGGTCTGGACGGTTTTGTATCTGTGTCTGGCAAAACCGGTATTGTGGGGATTTATGAATGCGCCGGCCGAGATGCGGGACATGAGTTATACATATTTTTCCGTTTATTGTCTGGGGATCGTGCCTCAGCTTTTGTATAATGTGATTTACGGGATTCTGCGCGCCCACGGCGATTCAAAAAGTTCTCTTTTGTTTTTGGCCGTGGCGGCGTTATTGAATACCGGGTTGGATCTGCTTTTCGTAGTGGTGTTTCGGATGGGAGTGGCCGGAGCGGCCTGGGCCACGATTCTGGCGCAGGCGGGTTCGGCGGCGGCTTCCTTCTTTTATATGTGGAAGAAATACGGAAACTTAAGGTTGACTCGAGGGGATCTGCGCTTTGACCGGAATGAAGTTTTTCAGAATCTGAGAATGAGCCTGCCGATCATGCTGCAAAGTTCCGTGGCCTGCCTGGGGTTTCTGTTTTTGCAGCGGCTGGTCAATTCCTTCGGTTCGGCCAGTATCGAGGGGTTCGCGGCGGTGAGCAAGGCGGAGGATATTGCCTGGATTCCCATGACTTGTTTTGGCGGCGCGGTTTCGGCTTTTACCGGTCAGAACATGGGGGCGGGACGGATCGACCGCGTGCGTTCGGGGTTTCGTTCGTCGCTCTGGCTGGTCCTGTTTTTTGGCGTTTTCCTTGGGACTTTGTTGTATCTGACGAAGACGCCGGTTTTGAGGTTGTTTAATTTAAGCGGCGATGCCATGCTCCGCGCGCGGGAACAGTTGGATCTGATGGCGGTATTTTTGTTTGTAATGGGTTTTCACAACGCGGCTTCCGGATTGATGCAGGGGGTCGGGCAGGTGCGTCTGCCCGCTTTTGCCAGCATCGTTAATCTGGGAACCCGGATCGGTTTGGCTTACTGGATGGCGGGAACCGAGATCGGTTTTCGCAGTATTTATTACAGTATGCCTCCGGCCTGGATTCTGACGGCTTTTCTGTATATGGTCGGGTACCGTCGCTTGACAAGGACACACACGGTCGAAAAAGGATAAAATTCAGCCCCTGCTGCGTTACTTTCACTTCGCGTACGTCCGGTACGCGTCGCTCAAGTGCCTGGCAGGGACTGAATTTTATTTCTTTTCGACTCTCCGACCCTGACCGATGCCGATGGCCCGATCTTCCAGGCAGATGAGTGAGGCGTACTGGACGTACGCCGATCGAAGATAACGCAGAAGATCGGGCCATCCGCACGGTTCAGGGCGTGTGTGCTCTTGTCAAGTGACGGTATCGCTACGTGAAAAAAAGGGAATTGGGAGCGGTTTGAACGATGTTTCCGGAACGGGCGCGGGATGACGGGTCCCCGCCGGGCTCCGAAAGCGGCGGCCGGTCGCCCTCCGGGTACCCCGTATCGCCATCTGGCGTTTCACAAAGTATAAAAATTATATGAATTTGAAAATACATATTGCAGAAATTCATGAGGTGTGATATCCTTATTTGTGATAGTTACAAAATTATCAATCCGGGTTCCCGGCGCCGCGCGTTTCGGCCGCAGGAAGGTTCTGCAGTGCGGATGAACGGTGCGTCAGGAGGGCGGCCGGATCAAAAAAGGAAATAGGATAACAGGAGGAATTGCTATGAGAAAAGTAGTGTTGGCAGGCGCCTGCCGTACTGCCATCGGTAAGATGGGCGGAACTTTGAGCGGGATTTCCCCGGTAGAGACGGGGACGATTGTTATGAAGGAAGCCATGAAGCGTGCCGGGATTCAGCCGGATCAGGTGGATGAAGTTCTGTTCGGGTGCGTTTTACAGGGCGGTCTTGGCCAGAGCATGGCCCGTCAGTGCGCCGTGAAGGCAGGGATTCCGGTGGAAGTACCGGCCATGACGATCAACAATCTGTGCGGTTCCGGTTTGAAATCCGTCAATATGGCCGCCATGATGGTAGCTCACGGGGAAGCCGATATCGTGGTAGCGGGCGGCGCCGAGAATATGTCCGGAGCTCCGTATCTGCTCCTGAATGCCCGTTTCGGATACCGTATGAACGACGGCGCGGTGGTGGACAGTATGATTCACGACGGCCTGGAGGATTCCTTTAATCATTATCATATGGGCATTACGGCCGAGAACGTAGCCGAGCAGTGGAAGCTGACCAGGGAAGAGCTGGATGAGTTTGCGGCGGAGAGCCAGAGAAAGGCCGTTGAGGCGATTGAGGCGGGACGCTTCAAAGATGAGATCGTTCCGGTTCCGGTTAAAGTGAAGAAAGAGACGATTATGTTTGACACGGACGAAGGTCCGAGAAAAGGCGTGACGGCGGAGAGCCTCGGCAAGTTGAAACCCGCTTTCAAAAAAGACGGCGTCGTGACGGCCGGCAACGCTTCCTCGATCAACGACGGCGCGGCCGCTATCGTTGTCATGAGCGAAGAGAAGGCGAAGGAACTGGGCGTGAAGCCGCTGGCCACCTGGGTGACGGGCGCTTCCGCGGGCGTGGATCCTTCCATCATGGGCGTAGGTCCGATTTATGCTTCGAGAAAGGCTTTGGATAAGGCCGGTCTTACGATCGACGATATCGATCTGTACGAGGCGAACGAGGCGTTTGCTTCCCAGTCCGTAGCGGTTGGTAAGGACCTCGGTTTTGATCTGTCCAAGCTGAACGTGAACGGCGGTGCGATCGCTTTGGGACATCCGGTAGGCGCTTCCGGCTGCCGTATCCTGGTTACGCTTCTTTATGAGATGCAGAGAAGAGCGGACGCGAAGCTCGGCCTGGCTACGCTGTGCGTAGGCGGCGGCATGGGCGTTGCGGCTATCGTTAAGAAAGAGGATTAAGGAGGTCTCGGCCATGGGATTTGTTACTTTTGAGCAGAAAGGTGCGATCGGCATCGTTACGATTGATCGCCCGAAGGCTTTGAACGCGTTGAACAGCGCGGTTCTGGCGGATCTGGAAGCTGCGTTTGACGGTGTGGATCAGGAGACGGTGCGCTGTATTCTCTTAACGGGAGCCGGCGAAAAGTCCTTTGTGGCCGGCGCGGACATTGCCGAGATGAGCAATCTGACCCGGGAGGAAGGCGAGGCTTTTGCCAAGAAGGGCGTGGATATTTTCCGTAAGATCGAGACGTTCCCGATTCCGGTGATCGCGGTAATCAACGGCTATGCGCTGGGCGGCGGCTGTGAGCTGGCGATGAGCTGTGATATCCGTCTGTGTGCGGATACGGCCGTATTTGGTCAGCCCGAGGTAGGTCTTGGCATTACGCCCGGTTTTTCCGGCACGCAGAGACTTCCCCGTATCGTGGGTATGGGCAAGGCGAAAGAGATGATTTATACCGGCAAGAATATTAAGGCGGACGAGGCTTACCGGGTTGGTCTGGTGAACGCCGTGTATCCGGCGGAAGAGTTGATGGCGCAGGCCGAGAAAATGGCCGCCCGTATCGCGGGCAATGCTCCGATCGCGGTGCGCGCGTCCAAGAAGGCGATCAACGACGGACTTCAGGTCGATATGGATCAGGCGATCGTAATCGAGGAGAAGCTCTTCGGATCCTGCTTCGAGACGGAAGACCAGAAAGAAGGCATGGCGGCTTTTGTTGAGAAGAGAAAAGTAACCGGTTTTAAGAACTGCTAGGCGAATTTCAGGCAGGCCGTATTTTATGCGGCCTGCCATACGGATATTATCATTAGAATCCCCGCGAAAAGCGGGAGGGATCAATCAGGAGGAATAAGGAATGAAAGTCGGCGTAATTGGCGCGGGAACCATGGGTTCCGGTATTGCTCAGGCATTTGCACAGACGGAAGGATATGAAGTATGTTTGTGTGACATTAACGAACAGTTTGCGGCGAACGGCAAGAATAAGATTGCCAAGGGCTTTGAGAAGAGAGTGGCCAAGGGCAAAATGACTCAGGAAGACGCGGATGCCATCCTGGCGAAGATCACGACCGGTGTGAAGGATATCTGCGGCGAGTGCGATCTGGTTGTGGAAGCGGCTCTGGAAGTGATGGATGTGAAGAAGCAGACGTTCAAAGAACTTCAGGATATCTGCAAAGCGGACTGCATGTTTGCCACGAATACGTCCTCGCTGTCGATCACGGAGATCGGCGCCGGCCTGGACCGTCCGGTGATCGGTATGCATTTCTTCAATCCGGCTCCGGTTATGAAGCTGGTCGAAGTAATTGCGGGCCTGAATACGCCGGATGAGATGGTGGAAAAAGTTGTGAAGATCTCGGAGGAGATCGGCAAGGTTCCGGTACAGGTGCAGGAGAACGCAGGGTTTGTGGTAAACCGTATTCTGGTTCCGATGATTAACGAGGCGGTCGGCCTTTATGCGGAGAATATTGCTTCCGCCGCGGATATCGATACGGCTATGAAACTGGGTGCGAATCACCCGATGGGCCCGTTGGAACTGGGTGATATGATCGGTTTGGATATCGTTCTGGCCGTTATGGAAGTAATTTATTCCGAAACCGGCGATTCGAAATATCGTCCTCATCCGCTGTTGAGAAAGATGGTTCGCGGCGGCCAGTTGGGAAGGAAGACCGGCAAGGGATTTTACGACTATAGCAAGTAATCAGATGGAGGATTAGAAAAATGGATTTCGGATTGGATAAGAAACACGAAATGGCCAGAGCTCTTTTCAGAGAGTTTGCCGAAAAAGAAGTAAAGCCCTATGCACAAGAAGTAGACGAGACTGAGGAATTTCCTGCCGCTACCGTTGCGAAGATGGCGAAATACGGTTTCCTTGGGATTCCGGTTCCGAAGGAATACGGCGGTCAGGGCTGCGACGCTCTTACCTATGCCATGTGCATCGAGGAACTGGCAAAAGTCTGCGCGACGACCTCCGTTGTGGTATCCGGCCATACCTCTCTGTGCATCGACCCGATTATGACTTACGGTACGGAAGAGCAGAAGCAGAAATATATTCCGGATCTGGCCAAGGGTAAGAAACTGGGTGCTTTTGCCCTGACGGAGCCGGGCGCCGGCACGGACGCGCAGGGACAGCAGACCAAGGCTGTTTTGGACGGCGACGAATGGGTTTTAAACGGTTCCAAGTGTTTTATCACCAACGGGAAAGTCGGCGACGTGTATATTGTGATCGCCGTGACCGGAATTATTGAGAAACGCGGCAGAAAGCAGAAAGAGATCTCTGCCTTTATTGTAGAGAAGGGTACGCCCGGCTTCGAATTCGGAACGAAGGAGAAGAAGATGGGTATCCGCGGTTCCTCCACATACGAACTGATCTTTACGGATTGCCGGATTCCGAAGGAGAATCTTCTGGGACAGAAGGGTAAAGGTTTCGCGATCGCCATGCATACGCTGGACGGCGGACGAATCGGAATTGCCGCTCAGGCTCTTGGTATCGCGGAAGGCGCTCTGGAGAGAACGATCGAGTATGTAAAAGAGAGAAAGCAGTTTGGTCGTAACATCGGCGCTTTCCAGAACACGCAGTTCCAGTTGGCGGATATGGCTACAAGAGTGGAAGCGGCCAGGCTGCTGGTTTATAAAGCCGCTATGGCGAAGCAGACTCAGAAGGTCTACAGTGTAGAAGCGGCTCAGGCGAAGCTGTATGCGGCGGAGACGGCGTCGGCCGTAACGGCGAAGGCGGTTCAGCTTCACGGTGGTTATGGATATATCCGCGAGTACGATGTGGAACGCATGATGCGCGATGCGAAGATTACAGAGATCTACGAAGGAACTTCCGAAGTTCAGCGTATGGTTATTTCTGGCAGCTTATTGAAATAGGAGGAACGAGACCGTGAAAATAGTTGTTTGTGTAAAGCAGGTACCGGATACCAAAGGCGGCGTACAGTTTAATCCCGACGGGACATTGAATCGCGCCGCTATGCTGGCGATCATGAATCCGGATGACAAAGCGGGCCTGGAAGCGGCTCTGCAGCTGAAAGATGAATATGGAGCGGAAGTAACGGTTGTTACGATGGGACTTCCCAAAGCGGCGGATGTGCTGCGCGAGGCTTTGGCTATGGGCGCGGACAAGGGCATTCTGGTGACGGATCGCGTGTTGGGCGGTGCGGACACCTGGGCGACCTCCTCCACGATCGCAGCGGCGGTCCGTAATCTGGAGTATGATCTGATTATCACGGGACGTCAGGCGATCGACGGCGATACCGCGCAGGTAGGTCCGCAGATCTCGGAACATCTGGATATTCCGGTGATTTCCTACGCGCAGGATATTAAGATCGAAGGCGACTGCGTGATCGTACAGCGCCAGTATGAAGACAGATATCATGTAGTAAAAGCGAAGATGCCCTGCCTGATCACGGCACTTTCCGAATTAAATGAGCCCCGTTACATGACACCGGGCGGAGTTTTTGACGCCTGCGACGCCGAGATCACGACCTGGGGAAGAGCCGACTTAAAGGATCTGGACGATGCCAATATCGGCCTGGCAGGTTCTCCCACAAAGATCGCGAAAGCTTCTGATAAGGTGAAGAAGGGAGCGGGCGAGACTGTGACCCTGGATCCGGATGAAGCGGTTACTTATATCATGAACAAATTGGACGAGAAACATATCATTTAATGAAAAGGAAAAGTGGTGAATAAGATGAATTTAGCAGAATATAAGGGAGTATTCGTCTTTGCACAGCAGGTAGACAATGTTTTAAGCGGCATTGCTTTTGAATTACTGGGAAAGGCAAAGGATCTTGCAAAGGACCTGGGGACGGAAGTATCGGCGGTCCTGATCGGATATCAGGTAAAGGATCTGGCGGATGAGCTGGCGGCTTACGGCGCGGACCGTGTGATCGTAGTGGATGATCCGGAGCTGAAGGATTACCGGACCGAACCTTATGCGCATGCGTTGACTTCCGTTATCAACGAGTACAAACCGGAGATTATGCTGGTGGGCGCGACGGCGATCGGCCGTGACCTGGGCCCGAGAGTTTCCGCGAGAGTGGCGACCGGCCTGACCGCGGACTGCACGCAGCTTGAGATCGGTGATTTCCCTCTGAATGCGACGGAAGGCCAGGAGCAGAAACATAATCAGCTTCTTATGACCCGTCCGGCGTTCGGCGGCAATACGATTGCGACGATCGCCTGCCCGAACAACCGTCCTCAGATGGCGACGGTCCGCCCCGGCGTAATGCAGAAGATCGCGAAGATCGAGGGCGCGAAGGCGAACATCGTAGAGTACAATCCCGGATTTACTCCGGATAACAAGTATGTGGAAATCCTGGATATCGTGAAAGCCGTTTCCAATACGGTGGACATTATGGACGCCAAGATTCTGGTATCCGGCGGCCGCGGCGTTGGCGGTCCGGAAGATTTTAAATATCTGGAAGATCTGGCGGCGGCCATCGGCGGTGAAGTGAGCTGTTCCCGTGCCGTGGTAGATTCCGGCTGGAAGCCGAAGGATTTACAGGTAGGTCAGACCGGTAAGACCGTTCGTCCGAATGTGTATTTCGCGATCGGTATCTCCGGTGCGATTCAGCACGTAGCCGGCATGGAAGAATCCGACATCATCGTTGCCATCAACAAGGATGAGACGGCTCCGATCTTCGACGTGGCGGATTACGGCGTGGTAGGCGACTGGAAGAAGATCGTTCCGGCCCTGACCGAGCAGATCAAAGCGGCGAAAGCGGCGAAGAAATAAGATATAAAACGGGGTGCTGTCCGGCGGCTGGTTTTTCCAGCGGCGGGGCGGCATCCTGTTTTTGTATTTTCCGTACAGAAATCCTTTTGACACGGGAGAGATTTTAATAGGAATATGTTTGGACGGCAGGATATTGACCGGAGATTCATGAAAAGAGGAGGGATTGGCAGAAAAGCCAAAGCCTCTTTTTTCAAATATTCGCAAAAAAAAATGTGCAACTTCCCCGGCCTGTGTTATACTGAAATCATCCGGAAAGGATTTAATAAATGAAAGGTAAGGACAAGAGATTATGGACAAAAGCGCAGAGATCAGAAAATTATGTGAAGAAAAACAGATCCGCATGATCGATTTTAAGATGACGGATATCGACGGACGCTGGCGGCATATTACCATACCGGTGGAGCGATTTGACGAGAATGTGTTCGTATATGGCATCGGGTTTGACGGTTCCAATTACGGGTATGCGCCGATCGAGAAGAGCGACATGGTATTTTTGCCCGATCCGGACACGGCCTATGTGGATCCTTTCGCGGAGGTGCCTACGCTGACCATGTGCGGGAATGTCTGTGTGATCGAGAAGGACGCGAACCGGCCGTTTGATCAGTATCCGAAGAACGTAAGCCTGCGGGCGGTAGAATATATGAAGGAGAGCGGAATTGCGGATTCCATGATTATCGGACCGGAGTTTGAGTTTTATCTGTTCGATACGGTGCGCTATGAAGTGTCGCCGAGACAGTGCGCGTACCGGGTGGACACCAGACAGGCGGACTGGAACCGGAGTCTGGAGAATCCCGGCAACAACGGGTATGAAGTGCCCCGGCAGGGAGGTTATCATGTGGCGGCGCCGCAGGACGTCGGGTATGATCTGCGGAGCCGGATGTGTATGGAGATGGAAGACTGGGGCATCAAAGTAAAATATCACCATCACGAAGTAGGCGGTCCCGGCCAGATGGAGATCGAGGTGGAGCTGGGTGATATGCCCGAGATGGCGGATAATACGATGATTATCAAGTATATCATTAAGAATATGGCTGCCAGGGAAGGTAAGACGGCGACGTTTCTGCCCAAGCCCATCTATCAGGAGGCGGGCAGCGGCATGCATGTACACATGCTTTTGAAAAAGGACGGAAAGCCGTTGTTCTATGACGAGAACGGTTATTCGGGTCTGAGTAAGACGGCGCATTATTTTATCGGCGGTCTTTTAAGTCATGTCGCTTCGCTGTGCGCGTTTACCAATCCTTCGACCAATTCCTTTAAACGGCTGGTGCCGGGTTATGAAGCGCCGGTTACGATCGGTTACGCGACTTCGAACCGCAGCGCGGTGATTCGGATTCCCGCCTACGCGAAATCACCGGAAGCCAAGCGTTTTGAGCTGCGCAATCCGGATGCCACGGCCAATCCCTATTATGCTTACGCGGCGATTTTGATGGCGGGTCTGGACGGCATTGAGAAGCAGATCGACCCTGCCGCCATGGGCTGGGGACCTTATGATTTTAATTTGTATAACCTTTCCGCCGAAGAGCAGAAAAAGATCAAAGGATTGCCGAAAACGCTGGAGGAAGCGCTGGATTCGCTGGAGGCGGATCATGATTATCTGACGAAAGGCGGCGTATTCCCGCAGAGGCTGATTGACGTGTGGATTTCCAGAAAGCGGGCCGAAGCGAAACGGGCGGGCGAGATCCCTACGCCCGCGGAATTTGCCATGTATTATGATCTGTAAAAATATCGGAGCTTTGCCGCTGCCTGTCGGGCGGCGGTAAAGCCGAAGATTCAAAAGGCAGCCGGGTGTTTTATACCGGCTGCCTTTTTAGCGCCTTTAACGTCCCTGAGCTTTGCGGATCTCCCGGATCTTCGCGGCGACGGCTTCCGCCATCTGGGCATGGGCTTTCGGGGTGAAATGAATCCCGTCTTCGCCCACTTCCGTCACATAATCGGCGGCGTTCATATAGTGTAATCCCATCTGCTTGGCGATCGCCTCGAAATAGGGAGGCAGTTTGCGGGAAACCTCGATGGAGCCGGCATCCACCTGCCCGTCCGGGATGTTGCAGCGGTCTTCCAGAGGAATCGGGGAAATGAGAAGAATATCCGCGTTCATACCTTCCCAGTGCTGGATAGACTGGATGGTCTGAAGAAGAGCGGTCATGGCTTTTGAGATTTCGAAAGCGTTCAGATGATAGCGGGATTTCGTATCGTTGGTTCCCAGCATGACGATGATAAGATCCAGCGGTTTATGAGAGATCAGGCAGGGGTAGATGTAGTCCTTGCCGCTGCGTTGAGGGGAAATGACGTCGGAATGACCGCAGGTGCGGCCGTTCATGCCTTCTTCGATGAGATAAAAATCTTCCCCCAGGTTTTTGGCGGCAATCCCGGTCCAGCGTACGTCTCTCGGGTAACGGGTTCCCAGATTCGGCATGAAGCCCCAGGTATTGGAGTCGCCGTAGCAAAGAACGTGATACATGATGTGTCCCTCCTGAAAATTTCATTTTTTATGATTATAACGCAGGCGGGAGGAATAAGTAAAGCAGGGGAGGGAGATTTTGTGATTTTTTTATGGGGCCGTTCGGGCAATATGCGTGTGCTCTTGCCAAGCGGCGGCAATCGTTCTATAATGGTAAAAACATATCCCGGAAGAGAGTTTCGGAAGGGGAAAGAGGAAGGTGAATCAGATGTATTGTAGAAAATGCGGAAAACAGATTCCGGACGACGCGGCTCACTGTCCGGAGTGCGGGACTCCTACGGGAGGCGGTTACGATCCTTATCATTACGGCAAAGAGAAGGTCGACGGGGAGAGAACGGACGCAAGGGAGCAGGAGGTCTATGAGGACGGTTACAGGTATACTTACAGCGCTCCGAACGAATATTCGGATCCGATGAGGAAGCCGGGCGACAACCGGGGGATGGCGATCGCTTCCCTGGTTCTCGGAATTGTGTCGATAGCCCTGTGCTGCATGCCTTTTTTGACTCTTCCGTGCGCGGTGGCCGGGATCATTACGGGCGCCCTGGGCGCGAGATCCAGCGGTCAGGGCATGGCGGCGGCTGGCATTATTTTATCAATCATAGGTTTGGTTTTGGGAATCGGATACCTGATTTTGTCCATGGTGGTGTTTCGATCGGTAGATTTATACGAGATTCTTCATGAATGGGATATGGAGATGTATTAAGGGAGAAAATTATGGCGAAAGTAAGAATTATCGGGGGCGGGCCGGCCGGTGTGTCGGCTGCTTTATATACGGCCAGGGCCCAGATGGAAACGACGTTGTTTACGACGGGAAGAAGCGCGTTAAAAAAGGCGGAAAAGATTGAGAATTATTATGGATTTTCCGAACCGGTTACCGGGCAGTCCCTGGAGGCCTCCGGCCTGGACGGCGCGAAGCGTCTGGGAGTGGAGATACGGGAAGAGGAAGTCGTCGGCCTGTATTGGGAGGACGGTTTGATTGTGAGGACGTCGGAGGGCGATTATCCTGCGGACTGCGTGATCCTGGCGACCGGGACTTCAAGACTGGCGCCCTCGGTGCCCGACCTGAAAGAATATGAGGGAAAAGGCGTCAGTTACTGCGCGGTATGCGACGGATTTTTTTACCGCAAAAAGCCGGTGGCGGTTTTGGGCAACGGCGAGTATGCGGCGGCGGAGGCGAAGGAACTCCTGCCGCTGGCGTCGTCGGTCACGATTCTGACGGACGGGAATGAGCCGGAAGTGCCCGCGCCGGAAGGCGCGGCGGTAGATACCCGGAAGATCGCCGGTTTGCGGGGCGAGGGGAAGCTGGACGGCATTGTATTTGAGGAGGGGGAAGCTTTGGATGCGGCGGGGCTGTTTGTAGCCTGGGGCATCGCGGGCAGCGCGGCCCTGGCGAAAAAGATCGGGGCGCTGACGGAAGGGAACCGGATCCGGATCGATGAGAATATGGCGACGAATGTCCCCGGTCTGTATGCGGCCGGAGACTGTACCGGCGGGCTTTTGCAGATCGCCAAGGCGGTTTACGAGGGGGCGAAGGCCGGCACCGAAGCCGTCCGTTTTTTAAGGGCAAGAGGGGAATTGAAAAGGGAATCTTAATTTTTATTAAAGTGGGAATTTATAATTGAATGAATAATACTTTAATGGTATAATATTTGCGAAAGCAACGAGCAGTGCAGAAAATGTCATGTTACAATAGGCACAAAAGATTGGAACGGGCTGGGAAAGGAACGGCGCGGGATTTACTGGATGGAGGTTGACATGCGTAACGAAGAAAGAAAATTGAGTTTTTTGGAGACTTATAAAGGGGCTCCGGAAGGGTATGTGCTTTCGATTTTCCGAAGAGCGGAAGAGTTTGAAGAAGCCTGGGACAAGGATGTGGCGGATTTCAGCCGCAGCCAGATTATCGGTTATTTGAGAGGGCTGAATTCCACATCGGCGGAAACGCTTCGGGTCAAGACATCGATTCTGCGCCAGTATACGAATTTCTGCCGGAAGAAGGGCTTGGCATTTGAGAACCATTATAACGAGATTGGGACGGAAGAACTGGAGCGATGCGTAAACCGGTTCTTGCTGAAGGAAAAATACATTTCACCGGAGAGACTGAAGGAATTGCTGGAAAAGATGACCAATGACTGCGATCGGTTCCTGTTTCTGGCATTGTATGAGGGATTGGGAAGCTATGGAGAGGAGTATGAGGAGATTACGCTGACGAAGGCCTCCGGGATCAAAGAACATTCCATTCTTTTGTGTACGGGGAGAGACCTGCCGGTCAGCGAGGAGCTGATCAAGTATGCGCGTCTGTCCGCGGCTCAGGAAGCGTATGTGACCAAAGGGGAAAGCCTGAACGGGATGAACAATCAGGCGTTTGATAAGAGCCAGGGCTTGATTTTGAATCCCAGAAGAAACTGCCGTTATCCGGCGTCGAAAAGTTATGCTTACAAGCGGATCACGACCCGTGTGGCCAAGGTGAAAAAAGATCTGAACGCCAAATACCTCTCGATTCCCCGGCTGCAGTTATCGGGAATGTGTACGGAATTTCGCCGGATCATGAAGGAGAACGGTCTGACTTATTATGAGGCTTTTCCCAGGGAAGATATGCAGGCGGTGATCGAGCGTTACGGTTATCAGAACATGGTGGCCGGCCGGCTTTACGCGGCGATTCGCGGTTATCTGGATTAGAGAGAATAAGGAGGAAGGCGCGATATATCCCTGTCGGACAGGATATATCGCGCCTTCCGTTTTTGCTGTCGGGATTCGGCGGCAGGACTCTCGGATCAGGACAGGATATCCAGAAATTCCGGCTGGATGATGTCTTTCAGGATATCTTTATCGATCGTAAATTCCGGCGTGCCCATAGCGCCGGGGGCTACCTCGTATTTATCGAAGGGAATGACAAGATCTCCGTTTTCGTTCCAGTAAAAGTTATGGTTTTCATTTAAAAACACCAGATTTTTTCCTATTACGCTGTCTTCCAGCCAATAGATGGTATGGCTGTCCTGCTTCATCTGGAGCCTCATCTGTCTTTTTATTTCCGCCGTGAGAACTTCATAAAAACGATCGTCCGCGGCCAGCGATCCCAGACAGACGATCTGGCCGCTTGCCTTGTGGATGTGATAATATTTAAAATAGGTGTTGCTGCTTCCGGCCGCTTCGTGTACCCGGAGTTTTAAAGTGAACCATTCCGGGGTGTTGGTCAGGGTTTCATAGTCCACATAAATGGAACCGTGGCCGTTTTTTCCTACGACTTCCAGGTCTTTGTAAAATCGGTGAACGAGCTCGTCGGTAAATTCGGTGATGTCTTTGTTGATCTGTTCCGCCGCTTCGCTGGCTTCGTCCTCGATTTTCGGGATATGGATATCCATTTCGTGGTAAGGGTCGGAATAAAAATAATTGCGCAGCGTGACTACTTTTACGATATCTCCGATCAGGGGGATATTTTCCAGAGCCTGAGCGTACGCGACGCTTACGTTGGGGAGCAGGAACAGCGTGATAAAGAAAAAACAGGCGGCGGCTGCGGCCATGCGGGAGAATACGCATGCGGCGCGCGGCCTTCTTTTTGATTCGGGCAGACTGGCCAGCGTCTGTTCTACCCGTTTTCTGGCGGAAGAGGGGAGCCTGCTTCTTTCTTCTTTTGCTTTTTTTCGCAGATATTTATCAAAATCTGTCATCGGCTGAAATCCTCCTTTAGGGTTTCCCATAACATTTTTCGTGCCCGGGACAGTTGTTTTTTAACGGCGGCTGTGTTTGCGTCCGTGATCTGTGCGATTTTTGCGACGGACATGTTTTCATAGTAAAACAGGAAAACGACGGTACGATAGGGCTGTCTTAAATTTTCAACGGCCTGGCGGAGCGTAAGGTTCGTCGCGATGTCGTTCTCGCCGCTTTCATCGGCGCTTTCCGGGACGACTTCCATCGGGGTTATTCTCGCGTTTTTGCGGATCATTTCGACCGCCGCGTTGTGAACGATGCGAAGGACCCAGGGTTTAAAAGAACGCTTGTTTTTTAACGCGTCCCGGTTTTTATAAGCCAGATAAATGGATTCGCTGAGAACTTCTTCGGCATCGCAGCCCGTTTTTACGATCGAGAGGGCCAGATGGTACATCGCGTTTTCGCAGAGCCGGATCTGTTCACAAAATTCGTCTTTATTCATTCGTAAAAATCACCCCCCTATGTGTATCGCGGTCTGTTCCGTGATCCAGGCCCCCCATTCCGGATAGTATCTGGCGTACAGATGGGCGTTGTCCTCGGATTTGTCTGATGAAAGGTTCCCTTCCGCGTCGTCGAACAGCGGGTTGGCATCCAGATAGTAGATATTTTGTCCGTCGGCCAGTTTCGATATGGCTGCGTTCAGTTTGTCGATCGCCGGATTGTTAATCACGGGATCCTGCTCGGAGCGGCTTCGGGTCACATGTAAGTTGGCCTGAAGAAAAAGCAAAGCGTCCGGTTGTTTGTCCTGAATGTAGGTTACGAGTTTTTGATATTCCGCCATAGTCTGTTCAAAATGGTAGCCGAGTTCGTTGACGCCGAGCATAAGGTATATTTTCCCATACTTTTGGTTCTGAAGCAATTCTTCGATTTGAACTTTTCCCACGCCGGGAACGGAGATCGTTTTTTCGTAAATGTTGTAGACGCTCATTCCGATATCGCAGAAAAAACAGGCTTTTTCGATCCCGGCGTATTCAAAAAGACCTACGGTTCTGGAGTCCCCGATAAACAGGACATTGTCTGAGGAGCCGGCGGCCGGCCGGGACGCTTCCGGGGCGGTCGGTTCGGTTTCGGCCGGCCGGGTTTCGGGCGCCGACGTTTCGGGAACGGTCGTTTGCGGCGGGAGGGGTTCCGGGGATTGCGTTTCCCGGACCGTTGTTTCCGGCTGACCGGCGTCTGCGAGGAGCGTTTCGATGCCCTTGGTCTTTTCGGGATTTTCGGTCGGCTGATCTTCGGAAGCTGCAGGTTGCGAGGCGTCCGGCGATCCGGCGCGTCTGAAGAGGATCGTCAGAGACGCAACGAAGATTAAAAGAATGAACAGAGCAAGCGTGATAAAGTTGGATTTTTTCATATGTTTCACCTCGTTAAAATCGAAAATATAAAAACGGGTCGTCCAGTCCGCGGTACATGCAGAGAGCGCTGGCGGTCAGGATGACAGCCGACAGAAGCCATAAAAGGACGTTGCTTCTTCGGACATTTTGCGGGATGCCGGATGGCGGCAGGGGACGTTTCGGGAACATTCCTTTTAAAATTCGAAACGGAAGTCTGGTCGAAAACAGGATCCCCGTCAGGAAAAACGGGTAATACAGTTTCAGGTATTTCAGATAGTCGTATCGAAAGAGCGACCAGGGGCCGCGGCCGAAAAACGGGAACAGCCGGGAGAAAAACAGGCCGAGCTTCGCCGGGTCGTCTATGGCGAACAGGGCCCAGGTCAGCGGGATGAAGAACAGCATATAAAGTCGGCCGGCCAGAGGGGTGCGTTCAAGGAACCTGCCGGTGAAGAATTTTTCCGTCCATATCAGCAGGAACAAAGCCGCGCCCCAGAGGATAAAATTGCATCCGGCTCCGTGCCACATTCCGGTCAGAATCCACACGAAAAGCAGGTTCCGGGTGGTGATAAAATTTCCTTTTTGGTTGCCTCCCAGCGGAATGTAGACGTATTCTCGGAACCAGCTTCCCAACGTGATATGCCAGCGCCGCCAGAACTGGGTCATGGAGCGGGAGAGGTAAGGGAAACAGAAGTTTTTCGGCAGTTTGAATCCCAGCATATGTCCGAGTCCGACCGCCATCAGAGAGTAGCCGAAGAAATCAAAATAAATCTGCAGGGAGAATGCCGCGATCGCCATCCAGGCGAGAGGCGTTGAAATACTTTCAAAACCGATGGCATTTACGTCTGTCCACAATTTTCCGATCGGGTTGGCCAGCAGGACTTTAAAGCCGAGACCGAGGATAAACAGGCGAAGTCCTTTGAGAGCGGTTTGGGGCCGGATCGTGCGTCGGACCAGTTTTTCCCGGACGGAATCGTAGGTAACGATCGGGCCGGCGATAAGTTGTTCAAACATCGCCAGGTAGACGGCGAATCTCAGAAGGCTCGCTTCGGCGGGAACGCGTCCCCTATGGACGTCGGCTAAGTAGGAAATGCCCTGAAAGGTATAAAAGGAGATCCCGATCGGCAATACCAGGCCGAGCCCCGCGTACTTAAAAGTTCCCAGACAGATCAGATGGAACAAAATTCCGGCGCTCAGGAACATATTTTTGTATCGGGGACTCGCCTCGATTCGAAGTCCCAGGAAGAAATCCACGAGAATACTGATCAGAAACAGAATAAAGTGTTCCGGATGGTCGTAAGTTCCAATAAAATAAAAGCAGAGGCTTCCGGTCAGCAAAACCGGATTTTTTCCGCGCTCGGGGACAAGATAATAGCATCCGAAGAATACGGGAAGAAAGAGAAACAGAAAGGGAAGACTGCTGAATACCATTTTTTTCACCGCCATTTTCATTTTCTGATAGATAGACGCGCGGGGAAGAGAAAAGGTGACGGCATATTTAATTGTATACCCTCCGGGTACCCCGTATCGCCATTCGGCGTATTTATTGTATACCCTCCGGGTACCCCGTATCGCCATTCGGCGTATTTAATTGTATAAACATGAAAAATCGGTAAATACTTACTCTTGTATAGAAAATCAAAAACAGGAGAAAGTTTGTTAAAATGAGAGCATGGGTTTGGATAGGAATTGGAATGGGTCTGTGCAGCCTGAATCAACCGGTGCAGTTGTTACATAACTGGCCGGAAGCAGGAAGCGCTATGGCCGGAGTTTCGGTTGTCTGCCAGGAAGACTGGCTGGATGCCCTGGAAGAATATTATGGAAAAGATGAGACGGAGGAAGTGGGCCGGGGAGATCGGTTCTCTTCCGCGAGAATACCGGAGAGTGAACCTGCGCCGGAGAGGATGGCGGACACGGAGCTTCCGCCGAAACGGGAAAATAGCGGCGCGGCGGAAGAAACCGATTCTGCGGAAACGGCTTCTGCGGCGGAAGAAACGAGTCCGGAACCGGAGCCTGAGGCCGAGGCCGAGGTGGCGGCGGCGCCCTCGAATCGATGGGGGATTCAGCTTTCGAAAGAGGAAATCGATCTTCTGGCCTGCATCGTATGGGTGGAATCCCGGGGAGAGCCGGACGACGGGCAGAAGGCGGTGGTGGAAGTGGTGTTTAACCGGATGGCTCACGGAGCGTTTCCCGGTACTCTTTACGAAGTCGTCTCGCAGCGGGCCGGCGGGTATTTGCAGTTTACATCCTGGAATTACGTAGGAAGCGCCGCCCCCACGGAGAAGGAGTACCGAAATATTCAGGCGGTTCTGAACGGGCAGACGGCATTTACGAACAATAATACGATTTATTTTTCTACTTCGCCTCAGACGAGGAATATCACCTGCGTGATCGGCGGGCATTATTTCTGCGAATAGACGAATCGAGGCGGTGGAGGGAAGGGATATTATGCGGCAGGCCGCCGTGAAAGCGGTCTGCCGTATTGTGATTGTGTCTGCCGGGGGCTCAAACGATCCGGATTTATAGAATTTTTATAATTCTCCCGTTGACAAATATTTTGCGTGTGTTATATTACATATAGAACAAACAAAAATATATACGTGAGGAGGAATTTTCATGCAGTTGAATAAATTTACACAAAATTCCATTCAGGCGATCAACGATTGCGAAAAATATGTTTATGAATATGGAAATCAGCAGATGGAGGAGGAACATTTGCTCTATTCTCTTCTGATGCGGGAGGACAGCCTGATCGCGAAGCTCCTGGAGAAGATGGGGATTCAGAAAGATTTGTTTGCGGACGCGTTGGAAGGGCTTTTAAGCCGTTTACCGAAAGTTTCCGGCGGGCAGGTCTATGTGGGGCAGGAACTGAATAAAGTCCTGGTAAGCGCCGAGGACGAGGCGAAGGCTATGGGGGACGAATATGTTTCGGTGGAGCATTTATTTCTGACGCTTTTAAAATATCCGAACCGGGCGTTGAAGGAACTGTTTCGACAGTACGGAATCACGAGGGACTTGTTTTTACAGGCATTGTCTACCGTGAGGGGGAATCAGCGGGTGACGAATGATAATCCGGAGGCGACTTACGATACGTTGAAGAAGTACGGGACGGATCTGGTAGAGCGGGCCAGAAGACAGGAGCTGGATCCGGTGATCGGAAGGGATGCCGAGATCCGGAATGTGGTTCGGATTCTGTCCCGAAAGACGAAGAATAATCCGGTGTTGATCGGCGAACCCGGCGTCGGCAAGACCGCCGTGGTGGAAGGACTGGCCCAGCGGATCGTCCGCGGCGACGTGCCGGAGGGGCTGAAGGGAAAAACCATTTTTTCCCTGGATATGGGCGCGCTGGTGGCCGGTGCCAAGTACCGGGGCGAGTTTGAGGAGCGTCTGAAAGCGGTGTTGGAGGACGTGAAGAACAGCGACGGGCAGATTCTGCTGTTTATCGACGAACTGCACACGATCGTGGGGGCCGGCAAGACCGACGGGGCCATGGACGCGGGGAATCTCTTAAAGCCGATGCTGGCCCGGGGTGAACTGCATTGTATCGGCGCCACGACGCTGGACGAATATCGCAAATATATCGAGAAGGACGCGGCTTTGGAGCGGCGTTTCCAGCCGGTCATGGTGGAAGAGCCGACGGCGGAGGATACGATTTCTATTTTAAGAGGTTTAAAGGACCGGTACGAGGTTTTTCACGGGGTTAAGATTACGGATTCGGCTCTGGTGGCGGCGGCTACTTTGTCAAATCGTTATATCACCGATCGTTTCCTGCCGGATAAGGCGATTGATCTGGTGGACGAGGCTTGCGCCCTGATCAAGACGGAGCTGGATTCGATGCCGACAGAGCTGGACGAATTGTCGCGGAAAATTATGCAGTTGGAGATTGAGGAGGCGGCTTTAAAGAAGGAAGACGACCGTTTAAGCGCCGAGCGTCTGGGGGCTTTGCAGAAGGAGCTGGCGGAGTTGAAGGAAGAGTTTGGCGGCAGGAAGGCTCAGTGGGACAATGAGAAGAACGCGGTGGAGCGCCTCCGGAAACTGCGGGAGGAGATGGATGAAGTCAACAGTCGGATCGCCATGGCGGAGCAGAGTTACGATCTGAATAAGGCGGCGGAACTTCGGTACGGACGCCTGCCGGAGCTGAAGCGGCAGTTGGAGGAGGAGGAAAACCTGGTGAAGAACCGGGAGATGACGCTGGTTCACGAGAGCGTGGCCGAAGATGAGATCGCGCGGATCATTTCCCGGTGGACGGGGATTCCGGTGGCGAAGTTAAATGAGAGCGAACGCAGCAAGACGCTGCATCTGGCGGACGAGCTGCATAAGCGGGTGATTGGGCAGGATGAGGGGGTTGAGAAGGTGACGGAGGCGATTCTGCGCTCGAAAGCCGGGATCAAGGATCCGACGAAGCCCATCGGTTCGTTTTTGTTTCTGGGGCCCACCGGCGTCGGCAAAACGGAGCTGGCGAAAGCGTTGGCGGAGAGTTTGTTCGACAATGAACAGAATATGGTCCGGATCGATATGAGCGAATATATGGAGAAACATTCGGTGTCCCGCCTGATCGGGGCGCCTCCGGGATACGTCGGTTACGATGAGGGAGGGCAGTTGACGGAGGCCGTGCGCAGAAAGCCGTATTCGGTCGTGCTGTTTGACGAGGTGGAAAAGGCTCACCCGGATGTATTTCATGTGCTTTTGCAGGTGTTGGACGACGGCAGGATCACGGATTCGCAGGGAAGGACGGTGGACTTTAAGAATACGATTCTGATCCTGACTTCCAATATCGGCTCCTCGTATTTGCTGGAGGGGATCGATGCGGACGGGAATATCCGGCCGGAAGCTTCGGGGATGGTAATGAACGAGCTTAAAAATCATTTCCGTCCGGAATTTTTAAACCGTCTGGATGAGATCATTCTGTTTAAGCCTTTGACGAAGGAGAATATCGGCGGAATCGTCCGTTTGATGCTTGGGGATATCAACCGCCGCCTGGCGGATAAGGAGATCCGGGTGGAATTGACAGAAGAGGCGGAACGTGTTATTGTAGAAAACGGTTACGATCCGGTGTACGGGGCCCGTCCGTTAAGACGATACCTTCAGAAGCATGTGGAGACGCTGGCGGCCCGGGCGATCCTGGGCGGTTCGGTGGGCTGCGGCGACACGATCCGGATCGAAGAAAAGAACGGAGAATTGACGGCAAAAATTGCGGCCGCTGTGGAACTTGTCAAATAAAAGGCCGGAGTTTTGACGAAGGAGAAAACATGACATCGAACGAAAGAAAGATCCGGCGGCATATGGAATCTCTGGAGAGGATGATTCGAAGAAATCGAAAGAAGCGGGGCTATTCGAAAGCTCTGCTTCTTTTGTTGTGTTTGACGCTTCTGGGGCTGGGCGCCCGGTTGGGCCTGCTTCGCTTACAGGAGTCGCGGAAGCCTTACGAGGGGGCGGATCTGGCGGTTCATTTTCTGGACGTGGGGCAGGCGGACTGCATTCTTCTGGAACATCGGGGAGAATATGTGTTGATTGACGCCGGGAACTGGGAAGACTTTGAAGGGATCGACGCGTATCTGAGAGAAAAAGGCGTGAGGGAGTTCGCGGCCGTGTGGTTTACCCATCCTCACGAGGATCATATCGGTTCCGGGGCGGAGATTTTGCGCGTATATCCGACGAAGCGGGTATATATCCGGGAAGAAGCTTATGATTCGGAAACCTACCGGGATCTTCTGTCTGTAATAGAAGAAAAGCGGATTCCTGCTGAAGAGCCGGAGCCGGGGACGGAAGTTCCTTTCGGGGACTGCCGGTTTGAGGTGTTGGGGCCTTTGCGGGATTATGAGGATACCAACAGCGATTCGGTGGTGCTTAAGGTGGTTCACGGGAATGTGCGGATGTTGTTTACCGGAGATCAGGAGCGGGAAGCGGAGACGGATTTGTTGGATAACGGGTGTGATGTCGAAGCCGAGCTTTTGAAGACCGGTCATCACGGCAGCAATACGTCCACGTCCTACCGTTTTCTGCGGGAGGTCTGTCCGGAGTACGCAGTCATTAGCGCAGGGGCTGGGAATCGTTACGGGCATCCTCACGAGGAGGTGTTAAGCCGGTTTTCGGACGCGGAAGTTACGGTTTACCGGACGGACGAGCGGGGGACGATCCTCGCGGTCAGCGACGGGAATGGGATTACCTTTCCGGGAATAGAATAGCAGAAAGAAAGATTGACCGGGCAGGGCCTGACGGATGAGAAAAGGAAAATGGTTAGCGCTGGCGATCGCTTTGCTGGATGCGGCGCTTTTGTTCGGGCTGTGGTTTCAGGCGGGAGAAACGGCGGTGGAGCCGGAAGATCCCTATGAAAAAAAGATCGCGCTTACGTTTGACGACGGACCGCATCCGTATTATACGGAAATGCTTTTGGACGGGCTGGCCGAACGGGGCGTAAAAGCTACGTTTTTTCTGATCGGGGTAAATATTGAAGGGCGGGAGGATCTGATTCGGCGGATGCATGAGGACGGGCATTTGATCGGCAGCCATACGTACAGTCATGTGCAGCTGACGACGCTGGATCTGTCGGCGGCCTGCGAGGAGATTTGCCGGACGAATGAAGTGATTGCCAAAATTACCGGGGAGACGCCGGTGTATATCCGTCCTCCTTACGGTTCCTGGAGCGAGGAAATGGAATGCGCCGTGGATATGACGGTGGTTCTTTGGAGCGTGGATCCCAGAGACTGGCAGTCTCAGAATAAAGATACCGTGGTGCGGCATATTGTGAAGAATACCGAGGAAGGAGATATTATTCTTCTGCATGATGTTTACAAATCTTCCGTGGAGGCGGCCCTGGAGGTGGTAGACCGGTTAAAGGCGGAGGGGTATGTGTTTGTTACGGCGGATGAGATGATACTGGACTGAGATCGCAGTTTCTGAATATAATACGGGAAAGGTTCCGGGAGGGAGGAAAGGGCTTTGGCTTCTTTTGCGGACAGATGCGTAAGGAGGTGCGACCGTTGGCAGGCACGATACCGATTTCGGAGTTGATCGATAAAGTGGCCGCGATCTGCAGGGAGAACGGCGTAAAACGTCTGGATTTGTTCGGCTCTTTTGCGACGGGTACGGCGGCGCCGACAAGTGATATTGATTTTGTCGTTTACGGATGTGAGGATATATTGCGTCTGGAGGAGGCGGTTTTAGAGATTGATACGCTTCGGAAGATTGATATTTTTGATTATGAAGAGATTCGTAATCCTTTATTGCTGGAGGATATCAGAAAATATGGAAAACAAATATACTAGTCGTTACGGTACTTTTTGCAACAGTTTGAGGAATCTGGGCAAGAGTCTGAAGGCGGATCCCGAAGCGGATTTTGTGTTGGAAGGAACGGTTTTGAATTTTAATCTTACCTTTGATATTTCGTGGAAAGTAATGAAGGATATTTTGATAAAGGAGATGGAGATTCTGGATTTTGCCGTCGGATCGCCCCGGGAGACGTTGAGGCAGGCTTTTGTGAACGGCATCATTCAGGACGACCGGTGGATGCAGATGCTGAGAGCAAGAAACCAACTGGCTCGTGATTACGACGGGGTTCTTGCGGCGGAAAAGTTTCAGGACATCATACAGGTATATTACCCGCTTTTTGAAAAGTTCAAAAAGGATGCGGAGAAATATTACAGGGAAGAAGATACCGGCGTTTGATAAGAGGCTGTTTCAAGTTAGACCTGTTGACAAACATATTTTCTTAAGTATATTTTGGCATATTTTCTTCTGAAATGAAACAGAAAGGCTGGTAAATCCGGTTATTCAAACCGCTTTTACCAGTCTTTTAGTGGAATGATCCGGTACTCTGTGCATGAGATCAAGCCCACAAAACCAACGGTAAGCAAGATTAAGTGACACTTCTTCATCGAACTTATGTTCTGATTTGATGCCATAAAGATATTTTAGCCATATGAAACTCCTTCTTTCTGCCATTCGTTTACCGAGGAAATCCAACGCTCGGTTAGATTATTGTCGGTAACAGCCGCTATAAACGGCTTTGCGAGGAAATGGTTTATCTTCCTCAAAACAATTCCGTAATCCTCTGTGTCTGTATCAATTTTTCGGCAGAACGCTTTCCATTTTTTTTGCATTGCTTCATCATTTCCAAACCCTATTACCTGTTCGAACTGTCCAACCGTAAAGGCATGTCCACGGTTTTCAAAGGTCTTTTTTAAAGCCTTGGTAAGCGTAGCCCCATCGAAATCAAATCTATTTGCAAGGTAGTAGATGTCATAGTAGTCTTTCATTCTACTGGAGAACTCCATTAGGCTGAGTATTGCGTCTATCTTTTCTGCAATCGTTGTTTCGAGTGAATAA
>JAAWBX010000021.1 GCA_022792885.1 Lachnospiraceae bacterium
TCAGCCTTATGTTCCAAAGGCTTAGATCCTTTTCCCTTTCCAGCCTGCCTGACAGCAGGTCTTGTTGTCGTACTCTTTTTTCTATTAAATTTTCTTTTGATTTTTTCATTTATCTACTTGACTTTTAATAGTTGGTCTTTCGCATGAGTTTATTATAGCGGGTAACCGGTCCGGCCGCAAGCTGTTAGAAGGGGCCGATGCGCCGGGCGGCCCCTGATCGCCCGGTCCGGCTTTTCCTGAAAAAAGCCTTGACGGCTTTAAGGCACTGTGATATAGTGAGAACAAGAAAGAAAAGGTCTTTTTTTTTTGACCTATTTTGGTATGGAGGGAAAAACTTATGGCAGCAAGCAAGAGAACGAGAGTAACGCTGGAGTGTACGGAGTGCAAGCACCGGAATTATAATCTGACGAAGGATAAGAAGACGCATCCGGAGAGAATGGAGACAAAAAAATACTGCAAATTCTGCCAGACCCATACGCTTCATAAAGAAACGAAGTAATCAATGCCTTATTGAAATAAGAAAGAGAGACGGTTATGGAAGAAGCAAAAAAACAGGGTAAGAAAAGTGTTTTCAAGAATTTGAAGGTCGAATTTGGCAAGATTATTTGGCTGGACAAGAAGACATTTATTCGCCAGACCTCAGCGGTCGTCGCTTCCGCGGTTTTTCTTGGCCTTTTGATCGCGCTTCTTGATTTCGTGATCAAGTATGGCATGAACTTTATACTGTAATAAGGCAGGGTGAATATATGGCAGAGGCAAACTGGTATGTGGTACATACCTATTCGGGTTATGAGAATAAAGTCAAGATGGACATTGAGAAGACCATTGAAAATCGCAGGCTTCATGATTTGATACAGGAAGTAGCCGTTCCCCTGGAAGACGTAGTGGAAGTGAAGAATGGTGTCCGCAGACAGGTTCAGAAGAAGATGTTTCCCGGCTATGTGCTGGTGAAGATGATCATGACCGACGAAACCTGGTATGTGGTCCGGAATACCCGTGGTGTGACCGGTTTTGTGGGACCCGGTTCCAAGCCGGTTCCTTTGAGCGCGGCCGAGATGCGCAATCTCGGGATCCAGTCCGCGGGCGAAGGCGGCGCGAATGTGGTGATCGATTTTGAGGTGGGCGACACGGTGACGGTTATCACGGGCGTCTGGGAGAATACGGTGGGCGTGATCCATTCCATCAACGAGAGCAAGCAGAGCGTTACGATCCATGTGGACATGTTCGGCCGGGAGACGCCGGTGGAACTGAATTTTACGGAAGTGAAGAAGATGTAGCAGGCGCCTTGCTGTTTTCTTGACAGACGAGGCGGCATGAGGGGATATCTGTCCGCGTGAGCGGTTAAGATATAAGAAGGAAACGTGGGAGGGAACTCCCCCGCAAACACCACACTTTATATTTTAGGAGGTGCCGAAATGGCAAAAAAAGTCACAGGATACATCAAGTTGCAGATTCCTGCGGGCAAGGCTACCCCTGCTCCGCCGGTAGGCCCGGCTCTGGGCCAGCACGGTGTAAACATTGTACAATTTACCAAGGAATTTAACGCGAGAACGGCCGATCAGGGCGATTTAATTATTCCTGTTGTTATTACTGTTTACGCGGACAGAAGCTTCAGTTTTATTACGAAGACTCCGCCGGCTGCCGTACTGTTGAAGAAGGCTGCCAATATCAAGTCCGGTTCCGGCGCGCCGAACAAGACGAAAGTCGCTACGATTTCCAAGGCGAAGTGCGAGGAGATCGCTCAGTTGAAGATGCCCGATTTAAACGCCGCTTCCCTGGAGGCCGCTACGAGCATGATTATGGGAACCGCCCGCAGCATGGGCATCGCCGTAACAGAATAATAGAATATGTGGAAGGGACGTTTCCGTTCCGTTTGTACCACCAGGAGGTTAATTCATGAAAAGAGGAAAGAAATATAAAGAAGCCGCCAAACTGATCGATCGCACCGTGCAGTACGACGTTGCCGAAGCGATTGCGCTCGTTAAGAAAGCGGCTACCGCGAAGTTTGACGAGACTGTGGAACTGCATATCCGGACCGGCTGTGACGGACGTCATGCGGATCAGCAGATCCGGGGCGCCGTGGTTCTTCCGAACGGGACCGGCAAGACCGTGCGCGTGCTGGTGTTTGCCAAAGGGCCGAAGGCGGATGAAGCTCAGGCTGCCGGCGCGGATTTTGTGGGGGCCGAGGAACTGGTTCCGAAGATCCAGAACGAAGGCTGGCTGGATTTTGACGTTGTGATCGCAACGCCGGATATGATGGGCGTGGTTGGCCGTCTGGGCCGTGTTCTGGGTCCGAAGGGCCTGATGCCGAACCCGAAAACCGGTACCGTGACCATGGATGTTGCGAAAGCGGTTCAGGAAGTGAAGGCAGGTAAGATCGAATATCGTCTGGACAAGACGAATATTATTCACTGCCCGATTGGGAAAGCTTCCTTTACGGAAGAGAAATTGCAGGAGAACTTTGACGCGCTGATGGCCGCCATTATGAAGGCGAAACCGTCCGCGGTTAAGGGTGCGTTTTTGAGAAGCGTGACGCTGACGAGCACCATGGGACCCGGCGTAAAGCTGAACCCCGTGAAAGTAGCGCAGTAACTGCTTGACAGCTCCGAAGTATTGTGTTATTTTATATAAGTGTGTTTTCACACAGAAACTGCCGAAGACAGCAGGTACGCAAAGGGGGTTCCCCGCGCGTGTAAGTCGTATCGGACGCCTGCCGAGGAAGAAAAGATTGAAGCTGTGAATCTTTATGCCCTCTTCTGTCTGGCGCGGAAGAGGGTTTTGCTGTTTCCTGCGCGAAACCGCCGGCAACGGGGATTTCGCAGGTTTCGGATATTCATCATCGGCGGTACAAAATAAAAGAAGGAGGTACCAATCATGGCAAAGGTTGAATTAAAACAGCCGGTAGTCGCGGAGATTTCCGAACTGTTGAACGGCGCTAAGGCGGCCGTGCTGGCGGATTACCGTGGCCTGACCGTGGAAGAAGACACCAAACTTCGCAAGACTTGCAGAGAAGCCGGTGTAACTTACAAGGTATATAAGAACACGATGATCCGTTTTGCGATCAAAGGAACGGAATTTGAGAGTCTGTCTTCCCATCTGGAAGGACCGACTGCGATTGCGGTTTCCAAAGAGGACGCCGCGGCTCCCGCGAAGATTTTGTTTAATTACAGCAAGAACGCGGAAGCTCTGGAATTAAAAGCCGGCGTGGTAGAAGGCGCTTATTACGACGAAAAGGGCATCAAAGTGATCGCCACGATTCCGGGCAGAGAAGAGCTTTTGGGAAGACTGCTCGGAAGCATGCAGTCTCCGATCGCGAACTTCGCGAGAGTGCTTAAGCAGATCGCGGAGAAAGACGGCGAGACGGCCGAGGCGTAATTTTTCAGGGGAAGTTCCCTGCTATCCGCCGGAGGGCGGTACAAGATACCCGAAAGACGGGAGACACGGGGCGGACGTCCCGGAATTATCAATGAATAACGGAGGAAAATAAAATGGCAAAGTTGACTACGGCTGAGTTTATCGAAGCGATCAAAGAGTTATCCGTATTGGAACTGAACGAACTGGTAAAAGCCTGTGAAGAAGAGTTTGGCGTGTCTGCGGCTGCCGGCGTGGTAGTGGCGGCTGCCGGCCCGGCTGAAGCTGCGGAGGAGAAGACCGAATTTGACGTGGAGCTGACGGAAGCCGGCCCGAACAAAGTTAAAGTTATTAAGATCGTCCGTGATTTGACCGGTCTGGGCCTGAAGGAAGCGAAGGAAGCGGTAGACGGCGCTCCGAAGGTGCTGAAAGAAGCGGTTTCCAAGGAAGAAGCGGAAGCGGCCAAAGCTTCTCTGGAAGCGGAAGGCGCCAAAGTTACGCTCAAATAAGAAACGCTTGCGCGAAAATCAAGAAACAGAGCACTCCGGATTTTTTCGGAGTGCTTTTCCCCTTACAGATACGTGTATGTGATACCCGGAGGGTATACGAACGCTAAGGAGAAGAAGATGGTGCGGAAGGTAGTGGACGCCGTCATGGGGAGAGAACCCTTTGACACAGTAATACGAAACGTACAGATCGTACAGGTCTGCTCCGGTGAGATAATCCCCGGAGATATTGGCATAGCCTCAGGAAAAGTGGCTTTTGTCGGAAATTTGGAAGAAGACTGTCAGGCTGGTGAAGTGATCGAAGGGAACGGTCGCTATGCAGTGCCTGGCTTTCTTGATTCCCATATGCATTTGGAGAGCAGTATGATGACCCCGGCGCATTTTGCCGAGGCGGTGCTGCCGAAGGGGACGACCGCCGTGGCGGCGGACCCCCATGAGATCGGAAATGTGATGGGGGCCGAAGGGGTTTCGCTTCTCTGCGAAATGACCCGGGATCTCCCGCTTCATGTATATATGATGGCGCCGTCGACGATTCCCTCGGCCCCCGGTTTTGAAAATTCCGGCGCGGATATTCGGGCGGAGGAAGTGAGGCGGATGCTTCGTTTCCCGGGAGTGATCGGCCTGGGCGAGGTGATGGATTTTAACGGGGTTGCGGACGGCGACCCGCGGATGATGGAGATCGTTCAGGCGGCCCTTGAGAGCGGCCTTCTCCTGGACGGCCATGTGCCGGCGTTTAAAGGGCGGAGACTTCAGGCGTTCGCGGCTTCCGGGATTGACTGCGACCATACCTATATGGATCCGGAGATCGCGGCGGAGAAGCTCAGGTACGGGATGTGCGTTCAGATACAGGAACGTTTTCTGACGTCGGAGCTGATGGCTTACCTGGAACGGTGCCCGGTGCAAAACCGGATTATGCTGGTGACGGACGACGTGCCTTTGAGCCGCCTTGCTTCGGAGGGGCATCTGGATTCCGTGGTGAGGAAGGCGATTCGTCTGGGCTTAAGCCCGATGAAAGCGATTCGCTATGTCACGTTGAACGCGGCGGACCGCTTAAGGCTTCCCCGTCGGGGTGCGATCGCGCCGGGGCGGTACGCGGATATTCTTTTGCTGGATTCGCTGGAGGAGATCCGGGTGTCCGCCGTATTTTCGGACGGGATTTTGGTGGCGAAGGACGGGCGTATGGTGAGACCGCTGGTCTCAAAGCCTTTCCCCCGGTCGGCGTATCGGACGATGAAGCTGGCGCCTTTGTCGGAGGAGGATTTTAAGGTGCGGGCGAAGGGCAGCCGGGTTCTGGTGAATGTGATTGAGCAGGACGGGAAGACTTCCCGTACGGAGCTTCGGCAGGTCTGGTTCCCGCTGAGGGACGGGTGTCTTGCGATGCCGGAAGGGATCGCGAAGATGGCGGTATTTAACCGTTATGGTAGAACGGACGGGCGGCAGATCGGCTTTCTCAGCAATATGGGAGGATTTCGGGGGGCGCTTGCCACGACATATGCGCACGACTGCCACAATTTGATCGTTTACGGCAGCAACGAGGCGGATATGTGCAAAGCGGCGAATTTGCTGATTGAATGCGGCGGCGGCGTGGCGGCCGTTCGGGACGGGGAAGTCCTTTCCCGGATTCCGCTTCCGATCGCGGGACTTTTGTGTGAAGATCCGATGCCTCTTTTGGCGGAGAAATTCGAGGGCTTCGTGAAGGCCGCGAAGGAGATGGGCTTGAATCACGGGGAGGTTTTGACGTTTATCACGCTGATGGCCCTGGCGGTTTCGCCGAAGGTGAAGCTGACGGACGCGGGGCTGGTGGACGCGGTAAACAAAAAGTTTCTTCCGCTGATAGTCCGGACGATAGAGTAGATGAGGATACCGAAGATGAAACAGAAAAAGAGTGCTTTTTTGCTGGCTTTGCCGGCTCTGATAGCTCTTCTGGCGTTTTTTGTGGCGCCGATGGTATATATTCTGGTGAATACGCTGCAGGCGAGCGGCCTGGATAATTTTGTGAAATTTTTCAGCGACAGTTTTTATCTGGATATCCTGAAGACGACTTTATGGGTGTCCGTGAAGGTGACGGTCCTCTGTTTGCTTCTCGGGTATCCGACGGCTTATTTCATGGCGAGGACGCAGTCCCGGATGAAAAATGTGCTGATGATCGTGATTTTGTTCCCGTTTTTGGTCAGCGCGGTGGTTCGCTCCTACGGCTGGATGGTTATTCTGGGAAATAAAGGGATTCTCAATCAGATTTTGCAGGGGATCGGGTTGATCAAGACACCTCTTAAGATCATGAATACGGAGACGGCGGTCGTCATTGGCCTGGTACATCTGCTCCTGCCCTATATGATCCTGTCGATCACCGGCGTGGTTCAGAGCATCGATAAAAATATTGAGTACGCCTCCTACAGCCTGGGAGCGAATCCGTTTGAGACGTTTCGGAAGGTTGTGTTCCCTTTGAGCGCGCCGGGGATCATTTCCGGATGTATCCTGGTGTTCACCATGAGCATGACTTCCTATGTAACGCCGAAGCTGCTTGGCGGCTCCAAATTCCGGATGATGAGTACGATGGTATTTCAGGAAGTGAACGTGAATTTTAACTGGGGCCTGGCTTCGGCCATCAGCTATATCCTGTTGTTTACGATTCTGATTATCCTGTTGATCGCCAATTACGCGACGGCAGGGATCGAGCGCAGAGTAGGGGGTGGCAAACATGCATGAGAATCGGACAGGTTGGGTGAGCCGGATCGTGACGGCTCTGGTGTTTCTGTTTTTGCTGGCGCCGCTTCTGGTGGTTATTCTGGCCTCCTTCAGTCCGACGCCGATCGTGACGTTTCCGCCCAAAGGGTTTTCCCTGGAATGGTATCGGAATATTTTTACGTCCTCGACGAATTTCCTGGACGGATTTGTCAAGAGTATTGAGGTTGCGGCGATCGCGACGGTTGTCGATATCTTTATCGGGGTGACGGCGGCTCTGAGCGTGAGCCGGTATTCTTTTAAGGGGAGGGAGCTTCTGATCGCTTTTTTCACCTCGCCCATGTATGTGCCGTCCATCGCCTTCGCGTTTGTGCTTCTGCAGGTGACGAGCCGGATCGGCGGCGTGTCCGGAATGTTCAAGATTCTGATCGGCCATATGATTATTATTATGCCGTATATTGTTCGCAATACCTTATCGGTGCTGGCCTCCTTTAACTGGACGTTGGAGGACGCGGCGGCCAGCCTGGGCGCGAATCCGGTGCAGACGTTTTTTAAAGTGACGATTCCTCTGGCAAAACCCGGTATTATCGCCGGGGCCATGCTGGCGTTTTTGTATTCCTTTGATGAAGCGGTTTTAAGCAGTCTTTTAAGTTCTCCGAAATTCATCACTTTGCCGGTGCGTATCATGAACTATATGGAACTTTCCTTTGATCCGACGCTGGCGGCGATCTCGACGATCCTGATTCTCATGTCCCTGTCGCTGATCGTTTTGATGGAGCGTTTTCTGGGGCTGGACATGTTCTTGAAATAGGGAGGAGAAACGAATGGCAACGTTAAAGTTAGAAGCACTGACAAAGAAGTTTGAAGATATGACTGCGGTCGATCATATGAATCTGGAAGTGGCCGACGGGGAGATGATCGCGCTTTTGGGCGGCAGCGGGTGCGGTAAGACGACGACGCTTCGGATGATCGCCGGTTTTACGACGCCGACGGAGGGCGATATCTGGATCGACGGCGAGCGGGTGAACGAGCTTCCTTCTTATAAGAGGAATGTCGGGATCTTTTTTCAGAATTACGCCCTGTTTCCGCATTTAACTACGTTTGATAATATTGCGTTCGGATTGAAACTGAAAAAACTTCCGAAGGATGTGGTGAAGGAAAAAGTGAGGAAGATTCTCTCGCTGGTTCAGCTGGAGGGGATGGAGAAACGTTTTCCGAAGGAACTGTCCGGCGGGCAGCAGCAGAGGGTGGCGCTGGCCAGAGCTCTTGTGATGGAGCCGGCGGTTCTTCTTCTGGACGAGCCTTTATCCAATCTGGACGCGAAGCTTCGGGTGGAGATGCAGGTGGAGATCAAGCGGATTCAGAAGGAAGTAGGGATCACGACGATCATCGTAACGCATGACCAGGAGGAGGCGGTTTCCCTGGCTGACCGGGTGATCGTGATGAACGCGGGCAGGATTTTGCAGGTGGGAAGCCCGAAGGAAGTGTTCGATTGTCCTGTGAGTCCTTTCGTGGCGGATTTCATGGGATTCGGAAATATTTTTTCCGGCCGACTGGCGAGGTTTCGAGACGGCCGCGGAGAGATTCTCTGCGGGCAGGAGACGTTGTATGCGCCGGAGGCGTCCTGTAAAGGAATCGAGGAGGGCGAAGAGGTGACGCTTGCGATCCGTCCGGAGAATCTGATTTTGGCGGAGGCCCCGGGGAGAAATGTGCTGGGCGGCCGGATTCGAAACGTGACCTATAAAGGGCATATGACCCGCCTGGAGGTGAAGGATTGCCTGGCAGAGCAGGATTTGTATCTTTCCGTTCACGATTACGAAGGGGAGGGAGCCGGCACGCCGGTGCGGGTGTGCCTGCCGGAGGAGAAGCTTCTGGTGTATCCGAGGGAACAATGGTCGTAACGGTACGGGCGTTAAGACATGCGCAGCAAGGCCGGAGAAGAGATTTTCAAAGGCCCTGATATAGATCTGCGAATATTCATCAGGAGGAGAAAAAGATGAAAAAGAGTATGAGACGTGCATTGGCTTTTGTCCTGGCTTTGGGGATGATGGTTTCTCTGACGGCCTGCGGCGGCAGCGATTCAGGGAAAACGACGGCCGCGGAGAGCGGCAGCCAGGCAGAGGGCGGAAGCAAGGCGGAGGACGGAGCGCAGGCCGAAGGCGGCTATGAAGGCGTGGAGCTGGTCGTGGCGACCTGGGGCTGGACGGCCGCGAATGTAAAGGAGCTGGCCGCGGATTTTGAAAAACAGTACGGGTGTACGATCGTGATCGACGAGACGTCCGGCAATTCGGACCGTTTAAATAAGATCATGGCCCAGAAAGACAGCCCGGAGATCGATGTGGCGCTGATGACGAAGAATTTTGCCGAGATCGGCAACAAAGAGGGGCTGTTTGAGAAGATCGATACCGACGTGGTGAAGAGCCTGGATAATCTGTATGATTTTGCGAAGGACGCGAACGGTTACGGCCCCTGCTATTCGCTGGTTCGCTATGGCATTATGTACGATTCGGATGTCGTGACGGAGGCTCCGAAGTCCTATGCGGATCTGTTTGACGATAAATATGCCGGGATGGTTTCTCTGCCGGATATGACTTCGACGGCCGGCCCTTACATGCTGGTGGCCATGGCGGAGTCTTTGGGCGGCGGCGACGAGGGGATCGAAGCCGCGTTTGAATTGATGACCGAGAAGAAGGATAATATTGCTTCCTGGTATACGGCGAGTTCCGACGTGCAGCAGGGCTTTACGACCGGCGAAGTTTCCCTGACCGTGTTTATGGATATGAATATGCCGACGCTGACGGACGCCGGCCTTAAGATGGCCTGGGTCGACGCGGAAGAGGGAAGTTTTGCCGCGGCTGCTTCGATCAATGTGGTCAAGGGCTGCAAAAATCCGGAACTGGCTCAGCTGTTTGTGGAATATATGCTCAGCGACGAGATTCAGAGCAAGGTAGCCGAGAGTCTGAACGAGGCTCCCACGAGCAAGAACGCGACGATGCCGGAAGAAATGAAATCTTATCTGGCTTACGGCGCGGATGCGATGGACGCTCTGAAGACGTTTGACGAGGATTATATTTCCGAGCACAAGCAGGAATGGGTGGATCGTTTCCAGAGAGAAGTAGCGATTCAGTAAACAGATGAAAAGCACCCTTCGGGTTTTGCAAAATCCGGAGGGTGCTTTATTACCGAGTTATGTATTCCGGGCGGGCAAACGGCGCCGGGAGAAGGAGCGATGATGGAGAGGGAGAAGAACGCGGGAAAAACAGGCGCAATCATTTTGGCGGATCCGCCGTCCGAGCGGGTGGAGATCGATATTTTTAAGCCGATGGCCCATCTGGCCGGAACGACGGTGATCAAAAAGGCGATCACGACGCTGCGGCAGGCGGGAATCTCCCCGATCGTGGTCGTAACCGGTTATCAGTCGGACGTCCTGGAGAAACATATTTCCCATCACGGGACGATCTGCGTATATAACAGGCATTACGCGGATAACAGCCGGATCGCGTCCCTGAAACTGGGGCTGGCCCGGGCGAAAGAAGAATGCGCGCAGGTGCTCTGTCTGCCGGTGGATGCGGCTCTTTTCTCGGCGGATACGGCGAAGAGGCTGGCGGAGGCCGCCGGGAATGCGGATATCGTGATCCCTCAGTGGAACGGGCAAAACGGTTTCCCGATCCTGATGCGGGCGGAGGGGATAAAACGGAGCTTGCAGGCTTCGGATGAAGAGGATTGGCTGGAAGCTTTGCGCGGGAGCGGAGCGGAGATTTCCTGGCTTTTGGTGGAGGATAAAGGGGCGGCTTTACGGATCCGGAACCGGGAAGAATACGACGCGGCCGTGAAATACGCGAAGGAGCTTCGGGATGCCAATGCGTTGAAGTTTAACCTCAAGGTATTCCTGGCAAAGGAGGAAGATTTTTTCGGGCCCGGCGTCGCTCGTTTTCTGCTGATGGTGGAGGAAAAAGGTTCTATGCTGGCGGCCTGTCAGGAAATGAATATGTCCTATTCAAAAGGCTGGAAAATGGTCAAGGCCGTGGAGGATGAACTGGGTTTTCCATTCTTGATTCGTCAGACCGGCGGGAGCAGCGGCGGGAGTTCGCGGCTGACCGAGGAGGGAAAAGAATTTATCCGCCGTTATCAGGCTCTGCAAAGGGACGCTTACCGGACGGCGGAAGCTTTTTTCAGTTTATATTTTTCGGATTTTCAGTAGGCGCCGTTGCACTCCGCTCGGGGACGCCGGTCAGGGCGATCCGGTCAGCATTCCGGCCAGCCAAACGCTTACAAAGACTCCGATACCCATGGCGAGAAGGGCCCCTGGCATTGTCCAGCGGGTCTTTTTTAATCGGATCGTCATGCAGTAGACCGATAACGTATAAAAGATGGTTTCGGTGGAACTCATAATCAGGGAGGCGGAGAGGCCGATAAAGGAATCCGTGCCGTATTCCCGGAACAGATCGACGACCAGACCGTTCGCGGCGGAGGCCGAGAACATACGCACCAGAATAGTGGGAAATAATTCCGCCGGGATGTGAAGGAGTCCGGTTAATCCGGCCAGAAGTCCGGCCAGGAAGTCCAGGAAACCGGAGGCCCTGAGAACGCTGACGCCCATCATCAGGCCGATCAGGGTGGGGAGGATTCCCGCCACCGTCTTCATCCCGGATTTGGCGCCCTCCACGAAATCGTCATATACCGGGCGCTTGGCCAGCCAGCCGAAACCGATAATATAGAAGATAACCAGAGGAATCATAAAGTCGGACAGGTAACCGAGCAGCTTCAAGTTTTCTGCCTCCTTCCCGCGGCCAATTTACAGAACAGGATCGCCGCCAGGGTGCTCAAAGTGGTCGTCAAGACGGCCGGCGCGGTGATGGCCGCCGGGTTTACGCTTCCGTATTGACTGCGGTAGGCGATGATCGTCATGGGAATCAGTTGAATGGAGGACATGTTGATAATCAGGAACGTACACATGGCGTTGGTGGCGATTCCGGGTTTCGGATTGAGCTCCTCTAAATCTTTCATGGCCTGAAGCCCGGCCGGCGTGGCGGCCCAGCCAAGTCCCAGAAAATTGGCGATAAAGTTAGTGGAAATACTTTCGCATGCCGGATGGTCCTTGGGGATTTCGGGAAAAAGGAAGCGAATCAGAGGCCGGATTCGGCGGCTTAAGGCTTCCAGGAGCCGGCTTTTGGCGGCGATCTCCATGATTCCGGTCCAGAAGGACATGACGCCCAGCATGGTGATGCTTAAGGAGACCGCTTCTTTCGCGCCGTTTAGCGCCCCTTCCGTCACGGCTCCCAGGTTTCCGTGAAACGCGGCCCAGACGATTCCCGTGAGGATCATGCCGGCCCATAAAGCATTTAACATAGAGGTTCCTTCCTGCGGAGGCTTCTTGTTTGCAGTATATGAGGGGGGATTGGAAGATTATGTAGAAAGTGTGGGGAATATGTGATATGATGTAAACCAGAGTTTTGGTAGAGGAGGTATTTGGCATTGACTTGCGTTAAGACAGATGATAAAAGTAAATATCTGGGACGCATCTGTTTAACTTTAGAGATGGCGTATAATAATGCTCGGCTTATTGCTAAACCGGAAAGTAATTGGCTGCAGGTATAAAAAAGGAGTTGACAGGATACAATAAAAATGTTATCATATATCAGCAGTTGAGTATGAGCCCTTCTGATTAGAAGATTTACATGTATTATAGTAGTGTAGGTTTTATTTATGATTATTTTTAGAATGGGAGTTTGGTTTAAGCCGGATTCCCATTTTTGTATGCTATCGTTTGGCTGTTGCAATCCGTAACTCATGCGATTATAATGGATGCATGATACCGTCGCCTGACAAGGGTACACACGTCCGGAACCATGCCGATGAAAGGTGACAGTGTAAAAGATTAAAAGGAGAAAATCCATGCGCGTATTCAGAAAATCCACACCGGAGGATATCGAGGCCATGATGACGATCGTCACGGACGGACAGGCCCTTCTTAAAAGTCGGGGGATCGATCAGTGGCAGAAAGGTTATCCGAATCGGGATCTGCTGATCGCTGATGTCCGGGAGGGCATCGGCTATGTGGTAACGGAGGAAGAGCGGGTTGCGGCTATGTGTGCCGTGACGTTTACGGATGAGGAGTCTTACCGGAAGCTGGACGAGGGGGCGTGGCTGACGCCGGACGGCAGCCTTTACGCTACGATTCACCGCGGTGCTGTGGCGAGGGCCTGCCAGGGGAAAGGCTATCCGTCTTTTCTGTTTTCGGAGGTCGGGAAGCTGGCAAAGGCGAGGGGGGCAGAGAGCGTCCGGGCCGATACGCATCCGCAGAACATTGCCATGCAGAAAGCGCTGGAAAAGGCCGGTTTTGTCCGCTGCGGAGTGCTTACATTGATCGGGGGTTCTGAGGACGGCGACCTGAGAATTGGATATGAGAAGAGAGTTTCGGCCTTTTGAGTTGCATTCAAAAGGCCCTTGTGTTATATTTACTATAAAAGTCCGTCAGGAGGTAATAATAGAATGAAGGGAATTATTCTTGCAGGGGGAAGCGGCACGAGACTGTATCCGCTGACGAAGGTGACGTCCAAACAGTTGCTGCCGATCTATGATAAACCGATGATCTATTATCCGTTGTCCGTTCTGATGAACGCCGGGATCCGGGAGATTTTGATTATCTCCACGCCGGATGATACGCCGCGTTTTGAAGCTCTTTTGGGGGACGGGCGGCAATTTGGTATTGAGCTGAGTTATGCCGTGCAGCCGAGCCCCGACGGGCTGGCTCAGGCGTTTGTTATCGGAGAGGCGTTTATCGGCGGCGAAAGCGTGGCGATGGTTCTGGGGGATAATATTTTCCATGGCCACGGCCTGAAGATGCGTCTGAAGGAAGCGGCGGCGAAGGAGAGCGGCGCGACGGTGTTTGGCTATTATGTGGAGGATCCGGAGCGTTTCGGCATCGTGGAATTTGACAGGGAAGGCAAAGCCATTTCGATTGAGGAAAAACCGGCGAAGCCGAAATCCAATTACTGTGTGACCGGGTTATATTTTTATGATAACCGGGTGGTGGAGTACGCGAAGAATCTGAAGCCTTCCGCCCGCGGCGAGCTGGAGATCACGGATCTGAACCGGATTTATCTGGAGAACGGGGAACTGGAAGTGACGCTTCTTGGGCAGGGTTATACCTGGCTGGATACCGGAACCCATGAATCGCTGGTGGACGCGACGAATTTTGTCAAGACCGTGGAGACGCATCAGCACAGGAAGATCGCCTGTCTGGAGGAGATCGCTTATCTGAACGGATGGATCAGCAGGGACGACCTGCGGGCAACCTACGAAGTTCTGAAGAAGAATCAATACGGGGCGTATCTGAAGGCCGTGATGGACGGTAAATATATCGATAAATAAAAGAGAGGACAATCATGAAAATATTAGTAACCGGCGGCGCCGGGTTTATCGGAGGTAATTTTGTTCATTATATGGTAAATAAATACCCGGAAGACATGATCGTGAATCTGGATCTTCTGACTTACGCGGGGAACCTGGAGACATTAAAACCCGTGGAGGGAAAACCGAATTATAAATTTGTAAAAGGCGATATCGCGGACCGGCCTTTTATTATGGATTTGTTTGAGAAGGAAAAATTTGACGTCGTGGTGAATTTTGCGGCTGAGAGCCATGTGGACCGCTCCATTACGGATCCGGGGGTCTTTGTGCAGACGAATGTGCTGGGAACGACGGTACTTTTAGACGCGGCCCGCGCATATGGTGTAAAGAGATACCATCAGGTGTCCACCGACGAGGTATACGGCGACCTGCCTTTGGACCGTCCGGACCTCTTTTTTACGGAGACGACGCCTCTGCACACTTCCAGCCCGTATTCTTCCAGCAAGGCCAGCGCCGATCTGTTTGTGCTGGCTTACTATCGGACGTACGGACTGCCGGTGACGATCTCACGCTGTTCGAATAACTACGGGCCGTATCATTTTCCGGAGAAACTGATTCCGTTGATGATCAGCCGGGCGCTGGCCGACGAGAAGCTTCCGGTCTACGGAAACGGGGCGAACGTCCGTGATTGGCTTCATGTTCATGATCATTGCGCGGCGATCGACCTGATTATCCGCAAAGGCAGAGAGGGCGAGATCTATAATATTGGCGGACACAATGAGCGTACGAATCTGGAAGTGGTAAAAACGATTCTGAAAGCGCTTGAAAAGCCGGAAAGCCTGATTACGTATGTGACGGACCGGCCGGGGCATGACCGCCGCTATGCCATTGACCCGACGAAGCTGGAGACGGAGCTTGGCTGGGTACCGGAGTACAATTTTGATACGGGTATCGCGCAGACGATTCAGTGGTATCTGGATAACCGGGAGTGGTGGCAGCATATTTTGAGCGGAGAATACAGTCGGTATTTTGAGAAAATGTACGGGGACAGGCTGTAAAGGCCGATGGTTTCTCGGGGAGTTTGGCTGCGGCAGGGGCAGATTCTGCCCGGCCCGGCTTCCCGGGTTTTTTGTGTTATCTTATCAAAGAAGGAAAACAGACGGGGAGACGATCAGGAAATGAGCAAACATTTTGGAACGGACGGTTTTCGAGGCGAAGCGAACGTGGATCTTACGGTGGAGCACGCCTTTTTGGTGGGACGGTATCTGGGCTGGCATTACGGACAGGACGGACACCCCTGCAGAGTGGTGATCGGAAAAGATACGAGAAGAAGCAGCTATATGTTCGAGTATTCGCTGGTGGCCGGACTTACGGCTTCGGGGGCGGATGTAAGCCTGATGCATGTGACGACGACGCCGAGCGTGTCTTACGTGACGAGAACGGATGATTTTGACTGCGGGATCATGATCTCGGCCAGCCATAATCCGTTTTATGATAACGGGATTAAGGTTCTGAACGGGAACGGAGAGAAGCTGGAGCAGGAAGTGATCGACCGGATCGAGGATTATCTGGACGGGCGGATGGAGGAACTGCCTTTGGCCAAAAAGGAGAAAGTGGGGCAGGCGACGGATTATTCCTGTGGTAGAAACCGTTACATAGGATATCTGATCTCGATTCCGACGCGTTCTTTTAAAGGGAAAAAGGTGGGGCTGGACTGTTCCAACGGCAGCGCCTTCGCCATCGCGAAGAGCGTATTTGACGCGTTGGGGGCGGATACCTATGTGATTCATAATAAACCGGACGGAACCAATATCAATATGGATTGCGGCTCCACGCATATTGAACATCTCCGGAAATTTGTGGTGGAGAACGGCCTGGATGTAGGATTTGCCTATGACGGCGACGCCGACCGGTGCATTGCGGTGGACGAGAACGGCCGCATTGTGGACGGGGATCTGATTTTATATGTCTGCGGTTTATATATGAAGGAACACGGCATGTTGGACACCAATACGGTGGTTACGACGATTATGTCGAATATAGGCCTTTATAAGGCGCTGGATATCGCCGGTATCCGTTATACCAAGACGCAGGTGGGCGATAAGTATGTGTACGAGAATATGGCCGAGAACGGTCACTGTCTGGGCGGGGAGCAGTCGGGCCATGTTATTTTCAGTAAATATGCGACGACCGGGGACGGAATCCTGACTTCTCTGAAATTGATGGAAGTCATGATCGAGAAAAAGGAGTCCCTGGGCCAGCTGATCCGTCCGGTGGAGATTTTTCCGCAGCTTTTGAAAAATGTCCGGGTGGGAGATAAAGCCGGGACGCTGGCGGATCCGGGCGTGAAGGCGGCGATTGAGGCGGCGGAAGAATCCCTGGGGACGGACGGACGGATTTTGGTGCGGGAAAGCGGCACGGAACCGGTGATTCGGGTGATGGCGGAAGCGAAGACGGACGAGATCTGCCGGGAAAAAGTGGACGGCATTCTGGCGGCGATCGAGGCCGGAGGCCATACGGAGGCCTGAATTTCCGGGAGAATACAGCAGAAAGAAGGATAAGAAACATGGCGGAATGGGAGAAATACATCCGGCAGGTAGTGCCTTATGTGCCCGGGGAACAACCGGATAAAGCGAAGATGATCAAGTTGAATACCAATGAGAATCCCTATCCCCCGGCGCCCGGTGTTGTCCGGGCGCTTAAGGAGATGCGGGTGGACAACCTCAGGCTGTACCCGGATCCGACGTGCTCCTCTTTAATAAAAGTTCTGGCAGAGTATTACGGTCTGGGAGAGGATCGGGTTTTTGTCGGAGTCGGCAGCGACGATGTGCTGGCTATGGCGTTTTTGACCTTTTTTAATTCCGAAAAGCCTGTCCTCTTTCCGGCCGTCAGTTATTCTTTTTACCGGGTATGGGCGGATCTCTATCGGATTCCTTATGAGTGTCCGGCACTGGATCCGGAATTTCGAATTCGGCCGGAGGACTATAAGAGGGAGAACGGCGGCATCGTATTTCCGAATCCGAACGCGCCCACGTCGGTATTTTTGCCTTTGGACCAGGTGGAGGAAATGATTCGCTATAACAGGGACGTGGTTGTGATTGTGGATGAGGCCTATATTGATTTCGGCGGAGAGAGCGCCGTGAAATTAACGGACAAGTACGAAAATCTGTTGGTTGTCCAGACATTTTCGAAATCCCGTTCTCTGGCGGGGATGAGGATCGGTTACGCGCTGGGGAATCCGAAGCTGATTAAAGCGTTGCACGATGTGAAGTATTCGTTTAACTCCTATACGATGAATCGGACGGCTCTGACTCTCGGAGTGGAGGCCGTGAAGGACGAAGCCTATTTCCGGGAGAATCTGGCGAAGATTCTCGCGACGAGGGAGCGGGTTTCGAAAAGGATGCGGGAGCTTGGTTTTGAGTTTCCGGAATCGTATACGAATTTTTTGTTCGCTTCACACAGGAGAGTGCCGGCGAAAAAATTGTTTGACGCCCTGCGGAAGCGGGATATCTATGTGAGGCATTTTGACGCGCCGGGGATCGATCGCTATCTGAGGATCACCGTCGGAACCGACGAGGAAATGGACGCCTTTCTGAATTTTGTGGAGGGAGATTGTCTATGACGGAATGGAGAAGGATCGGGCGCATTTTGTTGAATATTGCGATACCGCTGATCGAGTTTGTGCTGATATGCCTTCTGGGTCCGAAACTTTTTCGTTTTTTTATACCGTTTATTATCGGCGGCCTGATTGCCATGATTGCGAATCCGCTGGTCCGCTTCCTTGAAAAACGGATTAAGCTGAAGCGGAAGCATTCTTCGGCTTTGTTAATGGTTGCCGTGCTGGCGCTGGTGATCGTCGGCGGATATTTCCTTCTGGCGGCAATCGGGCGGGAGATCGGAGGTTTCCTCTCCACGCTGCCGGATCTGCTCGAGAGCGTGAAGGGAGACATTATCCGGATGGGGGAGAATCTTTCCCGCATTGTGGCCGGGCTGCCGGAAGAAGTACAGGTTTCGGTGAACAAATTTACCGGGAATCTGTCCGGGTACCTGGGGGATCTGATCGCCGCGATCGGCGCGCCTACGATGAACGCGGTGGGGAATATCACCAGAAGCCTTCCCAGTTTGTTGGTGAACGTGGTGGTGATGATTCTATCGGCTTATTTTTTCCTGGCGGACCGTGAGAAGGTGGGCGCTTTTACCAGAAAAGTCCTGCCGAAATCCTGGTTAAAAGCGATCGATTTGATACAGGGGAATTTTAAACGGATTGTCGGCGGTTATTTTGCCGCTCAGTTTAAGATCATGCTGGTTATTATCGTGGTGCTTTATATCGGTTTTTTGATATTGAGGATCAATTATGCTTTTTTGCTGGCGGTTCTGATCGCGATTTTGGATTTTCTGCCGGTATTCGGGACAGGCACGGTGCTGATCCCCTGGGGCGTTTTTGAGATGTTGAGCGGGGATCTGCATATGACGATCGGGCTCATCGTTATTTATGTGGCGTCCCAGGGATTTCATCAGGCCGTGCAGCCGAAGATGGTGGGCGATTCCATGGGACTGAATCCCATGTATACCCTGTTTCTGTTATTCGTCGGGTTTCGGTTTTACGGAATCGGGGGAATGATCCTGGCGGTTCCGGTCGGGATGATTCTGGAAGATATGTACCATGCCGGGATGTTTGACGAGTTTTTCCGGAATCTGCGCCGGCTGGCCGAGGAAATTCGGAAGTTAAGGGAACTGCCGCCGGACGAAGAGGATTTTTTAAAGGATGGGAATGAAAAATAAAAGGAGGATATCAGGATGGAGAAGATTTTGGTGGTGCTTCCGGTGAAGGAATCGCACAAGGCGCTTCTGGAGGCGAACGCACCGGAAGGCTCGGAGTTCGTTTACAACGAAGCTCCCGGGAAGGAACTGATTCAGGATGCGACGGTGATTATCGGCAATGTGGCGGCGGATAAAATCGCGGGTACGAAAAAGTTAAAATGGTTCCAGTTGAACAGCGCCGGTACGGACGGCTATACGGCGCCGGGCGTTTTGCCGGAGGGGGCGTATCTGACCAATGCGACCGGCGCTTACGGGCTGGCTTTGTCGGAGCATATGCTGGCTATGCTTTTGTGCCTGATGAAAAAGCTGCATCTGTACGCGGAAGATCAGAAAGAGCATGTCTGGGGAGATCGGGGGAATGTGATCTCGATCGAAGGTTCCACTACGCTGGTGGTAGGAATGGGCGATATCGGCGGAGAATTTGCGAAGAGGATGCATGCGTTGGGAAGTCGCGTGATCGGGATCCGTCGAAACAAAGCGGAGAAACCGGACTATCTGGACGGGCTGTATCAGATGGACGCGCTGGACGAATGGCTTGGGAAGGCGGATATCGTCGCGACCAGCCTGCCGGGGACAAAGGCGACCTATCATGTCTTCAACGCGGAAGCTTTTGCGAAGATGAAAGAAGGCGCGTATTTCCTGAATATCGGTCGGGGGACGGCGGTGGATACCGATGCCCTGACGGAAGCGTTGAACAGCGGGCATTTAGCCGGGGCCGGTGTGGACGTGACGGAGCCGGAGCCTTTGCCGAAGGATCATCCTTTATGGGAGGCGAAGAACGTGATCATTACGCCGCACATTTCCGGTTTTTATCATCTGCCGGAGACGTTTGAGCGGATTATCCGGATCGCGGCCGGAAATATGGCGGCTTACCGGGACGGAAAAGAGATGAAGAACCTGGTGGATTTTACGACGGGATACCGGAAATTCCAGGGGTAAAAGGCTTTTGTAAAGCGAGATGATAAAAACGGCAGCCAACGGCTTCATTGCCGCGGGCTGCCGTTTTTTGTTGTGTATTCGGGGAAAATTACCGATGGAAAGACCCGAAAATTTTTATTTTTTCTGACTGCGGATCACATGGTTCAGCGTCTGATACAGTTTATCCACTTCCACGGGTTTGGAGAGATGTCCGTTCATACCGCATTCCACGGATTTTTTCAGATCGTCGTCGAAGGCGTTCGCCGACATGGCGATGATCGGTATCGTATGGCAGTCCGCGCGTTCCAGACTTCGAATTGTACGCGTCGCGTCCAGCCCATCCATCACCGGCATCATGATATCCATCAGAATCACATCGTAAGTATCCGGCGGCGTAGTCTGGATGCGTTCGACAGCCTGGGCGCCGTTGTAGACGCAATCCACTTCAAACCCCCGTTCTTCCAGAAGGCATTGCGCGATCTCGGAGTTCAGTTCGTTGTCTTCCACTACCAGAACACGGCAGCCGTCAAAGGAAAGTTCTTCTTTCTCTGTATCGATCTCCGTGTTTTCGCCGGGGGCCAGGAGGATGGAAAAGCTGAACGTGCTGCCTTCGCCCGGCGTGCTGTCCAGTTGAATGCTGCTTCCCATCATTTGTATCAGACGGCTGCTGATTGAGAGCCCCAATCCGGTTCCCTGTTGTTTGGACGGATTCGTACCGGATGCCTGCTCGAAGGAGCGGAACACCCGATCCTGATCTTCTTTGGCAATGCCGATGCCGGTATCGCTTACCGAGAAATAGACCAGGGGCTTTGTTCCCGCGTTGTTTATTTCCCTTACGGTCAACGTAATGCGGCCTTTTGCCGGTGTAAATTTTACCGCGTTGCCGAGCAGATTGATGAGCACCTGACTGATTCGCATTTTATCGGCGAAGAACCAATGATTTGTCAGCTCGATCGTCTGTACAAAATCGATCTGTTTGGCGGTCGTCTGCGACGTGATCAGTTCCCGGATGGTGTCGAGCATTTCATTGATATTGAAATGGACGGGTTCCAGTTTCATCTTGCCGCTTTCGATCTTTGACATATCCAGGATGTCGTTGATCAGCCCCAGTAGGTAGTCCGAGGAGGAATGTATTTTTTGCAGGCAGTCCAGAATCCGTTCCTGGCTCTGATCCTGCTGCAAGGCGATCGCGGTCATGCCGATGATCCCGTTCATCGGCGTGCGGATCTCATGGCTCATGCGTGATAAAAATTCGGATTTTGCCTTGCTGGCGATGTCATGCTGCTGCTGATTTAACTGGCTCTGGATTACTCTGCCGAGTTCCGCGAAATTCTGCGTCTCCTCCGGATTCTGCCATATCTCGGGTTCGTCGCTGAGAATGCAGACATTCCCGGTATAACTGCCGTTGTCATACATGGGAAGCAAAACGCCTTTTTGTCCCGGTGTGACGTTCAAAAAACATTGAATGATGTTTCGGCGGCTGTCTTCTGCGGAAAAATACCGGACTTCGTCCCGGCCGAGCCATTGATAAAAGGCTTCTTTTTCTTCTTCTTTGTATTTATGGACGTTTTCCGCGATGGCGACGCCGTTCTGGTGCCACTGATAATTCAGATAATTGGAGTTGAAATCGGGCCGCAAAAGAGATACCAGCACATCGCTGGCCTGGCAGAAACGACCGATCTTGCGGATCATCAACATCATCTGAGCGGAGAAATCACTTCCTTTGCCAAACAGATTTAAAGCTACGGATACCAGGCCGACGTCGCCGCCGTAGCCCAGCGAATTGATCTCGTACCCTTTCAGGGCGGGAGGGAGGGACCGGTTCTTTTCCGGGATGTCTTCGTAGAAAAGAGCGGGATTTTCGGCGTCTGCGGCGGAGAAATTTTGGGCCAGTTTTGCCATACGGATCACCTGTTCCGTATTTTGGGATTTGTCACCGCAGGCCAGGCCGGCGTACATTTTGACATGGAAGGTTTCTTCAGGGAAAGCGACGGCAGTTTTACCAAGCAGCCGTGCGGTAAACTCTGCCGCCTGCGTTTTGGATTGACCTTCCTGCCACAGAATAAATTCATCCCGATTCAAACGCAGCGCTGTGATACTGCAGTTTTCCGCTTCGGTGAGCCTCTGGCATTCTTCGCGGATCAGGTCGCCGATCTCTTCCAGAATCATGTCTCCGAATACGATTCCGTTTTTCTCGTTGATCTCCGTCAGATGATCCAAAAACAGGGCGATCATTACGCCGTCCGGCCGGGAATCCCGGCACTTTTTCAGGTGTTCCATTCCGGCGCTGAATACATAGAAACCGGTAACTCCGTCGATGGTGTTCCTGCGGAATTGTTCGGCCTCCCGTTCTTTCTGCTCCTCAATATTGCGTATGCTACCCACCAGTTTCCAACGTCTGCCGTCTGTGTCGTAAATGACTTTGCCCGCAAGCGCCACCCAGGTGAATTCCGTTTCTTCCGGCCAGCGCATTCGAAATTCCGCATAAGGATTATCCGCGTCGCTCTGCAGGGATTTCATGGCGTCTTCCTGATCCGGCTCGTAGATATAGTCGGGGTTGATGAAACCGCTTTCGGTCTGAGGGCAGCGCCATTGTCCGCTCATGGTTTTGTGATTCACGATATCCAGCATCTGATTCTGAAGGTTATAAGAGAAAAAGATGTCGTTGGAAGCTTCCAGGGCGACCCGGTAGCGTTCTTTTTCCTCCAGAAGGATGTTCTCCGCTTCTTTCTGTCGGTCGTTGAGGTCCGTCACTACGTTGTACAGGGCGTCGATTTCCAGAATGTGGGAGGGTTTAAATTCCTGAAGACCGGTCTGTCCGCGGCTGATACATTGCATTAGCTGCTGGACCGGTCGGGTCAGGTATCTGACGGCGAGGTAGATGCCGAATACGCCGAAGATCAGGCCGAGCAAAACGGCGGCGATCATCCATAAATAGAGCTGGCGGCTGATTCCGAAAAGATCTTCTTCCGTATTCAGTGCCAGGAGCGCCCACTCCGTGTTCTCGTAGGGCACATTGTTGCTGTACAGCTTCAGAGGGCATACGACGGCATAGACGCCCTGGCCGTTCAGGCTGATATCTTCTGCCAGAGAAAGATTTTCATAATCGGTTTTTTGCAGAGAAAAGGAATCCCCCCCGGAACGGATGAGGTCATAAAGCATTCCCTTGCCGATAAGGGGGGTGTAACGATCGTCCCCGGTTTTGAGGGCCAGCATATATCCGGATTGCTGGCTGCTGTTCAATTCTTCCGCCGGGAAATAATCATACAGGCTTCGGCTTGAGATTTCCACACCGAGCACGGCGTACACCCGGCCCTGATAGCGGAGCGGCAGGGAGTATGTAATCATTTCATAGGAATCCGTCGTATTTTTTGTCAGCGAAAAGGGCATGGACCAGTAGCCGAGATCTTCTGTGTCTGCGTCCGCATGCTCTTCCCCGGCTCTCCAGGGTTCATAAAAATAGCTGTCGGAAGGATTCTGGTTTTGGCCGTCCATATGAAAGCGGGTGGTCCAGTTGCTATCCAGCGGAATATTCCATTTTCTGGACAACTCTTTGCTTCCGCATTCCAGCAGCAGATCCGTGAAATTGGCCGGATTCGTATAGGGGTCGGAATCCCGAATGAAAAATCCGTCGTAATCGCCGGCGGTCTTCGGATCGGCATCCGTCAGAATCAGAAAGGTTCCCGTCGTGGAGTTGTTCTGCAGGATATTCAGGCATTCCGGAAAAAGGGTTTCAAGCAGCCGGTTTTTCATCTCGCCGGAAGCGAGAAGTTCCGTCAGCGTTACGTTTTCGTTTTGCAGAAACTGTTCCAGCAGTCGATCGATGCGTTCTTCCTGATTGTAGATGGACGACCAGCGCTGCGTCATGTCGTTTTGCAGGATGACTTTTCTGTTTTCTGCCAATCGGTTCATCATACCGCTGGAATACGCTTCCAAGGTAGAAGTAGTTTTGCTGACAACCAGAGTGCCGATGGTTATGACGCTTTGTACCAGCATGATGATGATCAGAGGAAACAGAAAGATTGTGAATATGGTTGATTTTTTCTTTTTTTGACTGTTACCCTTCATTTTATTTTTACTTGTTTACCGCGCTGTTCAGCGCGTCGCAAAAAGAGGTGTACCATTCTTCAAAAGCGTCTCTTGTCACATAGGGTTCCGAAGCCTCCTCCAGGTTTTTTCCTTCCGCCAGCGCGGCGGCCACGGCGGCCCGGTCTTCGGCGGCTTTGTCTGCCAGATGATATTCCAGGACCTTGCGCGCGGCGGAGCCGTTTTCAAAGCTTTTGTTCGTGTAGAGGGTCATGTGTTCCATTTCCTGTAAAATGGTAGTCAGACAGTCACGGGTCTTGGGAGCTACCGTCAGTTCCCGGGCTTCGATGATCTGATCCAGTTTTTCTACATGATTGGCGTCTTTTTGCACCGGAAGATAGCCGGATACGCAGCCGAACTGCAGATTGTTGTCCGTCTGTGTAAACCATTTTAAAAATTCCACGGAGGCGTACTCGTGAGCTTCGTCGGATTTGCTGACTACCATACCGGCCCCCTGCTGTACGGCATAATGCTCCCCGTTTTCGAATATCGGCGCCGGCATAACAATATAGTCGATCGGATAGCTGCCTTCGTCAAGTTCTACCTGATCCGGGAAATACATGGCGGAAGAGGTGGAACCGGTATAAGCTAAGAGTTCTCCGGTTTTCACGTCGTCGGAACGGAAAGAACCGTAAGCTCCGAAATATCCTTTGACCATGGGAACGTAGTAGTTCTCCCATAGACGATACAGTTCTTCTTTCGGAACGTTTAGGGTCATGGTACCGTTCTCCACCTGAAAGATCTCCACGCCGAGCTGGCGCATACCGATGATAAAATAGTTTGCCACGGCGTCGCGGCCGTAGAAAGCCTTGCCGTCTTCCGGTATATCAGGCGTCTGGGCGTCCGTCCACTCGTAGTAGGTCCGGGCGGTAGCGGCCACGCCTTCTATGGTTTTTAAATCTTCCAGGGAAGCGCCCGTGGCGGCTGCGAAAGGTTCCCAGTCCGTCCGGTTAATCATCATGATCTCGGTAGATTTCGCGGTGGGGAAGATCCGGAGCGTGCCGTCGGCGGCGATGCGTCCCTCTTCCATATAAGAATCTACATATTGTTCCAACTCTTCGTCGCTCAGGTAATCGGACAGGTTGGCCAGAGCGTCTGCCTGTTCCACTTCGTAGGCGGTATCCGCGTAGGAGGAGAAAATATCCGGCATGGGGTCTGCTCCGACCTTTTCGGCGATGGCGTCGCGCACGGCGGTTTCCAGGTCGGAAACCGACCCCTGAGAGTATCCCTGTACATAGATGCCTTTTTCGCGGCCGACCGTATCATTAAATTCTTCCACCAGGGCATCGAAGGCGGTCTGCTGAGAACCGTTGTAATAATGCCATATCGTGAGCGATACGGGATTTTTGGGGTCCAGGGGACTTTTACTGCTGCATCCCGCCAGAATAAAGGCCGAAACCGCCGTCAGGCATATCAGGCTTTTTTTGATAAATTTTCCTGTTTGTTTCATTTGTCTGCCTCCCTTATGGTATTCCCTTTGTAGTTCTGCGTCTATCTCGCGTCCATCTTTTTGATGGTCCGGTACAGAACGTCGGCTCCTTTGGCGACGTTTTCATATTCCGTCCATTCGTCCTTGCAGTGAGTCAGTCCCAGGTGGCTGGGCAAAAACAGCATGGCGATCGGCCAGTAGATGCCGAATACCATGGCGTCGTGTCCGGCGCCGGAATTTAAGTGCCGGCTGGTGTAGCCAAGTTCACATACGGATTCTTCAAACGCCCGGATAATGTCGGGGTTGTTGGGAGTCGGCGGCGTATAGGTGTAGAGTTTACAGGTGAAAGTAACGCCGTATTCTTCTTCTGTTTTTTGAATTTCACGGGCCATGATCCGGTCCAGCTCCTCAAAATATTCCTTGTGGCCGCTTCGATAGTCGATGGTGAAATGCGCCCGGGAGGGGATGGCGTTGATCTGGTCGGGATAAAGCTGTATGCGTCCGACGGTCATCGTGGCTTTTCCGGCATAATCTTTTGCTACGATATCGGACAGGCGGGAGATCAGTTTCGCGGCGGCTAAGGAGGTATCTTTTCGCTCGTCCATGGGAGTGGAGGGGTGAGCGGTCACGCCGCTTACCGTCAGGTCAAACCAACGGCAGCCGAAGATGGTGTCCACGATACCCAGGTCAAGATGCTCGCGCTCTAAGATGGCGCCTTGTTCCATATGCACTTCCAGAAAGGCCTTGACCTTCTCGTCTTTGCGGCATACGCCGTCCAGACGGCCGGGCAGCCCGTAGGAGATCATGGCTTCTTTAAGCGTAATTCCGTCGTCGTCGGTCATGCTGTCCAGGTCTTCTTCCCCGAAAACACCCATGGCCATCTTGCTTCCGCCCAGGTTTTTAAAACGGGCGCCCTCTTCCAGGACCGTGGCTAGCACTTCGTAATCGCTTTCCAGTTCATCTCCGTTCTCCTGCATCATGCGGGCCGCTTCCAGCGCGCAGATAATACCTGCCTGCCCGTCAAAATAGCCTCCGCAGTATACGGTGTCCAGGTGGGAGCCGCTGATGATCTTTGGGGCGTTCGGATTTTTGCCCCGCCTCAGTCCCCAGATATTGCCGGCGTTGTCCTCTCTGGTTTCGAGTCCGGCGGCCTGCATGCGGGCGATCACGTAATCGGCCGCTTCCCGGAAAGCCGGGGTGTAAGAATAGCGGGTAGTTCCCTCCTCGCAGGGCGACGACATGTCGCGGAGCGCCTCAAGATCTTTCTGAATCCGTTTGGTATCAGCCATTTCATATCTCCTTCCGATTTGCTATGAGCGCCGGGAGCGGTCGCGGCTGCCCGGCATTGCTCTCAGTATAGCATAAAACGGAAGGAGAGGGAAGAGAAAAACCTCCTTTAACTGCGCGTTCCTGCCGGCTGCCGCATTATGGCGTTTCGGTTGTAAAACTTATGAACGGCGAATAATAGAAGGAGGTCGGATAGATCCGGTTTCCTTTGTATCCGTCAAACGGGCCGTATTCTCCCGGGAACGTGTCGGCGGGAGATTGATAAGGGAGGCACCAGAGTTTTTCCCGGTGGTAAAATTGAACCGGGAAGAGGGCGGTATGCCAGAGAATATCCGGATCTTTCTCGTCTTCCGAAATAAAGGGCGTAATCTGAAAACCCAGATAAAAATCGTATCGGTCGCCTCTTTCCGGAGCCGGGAACGTGATCAGGAGAGTTTCGTGCGGGAAGGAAATCCCCGCGGCCGTCATGCGGGAGTAGAAGAACGTCCGATTCTCCTCGCCGATCACGGCGCCGGTGAAGTCGGTCAGATCCTGCACGTGATTCCGGAAAGAAAAGCGGATCGCGTCGGTATAGCGCCCTTTCGGCATCTCTTTCCAAGAGCCGTAGATCAGGGCACGGCAGACCTCCGTTCCCTCAAAGCTGCACAGCCAGGCCGTACAGAGGGCGGGGGATTCGTTCTCTTCTTCCGGAAGGATATTCGTGTTCGGGTAGACGGCCGCAACGCCTTCATAGCGAAGGATCTCGGAGGCCGGCAGGGCGGAGACGACTTCTTCCGGAAGGCCGGCCGCGATCAATTCTTTCCGGAGCTTCGAGATTTTGTCCGGATCTAGGGCGACCGGTGCGAAACCGGTTGTTTCGGCAGAAAAATCCGTGAAATATCTTTCCAGAAAATCTTCGGGATTGTCGGCCGGGAAGTTTCCGTTGTCGATCAGCTCATTCGGATCGACCTGATAGAAGATCCGGTCGGATCCGTCCGCGATTTCTTCGGAAATCGGAAGGGCGTCGGATTTGCCGGAAAGATGCATGGCGGTCGGCATTCCCAAAACCAGAAAGAGGATCAGAATCAAGATCAGTCCGCGGGTAAGGACGACGCTCCGGCCGTTTAAAGGCACCAGCCGGTAACCGTATTCCTGTAAAATGCTCCGGGTCTCATCCAGTTCCACTAAAATATGATAGAGGAAAAAGAGGTAAAGAGCCAGGAGAAGCCATTGAAACAGGCTTCCGGCGAAAAATATGCCCAAAAGGATCAGGACGAAATTAACGCTCAGATAAGCCAGTGCGGTTTTCAGTTTTTCTGCGGCTTCGGCTCGTTTTTCTTTGTTCTCGATAAAGGGGGGAAGGCCCCGGTACAGAAGCCAGAACAGGAGAAAACGGCTGCCCGCCAGCCAGGCGGTGAGGAGCTTGTCGAGGAATCCGGGCAGGACGAGGGGCGTGCAGGAGACTACCAGCCGGATTTCGTAGGAGATCACGGTAACGAGGGCGATAAAAAGTCCGCCTTTCAGCCAGCCGGATCTCGCGGTAAGCCGGCAGAAGCCCCTTAAAATAAGAAGAAATCCCAATACGTTGACGACGAATTCGGGCGGGAATCCAAACAGGTTGATATGAAAAGAAATTAAAAGGACCCCCCATAAGATCGAGGAGATCGAGCTTTCCCAGGGGGAAATGCCGAGGGCCTCTTCCCGTTTATCTTCCTGTACAAAAGCTTCCGCCTGTTCTACCAGAATGCGGTCCATTTCGTCCATTCATCTTACCTCCTTTAAGGTTAGGGCCAGTTGCTGCTTGATGCGGGCCAGACGGCTTTCCACGGAACGTTTGCTGCGGCCGGTTTCGGCGGCGATCTGGTTGGCCGTCTGAAGATAATAGTATTTTCGGAGAAAGAGTTCCAGATCCCTGGCCGGCAGACGGTTCAGGGCTTCGTTTAGGCGCGCCCGCTGCTCGGCCAATAAAAGCGCGTCCCCGAGCGGGTCTGCCGATGAGGAACGGGTTGTCTCGCAGCGGGGCATTTTGGCGGGGTCCCTGGTTTCAAAATGGCAGTCGCGGCGTTTTAGGGCCTTCAGCCGGTCAAGAGCCGCGTTCCTTGTTATGCGGGCGAGCCAGGTTTTCAAAGAAGAGCGTTCGGGATCGTAGGACGGAAGGGTATGCCAGAGTTTCAATCGGATGTCGTTTAAACATTCTTCGGCGTCCTCCGGGTAACCGGCCAGAATACCGCGGATCACATATCGGATAAAGCTTCCGTAAGTCTCTTCCAGAAACGTCAGTCCTTCCGGGTCTTTCGTCCGGATTTTTGCCAGAATCTCCCGGTCATCCATAGAATCTTCCCCCTTTTCCAATGATGCATTTGAAATTATTGCAGTGCCGGCAGGCGGCGCTTTACAAAATACTTCCTTTTCTGATTATATATACGACAAAGCCGTAAGGGAATACGCGGGTGGAAAAGATAAAAAAGGGTTGACAAATAGGCACAAACGAATTATCATATGAATAAACGTTCATATATTTAACAAGCAAGTTTATTTAGAAAAAGAAAAGGAGGATCCGAACTTGGAAGAGAATTATGCCCCAGCCTGTGAGTTTATGCATGTCCATGAGGAGATCGTAAATAAGGTGAAGACGGAGATGCCGGACATTGAAAAATTATATGATCTGGCCGAGTTTTTCAAGGTATTCGGGGATTGTACCCGGATCCGGATTTTACAGATTTTGTTTCAATCGGAAATGTGCGTCTGCGATATCGCGAATTTGCTGGGATTGGGTCAGTCGGCCGTGTCCCATCAGTTGCGGCTGTTGAAGCAGATGCGTCTGGTGAAGTTTCGGAAGGAAGGAAAGACGGTATTTTATTCTCTGGCCGACGATCACATTAAGACGATCATGGATCAGGGAATGGAACATATCAATGAGGAGAGATAAGGAGGCAGCAAGGTGAAAAAAAGGGTTTTTAAGATGGAAGGGATCGATTGCGCGCATTGCGCGGGTAAGATCGAACGGGATCTGCAGAAAGTTTACGGGGAGTCCGCGGTCAGTTTAAGTTTTATGACCGGCCGTCTGACGATCGAGGCGGAGGAAGACGCTTCGGATATTGAGGCAAACGTGCGGACGATTGCAAAAAAGACGGAGCCGGATATCGTTGTGACGTCGGTTCGGTAGGAGCCGGCCGGGGGGGAGAGTATTATGAATAAAAAGATCAGAAAAAATATTTTTCGAATCGTTCTCTGTTTTGCCGTGCTTCTTTCGGCGGAATTTCTGTCGCCGGAGGGGCTGCCCGGTTTGCTTTTATATATTGCCGCTTACGGGATCATCAGTTACGACGTGGTGTGGAAGGCCTGTCGGAACATTGCGGGCGGTCAGGTCTTCGACGAAAATTTCCTGATGGCGGTCGCGTCCGTCGGGGCTTTTTTTACCGGTCAGTACGTGGAAGCGGCCGGGGTCATGCTGTTCTATCAGATCGGAGAGACGTTCAGCGATTACGCGGTGGATCGCTCAAGAAAGTCTATCGCTCACCTGATGGAGATCAATCCGGAATATGCGAATGTTTTGCGGAACGGCGAGGAGCTTAAGGTAGACCCTTATGAGATCCGCGTGGGCGAGATTGTCCGGGTAAAACCAGGAGAACGGATTCCTCTGGACGGCGTGATCGTAAAGGGAAGCGGCAGCCTGGATACCAGCGCGATGACGGGGGAGGCCGTGCCCAGAGACGCGGCGGAAGGAGAAGCCGTTATCAGCGGCTGTATCAATTTGAACGGCGTGCTGGAAATCCGGGTGGAGAAGGAATTTGATGAATCTACCGTGAGCAAAATTCTGGAGCTGGTGGAGAACGCCACCAACCGGAAAGCGAAGGCGGAGAACTTTATCTCGAAATTTGCCAAGTATTACACGCCGATCGTGGTTTTTTCGGCGGCGGCGCTGGCGGTGCTTCCTCCGCTTGTCCTGGGCGGCGGATGGTCGGACTGGATTTACCGAGCCTTAAGTTTTCTGGTGATCTCCTGCCCCTGCGCCCTGGTAATCTCCGTGCCTCTAAGTTTTTTCGGCGGCCTGGGCGCGGCTTCGAAAAACGGGATTCTGATCAAGGGAAGCAATTATATGGAAGGGCTTGCGAATTTGGAAACGGCCGTCTTTGATAAGACCGGAACGTTGACGACCGGCGTATTTTCCGTAACGGCCGTGGAGACGGCCGGGATGGAGACCGGCGAATTGCTGAGGCTGGCGGCCGCGGCCGAGCGCTTTTCCAATCATCCGATCGCCGTTTCCGTTCAAAACGCGTTTGCCCGGCAGCAGGAGGAAGAGCCGGGCAGATGGGAAGCGCTGGCGCCCGCTTCCGATCAGGTGCAGGAGGTGGCCGGTTACGGGATCCGGGCGGAATTAACGGATTACACGCCGCATTGCGTTTCGGCCGACGGCCCGGACCGGGAGGAAGCCCGGTCGGTCCGGGTGCTGCTTGGGAATGAGAGATGGATGCAGAAGGAGCGGATCGTGCTGCCTTCTTTTGAGGAACTCCCGCCGGGCACGATTCTTTATCTGGCCGTCGACGGGAAATATCGGGGCTATCTTGCCATCGGGGACGCCATAAAGGCCGATACGCCTGAGATGGTAAACGGACTGAAGGCGGCCGGTGTGAAGGATTTGGTAATGCTAACCGGCGATAAAGCTTCGGTGGGCGTAAAAGTAGCGGAAAAACTGGGCATGACGGAAGTTTTTACGGAACTTTTGCCCGGCGATAAGGTGCAGCAGGTGGAAAAACTGTTGAAGCGCCCGAACCGGAAGGGTTCGTTGATCTTTATGGGCGACGGTATGAACGACGCGCCGGTACTTTCCATCGCGGATATCGGAATCGCCATGGGGGGAATCGGATCGGATGCGGCGATCGAGGCGGCGGACGTTGTGATTATGAACGACGAACCGTCGAAGCTGGTGACGGCGACGGGGATCGCGAAAAAGACCATGCGGATCGTGAAGCAGAACATTGTTTTTGCCATTGGCGTGAAAATTCTGGTACTTTTGCTGGCGGCTGTCGGGCTGGCCGGAATGTGGGCCGCGGTATTCGCGGATGTGGGCGTACTGGTGCTGGCCATTTTAAATGCGATGCGCGCGTTGATATATTCCGCGTGACCGCCATATGGTTATCGGAAGACTTCCCGTGATTTTTGCGGGAAGTTTTTCGATTGTTTGGCGGTAATTTGATTTTGACAAAAAGGTTGTCCGGTTACTAACTTTATAGTAAAATAGAATATAAAGACAGAAAGGAAAGACAGATATGAGAGAGCTGAGTCCGGGAGAGACCCTTATTATGAAAGCGATCTGGGAGGCGGGGGAAGATATTTCCGTTCCGGAATTGATGGAGGTTATGAGGCGGAAGTATGAGAAGGATTACCGGCGGACGACGGTGGAGACTTTTTTGCTTCGCCTGTCGGACAAACGGTTTTTGACGACCTATCGTGAAGGGCGTTTTGCCTATGTTCACGCGTTGGTATCAAAAGAGGAGTTTGAACAGAAGCTGGCCGGGAAAACCGTAGATTTCTGGTTTAAAGGGAAACTGTCGAATTATATAGCCGCTTTTTGCGCGGGGCGGGAGCTTTCCGAGGAGGAGCTGACGGAGATTCAGAGGGTTTTAGAAGGAATTGAAAACGGACGGGAAAAATGAGAACCGTACAGAAAGAAAGGGCAGATATGCAATTGAGACTCCGGAATCTTTACAAAAATTATGGCGATAAGAAGGTTCTTTGTTCCGTTGATTTGACGCTGGACCCCGGGATTCATGCGCTTTTGGGTCCGAACGGGGCCGGAAAAAGTACGATGATGAATATTCTGGCAGGGATCTTGCCGGCCGGCGGGGGAGAAGTGTTCTGGGACGGGCGGCCCTGCGACGTAACCCGGAAAGGGAGAGAGCTTCCCTATCTGGCTCATTTTGGTTTTTTACCGCAGAAGTTCGGAAGTTACGAAGCATTTTCCGGGATGGATTTTCTGAAATATTTTGCCGCGTTGAAAGGTCTGGCTTTTGATTCGGCGCTGCGGGAACAGATCGGGCGTTATGTGGATATGTTGGAATTGAGCGGGGATATCCGGCGAAAGATGAGCGCGTATTCGGGCGGTATGCGGCAGCGGGTGGGCATTATCCAGGCGTTTTTGGGCGAACCGCGGCTCCTTTTGCTGGACGAGCCGACGGCGGGGTTGGATCCGAAGCAGCGGCGCTGTTTTAAGCGGATGTTGGAGGAGATCAAAGGAACCTGTGTGATTCTTTTGTCTACGCATATCCTGTCCGATGTGCAGGAAATTGCGGATACGACGGTTATCCTGAAGGAAGGCCGCGTGATGAGCCATCAAGAAACCGGGGCGGATCCGGAGGCTTTATATATGAAGTATTTCTCGGATTCAGAGACCGGGGACGGGGCGTAGAACATCGGAGGGGATTTTATGGAGATCCGTATGAGCGGCGTATCAAAATCATATGGGAAAAAACAGGCGTTGGAGCCGTTGACGCTCTCTCTGAGTCCGGGTATCTATGCGCTTCTCGGCCCGAACGGGGCCGGAAAGAGTACGATGATGAATATCCTGGCCGGAGTGCTGGCCCCGACGACCGGCGGCGTGTATCTGGACCGCCGTCTGCCTGCTAAGCGGGATTACGCGAGGATCATCGGTTATCTGCCTCAGCGCTTCGGCTGCTACGACGCGTTTACCGGGCGGGATATGCTGTATTATTTTGCCGCGGCGAAGGGAATGCCGAGGAACGGGGAGACAAGAAAGCAGATTGAGGATTTTGTCCGGCTTATGGAACTGGAAGACGAGATAGATCGGAAGATTTCCGGGTATTCGGGCGGTATGCGGCAGCGGCTTGGTATTATTCAGGCTTTTTTAGGCGACCCGTCCCTTCTTCTGCTGGACGAACCTACCGCGGGGTTGGACCCGAAACAACGCCTGTATTTCCGGGAAATGCTGGAGCGAAAAAAGGAGAATCAGATCATACTTTTGTCCACGCATATCCTTTCGGATGTGGACGAGATCGCGGATGTGCTTCTGCTTCTTAAGGAGGGAAGGCTGGTCTGCCGGATTCGAAACGACGAACAGGCGGAGCGGGTGTACGCGCGGTATTTCGGCTAGCGCGGGTGCTGAAAGCCGGGCCGGGATCTGTGGAAATTCAGATAACAGGCCGCCGGCGTTTATGCCGGGGCAAAGAGAAAGGAAGTCGATATGAATATAAACTGGAACGCAAAAGGGTATGCGGATCATTTTCAATTTGTACCCCGGTACGGCAACGCGCTCCTGGAACTGCTCGATATTTCGGAGGGTATGCGCTGTCTTGACCTCGGCTGCGGAAACGGCGCTCTGACCGGGAAGCTGGCGGATCAAAGGCTGTTGGTCACGGGTCTGGATGATTCTTCGGAGATGCTTGAGATTGCGAAAAAGAATTATCCGGGACTTGCTTTTGTCAAAGGCAGCGCCGTTGATTTTGCGTTGGATGAGCCTCAGGACATTGTGTTTTCCAACGCGGTCCTTCATTGGATCGATCCGGCGTGTCAGCCGAACATGCTGGCCTGTATTTTTCGCGCTCTGAAACCCGGCGGGCAGTTTGTTTTTGAAATGGGCGGAAAAGGCTGTACGGCGAACATTCACCGGGCGGTGAGGGCGGAATTTGAGAGCCGCGGCCTGTCGTATTCGTTTCCGTTTTTCTTTCCGACGATCGGAGAGTATGCGCCCATGCTGGAGCAGGCGGGTTTTCGGGTCGTTTACGCGGTACTTTTTGATCGGAAAACGCTTCTTGAGGGGGAGGACGGAATGTACGACTGGATCCGGATGTTTTTGAAAAAACCGTTTGAGGGATTGGATTCGGAGGTGTCGGAAGAGATCGTGCGGGCGGCGGTGAACGCGCTTCGGCCGCTGCTTTGTGAGAACGGAACGTGGTACGCGGATTATGTGCGGTTGAGGATGAAGGCGGTGAAAAGATGAGAGTCCGGGAACGACATATGTGAAAAACAGACCGTTCGATCGTAATATGGGACATGAATTATGGCACTTCATTATATCATGGGACCGGAGAAAAATATATCGTAATTTTTACCATTCGGCGCATTATAATGTTCCCCTCCGGGTACCCCGTATCGCCATCCGGCGTTTTATAATGTATACCCTCCAGGTACCCCGTATCGCCATCCGGCGTTTTATAATGTATAATTATATCGCCGCGGCGCTCTCATGTCAATATTTCATGAGGGGTTACACTTGAATTATAGCCGAATGGCGGTATGGAATGCCCGGAAGGCGCACAAAAACAGAGCAATCCTTTCGCAAAATCCTTTTCAAGAACCGGAATGACCACTCTACGATTTATTCGCAGTCATGGAGCACCGTCAAAAATCAACGCAAGGAGAACATGACATGCCAAGAAAAGGAGAGAACATTTTCAAACGGAAGGACGGGAGGTGGGAAGCAAGATACATTCATCACTATGAGAACGGCAAGCCAAAATACCGGTATCTCTACGGCGCCACGTATTCCGAAGCCCGGGCGAAAAGGGCGGCGGAATTGTCTTCCCGGGAGACGGTTTACGTGCCCGGCGCAAAAAAACAGAACAATTTTGAAATGCTGGCGGCCTTATGGTTGAAAGACATCAAAATATCCGTCAAAGAATCCACGTATACCAGATACCATCGCATCATTGTCCGGTATCTCGTACCGCGGTTGCGGGGGCAGCCGCTTACCGGACTGGATACCCGGTATTTAAACGGATTTACCGAAAGGCTTCTGCGGGAAGGCGGGGCCGGAAACGGCCCTCTTTCTGCGAAGACGGTGACCGATATCTTATGCGTATTGAAATCGATTCTCAAATACGGAAGAGAAAATCATTTTCCGTGTCACAATATCGGCGGATTAAAATATCCGCAGAAAACTCCCAAAAAAGTAAAATATCTGACCGAAGAAAATAGAACAAAACTGGAAAACCTACTTTTATATTCCGAGGACACGACAAGCCTCGGAATTATTTTTTCTCTTTTTACAGGAGTGAGGATCGGGGAACTCTGTGGTTTGCGCTGGGGAGATATTGATTTTGTTTCTTCTACGGTTGTAATATGCCGGACCGTGGAACGGATTGCGGATCTGGATCCCGAAACTTCCGCCAGAACAAAGGTGATCGTAACCGAACCCAAGACCGGAAGCTCGGTCCGCACGATCCCGCTGCCGGCTTTCCTGATGGAATATCTTTTGAAACAGCGATGTCCGGATGATTGCTATTTATTGACCGGTACGAAAAAATTTACGGAACCTCATCAATATTATATCCGTTACCAAAAACTTCTGGATCGTTGCCAGATAGATCGATGTACGTTTCATGCGCTTCGGCACAGTTTTGCCACCGGTTGTATCGAGCGAGGGTTCGATACAAAATCACTCGCCGAGATTCTCGGTCACGCGAGCATCGCCACCACCCTTGCGGTTTATGTACATCCTACCTTACAGCAAAAGAAAATGCAGATGGAACGCTGGAGTCCCGCCTGCCTTTCGCAGTCAAAAAAATAGTTTCGAAAGGCCGGATTCCCTGTAAAAACAGGGATAATCCGGCTTTTGTCATGAAGTGCCATACTTCATGATATCCGTTCGCCTGTCGTCGAAAGTTTTTTGCAGCGGAGGTGACGGGATGGGGATCGAATTGTTTCAACATAATGAAGAGGCTTATCGGTCGGCTCTTTTCATGCTGAAAGAGACGGGTAAGGCCGCCGTCGTTCATCCGACCGGTACGGGAAAGTCGTTTATCGGTTTTAAATTGTGTGAAGATTTTCCGGAGAAAACGATTCTCTGGCTGTCTCCGTCGGAATATATTTTTCGGACTCAGTTGGAAAATCTACGAAGGGCCGCCGACGGCTATCAGCCGGGAAACGTGGCGTTTCGCACATACGCCAGGCTGGTTTGGATGGATGAAGAAGAGATTGCTTCGATACGGCCGGATGTGATCGTGTTGGACGAATTTCATCGGTGCGGAGCCAGGCAGTGGGGCGCGGGCGTGCAAAGGTTGCTGGCGTTCTACCCGAAAGCCGGGCTGCTGGGCCTTTCGGCGACGGCGGTCCGTTATTTGGATAATCGACGTGATATGGCGGACGAGCTGTTTGAGGGGAATGTCGCTTCCGAGATGACGTTGGGAGAGGCGATCGTCCGGGGGATTTTGTGTCCGCCGAAGTATGTGTTATCCGTTTTCTCTTATCGGAGAGATCTGGAAAAATATGAACGCCGCGTGCGTCTTGTGAAGAACCGGGCCGTGCGGGAGAAAGGGGAAAAATATCTGGAGGCCTTGCGTCGGGCTCTGGAGAAAGCCGACGGCTGCGACGAGATCTTTTCCCGCCATATGGCGGACAGAACCGGAAAATATCTCGTTTTCTGCGCAAACAAAGAGCACATGGACGAGATGATGCGTTTATCTTCCGAATGGTTTCAAAAGGTCGATCGGGAAGCGCATGTTTATTCGGTCTATACCGGAGATCCCATGGCGAGCGAATCGTTCCGAAGGTTCCGGGAAGATGAGAGCAACCGTTTGCGTCTGTTGTACTGTATTGATGCTTTGAATGAAGGGATTCACGTGGAAGATATCAGCGGTGTGATTTTGCTGCGCCCGACCGTTTCGCCGATCGTTTACAAACAGCAGATCGGCCGCGCGTTTTCGGCGGGGAAAAAGAAAGGAGCGGTTATTTTTGACATTGTCCTGAACATTGAAAATTTATTCAGTATCGGCGCGGTGGAGGAGGAGATGCAGATCGCGGCGGCCTGCTACCGTTCCCGGGGGAGGGAAAATGAGATTGTCCGGGAACACTTCCGGGTCGTGGACGAAGTGCGGGATTGCATCGCGCTTTTTGAAAAACTGAATAAAACGTTGGGGGCTTCCTGGGATTTGATGTACGATCAGGCGAAGCGATATTATGAAGCCTGCGGGAATTTGGATATCTCTTCCCGTTATCGGACGGAGGACGGATATTCCCTCGGGAACTGGGTTTTTGTGCAGAGAAATGTTCGCCGGGGAGTTGTGGCCGGCCGGCTTTCAGAGGAGCAGATCCGAAAACTGGATGAGATCGGGATGGTCTGGGAAAGCGTGCGGGATGTGAACTGGTCCCGCAACTATGCGGCGGCCAGAGAGTATTATGGGACGCACGGGGATTTGGACGTGCCGGCTCATTTTGTTACGAAGGCCGGAGTTTTTTTGGGTTTATGGCTCGGTCAGTTAAGGAACTGGGAGCGATCCGGGGCCCGGCCGGGATACCTGACGCCGGCCCGGAAGGAGCGGCTGGACGAAATCGGGATGATCTGGAACAAGCCGGATCACGTCTGGGAACAGAATTATGCGGCTGCCTGCGATTATCTTCGAGAGAACGGGCATTTGCGGATACCGGCTTCCTATGCGACGGGGGACGGGATCCGGTTGGGAGCCTGGCTGGCCCGTCAGCGCGCCCTTCGGGCCGGGAAGATTCGGCGGGGACGGCTTACGGAAGAACAGATCGCCCGCTTGGACGCCATCGGTATGATCTGGGACAGCCGTGTGGATTCAAAATGGGAGAAAGGCTATGAAGCGCTGAAAGTATACATGGAAAAATACGGGAACGCGCCGATACCGGCGGATTATCGGAGCGCGGACGGGTTGATTTTAAAAAGCTGGGTTCAAAATCAGAGGAAGCGTTATCGGAGCGGAAAGCTGGAAGAAGAACGGAAGAAACAGTTGGATGCCGTTGGGTTTGTCTGGGGAAGCAAAAAAACATTTGATATCAGGATTTTTCTTTGAACGGTTAGACGGGTACGGTAAGAACGGGAAAGGGATATATCATGAAAAAACGTGAGATTAGTTTTAGTCCTCCTGATATTTCTGAATTGGAAATGGATGAAGTGATGAAGGCTCTGCGGTCCGGATGGATCACAACCGGTCCGCGCACAAAACTTCTTGAGAGAAGACTCGCCGCCTTTATTGAAACAGGGAAGGTAGACGTGAAGACCGAAGCGGAAACGGATCGGTGGAACAATCGTGTCGTATGCTTGAATTCGGCGACGGCCGCCGAGGAAATGAATCTGAGGATATTCGGCATAGGTCCCGGCGATGAAGTTATTGTTCCGGCCTATACGTATACGGCTTCCGTGTCTGCGGTGATACATTGCGGGGCTTCGGTAAAGTTTGTCGACATTCAGAAAGACGGCGATGCGGCGACTCATATGCCGGAGATGGATTATGGGATGTTGGAAAAGGCAATCACGGAGAAGACGAAAGCGATCGTTACTGTCGATCTGGGCGGCATTGTGTGCGACTACGACAAGATTTTTGAGATCGTGGAGAGAAAAAGGGAGCGGTTTCGGGCAGGAAAGAGCGATGGGACGGCGCTTGGTGAATTGACTTCGCGTATCCAACGCGCGGTCGGACGTGTGGCCGTTATGGCTGATTGCGCTCATAGTCTCGGTGCAAATCGTGTTGTTTCTCATACCGGAGAAGGCACGGTCGGGAGGAAGAGACGGTACTGCGGCGCAATAGCGGATTTTACAAGTTTCAGTTTTCATGCGGTAAAGAATTTTACCACGGCGGAAGGAGGCGCAAGTACATGGCTCCCGCTGAAAGGGATTAGCGATGCCGAAATCTATCACATGTATCAACTCCTTTCTCTTCATGGACAGAGCAGGGATGCATTGGCAAAGACCCGGGCCGGCGGCTGGGAATATGACGTCATTGGTCCGTGGTACAAATGTAATATGACGGATATCATGGCTGCGATCGGGTTAAGGCAATTAGATCGATATCCTGCCCTGATTGACAGAAGAGCAGCGATGATGGAGAAGTATGACGCCGTGTGTGATGAGCTCGGGCTTCAACATATGGCGCATGTTACCGAGGATATGGATAGTTCGAAACATCTTTATCTCATTCGTGTGCCGGAGATGGATGCGGAACAGAGGAATGAGATCATTGAAAAGATGGCGGAGGCGGGCGTGGCGGTCAACGTTCATTACAAACCGCTTCCGATGATGACGGCATATAAGGCGTTGGGTTGGGATATCCGCGATTTCCCGAACGCCTATGATTATTATCATAATTTGATTACGTTACCGTTCCACACGCTTTTGTCCGATGAGGATGTAGAATATGTGTGCGGAATATTAAAGGCAGTTATAAAAGTATTTCGGATGAAGACGGTTAAGGGGAAACGCGACTATGAGAATAACCTGGATTGGAAATCATGAGGAAGGCGTTTTGGCGTTTCGTCAGACGATCGAAAGGAACGGCGTTGACGCGTTTATAACGCTTGACGACGCTGCGTTTGCCAAAAGAAGCGCCGGTTCGAGGGAATATATCGAGATCTGCGAGATGAACGAGATACCGGTCTTTCCGGTCGATACGATCAAAAGCGATAAAGCCCGTGAGATTATTTCCGGGTTGAAGCCCGATTTGCTGGTGGTGTTTGGGTGGAGCGAAATCCTTCCCGAACGTATTCTTGATATTCCTGCGATTGGTACGGTTGGTACTCATGCGTCCCTTCTTCCCCATAACAGGGGAAGCGCGCCGATCAATTGGGCGTTGATTCATGGAGAAGAAACAACAGGCAATACCATGATGTGGCTCAGCAGGGAAGTCGACGCGGGAACGATCGTTGACCAGATGGAAATTCCCATTACTCTTTTTGACACCTGCCGAACGCTCTATAAGAGCGTGGCAAGAACCAATGCGGAGATGTTGAGGAAGCTTTTGGATTCTCTTAACAGCGGGGTGAAACCGACTTCATTGATAGAAAATCGAACGGACGAGGCGCTTCTTCCGAGACGCCGGCCTGAAGATGGCCGTATAAATTGGGAAAAGGGAGCAAAGGAGTTATATGATTTTATCCGGGCTTTGACAAAACCGTATCCGGGCGCGTTTACATTTTTGGACGGGAAGAAATATTTTTTCTGGGAGGCGTCCGTATTGCCGCTTCGGAGTGAAGAGAAGCCGGGGACCATCCTTGGGACCGGTTTTGGATTTGCGGATAACGGGGAGGGAATCTGCGTGTCAACGAAAGACCATATTCTCTGGGTGTCGTTGCTTGAGGACGAAGAAGGCATTGAATACTCCAATCGGAAATTATATGACCTTGGATTGAGAGGAACATTTGGAGATGAATAGAGTTTTGGTTGTGGCGGCTCATCCGGACGATGAACTTCTCGGCGTAGGCGGAATTGTAATAAGACACACGCAGGCCGGTGATGAAGTTCGCTCCATTATCATGTGTGAAGGGGAATCCCTGCGTTATAAAGACGATGTGGGGCAAAATACGGCGATTTGCGAGGCGGCTGAAGTGATGGGAGTACGTAAGGTGTATCATTTGAAATATCCGGATCAAAAGCTGGATGCCTATACATTAACGGATTTGATTACGCCTTTGGAAGAAATATCGGAAGAGTTTTGTCCGAATATCGTGTACTGTCAATCCGGCTGCGACGCGAATCGCGATCATAAGATATTGTTTGAGGCGGCTATGATTGCGTTTCGGCCTACGAGTATGTGGATAGAGGATTTTTACGGATTTTATACCGCGTCAAGTACCGAGTGGGGTTATCCGAGAAATTTTATTCCGGATACCTGGGTGGATATATCGGATGTTCTTGGAAAAAAGATAGAGGCGTTTGAGAAATATCACAGCGAGCTCAGAGAATATCCGCATCCGAGATCGTCGGATTCGCTGCGTTTTCAGGCTCATTTCTGGGGAAATCAATGTTGTATGGACGCGGCCGAAGTGCTGATGACGGTCAGGAGAATATCGAGGAAAATATGAAAACGAAATAAAGCCGTGTAACATCGTGATGGGGAGGTGCTCTGAAAGATGTATCAGATGATTGTCAAACGTTTGCTCGATATAGCGATATCTGTAATGGCATTGCTGTTTTTACTGATTTTGTTTGTCATTCTGGGGCCGATTATTTATTTTACGGACAAGGGGCCCATCTTCTATTGCGCGCCCCGTGTGGGGAAAAACGGAAAAATATTTAACATGTTTAAATTTCGTTCTATGTATGTAAATGTACCGGATATCAGAAACGAAGACGGCTCCACCTATAATTCGGAAAAAGATCCGCGCGTTACGCCAATAGGAAGAATAATTCGACAAACATCGTTAGATGAAATACCTCAATTTTTAAATACGTTATTCGGCACGATGAGCGTAATCGGCCCGAGGCCGGATCTGCCAACGGCAATCGATAAATATACGGAAACCGAAAGACGCAAGCTGAAAGTAAGGCCCGGAATCACCGGATATAATCAGGCGTATTTTAGAAATTCCGTAACCTGGAAAGAATGCCTGGAACACGATGTGTATTATGTAGAGAATCTTTCGTTTTTATTTGACGTAAAAATCTTTATTAAGACGTTGGAAAGCGTAATTATGCAGAAGGGTATTCATAGAAACTGAGAGAGAATTATCGTTTTAAAAAATCTGAATGGAGAGAAGAAATGCGTATCATAAATGCCACATGGGAAAAAAGATTGATCGGCATGGAAAGTGTGGAGTTTGAATTGTCGACGGTTGAGAATTTAAGCGAAGCGAAAAAACAGATCCTGTCGTGCTCAAATAAATATCAGGTGGTAAAAGTTCCGGTAGGCGACGTGAAGGCGCAGCTGATGGTTCAGGATTGCGGATTTAAATTCTATGAAACGAACTATCAGCTTGAACGTAAGATAAAGAAACCTCAAAAAATGCCGGAGATATTTTCTCGCTTTCAAAAAGACGTTTCCTTTAGAGACGCCGCGGAGGATGAGATTGATTTTATTTTGAAACTTGTTGAAGGCGGTACGCTGTTTACAACGGATAAGATTGCGCAGGATCCGTATTTTTCACCGCTTATTGCCGGCCGCAGGTATTCTTTAAGGGCGAGAGATATGATAGAAAAAGGAGCGAGAACCGTGCTCGGTCTGTACAAGGGCAATACGGCCTCTTTCACGATTTATGAAGACAGAGGCGGTTATTATCTGGCGTTTATCGGAGGCATGTTAAATGAATATGAAAACAGGGGAATGGGTTTTATTCCATTGTATGTTACAGGGGAACATGTATACCGGAACGGAGGAGGGGTAATTAAGACAGGCGTATCCAGCAATAATCCGTCTATGTTGAAGCTTCAGCTTTTGTTTGGGGTTCGCATTACGGATATTAGAAACATCTATATCAAACATATCGTGTGATACGTTAAGGGGACGGTATATGGAAATGAAAAACAATAGGATGTTAGAAGGAAAAAATGCGATTATTACCGGGAGCGGAAGGGGAATCGGCCGGGCGGCGGTGGAGTTGTTTGCAGAGAGCGGGGCGAATATCTGGGCTTGTTTCAGAAGCGTTGGCGAAAAAGATAAGTCGTTTCTTCGGGAAATGGCAGAGAAGAACGGAGTTTGGATAAAACCGGTTTGCTTTGATTTGTCGGATTCGGATTCCGTCGATCAGGGGATTAAGAAAATTATAAAGGAAAAAGAGCCGATTAATATTCTGGTCAATAATGCGGCGGTTTCGTTCGGGACTGCGCTTAGCATGATGCCGATAAAAAGAATAAAAGAGCTGTTTGATGTAAATTATTTTGCGCAACTTCAAATTATCCAGCTTGTATGCAAAGCGATGATTCGTCAGAAGTGCGGTTCGGTTATAAACATAGGCTCCGTGAGCGGGATGGAGATATATGCGGGGAATCTTGCTTACGGTTCCAGTAAGGCGGCCTTGATGTACGCGACGAAAGTGCTTTCCAAGGAATATGCTTCACATGGCATAAGGGTTAACGCGGTAGCGCCGGGTACCGTTCATACGGATATGGATCAGACAAGGACCGAAAAGCAGATGAAAGAGGTACTGGATAAAACCGCGTTAAAGCGGGAAGCAGCTCCGGAAGAGATCGCGAAAGTTATAAGATTTCTTTCATCGGACGACGCGTCATATATTACGGGGGCCGTGGTGGTGGTTGACGGCGGCCGAACGGATTTTTAAACGCCGAACGATTCGTTTTCAGGAAAGGCCGGTAGGATGTCAAAGATGAATCTGATTCTTTTAGCAAACGCGTTTCCTTACGGAGATTGGGAACCGTATCTGGAGACAGAAATCAAGTATTACGACTGTTTTGATAAAGTACAAATATGTTCCCTGCAGGTTCGCAAAGAACAAATGAACCGGATTCGCGAATTACCTTCTGATAAATATCATGTATTTTCCGTACGGAAGGTATCGGATCTGATCTATATATTTTATTCTTTTTTTGCGCTGGCAGATGCGAATTTTTATATGGAAATGCTGGAAGTGCTGAAAATGAAACGGAGTATTTTGAAAAGATTGATTCGACTGGCTGTTTATGTCAGCCGTTCGCATTATGAAGCCGGTAGAATTTTAACATATTTGAGAAAAACCGGTTTAAATGCCGATAAGGATCAAGGGCTTATCTATTCTTACCGTTTTGAATATCAGCCGTATGTCGGATTGCTGATACAAAAAAAGTATCCGCGTTTTAAAGTGGTATCCAGAGCGCACGGATATGATCTCTATGAGGAACGAAACGCGGAAGCCTATATACCGATGAGAAGGATATTGTTAAAGAAACTCGACAAAGTTTTTATGGTTTCCGAAGACGGGCGGAATTATTTGCGGAAAAAATACCCGCAATTTGACAAAAAGATACTTGTTCAAAGACTTGGGACGGTGGGGAGAAAATATATCCGGGCAAGAGCGCCTGAAAACCAAAAAATATCGATCGTCAGTTGTTCTAACGTCATTCCATTGAAAAGAGTCGGCATGATAGCCGGGAGTCTGAGCCGCATAAAGGATATAGACGTTTACTGGACCCATTATGGAGAGGGGATATTGTCGGATGAGATAAAAGATTTCTGCAGAAGAAATCTTCCCGCCAATATTCATTATATTTTCCGAGGCAATGTGGCAAATCAGAAAATTCTTGAGGAGTATTCAAAGGGAGTTTATCAATTATTTATAAATGTGAGCTCCGCGGAAGGGATTCCGGTATCGCTTATGGAGGCAATGTCGTTTGGCATCCCCTGTGTGGCAACCGATGTGGGAGGCACGAATGAGATTTTAAAGGACGGGAAAGAAGGGATCCTTTTAAATGCGGAGTGCTCTTCAGAGGATTTGGCGCAGGTGATTCGAAGATTCGCACGGATGGATGCGGAGGAATACCGGATGTTTTCCGAAAATGCACGGATGAATTGGGCTTCCCGGTATAATGCGGATAAAAATTACAGAACCTTTGCGAAATGTCTTATTCATGAGGCCGGATTCGGATTGCCTGTAAACAGGGCGCAGGCGGCTCGTTTCACGGGAGAGGACAGGATATGAAAGTAGGAAAACCCTTTATAATCGGATTGGTTTTAAATGCGGCGGTTTTGATAGCTTCTTTATATGCCGCGGTTAATATTAACTATATGTTTGCGCTTCTCGTCTGGATCGATTTGCTGATATATTCTTATAGCAGATTGGAAAAGAGGAGTATGCTGTTCGCGTTTTTGCTTACTTTTTTTGTTTTTCTGATGGGGAGAGATTTTCTTGAGCTGTTTTTTAAATATAAAGTAGAAAATTTTTCGGAGGAGATTAACTCTCACGCGTATTCCTGTTATCTGGTGTCGTTGGTTTCCATTGGTTTGAGTTACATGGTTTTTGAAAGGTTAAAAAAACGCGGTGCGGGAGCGGTCAGGCCGAAAACGTATGATGAAAGTTATCTGATAATATTAAGAAAACTCAGTTTTGCAGTTTTTATTGTCAGTGCCGCTTTCGCCATAATTTCGGAAATGAATGTGGTAAAATTTGTCGGAACCTTTGGATATCATAGCTATTATACCGATTATTCGGAGCTTTTATCCGGGAATTCGCTTCTGTATGCATTCAGCAAGATAGGATTGATGATGCCGATCGCCTTGAGCATTTATATGGCTACCATGCCCGGGAAAAAAGAATTTAAGATCGTTATGATTCTATACGTCATATATGCGGTTATTTCTCTTGGTACGGGGCAGCGTTCCGGATTTATGCTTGGCGCTTTATGGTTTATCGTTTACATGATTTTTCGCGGCGGAACGAATCCGGAGGACGGCTGGTTCAAAAGAAAATATATGTTTTACCTGGTCTGTATATTTCCCTTGGTCGCGATTTTCAATTCTTTTTATAGTATCTGGCGTGAAGGCAGTGCTTTTGAGATAAACAGTGTTTGGGGTCAGTTTGTCGATTTTTTTTATAGCCAGGGAACTTCCAGCAACGCGGTAAAAAGAGCGTATGAATATGTGGATCAGATCCCGAAGGGCTTTACTTATTCATTTGAGTTTTTGCGAAGCGGGATACTGGGAAGGATTTTGGGGATCCCGATATACCATGGCAATACGATTGAGCATGCATTGTATGGAGGAAGTTTTACACACGCTTTGGGGTACGTGGTGCTGGGTACGTCGTATTTGGCGGGATACGGCCCCGGCTCCTCCTATATAGCGGAGCTGTTTTATGATTTTAGTTACATGGGCGTAATTATTGGAAGTGTGATATACAGCTGGCTTTTTGTAAATATTTCCAATATTGCCGGAAAGCCGCCGTTTATATTTTCGATTTGTCTGTCCGTACTTACACAGTTACTGTGGGCGCCAAGGTCAAGCTTTTCCGGATTTATCACGGTTTTGTTTTATCCTACGACATGGATCGCATATCTGGTGATTTTTGGCTTCGCCCAATGTCTTCATTCCGGAAGGGCGACGGGTAACAGGAAGTTGAATCATGATGGGAGGGGAGTGTGATATGGCCATTTTAACATTACGTAACGGTTTGCAGATTGGCAGCGGTTTTGCGCCGTATATTGTAGCGGAGTTTAATTCCAGCCATAACGGAAATGTTGAGACTGCGAAACGGATGATAGATGCTGCGAAGGAATGCGGCTGCGACTGCGTAAAAATGCAATCCTGGTCGGCCGAGTCGTTGTACGCGGAGGAGTATTATAAGAGCAATCCGATTGCGAAAAGAATGGTGGCAAAGTTTTCTCTTGCTGAAGAAAAGTTAAAGGAGCTGGCTTTGTATTGCCGGGATTGCGGAATGGATTTCTCTTCAACGCCGTATTCGAAAGAGGAAGTGGATTTTCTGGCGGAACAGGTGAAGGTTCCGTTTTTAAAAATTGCTTCAATGGAAATCGACAATCTTCCGTTTCTTCAGTATATTTCATCCAAGGGTCTGCCGATGGTTTTATCGACCGGAATGTCTACGATGGATGAAATCCGAACGGCGGTTAAAGCGATTGAAAGCGCGGGTAACGATCAACTCTGTATTCTTCATTGCGTTTCGATGTATCCTGCGGAACCGCCGGCCATCCATCTTAACAATATGAAGTTATTGCAGGAGGAATTTCCGGATTATCCGGTCGGATATTCGGATCACGCGATCGGATATGAAGTAGCCGCGGCTTCTGTCGCCTTGGGCGCCGCTTATATCGAAAAGCACTTTACTTTGGACAGTAAAAAAATGGGAATGGATAATAATATGGCTGCGGAGCCGGAGGATATGAGAGCGCTGGTGACGGCTTGCCATAATGTGTATGTTGCCTTGGGCAAGAAACAGAGGAAGCTTTTCAGGGGCGAATGGGAACAAAGGTTAAAGATGAGGCGGAGCCTTGTCGCGGCAAGGGATATTGCCCAAGGGGAGATTCTCACCGCGGCCGATATCGATGTCAAGCGGCCCGGCGACGGGATCCGTCCGACGGAGTTGGATTCCGTCGTTGGCGAAACTGCGAAACGGGATATTCCCAAAGGGTATCTTATAAGGCGCGAATATCTGGAGAGCGCGCTTGATTCTTGAAATTAGGAGGGAATTTGAAATGACAAATCTTGAAAAATACAATAAAGCATTTATGGAGATTTTTGAAATTACGGAGGAGCGAACGAAAGGTCTCAAATATCAGGATATCGAGGCCTGGGATTCCGTGGGGCATATGGAACTGATCGCGGCGCTTGAAGAAACGTTTGATATCATGATTGATACGGATGATATCATAGATTTTAATTCTTATGAGAAGGGCAAAGAAATTCTGGCGAAAGAAGATTACGGAGTGAAATTTTAATGGGGAAAATCTGGGAATTTGATCCGTTTGATAAAGACGCGGCGATAATAGATGAGTATGGTAATCAGATGACTTACGAGGCGCTGAACGCCGAGTCGTATGGTTTGGCTGAAAAAACAGGGAGCAGATGTCTGGTTTTTTGTCTCTGCCGAAACGAGATCGGCTCGGTACTGGGTTATGTTGGTTTTATCAATCATGGGATAGTGCCGGTTTTGCTGAACAGCCGCCTGGAAGAAGGACTGCTTGAAAATCTTCTGGAAACTTATAAGCCGTCTTATTTATGGGTACCGAAAGATCAGATCGGCCGGTTTCCTGGCAGGGAATTCCGGTATGAGGTGTATCGTTATGTTCTTTTGAAAACGGACTATGAAAGGAACTATCCGCTTCATGAAGAGCTGGCGCTTCTCCTGACAACGTCGGGATCTACGGGTTCGCCGAAATTTGTGCGGCAGTCATATACGAATGTTTTGCATAATGCGCGGTCGATTGCGACGTATCTGGAATTAAGTTCGTCCGAACGGCCGATTACGACGCTTCCGATGAACTATACCTATGGTTTGTCTATTATCAACAGCCATTTTCTTGTCGGAGCGACGCTGCTTGTAACGGAAAAGACGTTGATGCAAAAGGAGTTTTGGGCTTTTTTTAAAGAGCGCGGGGCGACTTCTTTCGGCGGCGTGCCTTATACCTATGAGATACTTGACAAGCTACGCTTTTATGGAATGAATTTACCGTCTCTTGGCACCATGACGCAGGCGGGAGGCAAAATCTTGCCCGAATTGCATGAGAGATTTGCGAAATATGCGGAGGAAAGCGGCCGGAAATTTGTCGTTATGTACGGCCAGTGTGAGGCGACGGCCCGTATGGGTTATCTACCGCCGGAAAGAGCCGTTGAGAAGAACTCTTCCATGGGCATTGCCATTCCCGGCGGCAGCTTCCGTTTGATTGATGTAAACGGGAATGAGATTAAAGAACCTTATACGACAGGCGAACTTGTCTATGAGGGAGAAAACGTAACGCTGGGGTATGCCGAACGCGGCGAGGATCTTGCCGGGGGTGATGAACGCCGCGGTATTCTTGAAACCGGCGATATGGCGCAATTCGATGAGGACGGGTATTACTATATTGTCGGACGAAAAAAGCGTTTTTTAAAAATCTATGGGAACCGGGTGAATCTTGATGAAGTGGACCGCATAATACAGAGCGAGTTTGGTATCGAAGCGGCAAGCGCGGGTGTGGACGATCATATGTACATTTTTGTGACGGATGAGAAGTTTATAAAACCCGTTCGGAGTTTTGTTGTCAACAAAACCGGATTAAATCCCGTGGCGTTTAAAGTGCTCTTCATCGGCGAGATACCTAAGAACGATTCCGGAAAGACTTTGTACAAAGAACTGGCAAAATATTATGTGTAAGACGCGTTATTTTTTGTGTTGCGGGAGAAGCTTATGACATTTGACGAAATATTGAATATTTCCCCCTATTCTCTTGACGGAGAGGAAAAAGAAAAACTTCTGATAGGGCGGCTTGCGGAACTGACGAAATTCCACCGAAAGAATTGTCCGGAATATGCGCGCATTCTTGAGAGTATGGATTTTAAATCGGATAAAGTGAGGTCCTGTACGGACATTCCCTTCCTTCCGGTTCGCCTCTTCAAGGAACTGGATCTGAGATCCGTGCCGGCGGAGGTCGTCGTTAAGACGATGACTTCTTCCGGGACGACCGGTCAGAAAGTAAGTAAGATCTATCTGGATCGGGCGACTTCTTCTAACCAGCAAAAAGCAATGGTAAAGATAGTTTCCGAGTTTACGGGCTCCGGCCGTATGCCGATGATTCTGATCGATTGCCCGGGCGTAGTCAGAAATCGAACCATGTTTTCTGCGAGGGGCGCCGGGATCCTCGGTTTTTCCGTTTTTGGCGCGAAGAGGATGTATGCTCTTGACGATGATATGAGGTTTAATGTTGAGAAGGTGAGAGAATTTCTGGACGAGCACAGAGGACAGAAGATTTTTCTTTTTGGATTTACTTTTATCGTCTGGCAGCATTTTTATAAAGAATTGAAGAGGCTGAGGGAGGAAGGGACCGTTTTTGATTTCTCTCATGCCGTATTGGTGCATGGCGGAGGCTGGAAAAAACTGGCGTCGCAGGCGGTCGGCCCGGAAGCGTTTCGCCGGGAGTTTGAACGTGTCTGCGGATTGAGACATATCCATGATTATTATGGAATGGTCGAGCAGACCGGCTGCATTTATATGGAATGCGAGTGCGGCCATCTCCATGCCAGTATCTTTTCCGATGTGATTATTCGCAGGCCGGTTGATTTTTCGGAATGTGCGGTCGGAGAGAGCGGCATTATCCAGGTGGTTTCTGCGATTCCGGAGTCTTATCCCGGTCACAGTCTCCTGACGGAGGATGAAGGTGTAATTCTTGGTGAGGATGATTGTCCGTGCGGTCGTAAGGGGAAATATTTTAAAATCAATGGTCGACTGAAAAATGCCGAGATAAGGGGGTGCAGCGATACCTATGCCGACAATTTTGGATCCTGATGCGTTGGAACGGATTACATATCTTACAGGGAGCGCCTCTATTGTGCCCGGGCTTTCTTCCACGCCCGCCCGGGTTCCGTTTGACGATGGCGTTGTTGATTTTCTGAATGAGGTGTCGAGAGAGCTGATGCGCGACAGGGCGGCGAAAGCATATCCGGATCTTATCACGTTCGGATTTTGGATTCGTAAAAGCTCCGTTCGGAAATTAAAAGAACGATTTAAGGTTGACGACGGCGCGCTGCGTCTTGGCCGGGGCCTTGTCTTCCATGTGGCGCCTTCCAATGTTCCCGTAAACTTTGCGTATTCGCTTGCAGCCGGGCTTTTGAGTGGGAATGCCAATGTAGTCCGCGTGCCTTCTCGGGATTTTCCGCAGGTGGAGATTCTTGCGGACGTATTTCGTAAGGTATTGGCGGATCATGAGGAGATGAAGCCTTATGTGCTGCTTCTTCGCTATGGCAGGGATAAGGATATCAATGATTGGTTTAGCTCGATTGCGGACGTACGGATCGTTTGGGGAGGGGATCGGACGATCGCAGAACTGAGAAAATCCGAATTACCGCCGCGCTCCGGGGAAATCACTTTTGCGGATCGATATTCTCTGGCGGTGATTGATTCGGATAGCTATCTGGCAATTGGGGATAAAGCTAAGGTGGCGGAAGATTTTTATAATGATACGCTGTCCTTTGACCAGAATGCCTGTACAAGCCCTCGTATTATTGTCTGGACGGGTAAGCAAATTGAAAGGGCTAAGAAGATTTTCTGGGAGAAGGAACATGAGCTGGCTGCGAAAAAGTATGCGTTTCAGGCAATACAGAGCGTGGATAAGCTTACGAAGAGTTATCTTATCGCCGCCGTGGAGCCGGGGGTGAAGATCGAGGCGCGTCCCGATAATCGGATCGTGCGGGTTACGGTTCCGAAAATTACGAATTATTTGATGGATTACAGGGGCAGCGGCGGGTACTTCTATGAGTATAACTGTGAAGACATTCTGGAAATCAGAGAACTGTGCGGGGATAAGCGCTGCCAGACGATAGCTTATATCGGTGACGGTAAAGCGGTTCTTCCGCTTATCCGGACGGGAATCAAAGGAATAGATCGTGTTGTGCCGATGGGGAAGACGATGGATTTTGATCTGATCTGGGACGGTTATAATCTGCCGGCCCTTCTGAGCAGAGCGATTGTACTGGCATGATGAAGCCGGCGGCAGGCAGCACATGAATATAGAGGCAATTTCATGAACGGACAAAAAAACAAGGTGATTCAAAGATCGATAGGCTGGTCGCTGTTTTCTGAAGTCGCTGCAAAATTTGTGACGCCTGTAACGAATATGTTACTCGCGAGAATTTTGACGCCGGATGATTTTGGGGTCCTGGCGATCTGTAATATGCTGGTAAGTTTTGTGGACATTGTTACGGATGCCGGATTCGGGAAATATCTCGTGCAGGCGGATATGCATTCCGAGGAGGAAAAAAGGAGATACGCCGACGTCGCATTTTGGTCTAATTTTGGCATATCCGTTGTTGCTTACTTGATTATAGTGAGGAATCGAATTAAAATCGCAGGGCTGCTGGGAGGGGAAGAATATGCCGCTATCATCTGCGTTGCAAGTTTTCAACTGATTTTGACATCCGTATCCAGCATCCAAACGGGACTTTTTCGAAGAGGATTCGAGTTTAAAAAGCTATTTGCCGCAAGGTTTGCCGTAGCGCTTGTACCATTGCTGATCGCAGTGCCGCTCGCGTATTTTACGGGATCTTATTGGGCGCTGGTTATTGGTTCCCTTTCCGGGGCATTGATAAATTCGGTAATGCTGACGATATTATCGCCGTGGAAACCGCGATTCTATTACTCTTTTGCGCTGTTAAAAAAGATGTTTCATTTTAGTTTTTGGTCGCTTTGTGAAGGGCTTGCTAATTGGATGATTTTCTGGTTTGATACATTTCTCGTTACAAAAGCCTATTCGGCTTATTATGTCGGTTTATATAAAAATTCGGCAAATATGGTGATGTCGATCATGGGGATGATTACCGCTTCCATGAGTCCGGTGCTGCTTTCCGTTTTGTCCCGCGTGAAGGATAATCGGAGGGAGTATGAAGAATTGTATCTGACGATACAACGGATTATGTTATATGTAATTATACCCATGGGGGTCGGCCTGTTTTGTTACAGGGACATGGTAACCTATATTTTATTTGGAAGCCGGTGGAGCGAGGCTGCAGACATTATCGGAGCATGGGGATTGATGATGACATGCAGTGTGATTTTTTACAGTTTCCCCGCCGAGTTATACAAATCAAAAGGGGTGCCTAAAATATTGTTTTTTTTGCAATCTTCTTATTTGATATTTGTAATTCCGGTTTCTCTTTTGGCGGCAGGAAGCGGATTTTGGAATTTTGTGTATGTGCGATGTTTTTGTATTGTTGAAGAGATTATTATAAGTATGGTATTTATAAATAGGTATTTTTCAATATCACCGGGGAAAGTGTTTTCCAATATGAAGAAGCCGTTATTCGGCTCATGTACGATAATTGTTACATATAAGGTTTTTTCGATTTTTACATATACAAGGTTATTGGAATTTTTATCGATGCTGTTCAGTGCTTTTGCGTATTTGGTTATCCTGTATCTGTGTTTTCGGGATGATTTGATTCGTGCAAAAGAGAAAATACAGGAAGTTAAATTGTAAAAGGAAGCCGGTATGCAGCTTCCTGACGGCGCGGGCGGATCGTGTGTTGAAAAAATCGGATTTCCGTGATAACCTATAAGAATAATCAAATGATGGGGGAGACGGAATGGAACGTTATAAAGACAACGGAATTTGTGATTTTCTGAAAGAAACCTGCACGGATCAGAACCGGGACAGCGAGATCCGTTTTTTTGATACGGATAAAAGCCTGCTGGTGGTTGCGGACAAGAGAGAGTCGAAACCTCTGTGCCTGATCATTGACGACCGGGTAAGGAAGGGCGGGGACCCGAGCGTTTTGTCGGAGGAAGAAAAGCGTTATGGAAACGAGTGTTTTGTGCTTGCGAAGCAGGCGGGTCTGCCTTTGTTCTGGGTGCGCTATGTGGACCGTGAGATCTTGCAAAATGACGATGAGGTTTATTTATGGCATTCCGGCAGCGAGACAAGCGAAATGAAGCGGGCGCCGATTCGGACGCTGGCGGATCTTTTAAACGAGTGCGGTATTCGCGCGAGGCTGGAGAGGCGGATGCCTCAGAAGAGGAAAAACGACAGCCTGTCCAGCGCGTTCCATATATGGCAGAGAGAATGCCTGTGGGTGGGGATTTTCACGGATCTGGATCTGATCCGGATGCGGGAGGGCCGGGTGGTGGAGCTGATCGAGCTGAAGCGCTCCTATGTGCCTTTCTCCGAGTGGAATCCCTATAACGACGATATCAATAATTTCGCTATTTTGTCGAATTTCTGCGAGCTGCTGGGCGGCGTGGATTTTCATATCGTGTTCAACGCTCAGCTGGCCGGACTGCCCCAGGGGCTGGATGAGAAGGAGCGGATCTATTACAGGAGAATCGAGAAAAAAGATAAGGGTGTTTATTACGACAAGATTGACCGCCTGAAACTGTATCAGGTCGAGCGGCGGGAGCATGTATATTATTATCCTCTTCCCTATCCGGTGCTTCTGGGTGTGATCTCGATCAAAGATTTTCTGAATTACGACATGTACCGGTCGTTCCTCGCGGCGACGTACCGGGACGAGTTTCTGCTTCCGGAGGAGGGAAGCGGATGGGAGGATTAGAACGGCGGGCGGAGGAGCCGAAGGAGCGGTATCAGTTTACCTGGCCGGGGAAAAGCCGTGCGGCCCGTCTGGCCGACGCGCCGGTCTTCGCGGCTTTAAGACCCTGCCGGGAGGAGAGCGTGGATTTCGACAATACCGGGAATCTTTATATTGAGGGGGATAACCTGGAAGTCCTCAAATTACTTCAGGAGACGTATCTGGGAAAGGTTCATCTGATCTACATCGATCCGCCTTATAATACCGGAAGGGATTTTGTGTACCGGGATAAATTTGCGGAGTCCGAGGAGGCGTATCTTGCGGACAGCGGCCAGCGCGATGAGGAAGGGAACCGGTTGTTTCAGAATACCGAGAGCAACGGACGCTTCCACACGAACTGGCTGAATATGATGTACCCGCGCCTGAAGCTGGCGCGGACTCTTCTGTCGGAGGACGGGGCGATCTATATTTCCATCGACGAGACGGAGCATGCCAATCTGCAGAAGGTTTGCGAGGAGATCTTCGGCGGGAATAATTTTGTCGCCGATATTGTGTGGAAACGGAAACGGGGGAGGGACAACAGCGCCCGGCAGTTCAGCCGTTCCCACGAATATTGTCTGGTGTACGCTAAGGATAAGAGCCGATATGAAACCGGGTATCTGAAGCTGGATGAGAAAACCAGGAAAGCTTATAAGAATCCGGATCGGGATCCGCGGGGCGATTACCGTATGCTGGGGTGCTGGGCCAGAGGCACCCAGGGGGGCGTGAAATATGCTTTTACGACGAAGGACGGGCATTATTTCCCGGAACGCCTCTGGCTGTTTAGCGAGGAGAGTCTGAGGGCGCTGGACGAGGAGGATAAGTTGGTGGTCCGGGGGGACAATCTGTATCGGAAGATGTTCCTCTATGAAAATAAGGGGAAGATCCCGGAGACGTTATGGGAAGATGCTTCCAATGCGGCCAACGCTTCGGATGAGATCAAAAAACTGTTCGGTGAGATTATTTTTGATACGCCGAAACCGACTCCCTATATTAAGAGGATGCTGGAGATCTCTACAAGGAAGGATTCTCTGATCCTGGATTTTTTTTCCGGTTCGGCGACGACGGCGAACGCGGTGATGGCGCAGAATGCGGAGGACGGGGGAGAACGGAAATATATTCTGGTTCAGATACCGGAAACCGTCCCTGCGGACAGCCCGGCGGCAAAAGCCGGGTATGCGAATATCTGCGAGATCGGGAAAGAACGGATTCGACGGGCGGCGGCAGAGATGCGGCGGCAGATTCGGGACGCCGGGCTCGGGGAGGTGACTACGGATTCCGGGATGGATCTGGGTTTCCGGGTGTTGAAGTTGGATTCCCCCAACGAAAAAGACGTGTGTATCTGCCCGTCCGAGTTGGAGCAGGCGTCTCTGCCGGGACTGGTGGATCATATAAAGGAAGACCGGACGCCGGAGGACCTGTTGTTTCAGGCGATGTTGGAATTGGGGATCCCGTTGTCGGCCCGGATCCGGGAGACGGGGGAGGCCGGGGAGCGGGTATTTGACGTGGAGGAAGGTTTTCTGGCCGCCTGCCTGGATTCGGGGGTTTCGGAGGAAACCGTGCGCGCGGCTGCTCGGAAGAAACCGGTTTACGCAGTTTTTCGGGATGGGAGTATGACGGACGACCAGATGGCGGGCCTGGAACGGATATTTGCCGCGTACAGTCCGAAGACGGTGCGGAAAGTGTTGTAACCGGTCGGGCTGTTTTTCGGATACTTTCCCGGAGAGCAGAAAGGCAGATCAGTGAAATTTAATTTTAAGATACAGGATTATCAGACGGACGCGGTGAACGGTGTGGCGGAGGTTTTTCTTGGACAGCCCGGTCCGGCTTCGGACCGGGTCGGGCCGGATCGCTTTTTCGAAGATTTTGCCGACGGCGTTTTAAAGAATCAAGAGCTCGTTTTGCCGGATCCCGTTTTATTGGACAATATCCGGCGGGTTCAGGCCAAAGGGGGACTTCCTTTGTCCGGGAAACCGGCGGAGGGGCCGGGCCGCTGCTCGCTGGACGTGGAGATGGAGACGGGCACGGGAAAAACGTATGTTTATATTAAGACCATGTACGAGCTGAACCGGCGTTACGGCTGGTCAAAGTTTATTGTCGTGGTCCCTTCGGTGGCGATTCGGGAGGGCGTGAAAAAGTCGTTTGAGATGACGCAGGCGCATTTTATGGAGCAATACGGGAAAAGAATCCGTTGTTTTGCGTATGACAGCGGCTGTTTGAACCGGCTGGACGCGTTTGCCCGCCAGGCGGGGATTCAGGTCATGATCATCAATATGCAGGCGTTTAATACGACCATGAAGGAGGGCGGCCGCAGCAAAGCAGCGCGAATCGTCTATGAGGAGCGGGACGAATTTGGCAGCCGGCGCCCGATCGACGTGATACGCGCCTGCCGTCCGATCCTGATTCTGGACGAGCCTCAGAAGATGGGCGGGGAGGCGACGAAGAAGGCGCTTCTGGGCTTCGATCCTTTGTTCTGCCTGAATTATTCCGCTACCCATAAAGAGCGCCACGATCCGGTGTATGTGCTGAGCGCGGCGGAGGCTTACAACCGCAAATTGGTCAAAAGGATCGAGGTCAAAGGTTTTCAAATAAGAAATTTTGCGGGCGCGGGACGGTATCTATACCTGGAACGGATTCGGATTTCCCCGAAACATCCGCCCAAAGCCCGGCTGGAATTTGAGGCGGCAGGCCCGGAGGGGATCCGCCGGAAGATGCGGATTCTTGGCGTGGGGGATGATTTGTATGCGCTGTCGAACGGGAATGAAGCTTACCGGGGATACCGGATCGCGACGATCGAACCGGCGGCGGGCAGGGTCTGTTTTACGAACGGGGCATGTTTACAAAAGGGCGACGTATCCGACGGCGTGACGGAGGAGGAGCTGCAGAGAATCCGCATCCGGGAGACGATCCTTTCCCACATGGAGAAGGAGGAGAAGCTGTTTGAGCTGGGGGTGAAAACGCTTTCCCTGTTTTTTATCGACGAGGTGGCCGGATACCGTGAATATGGGAAAAACGGGGAAGTACGGACCGGGAAATACGGCCGGATATTTGAGGAAGAATACCGCCGGGCAGTGGAGGAGTATCTTACGGAGGAAGACGTCCCTTATCAAAAATATCTGCGCTCCATTTCGGCGGAGGCGACTCATAAAGGGTACTTCAGCGTGGACAAAAAGGGCCGGGCGGTGAACGGCGGGATTCGAAAGGGCGGCGACGTTTCGGAGGACGTTTCGGCTTACGACCTGATCCTTAAGGATAAAGAACGTCTGCTCAGTTTTGAGGAACCTACCCGTTTCCTGTTTTCCCATTCGGCGCTCCGGGAAGGATGGGACAATCCGAATGTGTTTCAGATTTGTACGCTGAAACACGGAAACAGCGCCGTGACGAAGCGGCAGGAGGTGGGGCGGGGCCTTCGTTTGTGCGTGAATCAGGACGGCGTGCGCATGGACGCCCAGACGCTGGGGGCGGATCGGGTGCATGAGGTAAACCGGCTTACCGTGATCGCCGGCGAGAGTTACCGGACGTTCGCGGCGGAGCTGCAAAAACAGATACAGGACGCAGGCGTCCGCTTGCCGGATCACATGATTCAGGACGGAAATCAGACGGCCGTATTTTATAATGAGCGGAACGGGAATTTTCAAACGCCGGAATTTTGTTCACTGTGGCGCCTGCTGAGGCGAAAGTACGTGTACACGGCGAATTTTGACAGCGAAGAATTGATCCGGCGTTCGGTCGAGCAGATCGACCGGGACATGTCGGTTGCCCGGAGGCAATACCTTGTGGCGCGCTCGGAGCAGCGCGCGCGTTTGGAGGAGAGCGAAGAGGAGGCGGCCGGGTTTTTTGCCGAGGAGGAAACCAGGATTGTCACCCTGACGGCTCCGGTTTCTTCTTCGGTTTCTTATGATCCGATCGGGAAGATCGCGAAAGGGGCGATGCTGACCAGAAAAACGGCCGCCGCGATTTTGCAGGGAATCGCGCCCGAAACATTCGCCATGTTCCGGGAAAATCCGGAGAGCTTCATGGGAAAGGCGATTCGGATGATCCGGGAACAGAAGGCGCTCTTGACGGCGGAGGGGATCTCGTACCGGCAGACCGGAGAGTTCTATGAGGATTCGATTTTTACGGAAGAAAAACGCCTGGAGTTTCGGAGGGTTTTGCAGGCCCGAAAACATATTCAGGATTATGTGTTTGCCGAAGGCGGGGCTCACGGCGGGCGCCAGCTTGAGCTGGCGAGAGAGCTGGACGGCGCGGCGGATGTGAGGGCCTACGCCAAATTGCCGAAAGGATTTGTGATTCCGACGCCGGCGGGGGATTATTCGCCGGAATGGGCGATCGCTTTTTGTGAAGGCAAGGGTTTTCCCGCTTATCTGATCGCGGAGACGAGAGGATTCGCCGGCGACGCGCCGCTTTCTTTCATGGAACGGGTGAAGCGGTTGTGTGCGGAAAAGTTTTTCCGGGAATCGTCCGGCGGAACGATCGCGTATGCGGCGGCGGATTCTTACCGGGAACTGCGCAGGAAGGCGGGGCGGGAAGAGGCCGATTGAAACGCGGCGCACGGGAATCTTTTCAAAAAGGCTTGACTTGCAGTGAACTCCAGGAGATATACTTTATGTGTTTTACAGGAAGATAGAAATTTAACAGGAGGACAGGATGATGAGGAAAGCATTGATTGCGTATTTCAGCGCCGGCGGGGTGACAAAAAGGGCGGCGAAGTCGCTGGCAGAGGCAGGCGGAGCGGGGCTGTATGAGATTCGTCCGGCGGTTCCCTACACGAAGGAAGATCTGAACTGGATGGATAAGAAGAGCCGGAGCACGCTGGAGATGAACGACCCGTCCTCGCGTCCGGCGTTGGCGGATACGGATGCGGATATCTCCGGTTGTGAGGTGATTTTTCTGGGATTCCCTATCTGGTGGTACACGGCTCCGACGATTATCAAGACATTTCTGGAAGCCTATGATTTTACCGGGAAAGTGATCGTTCCTTTCGCCACTTCCGGCGGCAGCGGACTGGGCGATACGGTGAGAACGCTGCAGGAAGTCGTTCCCGGCGCGGAGGTTGTGGAAGGGAAGATGCTGAACGGCCGGATCGACGCGGCCGAGCTGAAGATCTGGGCCGATCGTTTTTGCGTGTGAGAGGATACCGTCGCTTGACAAGAGCACACACGCCCTGAACCGTGCCGATGACCCGATCTTCTGCGTTATCTTCGATCGGCGTACGTCCAGTACGCCTCACTCATCTGCCTGGAAGATCGGGCCATCGGCATCGGTCAGGGTCGGA
>JAAWBX010000022.1 GCA_022792885.1 Lachnospiraceae bacterium
GGCGGGTACGGTTAAGCACGGGATTAAGTAATCTCCTTGCCGCTCGTATTTTCCGCCCAGTTCCTCAAAAATCGTCTTTGCCATTGTCTGTTACCTCCACATTTTTTTTATTTTGAATGTCCGCAAAATCCGTCCTACACGTATGGGGCGGAGAGGAGGACGAAGCGCTTCTTGAGGAGATTTTTTCCTCTTTTCAGTCTCATTACGCCGGTCAGGCCACTTTTCAAATCACCTATCAGCCTCAAAGCGAATCCAACTGCAAGGATGCCCTGCTGGCGGATCTGGAAGGCGGCGCGGACGTGTTCGCTTTTGCCGACGACCAGGTTGCGGCTCTCGCCGCCGCCGGAGCACTGGACCCGATCGAGAATCCGGAAGAGATTCGAGAATCAAACCTCCCTGCCTCCGTGGAAGCGGCATCCGTAGACGATACGCTCTACGCTTATCCGTTGACGGCGGACAACGGTTATTTTCTCTATTACAATAAAGCTTATTTTTCGGAGGAGGACATCCAAAGCCTGAACCGAATGGTAGAAGTCGCCGCGAAACACGGACGGCTTGTGACAATGGATTGGTCCTCCGCCTGGTACGTTTACGCTTTCTTCGGCAATACCGGGCTGAAAGTCGGACTGAACGAAGACGGTCTGACCAATTACTGCACCTGGAACGACACGGAAGGCGCAATCCGCGGGATCGACGTCGCCCAGGCGATGATGGATATTGCCTCCAGCCCCGGATTCGCCAGCCTCACCGATACCGACTTCCTGGCCGGCGTACAGGACGGTTCGATTATCGCCGGAATCAGCGGCGTATGGAACAGCGTTGCCATTGAAAAAGTCTGGGGCGAAAATACCGGCGCCGCCAAACTTCCCGTTTATACCTGCAAAAACCAGCAGATACAGATGGCTTCCTTTTCCGGCTGTAAACTGATCGGCGTCAATGCCTATTCGCAGCATAAAGAATGGGCGATAAAACTCGCCGAATGGATCAGCAGCGAAAGCAATCAGACCCTCCGTTTTGAACAGCGGGGCCAGGGACCGTCAAATATCCGCGCGGCCGCTTCTCCCAAAGTCCAGGAATCCCCCGCCATCGCCGCACTCCTTGCCCAATCGGAATTTTCACAGCTCCAGCGCGTAGGCGGAAAGTTCTGGGATCCGGTGACGAATTTCGCCGAAAATATAGCCGAAGGCAATCCCTCCGGCACGTCTCTCCAGGAACAGCTTGACCGGCTGGTGGAGGAAGTAACCGCGCGATAAAATTATTCCGAGAATAATCATAAAAGAAAGGATTAGGGAAAATACATGAAAGGCAAACTGACACTGCAGCAACGTTTGATTCTGCCCATTATCCTGTTAGGGCTGATCACACTGCTGTCAAATATTCTGGCGGTGTTCAGTATTCACAATGTCAACGCCAACGCCGGAATTATCGTTGACAAATATATGGTCAGCGAGACGCGGCTGGAGGAGATCCGCCACTCCATGATGAATCTTCACCGTCTGGCTTTGTCGCATATTGTAGCGGCGGATCATGCCACCATGATTAAACTGGTAAAAGAAATCAAGGACGAAGAGCAGATCCTGGATGAAAAACTGACGGATTACGCGTCTTTTGTCTCCCCGGAAGATAAGGAAACCTATCATACGCTTCTGGACGACTATGATTCGCTGAAACATTCTCTGGTTTTCCTGGTCTGCGCCAGCGCGGACAGCAAAACCCAGGATGCCTACGCGCTGGCCAACGGCGACGTCGCCCGTTGGAGCGATGCCGCGGAAGAAAAAATTCTCACACTCTACGCTTCCGTCAGCGCACAGGCGAACGCGGCGCGCAGCCGGCTCTCAACGGTCTATCTTATCTCCCTGATAACCAGCGCCGCCACCCTGATCGCAGGACTTTTCCTGGTACTCGCCGCTTTCCGTATGATCCAAAAATCCGTGATTACTCCGATCCGGGACGCGATGCATACGCTGCAGGACAGTTCCGGACGAATCGACGGCGTAGTAAGCGAAGTCCGCAAAAGAACCGGCGATTCCCGCAATCACGTACATAAACTTTCCGGGCTGACCGACGAACTTTCCGGCGCTTTCGAAAAGATTGCCGGCAATGCCTCCGCTATCCGGGTCAACGCTTCCGCCACGCAAAACGACTCCAAAAAAATGAGCGAAGAATGCGCCGCCATCACCGCCTACTCCGCAGACATGCGCAAACGGGCGGAAGAAATGGAACGTTCCGCGCAGGCAAACAAAGAAGCCATCTTCGCCAGAACGGAAGAAATTTTGACCGTGCTGAATCAGGCGATCGAAAAAAGCCGCAGCGTAAATCAGATCGATCTCCTGGTTAAAGACATTCTTTCCATCTCCTCTTCCACCGACCTGATCGCGGTCAACGCCTCCATTGAAGCCGCACGGGCCGGAACCTCAGGAGAAGGATTTGCCGTCGTCGCGCAGGAAATCCGCAAACTCGCCGATTCCTGCACGGAAACCGCCAACCATATCCAGCAGGTCAGCACCGTCGTCACCGGCGCCGTCGATTATCTCTCCGAAAGTTCCCGCGGTCTGGTAGATTATCTCGGCAAAAATATCCTGGCGCAGTTTGAACTGTCCGTTCAATCCGGCCAGCAATACCAGAAAGACGCCGCCTATATCGAAGATTCCATGGAAGCCTTCCATCAGCAGACCGACCACCTGAAAAACGCCATGGACGAAATCGCCGCTTCCATCGCCGGCATTTCTCAAGCGATCGACGACGTTCTGCCGGATGTTACCGATACGGTCAACAGTACGCATACTCTGGCGGAAGATATAGCCGGAATTGCCGCCCGAATGGACACGAATCAGGAAATCGTCGGCGAACTGCACAGACAGACGGAAGTCTTCGCAAATCTATAAACGTGTCAGACACCAAACGGATACCAGAAACATAACGCCTTCCGCCGCCGGCACGGCCAGCCACACGCCGGTTATCCCCCAGATCCGCGGCAGCAAAAGGATACCGCCGGCCAGGAAACCGAACGTCCGCAAAAACGAAAGCGCCGCGGATACTTTTCCGTTTGACAGGGCGGTAAACAAAGCCGAAGTAAAGATATTCAGACCGCAGAACAAGAAACCGCAGGAGAAGATTCGGAAGCCGTCCGCCGCAATTCGGTAAACTTCGGACGTATCCGCCGCAAACAACCGCACAATACCGGGGCCGCCCAACACGGAGCCCGCAAACACCAGCAACGACGTCACGGCAATAAAAGCGATGCAGATCCGCAGCACGCTCTTTTGCCGGGCGTCGTTTTTGTTTCCATGATTAAAACCGATTATCGGCGCGACCCCCATCGAAAAACCGATATAACCGGTATTCAGCAAAAACTGCGAGTAAACCATGATCGTAATTGCCGCAACCCCGTCTTCGCCCGACAAATCCATCATTGTGATATTAAACAGAAACGTTGTAATCGCCGTCGCCAGTTGTCCCACCATTTCCGAAGAACCGTTTAAACAAACCTCTCTTAACGCACTCCGGCTCCATTTTGGCCTCGTAAAAAAAAGCGCGCCTTCGTTCCGCATAAAAAAAGCGATCCCGACCGCCGTGGGGATCGCATAACCAAAGCCCGTACCCAGCGCCGCGCCCCGCATGCCCAAACCGCAAACCGCAATGAAAAAATAATCCAGAACAATATTAACCAGGCCGGCCAAAACGGATAATCCCAGTCCCATACCGGGTTTCCCCGCGGTCACAAACAAATTGGAAAACACGGTTTGTATCACATTCGCGGGCGCAAACAAAAATAAAATTCCCAGATAGCTCCTGGCGTACAAAAAAAGCCGGTCACTTGCGCCAAGCGCATACACAATCCCGTCCAGCCACAAAATTCCCGTTATGAAAATGAGGAATCCGACCGCCGCCGCCGTTATAAAAAGCAACGTGAAATCTTCTCTCGCTTCCTGATTTTTTCCGGCCCCCATCTTCCGGGAAACCATCGCGTTCCCTCCGGTCGCGATCATGGTTCCCAGGCCCACGGTGATCTGAATAACCGGACACGCCATGTTGATGGCGGAAAGCGCATCCGTATTGACAAAGCGGGCCACAAAAATCGTATCCGTAATCGTATAAAAACCTACAAAAACCATCATGGCAATCGTCGGAAGCGCAAAACGCAGAAGCGATACCGCGTTCCATTTCCGATCCAGCGCATTATCATTCATCCGAAACGCCCTCCCAATCCGTCCGTAAAACCAGGCGCTGCACCGGATAGCCAAATTCCGTCAACAGTTCCGACTCCGCAAAACCGAGCCGCCTGTACGCCGCCCGCTGCCCCGTATCGGCTTTATCCCCCTCCCGAAACGTCGTAACGGAAACTTCCCGATCCCTAAATTCATTGCGTCTGATACGATCAAGAAACGCCTCCGCTATTCCATGCCGGCGGTATTGCGGATGTATACCCAAGAAATCGATCCGACCGGTCTGAGGAGAAAAGGCCGCGGCGCCGACCATAATCTCTTTATCCCGCGCAAGCAAAGCCTGTCTTTGTTCCACATAACGCCTGAGACGCTTTAAATGTCTGGCCCTGTCCAAACAGGGAAAGCCGTCAATTACAAGAGAAATAAATTCCATCCAATCCGGAATATCCCCGACAGCGGCATAGGCAATGTTCCGAATCACGACTTCCGGAGCGGACGGATCGCGGTTTAAAGTAAATGCCGACTGCAAAGGGTAAAACGCTCCCTTTTCTCGATATTCCAGAGGCGTTTGTTTATACATGGCCTTAAAAACGCCCGTAAATGCCTGCTGGCTTTCATATCCGGCTATCAGCGCAATCTCAAGAAGCGGCTTTCGTGAAAACGCCAGGTATTTTGCCGCCTCGCTCAACCGCCTGCGTTGAATATAGTCATGAAGCGTCATTCCTACCGTTTTGGTAAACATGCGATGCAAATGATATTTTGAATAATGCGCCGCCTCCGCGACCGTCTTCAAGTCCAATTTCTCATCCAAATGGATTTCAACGTACCCCATGACGGCCGCGATATTTCCTATGGATCCATGTTCCACGGCAATCCCTCCCTTCCCTGCTATTGTAACAGAATTTTGAAAATTGTTTTCATCATTCTTGCGCTGTCCGCGACCATGGATGTTCGCTATATTTAAACCGGCAGACTCTCCTTCAGGCACAACGTTCCCCATCCCACCTGCGGATTCGGATATACCGTCAATCCCGGCAGCGGCCGCGCCCCACGCTGAAGATAAGCCTTCACTTTCTCCCCATACAAATAGGGGTCATTTCCCCGGACGATCCCCCATTCCATCATCAGGGCCGCACTGCCCGCCACAAAAGGGGTCGCAAAAGAAGTCCCCGTCACTTCCGTATAACCGCCTCCGACGGCCGTCGTCCGGATCCCGACACCGGGAGCCGCCAGATCCGGTTTGTCCTTCTCTCCGCTCCTTAAGAACCCGCGACCGGAAAAATCCGCATAAACCTGTCGGGCGGCATCGTAAGCCGCCACGGTAATAACTCCGGAAGCGGTGGAAGGAATCGTGAGCGTCGTATTCGGATCCGGCACAAGAAAACCGGTATTGGCGTTGAGCACGCCTCCGCCCGGCAGCCACAGATCCACCTGGCCGTCCCGGATATCCCGGGGATAAAAACGAAGCCGCCAGAGCCCTCCGATTACCCTTCCGCTCTCGGAAATAAAATCCAGATAAATTTCCTGGCCCCGGCTGAAAGGTCCAGGTTCCCCGTAATAGATCAGTACATTTGTCGATCCGAATCGGGCCCGCCCCGGCTGCATCAAAGGTGTAACCGGTACTTCCTGTCCCGTGGGAGCCACCAGACGAAGCTCAAACGTATCCAAAAAAGACTTCCAGATCTGAATATTCAAAGACGGTTCATACTCCCCCACCGCCAGCAAAACTTCCGCGAAACCTCCCGGCTTCTTCTCCAGAAACAAACGCGCGTGCCCTCTCATGGCTCCCTCGTTTCCCGAGCCGGCCGCAAAAGAAAAACGGCCGCTCATGGCCATGGCATCCAGATATACATCCAGCAGAGAAGTACCGTCGTGGGAACCGTAAGAATTTCCGAAACTCAGATTCAGGGCCAACGGTCGGCCCGTCCCGATGGCCTCCCGCACCAGGAAATCCACCGCCGCCATCAACTGAGTCGTCCGGGGAAAGGAATTTGGCCTGGGCGTTCCCAGCTTCACGATCAGAAGATCGGATTCCCAGGCGATCCCGCGGGACAGCTCCGCCTGATCCCCCGCCCCTCTGCCGTTTCCCGCGGCAATCCCGGCCACAGCCGTGCCATGGCCGCTGGTATCCGCCTCCGGTACCAGTTCGCGCTGCCGCTCCCTGCTTCCCGCCGTAAGCGCTTCATTGATCTCCGCCTCCGTATACACATGCCCGTACCCGTAGCCGGAATTGTCTTCTTTTCCCAGGGCCGTCTGATCCCAAAGCCGCAAAATACGAGTGCTCCCATCCTCATTTCGAAAATCTGCCAGCGTATAATCGATCCCGGAATCCGCGATTCCTACCAGCACATCCCGGCCTGTCAGAGAAAAGGGAGCCGTCTGTACCGCTTCCATACAGGAAGCGGCCCGGCCGGCATACATGGCGAAAGACAGCCGTTTCGGTTTTTCCACAAATTCGATCTCCGGAAGAGCCGCCGTTTTCTCCACCAGCGCTTCCGGCACCAGAAGAATCGCAAACCCGTTCATAAGCGGCGTCACCCGGATGCCCGGATCCAGCTCTTTTACCGCTTCCAGACTTCCGTTATACTTCACGATCAACTCCCAGGAACGAGTGTCCTCCTCAAAACCCGTATTCAGATTCAGAGAGCGCGCCCGCTCCGCCTCGCCCGTATCCAGGGCCAAATTCAAAGTAGTCTCCAGTTTTTGATCTTCCATCCGCATTTTTCCCTTCTTTATCGTCACTTGCCAGACGGAGGTACCGTCGTTCTACAGCCATTTTATAACAAAACCGGCGCAAAAATACCCCCGGCCGCAGCCGGGGGTATCGCAACTCTTTTATTTCCAGCAACAGATACGGATCAATTCCTCCACGTCCGGATACTCCTGTTTGAAGGTGATCTCAGGCTGCGCCTCAAAATACTCCAGCACATAACCGATGGCCGCAGCCGCCCCGTAGATCATACCGTCCTCATCCAGGTCAAATTCCGGCGTGTGATGATTGGCGCCGGATCCCACCTCCGGATTGTAAATACCCGTAAACGTATGAACACCGGGGTATAAAGCCAGCATGGCCGCAATACTCTCGGAAGCCATCCAAGGCTCCATACTGGTGTAAGCCTCGTCTCCGATATGTCTGCGCACGGCCTTCTCACAGATCTGGCAACAGGTGTCGTTGCTGACGACCGGCAGATAACGGGTAAACATCTCAAGACTGCCCTCGCAGCCGTGAATCTCGCATTCGGATTTCACGATCTTATCAAACTCGTTCCAGAAAATATCCCCGTCCGGAATATCGAAGAAGCGAATCGTTCCCTCAAAAGTCAGATCTTCCGGAATGACATTGTCCCTGGTCCCGCTGTGGAGAGTCCCGATGGAAAACGTCAGATAATGATAAGGATTGATCTTGCGCAGACGAATCCGGTTCAGCTCCTCATAAATCGCCGTAAAACAGTCAATCGGGCTGTTCGCCATGTCCGGCCGGGAACCATGACCTCCCTGGCCGACGATCTTCCCCCGAAAACCGATCACGCCCGACATGGAAGGGCCTTTCGGAACGGAAATCATCCCGGTCGGAAGATCCCACCGCACATGCGTCGCGTAGCAGGTATCCACATCCACACCGTTTTCCCCTTCCAGATAACGCAGGATATTGGCCAAACATCCCAGGCCCTCCTCGCCCTGTTCAAAACAGACGACCACTTTCCCCGGCAAAAGCTCTCTCATATTATTCAGAATCTCGGCCTCTGCCAGGAGCATCGCCGTGTGAGCATCATGCCCGCACGCATGAGACAGCCCGGGCCGGTCGGAGATACAGATCTTCTCCCCTTTCAGGTTCGTCTTACTCTCCTCAATCTGAAGCGCGTCGATATCGGCGCGCAAAAGCACCGTAGGTCCCTCCTTCTCCTTATTGATAAATCCCAGAATACCGCCGCGGGGAATATAAACCCATTCGATCCCGTTCATATTCAATTCCGTCTTAATATAATTCAACGTATCCTCTTCCTGCGCCGACAGCTCCGGATTCGCATGCAGATGCCGCCTGCATGCCACCATATAGCGATACTTCTCCCGAACCAGTTCCTTTACATCCATTCTGACTTACCTCCTCCTGTCTTTTTTAACTTTTTACTCTCCCGTTCGCACTTCGGACGGCCGCCCTCTCCGGGACAACCAAATCCGCCTCAGCCCCCGTATAAGAAAAACCAGCAAAACCCCTGTCAGAGCTCCGGACGAATCGATCATAACGTCCCGGAATTCACAGCTCCTGCCCGGCACGAAAAACTGATGCAGTTCGTCGGAACCGGCGTACAACACACAAAACAGCCAGGCAACCCCGATCTGTTTCTTCCCCGGCCACTCTTCCGTTCCCGCCGACAACGCCGCACAAACGCCTAAAAGAAAATACACGAACGCATGTGCACACTTTCGAATATTCAGCCACTCAAAAATTCTCGTCGTCTCCGCAAACCGGGTCAAAAACGGTACTTTACCCGACATAATCCAGGCCAGAAAACGACCGCTCAAGTTCGATGATTCGTCGGCCGACTGCGCGGAAAACCAGAAAATCATAACCATCACCGCAAACGTAAGCGCCAAATATACCCTCCGCCGCTTTTTCCTTCCGTCCGTCACCTTTTACAGCTTCACTTTCACCACGGCTTTTCTCACTTTTCCGCACCCGGACAGACAACCGGGCTTATGTACGTCCTGAGGCAAAAGAATCGCACACATATCCGGCGAGATCGGCAGATAAATCCCCTCGTCCTCCCCTTCTTCGTAAAAAGTCAGATCATTATTCTCCTGATAACCCTTCGAAGCGCCGGCTCTCTCCCTGGGCAGATAGCCGATCTTCTCACACCCGGAAACCACGATCTGGATATCCGCATAACGGTCATGGCTTTCATAAGATTTCTCTTCTTTTGCCAGAGGTTCATATTCCGAAACCGCCACGAAGACATTCTCCCCCGCTATCTCGGTTTTCCCGACGGGAAGCGACCCCAAATCGGTATTCTCCACAAAAGCGGCCGCTTTGGCGAAATTCTCCCCCAAAGAAGCATAGTGTCTCAAGTTTTTTACCTGATCATAAATCATAATGTTCCTCCTTCTTGGCCTTTATCCCGGGCCTTCATTTTTATCAAATGGCCGCTCCCCCTGTTATATCACGGTACACAGCCAGATTATAAACGGAATTGTGACGACGCCAAGCACCATGGTCTGCACCACGGACCGGGCGGCAAAATCGCCCTCGCAGTGATACTGCTTCGCCACGATCACATTCAAAGAACCCGACGGAAGCCCCGCCAGGATCACCGAGAGCGAAGCGATCGGTTCCGAAACCCGGAAAAGACGCAGCAGAAAAAGCGCAAGCAGCGGATAGACAAGCAGGCGAAACGCCGAAACCAGATAGCACTGCCGATCCTTCAACATCTCGATCGGCCGCATCCCCACCAGGCTGCAACCGATCACCAGCATGGACAAAGGCACCATCATATTCCCTACGGAAGATAGCGTATCCTGCAGCACGTCCGGCAGCGTAATATGAAACGCCGCCAGGCATATCATAGCCAAAAGCGCAAGATTCGCGGGCGTGACAAGCACCGACCGCAGGCTCTTCTCCCTGCTGCCCCGGATCAGACCGATCCCATATGTAAAAAAGAACAACTGATAAAACATATTATAGACAACGGCGTAAACGAACCCCTCGTTTCCGTACAGTTCCTGCGAAATCGGATATCCCAGAAACGCCGTGTTGGCAAATACGGTCAACGTAATGAAAATCCGCCGTTTCTCCTCGCCCAGCTTAAAGATCCGGCCAAGCAGGCCCGTCAGCCCAATCGCCGCCAGGTAATAAAGCAAAGCCGAGGCGCCCATGATCAGAAGTCCGGAAGCCATTCCCTTCCCAAAACCGTTCCCGGCGGAGGCCAGCACACTGCAGGGAAGGATGAATTTCAGGATCATACCCGAAATCCCCTGCTCTACGGTTTCCGTCAGAATCCCCGTCTTTTTCAGAATATAACCGGAAATAATCAGAAGGGCTACTTTTATCATCAACGAAATTAAAACCGAATAATCCATTCTCCGCCATCCATCGCTTTCTGTTTTCGCGTACATTATACCATAAATTATCTTTTTGTTATATACTTCTGACAGAAAAAATGCTATTCTTTTCATAGATCAATTTACAAAGGAAGTCCCGCTATGTTTCTCTTTTTTTTGTATGAAGAAGTCCTTCTCTCCCTGTTATCTTCGAACGGACAGCCCGCCTCTTTTGCCTGTCTGCTCTTCTCCTCCCTGTCGGCCGGATGCCTGACCACGCTGCTGCTTTTTCTGATTCCGTCAAAAAAATTCGTTTTCGCAAGCCGCATCCTGCTTTTATCTCTGATTCCGGTTCTTTACCTGGCCGAATTTATGTGCAAGACGTTTTTTGGAACCTTTTATGAAATCGGCTATATGATCCGTATGACCGGCTCCGTAGCCGGACAATTTTCCGGAGAAGCTCTCGGCGTACTGGCAGGCAACTGGTACATAATTCCCGTCGCCTATTTTCCGTTGATTTTCTTTCTGCTTTTTCATCGGCTTTCTCCGAAATTCCTAACCGAATTCCGTGAAAAACACCCGGCCGTTTTTGAAAGAAACCCGTTTTCCCGATCTTCGCTGCTTCCCGCGCTGCTCCTGGGAGCCGTTTTATTTCACGGCCTGACCAACTTCTCCTGCCAAACCCTCTCTCATGACACCTACGGCGTACAGTTTTCCGCCAACCGGGCTATCCCCCGTTTCGGTCTTCTGACTTCTGTGCGCCTGGAGACCCGTTATGCCCTCCTCGGACAGCCCGACGCGGCCGAAACGCTCACAAATCTGGCCCTTCCGGCAGCCGCCATCCCGGAAACGCAAGCCGAAACGCAGCCGGCGGAAAGTATTCCGGAAACGCAGGACGCCCCCGCTTCCAAAAATCCGGCCCAAAAACCGGAGACGGAAAAAACTTCGGAAGCCGAAACCGCTGAGACGGAAGCCGAAGCCGCGCAAATCGACTACGGTTACAACCGGTTGGACATCGATTTTGAAACCCTGGTCGCCGGCGAGACCGATGAAACCTTGCAGACCATGCATCACTTTTTCGCAAGCCTGACCCCGACCAGGCAAAACGAGTACACGGGGCGTTTTGCCGGAAAAAACCTGATTATGCTGACGGCGGAAGCCTTTTCCCCGTACGTGATCGATCCGGAACTGACGCCGACTCTCTACCGTCTTTCCCGGGAAGGTTTCGTTTTCAACCACTACTACCAGCCGGCCTGGTTCCAATCCACCACCGGAGGCGAATTTGCCTGTATGACCGGTCTGATTCCCACATGGGTAAACGGTCAGCTTTCTTTTACAGCCAGCGCCGCGGACGCCATGCCTTTCGCGCTCGGCAATCAGTTTGCCGCTCTGGGATACCGCACCCTGGCTTATCACAACAGCGATTACACTTACTATAACCGTGACCGGACACACCCAAATCTCGGTTACGAATACCACGGAATCGGAAACGGCCTGGATATCCCGGTCGGCGACTGGCCCTATTCGGATCTGGATATGATGAAGGCTACCGTGCCGGATTATCTGAAAACCTACCGGGAAGACGGCACCCCGTTCCATGTATACTACATGACGGTCAGCGGCCACTGCAATTACAGCTGGGAATACAACGCCATGTCCCGGAAAAACCGCGACGCCGTCTCGCACCTGAACTATTCCGAAACGGTTAAAGCCTACCTGGCCTGTAACCTGGAACTGGAATACGCCCTGACCTACCTGGTCGAGGAACTGGAAAAAGCCGGCGCCCTGGACGATACGGTTATCGTCCTTTCCGCCGACCACTATCCTTATGCCCTGACTCAAAATTCACCGGTGGATTATTACAACGAACTGAGCGGAAAACAGGATTCCGAAGATTACATCAGTCGCTATGAAAACACGCTGATTCTCTGGTGCGGCGACATGGAAGAGCCCGTCGAGGTAAACACCCCCTGCTCCTCCCTGGACATCGTTCCCACGTTATCCAACCTCTTCGGCCTGCCTTACGACTCCAGACTCCTGGCCGGCACCGACCTGCTCGCACCCCATTCCGACCCGACCGTACCCTCCTTCCATATGCCTCTGGTAATCTTCCCGGACGGCGGTTTCGGAACCGGATGGTCAACAATAGCCGGCACTTACGAAGCCAAAACTCAGACCTTCATCCCCAATGAGGGCTACGCCGTCGGCAACGACTTCGTATCTTCCGTGTCCGCCATCGCCGAAGCCAAATATCTGAACTCCCGTCTGATCATCGCCGAGGACTATTACCGGGTCGCAGTTCCCTGACCGCACACCTTACCGGAACATCAGACCCGTTCGTCCTCCGCCAGATACGTCAGGATCCCTTCCACGATCCCTTCCGCCAGCTTCCTCTGATAATCGGGGTCCGTCAGAAGCCGGCGCTCCTGTTTGCTGGAAAGAAAACCCGTCTCCACCAGACAGGAAGGCATGTCCGTATCCCGGATCACCACCAGATCCGAAGCGGTCTTAAGCCCCCGGTCTTTCGCCCCGGTCGCCTGCGTCGTACAGCTCTGAATGATCTGAGCCAGTCTCGCGCTGCCGTCCGTTTTCCCCTCATCATACCAGGTTTCAATTCCGCTGGTAATCGTATCGTCATCCAGACTGTTCTGATGAATGCTGACAAACAGCGCGGCATCCGCCTCATTGGCGATCCTCACACGCTCCTTTAAAGACACGTTCTCATTCTTTGTCTGAGTCATGATCACGGAATAACCCTTTTCTTCCAGCATATCTTTTACAAGCTTTGCGATCTCTAAATTGACCTCCCGCTCACAGATACCGTCAAATACCGCGCCCGGCGATTCCTCCCCTCCATGACCCGCATCAATCACGACGCACGGCTTCCCCGTTTCTTTCGGAGCGGAAGTGCTCTCCTGATAGATCGCCGTCAGGGCGGCGTCGGAAGTACCCAATATTTCCGGCACGCTGGCCGTTTCCTTCTCAACCACGGCCCCGGTCGCGGTACTTTTTCCCTTACCGATGGCTCCCATCACCAGAGCACCGAAAAGAACGGCTGCCGTACAAAAAAGGATTGTTTTTCTTCTGCGCCTCGTCGCCTTTCTCTTTCTCCAGGTTTCTCTTCTGTTCGATTCGTACATAAAAATATCCCTCCGCTCTCAAATTACTTTGATTTTAGCGAAGGGACTTTAGCATCTTGTACTTAATCTCTTTTTAAAATGTATCTTTTTTCCGACTATCCTGTACAAAATTCAGCGAGGGAATACGCGCTCCAAAAGATCCGCATATTCCTGCCAGGCGCGGCTCTCTTCAAACTCCCTGGTCAGTTCCGCCACGCTGCGGTAATACCAGGCGTGCTCCTTCGGATTCGTACAGTTAAACCGCTCCCAGAATGCTTCTCCGACCCGGCCGTATTCCGAACAGGTATCCCGAAGATTGGAAAGCTTGTCGGATAACGCCACAATTCGGCTCTCCGGCCCGGAAGCGGCCAGATGAGCCAGCGCCTCGCACTTCCGAAGTTTCCAGGTATCGCCGGCCGGCTTATCCCGATGCTTATCCTCACTTTCATCGGCCACGATTCGGGCTACCCGGCTTCCAAAAAGCGTCTGCAGTTCCGCTCTCGTCACGCCGGCATCCTCCAACACGTCATGGAGGACCGCCGCGCAGAGCACCTCCTCCTCCCCGGTCAGGGAGGAAGCGATCGCGAGCGTCTCCAAAGGATGTACGATGTACGGTATCTGCCGGCCTTTCCGAAAGGTTCCCGCATGCTTCTCCACGGCAAAACAAATGGCCCGATCCAACAACTCTCCCATATGTATCCCTTTCCCACAAAATGTCAGCGATATCCGTTCGGGTTTCTTCTCTGCCAGTTCCAACTGTCCCGGCACATATCCTCCAGAGTTTTTTCCGTCTTCCACCCCAGAAGCGCTTCCGCCTTCGAAGCATCCGCCCAGGATTCCGGAAGATCCCCGGCCCTTCGAGGACCAAACTCATGCTTTACCGGCACGCCGTTCACTTTTTCAAAAGCTTCCACAATCTCCACAACGCTGTAAGGCGTGCCGGTCCCCAGATTAAAAATCTCCACCCCTTTATGAGAGGCGCCGTAGGCGATCGCCTTGACGTGGCCCCTGGCAAGATCCGCAACATGGATATAATCCCGGCGGCAGGTCCCGTCCTTTGTAGGATAATCCTTACCGAAAACCGTCAGATGATCCCTGCGCCCCACGGCCACCTGGGAAATATAGGGCATCAGATTATTGGGAATCCCTTCCGGATCTTCTCCGATCCGTCCGGAAGGATGCGCTCCGATCGGATTAAAATAACGCAAAAGCACGACGGACATCTCCGGATTGGCCCGCGCCACGTCCTCCAATATCTGCTCCATCATAAATTTGGTCCACCCATAAGGGTTCGAGCAGGCGCCCCGTTTCATGGTTTCCACATAAGGAACCGGATTCTCCTCGCCGTAAACCGTCGCCGAGGAAGAAAATACGAATTGCTTTACTCCGAACTCTTCCATACACTCCAGAAGAGAAAGCGTCGTATCAATATTATTTCGATAATAAATCACGGGCTTTTCCATGGATTCCCCAACGGCTTTTAATCCCGCGAAATGAATCACCCCCTGAATCTCCTGCTCTGAAAATATCTTTTGCAGGATTTTTTTTTCTTTCACATCCGCCTCATACATAGCGACCGTCTTACCGGTAAGCGCTTCAACCCGGCGAATGGATTCCGGGCTGCTGTTGCAGAAATTGTCCGCCACCACAACCTCATACCCGGCCTCCAAAAGTTCCAGCGCCGTGTGGGAACCGATATATCCCGCACCGCCAGCCAGCAAAATTTTCATGGCAATCCTCCCTCTATTTTACCCCGTTCTCACCATCCCAGTTTTCAAAAAAAACTTTCAATGCTTCCTGCCAGGGCCTTACGCAGTTACCGATCGTGCACCGAAGCATTCGATTATCGAGGGCGCTCCAAGCCGGGCGATCCGCCGAATCGGGATGCTCCGCTTTATATTCGGCACTGGTGCAGGGGGAAACCTCTGCGCTTACGCCGCTCTCGGCCATGATCGCCACGGTAAAATCATACCAGGAACAAATGCCTTCCCCGGTACAATGATACGTACCGTACTCCTCCGTCACCGCCAAGCGTAAAAGAACATGCGCCAGATCCACCGCGTTGGTGGGATTGCCCAACTGATCGTTGACCACTTTCAGTTTTCCGTTCTTTTTTCCGGCATAGTACATGGTCTTTACAAAATTTTTCCCATAATAACTGTACAGCCACGCCGTCCTCACAATAAAGAAACGACGACAAAACTGTTTTACATAGTTCTCTCCCTGAAACTTTGTAGAACCGTATGCACTGATGGGATTCGGCAGGGCAGCTTCATCCAAAGGAACGCCCCCGTTGGGCCTTCCGCTAAAAACATAATCCGTCGAAACATGAACCAGCTTCGCACCGATCTCCTCACAGGCCATCGCCAGATTTCTGGGCCCCAGTGCATTGGCCCGAAACGCCGTATCCGGATGAATTTCACAACCGTCCACGTTCGTAAAAGCCGCACAGTTGATCACTACGTCAGGCCGCAGATCCGAAATGTAAGCAAGAATCCCTTCCCGGTCCGAGATATCCACTTCGGGCAGATCCGCCGCAAAAATCTCAGATTCCATAAGTCTTTCCGGAATCGGGCCGATCTCGCTTCGGCCGGTCTTTAACTGTTTGATAATCTCGGCGCCAAGCTGGCCCTTGCAGCCGGTAATCAGAATTTTCATTCCACTGATCTCCTTTTTCCATACTTGTCCGTATCGCCATTCGGCGTATGATTAAAGTACACCCTCCGGGTACCCCGTATCGCCATTCGGCGTATGATTAAAGTACACCCTCCGGGTGCCCCGTATCGCCATCCGGCGTATGATTAAAGTATACCACAATTTTCCGGCTTTGTGCATCTTATTTCTATTTTGCCTCCTGCTGCTGCTCTTCTTCCCTTTCATTCGCTTTCGATTTCACATAATTCGTCAGAATTCCAATAAATTCCCGGCTTGTCGGCCTTTCTTTCAGTGAATAACCGGCCACTTCATATAAAATCTCCCTGTATCCACCATTCCATGCAATTTCGGAAAGAGTACGGATATTCCGCTCCACACATTTTTGCGTTGTATGGTATTTCGCGGCGGCATCCACATAAAGAACTTTCACGCAATTCATTAATTCATCTTCTTCCAAAACCATGGCAACACAATGAATTACATAACGAAAACCCTGATACGAATTATTAGAACCGAGTCTGCGCAGTACATCCTTTATCAATCTCTCCTGTACCTTATTCATGCATACCCCCTTCTCATAACTTTTTATAACCCCGCAAGATTACTATACCTTTAAATAATTTTCCTTTTCAATCATATGCGGACGACAAATAAAGACGGTTTGTGTCGAAAAATAAAATGTCAGGTCCATCCGCTTACATAAAACACAAAAAAGAAGCCGGATGTCTGTTTTCACAGACATCCGACCTGTTTTCTTCCTGTTTTCTGATTTTCCACCCCGCAGACACGGCGCTAATTCCCGCTTCCGATAACTTTTTCGGACCAGGCCTCCGCGTTCATCCCAAAATCCACCGTAATGACCGACATCCCCCGGATAGTCTTATAATTCCAGGAGCCTTCCACGGGAATGGTCATGGTCTCCATACTGTAGTCCGACATCTTAAGCATTTCCAAAAGCAGGTAGGCGCAATCCCCTTCCGTCAAATCGGTTCGGATTCTCGGGAAATACTCATGAGCCAGATCGTTTAAATCTCCGATCCCCATACCGCGCACTTTATCAAAACAAAGCTGTAAGATCGTCCTCTGCCGCTCCGTGCGCTTAAAATCCGTGCCGACATAGCGGACTCTGGCATAGGCCAGCGCCTGTTTCCCGTTCAGATGCATAAAACCGCCGGAACCTTCCGGAATCTGATCGGCAGACAAATCTTCTCCAAACACACGGTTCTGATCCGCAATATTCCGGTTCATATTCGGAATTTCCTCATTCGTGACCTCTAAATCCACGCCGCCCATCGTATTCAAAAAGTCCATGACCAGCGAGAAATTCACCACAACGCAGCGATCGACGGAAATTCCGAGATTCGCCCGGATCGTCTCCGTCAAAAGCGGCATACCGCCATACGCGTAAGCCGCGTTCAGGCGATTGGTTCCATGACCCGGGATCGATACAAAGATGTCCCGCAAAAGAGAAGTCGCCACAATCCTCTTCGAAGACTTCTGAATGCTGATAAGGATCATACTGTCCGAACGCCCGCTAAAATCACTTCCCCTGGTATCCACGCCGATCAGAAGGAGATTAAAAGCATCCACATCCTGCATGGAACTGTTCTGCATCGCTTCCAGGTTCTCCTGAAGCTGCTGTTCCAGATCCTTCACCTCGTCGTCCGAAGCAGGGGGCGCTAAAGTCACCTCGTCCGTCTCCTCCACAAACTCCGTAGGCGCTTCCGTGGCAGCCTCCGTCATCTCTTCAATCGGCTGATAGTCCAGCAAAGAATGATAATACCGCAAAACGCAATAAGCCCCAACCCCAACGGCCGCGATGACCACAGCCAAACCAATCAGCACATATTTCCATACATTCTTCTTTTTCTTTCGTCTTTTCCTTCGTGTTCTTTTTTCTTCCATACGCTCTCTCGTCCTTTGCTCAACTTATCGCCGCCTGCCGGCGACACCGCTACTTACCGGATAGCGATATGTATGCATTATAAAACATATTCCGAACGGAATCAACTAAACTTTTTCTATCTATTTTCCGTTCTTTCACAATGGGAAGTTTTCAACCTTCCTTATCTGCCGAAAGCGTAATAGCCGATGTCTTACGAATATAACGCAGCAGGGGCTGAAATTTACCCTTTTCCAGCCACTGCTTTGGGAGCCCGGCGGGGAGTGATCGGCCGTGACGATTTCGAAAAAGCCATCCATTTTTCTGACAAAAAATCAAACGACAAAGAGCGACACAATCTGTCTCCTTTCTGCCCTTGCATTGGAAAAACCCGCCATTATATAGTGTACTTACCGTCGCTTGACAAGGACACACGGTCGGAAAAAGGTGAATTTCTGTCCAATAAAAACAGAGAACAATCAATATACATTAAGGAGGTCTTACACAGATGGAAAGCAAAGAAGTAAAGCTCATTCACGAAACTCTGTTCCGCTTGGGAGCCAACAGTTCTTATCTCGGATTTTCATATGTAACGTCCTGCACCGTCATGGTCCTGGAAAACGAGGAATTTCTCTGCCAAATCAAAGTCCCCTACATCGATACCGCTGCCGAATATCGTACAACCTCCAAATGCGTAGAACGAAATATCCGCACACTTTTGACAACAATCTGGTCAAACGGCAACCGGGATTTACTGACCGAAATCGCCGGCGCACCGCTGCATCGGAGGCCAAAAAACAAAGCGTTCATCGGTATGCTGGCAGATTATGTAAAAAAGGCGGAATGCCCTCCGGACGCACCACAAAAAACGGAATAACCTCTTTTTCTTCCCTGAAAAACTCCGCCCCCGCTTCGCATACGTCCGGTACGCAAAACGGGGGCAGATACTAGAACCGTACGGATCGTTTAATCAAAAAATTCTACCGCACCGCTTCCGATATGATAGAAGGCTCCGCACACTTTCAGTCCGTCCGCCTTTTCATCCGAAACGCCAAGGCTCTCTTTGATAATCGATACGCTTCTCTCCACATTCAGACAGCAGGCCCGGTATTCGTCCTTTTCATCACCGATGGCCTTGCAAATCTCGTCCGTTATGTACTTGACGTACCCTTCGGGAGCGTGCCCCATGGCCGCGCCGACCGCACCGCAATGTTCGTGTCCCAGAACCACAACCAACTTGCAGCCCAGATGATCGGCCGCATATTCAATGCTTCCCAACTGATGTTTGTCAATTACATTGCCGGCTACCCGGATCACAAACAGCTCGCCGATCCCGGCCGTAAAAATGCTTTCCGGAATCACGCGCGAATCGGAACAGGTTACGACAACCGCGTAGGGCGCCTGGCCTTCCTCGCAGGTCGTCTTCCGAATCTCGGGGGAAATATCTCCCGGATTGGTCTTGGCGGACAGATAGCGTTCATTTCCTTCTTTTAATTTTGTCAGTGCTTCTGCTGCGGATACATGTTCAATCTGCATAACTTTTCTTCCTTTCCATTTGATTTTTCAGATCAGAATCTTCCCTGTCGGTTTTATTCTAATCCAGTATAGCACAGCGCGAATAAAATTTCACCTTCGTTTCGCAAAAAGAAAACGTTTTATCTTCCAAAATAAGCGTTCACGCCGTCCGTGATACCGCGCACGATCTGATCCTGAACCGAATCCGAAGCCATCGCCCCGTCGTCCCCCGGATTACTCATAAATCCCATCTCGATGATGCTGACCGGCATCTGACACCAGTTGATTCCGGTCATGGTATCCGTGATCATCACGCCCCGGTTGCGAAATCCGGTCTGCGCGCACATATGATTCAGAATCTCGGCCGACAGGCTCTGGCTCTTCTGCGCGATCCCGGCACAATAAGGATTCCCGGTACTCGGAGCCATGGTGAGGCTCCCGTTTACCCCGGAATCCGACGAACTGTTGGCATGAACCCGAAGAAAAATATCCGCTCCGTATTCATTCGCCAGCGTCGCCCGCTCCGCGTTGCTGATATCCACCTCATGCGTCTCCCGAATCATCAGAACCGAATACCCCTGGGCCAGCAAAGCATCCCTGAGCTTCATGGCAACCGTCAGATTCAACTGATACTCGTCCAGCCCGCTGACACACCCGCTGGTTCCGCTGGTCACGCGGGCCTTCATCTCCGAAGAACCGGGACCGTTCGGCTCCTTCGTACTGCTCCCGTGAAGCTGATGGCCCGCGTCGATCGCCACCAGAATCCCGTTCGAACCCTCATGATAAATCCCGGGTCCCGGAATCCCCTGCGCCGACGCCGGACGCTCCTGCTTCTCTGTGGAAAGATATTCACTGTACACGTAAGCGGTCTCGCCCCGGTACGTGACCCTCGACCAGCCGTTTTCCCCCACGCCCGTCCGCAAAAGCTCCTCGTTCCAATCCAGCACCCCGAGTTTTTCCGCATCGGTACCGGGACCTTTTCTCACGTTTACCTGGGACGTCGTGGCGTAAACCGTCTCGTTTACTTCCGCATACGCCGATTCCGTCTCCGGAGGCGCCGTCGCTTCCGGCGTCGTCTCCGCTTCGGAAGGCGCCGTTTCCCCCTGCGCGCTCTCCGATGTTTCCGGCGATTCCGTCTCCGGTTTTTCGGTCGAAATCGTGCAAAACGCATTCTGACTCTGCCCGTCCGCAAACGATCCGCTCTGCGTCCCCTTACCTTCTTTCCCGCAGGCGGCAAGAAGAAAAAGAAACGCCAGGCACAATAACATCACCCGGATCCTTTTTTTATTCCCGAAAGTTCTCATATAGGTTCCCCTCACTCCATTCCTCTCTCAATCGTTCCGCCGCCCAGCACACAGCCGTCCCGGTAAAAAACAACAGCCTGTCCCGGCGTCGCCGCGCGAACCGGCTCCGAAAAATAACACTTAGCTTCGTCCGGGCCGGTCCGCCTCACCAGACAGCGGGCCCCCTTGTGGTTGTAGCGAATCTTTGCCGTCACTTCCTCCTCCGGAAAATCCGGCTCGGCCATAAAATGAAGCCCCTTACAGATCAAATGCCCGGTGAAGACTTCCTCCGCCTCCCCGATCACCACCTCGTCCGTCTCCGGCCGGATTTCCGTCACGAAAACCGGATGCCCCATCGCCAGATTCAGCCCCTTCCTCTGACCGATCGTATAATGTGTAATGCCTTTATGACGTCCCAGCACACGGCCTTTTCGATCCACGAAATTCCCCTCCGGCACGGCCCCGCAAAGCTCCCGGTCCAGAAAAGCCCCGTAATCGTTGTCCGGAATAAAACAGATCTCCTGGCTGTCCGGCTTATGCGCCACCAAAAGCCCCAGCTCCTCTGCGATTCCCCGAACTTCTTCTTTCGTGTATTCTCCCAGCGGCATCCAGGTACGGGCCAACTGCTCCTGGGTCAGGCCGTACAACGCGTACGTCTGATCCTTCTCCGCCGTTTTCGCCGTCTTCAGCGTATAACGACCGTTCGGCCCCTTAACCACCCCGGCATAATGGCCGGTGGCGATTCCGTCCGCCCCGATGGACAAAGCCCGGCTCAAAAGCGCCTCCCATTTCACATAGCGATTACAGGCAATACAGGGATTCGGCGTCCGGCCCAAACGATATTCCCGAACAAAATAATCTATCACCCGACGCTTAAATTCATCCCGGAAATTCATCACATAATGAGGAATCCCCAGCGCATGCGCGACCCTTCTGGCATCCTCCACGGCAGAAAGACCGCAGCAGCCTCCGTCCCCGGAAACCTCTGCGGTATTTTCTTCCTGCCAGATCTGCATCGTCACCCCGATCACGTCATAGCCGTCTTTTTTCAACAAATAAGCGGCCACGGAAGAATCCACGCCCCCCGACATCCCGACGACTATTTTTTTCATCAGTACTCTTCCTCTGCGGCTTCCTCATGCTCGCTGATATCGTTTACCGGACGCGCCAGACCTTCGATCACAATCCCGTGTTTTTCCGCGTAATCCCACAAAGCCGCATGGATTGCCTCCTCCGCCAGCAAAGAACAATGTACCTTTACGGGCGGAAGACCGTCCAAAGCCTCCATAACCGCCTTGTTGGTAACTTCCAGAGCCTCCCGGACGGTCTTCCCTTTCACCAGTTCCGTCGCCATGCTGCTGGTGGCCACCGCGGCTCCACAGCCGAAAGTTTTAAATTTCGCCTCCCGGATAATCTCGTTTTCATCAATATCCAGATACATCCGCATGATATCGCCGCACTTGGCGTTCCCTACGGTACCTACGCCGCTGGCCTCCTCCATCTCACCCATATTCCGCGGGTGCTGAAAATGATCCATGACTTTTTCGCTGTACTGCATTGTATTTTCCTCCTGAAATCTCTTAACGTTCTTTTTTCTCTCTCATAAAATCCTCGTACAAAGGCGACATATCCCGCAGACGGGCCACGATCTCTTTCAACTGATCCACCACATAATCGATATCCTCTTTTGTCGTCTCGTCGCTTAAGGTCAGTCTCAACGACCCGTGAGCGATCTCGTGAGGCAGGCCGATCGCCAGCAACACGTGTGACGGATCCAGGGACCCCGAAGTGCAGGCCGAACCGCTGGCCCCGCAGATTCCCGCCATATCCAGCATAATCAAAAGAGACTCCCCCTCAATAAACTGGAAGCAGAAATTCGCGTTGTTCGGCAGGCGCTTCGTCCGGTGGCCGTTCAAACGCACGTAGGGAATCTCCGTCAGGACCCTGTCGATCAGATAATCCCGCAAAGCGGTAACCTCTTCCATGTCTTTCCCCATGGAATCCTGATGCATGCCCGCCGCTTTCGCCAGCCCCACAATGTACGGAATATTCTCCGTACCGGCCCGGCGGCGGCGTTCCTGAGCGCCTCCGTGAATAAAAGAGCCGATTTTTACGCCTTTGCGGATATAAAGAAACCCGACGCCCTTCGGCGCGTTGATCTTATGGCCGCTGGCGCTCAACATATCAATATTCATCTCGTCCACCTGAATCGGAACATGGCCATATGCCTGAACCGCGTCCGTATGAAAAAGAATCCCCCGCTCCTTCGCGATCGCCCCGATCTCTTTGACCGGCTCAATGGTCCCGATCTCATTGTTGGCAAACATCACCGAGATCAGGATCGTCGTCGGACGGATCGCCGCTTTTAGAACGTCCAGATCTACCCGGCCAAATTCATCCACATCCAGATATGTCACTTCAAATCCCCGCTTTTCCAGATATTCCCCGGTGTGCAGGATCGCGTGGTGTTCGATCTTCGTCGTGATAATATGATTCCCTTTGTCCTGATACGCTTCGGCCGCCGCCTTCAACGCCCAGTTATCCGCTTCGGTGCCGCAACTGGTAAAATAGATCTCTTCCGGCTTCGCGCCAAGAGACTCGGCGATCGTTTCCCTCGCCTTCCGAATCGGTTCTTTCATATTAGAAGCAAATTCATAAACGGCGGAGGCATTCCCGTACTGCTCGGTAAAATAGGGAAGCATGGCTTCAACGACTTCCGGCTTGCAACGGGTCGTCGCCGCGTTATCCAGATAGATCATCTTCGTTTTTTCCATTGTATTTCTCCTTTTTCTTTTCTTCTATTATATTCATATCATACCACCGCTTGACAGGAGCACGCGTACCCTCATCAAACGACGGTGCCCTCGGAAACGGAAAAGCCGTCGTTCAGCGCGCGGCTTAAGGCCACCAGCTCGTCCAGATAAATATGATTCACCGTATCCTCAATGCTCCGGTAGATCTTCTGCCAGACATACTTTGTAACGCAGCTTCCGGAAACTTCACAGGAAACGTTCTCCTCATCCAGCCCGGCACAATCAATGGGCTTTAAATCGCCTTCCAGGACCAAAAGCACCTCCCCCACCGAGATCTCCTCCGGTTTCTTCGCCAGAAGATAACCTCCCGACGCACCCCGGACGCTTCTTACCAGGCCGGCCTTCTTCAGCTTCCCGATCAACTGCTCCAGATACCGTTCCGCGATATTCTGCCTTCCGGCAATGCTGTGGATCGATACCGGCCCGTCTTCGCTGTGTACCGCCAGATCCACCATCGCGCGCAGCCCGTATCTTCCTTTTGTGGAAAGAATCATCGCCTCACCTTCCGTCTAATTCCTAGTATTTTAATCGGATTTTGTCTTTATTCAGAATAGCACCGCTCTTTTCGTTTGTCAAGCCATTGTCCTATTTATTTTTCCCATGGAATATACTGTAAAAAATGCTGTGGAGCGCTTTTATGAAATCTTTCCCGCATAAATTGTCCTTTTTGAAAAATCCCCTGCTTTTCGGTACGTTATTGCTCACCGGAACGGGGATTCTTGTCCGCATCATCGGTTTTTTTTACCGAATCTACCTGTCCCGGACCATCGGCGCCGAAGGTATGGGACTCTATCAGCTTATTTTCCCCGCTTACAACGTCTGTTATGCTCTGTGCTGCAGTTCCGTCCAGACGGCCGTTTCCCGCTTTGTCGCCGTGGAAAGCGCCAAAGGAAGCAGCGGACAATCCAAAAATTACCTGACTGCCGGTATGTTTCTGTCCCTGCTCGTCTCTCTTTCGCTGACCGTCGGGCTCTATCAGGGAAGCGCCTTCGTCGCCTCCCGGCTGCTCTTAGAGCCCCGCTGCGAACCGCTGCTTCCCATTCTTGCCCTGGCGCTCCCTTTTAATGCGATTCACGCCTGCGCCTACGGCTATTATTACGGACGAAAAAAAGCGGAAGTACCCGCTCTCTCCCAGCTTTTTGAGCAGATCGTCCGCGTTCTCGTCGTCGTAGCCCTCTGTGAAAACAGCCGCATCCAAGGAGGCGCTCCCACCGTCGCCTTCGCCGTGACCGGCCTGGTTCTGGGCGAGATCGCCGCCCTTTTATTCTCCCTCGTATGCCTGGCAAGGCTTCTGAGCGCGGAAAAACATACCGCGAAAGCGGATTCCTCCGTCCTCTCCTCTTTTCCGGGCCTGTTTTCCCACGCCGGACAGCTTCTAAAACTCTACCTCCCCCTGTGCGCAAACCGGCTGACCATCAATCTGCTTCAAAGCATGGAAGCCGTCCTGATTCCGGGAAGCCTTCAGCTTTTCGGCCTTGGCTCCTCCGAGGCCTTAAGCCTGTACGGCGTTTTCACGGGAATGTCCCTCCCGTTTATTTTATTTCCCACCGCCGTGACCAACTCGCTGGCCGTTATGCTGCTGCCCGCCATCGCGGAAGCGGGGGAACGGGGCGACCTGGAAAAAATCTCCCGCACAACCGGCATGACCATCCGCTATTGCCTATATATCGGAATCTTGTTTACCGGGATCTTCTTCTGCTTCGGCCCGGATATGGGGCAGATCATCTTCGGAAACGCCGAAGCCGGACGTTTTATCTCCATCCTGGCCTGGCTCTGCCCTTTTTTATACCTCTCCGGCACGGTTTCGAGTATTTTAAACGGACTCGGGAAAGCCGGAAACGTGTTCCTTCACTCCCTCGGAGGGCTAAGCCTGCGCCTGGCCTTCGTCGTATTCGGGATTCCCCGTTTCGGAATCACGGCTTACCTCTACGGAACCCTGGCCGGCGAACTCCTGATCACGGCCCTTCATGTAACCTGTTTCTGCAAAGATTTTCCTCTGGCTTTCCGGGCCGGCTATACGCTGATCCGTCCCATGGCGGCCTGCGTCCTCTGCCGGTTCTTAATCGGAGCCCTCGCCAAAAAAACGGCCGGGACAATCTTCGGAATCCCGTTTTTTACCCTGGCCGCCCATTGCGCGCTCTTCGCCGCCGCCTACCTTCTGATTCTTTTTCTCACGAAAAACAGCGAACTGGAAGCCCGGTAACCCTTACCGGAGCAATCTCAGAAAATCCTCCTCCGACAAAATTGGAATCCCAAGCTCCCTCGCCGCCTTATTCTTGGAGGAAGAGGACGCCGCGTCGTTGTTGATCAGATAATCGGTTTTCGCGCTGACCGTACCGGTGACTTTCCCGCCCGCCTGCTCAATGGCCTCCTTCAAAGCGTTCCGGTTTGCAAACGAAACGACCTTACCGGTGATCACGAACTGCTTCCCGAAAAGCGCTCCTTCGCCCGTCTCTTCCTTCTTCTCCGGGAGTATGATCTCCCTCCGAAGCCGCTCGATCAGATCCCGGTTTTCTTCCTTTTCAAAAAACTCCGCCGCGCTCTCGGCGATCACCGGCCCGATTCCGTCCACGGCCGCCAGTTCTTCCCTGGACGCCGCCAGGATCGCATCCAGATCCCCCGCAAAATGCCGGCTTAGGACCTTCGCATTGGCTGCGCCGATATTCGCGATCCCCAGACCGTAAATCAGCCTCGGCAGCGTCGTATGTCTCGCCTTTTCCACGGCCGCCGCCAGCTTCTCGTAAGATTTCTCCCCGAAACCCTCCATCTCAACGATCACGTCTTTGTGTTCCTTCAAGCGGAACAGATCCGCCGGATCCCGGATCAGGCCCGCGCCGATAAATTTTTCCAACGTCGCCTCGGAAAGCCCTTCGATATTCAGGGCGTCCCGCCCGCTGAACAAAGCAAACCCCTTAATCTTCTTCGCCTGGCATTCCGGGTTCGTACAGTACAAAACCTTCACGTCCGCCGCCTGACGCACCTCGGTCCTGCCGCCGCAGACCGGGCAGACGTCGGGCGCCTTCGCCGGGCCGCTCCCGGTGAGATTTTCCGCGATCTGAGGAATGATCATGTTGGCCTTGTAGACGGTGATCTCGTCTCCTTCCCCCAGCTTCAGACTTTCCATCACGCTCAGATTATGAACGCTGGCCCGGCTGATTGTCGTCCCCTCCAGCTCCACCGGCTCAAACACCGCGATCGGATTGATCAGCCCGGTCCTGGAAGGACTCCATTCAATGTATTTTAAACGGCTGACGCCGACCTCGTCCTTCCATTTAAAGGCCATGGAATCCCGCGGAAATTTGGCCGTTCGCCCCAGAGACTGTCCGTAAGCGATGTCGTCCATCAGAAGCACCAGACCGTCCGAAGGATAATCGCCGCCCTCCGCTTTCTCGGCATACCGCTCCACCGCTTCGGGCAGGGTCTCCTTCGTGACCGCCTCATACTCGACCACTTCGAATCCCTCGTCTTTTAACCAGACAAACTGCGCCTCCCTGGAATTATCAAAATCCATGCCTTCCGCCGAAACCAGCGAAAAGGCCACGAAACGGACGTTCCGCTCGGCCGTAATCTGATTGTTCAACTGACGTACCGAACCGCTGCACAGATTCCTCGGGTTTTTATAGCGGGCGTCCGTATCCTCGATCGTTTCATTGATCCGCTCAAACTCCGAATACGTAATAATCGCCTCCCCGCGAAGGACCAGTTTCTTCGCGAAAGGAATCCGGACCGGCATGTTGGCAAACACCCGGGCATTGTTCGTGATAACCTCTCCGATCTCCCCGTTTCCCCGGGTGACGGCTTTGACCAGGGCGCCCCCTTCATAAGTCAGGACGATCGTCAGACCGTCCAGTTTCCAGGAAAGGACTCCCTTTTGTTCCCCCAGAAACTCCTGAAGAACCGAAATCTCCTTCGTCTTATCCAGGGAAAGCATGGGACTTGCGTGGCGCTCCTTGGGAAGCTCGCCAAGCAGCTCGTAGCCCACGCGCCCGGTCGGGCTGTTCGACCAGACAATCCCCGTCTCCTGTTCCAGACGAACCAGTTCGTCGTAAAGACGGTCGTACTCGTAATTGCTTAAGATCTCCCGGTTCTCCTGATAATAAGCTTTTGCCGCCTTATTCAGCCGCGTCACCAGTTCTTCCATCCGCGCCCGTTTTTCGGTCATCTATCTTATCTCCTCCCCGTGCAGTTGTTTATAAGAAAGTCCGCTGGAACCCTCCAGCGCTTTTTCCATCCCGGCCAGTTCGTCCCCGCAGATCAACCGGTACGCGCCGCTTTTCAAATCGCCCAGGCGGATATTCATGATCCGCACCCGCTTCAAAGAAACGACCCGATACCCGAGCGCCTCGCACATCCTGCGGATCTGACGGTTCAGTCCCTGCGTCAGGATGATTCGAAACGCGTTTCGCCCGATCTTCTCCACAGGGCAGGGCTTGGTAACCGTATCTAAGATCGCCACGCCGGAGGCCATCTTTTGCAAAAACGCCTCCGTCACCGGCGCGTTTACCCTCACCAGATATTCCTTCTCATGCTCATTCCCTCCCCGGAGAATCCGATTCACCAGATCGCCCCGGTTCGTCATCAGAATCAGCCCTTCCGAATTTTTATCCAGACGGCCGATCGGATAAATCCGTTTCGGATAACGGAGAAAATCCACAATGTTATCCGCTTCGTCCTCCGCCGTCGTACAGACGATTCCCTTCGGCTTGTTGACCGCCAGCAGGATAAATTCCTCCTCCCGAAGAACCTGCTTTCCGTCAAACACGACGCGGTCCTGATCCGTCACTTTCTGTCCCGTCTGAGCTTTCTGCCCGTTCACAAACACCCGCCCGGCTTCCACGGCCCGATCCGCCTCCCGGCGCGAACAGACGCCGGCTTCGCTCAGATATTTATTCAAGCGCACTTCTTCCATTCTCTGATTTTCCCCACTGACTCTTTTTTTATCCGGAAAAATAAGCGGCGTAAGGATTCCTACCCTACACCGCTCTTCTGTATCGCCGTTACCCCGTATCGCCGTTCGGCGTATGGATAAAGTACACCCTCCGGGCGCCCCGTATCGCCATTCGGCGTATGGATAAAGTATACTCGTCTTACACGCAAAAGTCAATAGATTCCCGGACCGCCCCCGTGAAGCAGATTCCCCTTATGCCACCGGATGCCGGATCACGGTCTTTAAATTCTCCGGCCTGCATTTTCGCGCGTCGCTCAGATAAATCTCATGATGATAACGGGACGAACCCATATCCGGCCGATATCCCGACGCCTCCGCGAACGCGTCCATCATTTCTATGGTCGCCGGCTCGTCGTCATACGGGCCGAGATGCATGCACTGCACGCATAAACCTTCTTCATACGTAAAAAACTCCGCCGCGGAAAAATCGGTTTTCTTTTTTGCGGCCGCCTCCTCCACCGCCCAGTCAAATACCTCTTTCGTGACAAAATCCGGCAGGCGAATCATGGAGATCCATTCAAAATCTTCTTTGCGAGAATAATCCACGCCCTTTATCCCGGCCTGCCACCAGAGGCCCTCCAAAGGCGGTACGACATAATCAAAATACCCGTCGATCCGGCGATCGCCCCTCTTACTCATCTTAATCGTAAAAGCGATCCCATAGAGCAGCCCGATCGATTGCTTATACGCGCCGCCCTCCTCATTGGGATCGCCTTTTCCGCGAACGGCAACAAAACGCATAGGCGGGACCGTGACCAGGCCCGGTTTATTTTTCGGCAGATAAAATTCCTTATACTCCTTCTTATAATCAAACGCCATCCTTCTTTTCCTTTCTCCGTTTTTTCGGCTTCGGTTCCGGAAGTTCTTCACAGGTCGCCGACACAAGCTTGATCAACATCTCCCGATTCTCCACATCCTCCACAAGAAAATAATTTTTCGCCCCCTCGTAAGGCGGCGCCTCCAAAAGATCCGGACAGAGCTCCCGCCCGGCTCCGGTCATCTTGATAAAAAGCTGATCGTCACAGATCACCGCGAAAATCTTCCCGTTGCAGTAAAGCCCGTACTCCCCAAACATCTTCCGGTACGTGATAGTCCCGGCCTCCTGCAACTGTTCCGCGATAAATTCCACATATTCCGGTCTTGACGCCATATCTGTTCTCCTTTCCGATCTTATCTGATTTATCCCAGTTTATCAAAAGAATCACGACATCTGTATGTCATGATTCCAAATACTTTTCCCGGATCCCTTCCGCAAACGCCAGAACATCCCCTCGAAATTCCGCCGGCTCCAAAAGCTCCGCGCCGTCCCCAAAAGAAACGATCCAGCCCACGACGGTCGCCTTATCGGTAAAACCAAACGAAAAAAGCAGCGTCCCGTCCGGCTGAACGCAAAAACTTTCCGGACCGTACTCTTCCACCAGACGCCATTTGTATTCCGGACGAATCTTCGCCTTTACCTGATAAACGTCCGGAAACGTCCGCTCCCGCGATAAGTCCGGCAACGGCGCCGAACGTTTTTTAAACGAAGCACCCATCTGCAAATCCGTCATTCGGCCCAGCTTAAACAGACGGAAATCCTCTCTGTCCTCACACCGGCCCCACACATACCAGTTGGACCACTGAAAAATCAGATCATACGGTTCGATCGTTCTTCTGCTTTCCCCTTTCGGCGCAAAATACGTAAAAGAAACCCGGTTCCCGGAAAGAATCGCACCGTGCAGACACTCGATCTTCGGGGACAGCGATTCTTTGTACCAGGAGGAAAGATCGATCAGGATATGCGGCTCCCCCTCGAACAGGCCGGACGCGCCCGCCGACAGCCTCTCCATCAACTGTGCATAACGGTCCGTGCCGCTTACACTGTCCAGGCTCCGAAGCCCCGCTATAATCGCCTGCAGATCCGACGGCTTCAAAAGCGTGCGATCCATTTTATATCCCTCCGCGATAGAAATGCCGCCGTTCGCCCCCGTTCTCGTTACCAACGGAATGCCCGCCATGCAAAGCGCCTCGATATCCCGGCTGATCGTGCGGCGGGAAACCTCAAATTTTTCCGCGAGATAAGGCGCCGTTACCTTCTCCCGCTGCAAAAGAATCGATAAAATGCCAATCATTCGGTCGATTTTCATTCCAATACCTCTTCTCCCCCGGTAAAAACATCTGCATTCAAGAGCACGTCCAGAGAAAAACGCCGTCCCTCTTTTCCCGTCAAGATCGCGCCATGGTACTTTTCCGCCACGGTCCGGATATTGGAAAGTCCGGTTCCCTCCCGCGGTAAGTCTTCCTCCGAACAGCTGTTTTCAAATCCCAGCACGTAAAAATCCCCCTGCCGCCGCTCCGTGATCCGGATCCATTTCCTCTCCCCGGCAAACCGACAGGCCCGGACCGCATTGTCCAACGCATTCGCAAAGATCACGCACAAATCAAAATCATCGACCCCGCGCAGGTCGGACAGAATCAAAGAAACCTCCGCCGCAATACCGTTCGCCTTCGCCAGCCCCAGCTTCTCGCTCAGAAGAATATCCACTACCGGATTGCCCGTCCGACAGGGAAAGGACAGCGAATCGGAAGCCGTCTCCAGCTTCCGCAGATACATCCCGGCCTCCTCCGATTTTCCCCCGTTTAACAGGCCGCTCAATACCAGCAGATGGTTTTTTATATCATGGCGAAACGCTTTCGTCCGTTCATAGCGCGTCTTCGCCTCGGCGACGTATATTTTTTGCGCCGCGGCCGCCTGGGTCAGAGAAATCAGCTCCGACTGAACTTGAAACCCGCGGCAAATCCTGCGATAAGCATATAAAGTGCAAAACAGCGCCGCCAACCCCGTCATCTGCAGAAACAAAAGCAGGACGTGTTTTCCCGTCTCCCACGGCGAAAGAATGACGGGTATCATGCTATAAGAAGTATGAATAATATACACTTCCGCCGCAAAGAAAAACAGATTGGGAAATAAAAGAAGCTCGATATACGGCGTCCGACGCGCCTTTTCCAGAGGCAGAAATTTCAATACGGCCCTGTAACAGCAGGCGCACAGAAAAAGAGCCGTCAACGTCGCCAAAACGAGCAGAACATACAAAATCGGCTTCCCGATCAGATTGGGAAACCAGATCACTTCCACCGAATTAAGGATACCAAAAGAAAACTGTGAAATATAAATCGCCAGAATTGCGGCGATGAAAGCCGCGGCGCGCCGGTTTGCCGGCGCCAAACGGTTCATCCCATACAAAACAAACAATTCCGCCCAGACGGCAAGCACCCCGTCAGGCGCAAACCTCACGCATATCCCGTCCAGCGCGACAATCAGAAAAAAATATACGGCAACCTGCCATGCCTTTAATTTCCATCCGGTGAGGCGGCTGATAAAAACCATGTGCAGCACACTCTGTCCGGCAAGGCAAAGACCGTTAAAAAAGAAACTGAAATAATCCATGTCAGCGATCTCTCTCTTTCATGTAATATAAAAGAGCCTGCATCAGATCCCGTTCACGCAACCGGGAAACCGGAATCTCCTCGCCCTGGGACAGACGGACCCGCCCGTCCCTGCATCCGCGGACATGATCGAGATTGACCAGGTAACTCCTGTGGCATCGGAAAAAGCGCCCGTCCACGCGCCGTTCAAAAGCCTCCAGCTTATCATAATAGTCCACGACTCCGCCGTCGCTTTGATGAATATAAAGTTTGCGGCCCTGCACCTCACAATACAGAATCCGGGACAGCAAAATCACCTCGCACAGAGTCCCTTTTTGGACAAGGATCCTTTTATCCGCCTGCTGCGCCAGAAACCGAAACGCCCGGTCCATGGTCCGCGTAAAACCGTCCCGCTCCAAAGGCTTGAGCAGATAGTCGTGCGCCCGCACCTCAAACGCGTCAAATACACACTCCTTTAAAACCGTCACAAAAATCAGCAGGCTCCGGTTTCCCCGCTGCCGCAAGATTCTGGCCGTCTCCATTCCGTCCGGCCGCTCCATCTGAATATCAAGAAAAATCAAATGAAAATCACAGTCACTTTTCAAAAGCGAACGCCCATTTGAGAAACGATCTATACAATAGGAAGTCAAAGACCGCCCCTTCATATACTCGGACAGGTAATCGCAAATCTTCTCCTGCATGAACGGTTCATCATCGCAAACCGCATATTTTATCACTTCCATCACCACGCTTTTTTACCAGAATACCAGAAACCGCACAAAAAAGCCATCCCGCCGTCACTCCAGCATCACGCTCTTGACGGACAATTTTTTTATCCTCGCAGAATATCCGTACATAACCATCTCATATGTGATAAGAAAAAGGACAAGCGTAACGAAAAAAACCTTAACATCAAACGTATACGCCGGCATATTTTCAATATCCGCAAATATAAACATCATCACGGATTTTAACAATGCATACTGATAAACCGTCCCGACTGCGAATCCCATATACGCAAACGGCCGGTATCCTCCCAAAATAGCACGGCAGCAAGCGGAATGTCCATAACCAAACACGCGCATCATCGCGATCGTTTTCGTATTCCCTTTTACCACGCTCGAAAGCGACAAAAACAGGGTGATATATGCGAGAATCAGCCCTATCGTAATGACCATAACGGCAAATGTTCCGCTTGCCAACTCATTCATCGACACCGACATCTGCACCATCGCGGAAAAACAAAAGGCCGAAAACGCCACAAAAAACACCAACGTTTTCCTCTCCCGCGTAACCCGCTTCAAATCCTGTAAAAAAGGTCGTTCCCCCGTTTCCTTTTTACGGATTTTATTTTTATATTCCCGCCTCTCCCTCAATAAATCCAGAACCGGAGCCTTTAATTTCAAGCAGGCGTAAAAAACGGATAGGACGGCAAACAAAATCGCCGGCACGGCGATCAAAAAAACGGCCAGAAGAGGATGGAAATTTACCCCTATGTCCGGAAAAAGCCCCTCCGCGTTTTGTGTCTTGTAAAAAAACGGCAGGTAAGAAAACGCCAAAGCAAAACCGGCAACGCAGCCGGTCAGCGCGCTGAGGCCGAACGGCCAAAAATGCTTCGCTATCTTCATATCGGAATAACCAAGCGCCTTCAATATGCCCAGTTCCCTGCCGTGCGTATCTATGTAGTTCTTGATATAAAACAAAAGCATAATCGCCGATGTAACTACCAGACAGCCGCCCGTCACGGCCGCCGTAACCTTCCCCATAGATACCTGCGCATGATACAGGATAATGCCGGCTTCGGTGAGAATCTCTCCCTCCATGGCCGCAAGGTCAATATTATAATTCAAAAACAGCGTACACACAAAAACCGCACAGCACACGACTATCGCCATACCCGCCAGTTTCACGATATCTTTTATCCCTATTATCATCCCTTACCACCCGATTTCATAAGCGGTTTTCTGCGTTTCATTGGCATAAACCGCGGCTACTTTGCCGCTGTTTATTTTGATAACCGTATTCGCCATCTCCGCAATATTCTGATTATGTGTAACCATTACAATGGTAAAACCGATCTTCCGGTGCAGCTCGCAGATATAAGCAAGAATCTGCCGTCCCGTCTGTTCATCCAGAGCTCCCGTCGGCTCGTCCAGAAATAACACGTTCGGTTTCTTCGCAAGGGCGCGGGCAATCGAGACGCGCTGCTGTTCGCCGCCAGAGAGTTCTCCCGGATATTTTTTTATTTTATCCTCCAGTCCGACCGCTTTTATGATCTCCCGAAATTCCATGTTCCCCGCAAGATCCGCTCCCATTCTCACATTCTTCTCCACGTTCATATTCGGAAGCAGATAGTATTGCTGAAAAATAAAGCCCACATTCTCTTTGCGAAATCTTGTCAGTTCATCGTCCGACAGTTTCGCGATATCGGACGCGTGATAACGGACGCTTCCGCTGTCCGGGCGCTCCAGTCCCGACAGGATATTCAAAAACGTGGATTTGCCGGAACCGGAGGCCCCCAGAATCACAACAAAATCTCCTTCGTTGATGCTCAGACTGATGCCCCGCAAAACCGGATTCCGGCCCCCATAAGATTTCACAATATCCGATACTTCTATCACCGCATGTCTCCCCCTTTCATTCCGTTCAGAAGCGACCGAAAAACTTCCGTCAGCATCCCGCCCGCTTCCTCCGCCGTAAATGTACACAGATTTGTCGCACAGAGCACCGCAATGCCATGGGTATAGATCCACAAATGCCGATAAAGCTTCTCCGCGTCGCTCTCACATAGGCCGTAGCTCTCCCTGACGGACAAAAGAATTTGGGAATAATTCTCTTCTATAAGCGGAAGAACATGGGCAACCGTCGGCGTTTTCGACTGTTCCGACATAAAAAGCAGCCGAAATAACCGGGGTTCCAGCATGGCAAAACGAATATACTGAATCCCGACGCCCTTAAACGCCGGAACTTCTTTTAAACCCTCCCGGACATACTCTCCATACAACCCCCTCGCCGCTTCTTTAACTGCCGACTGTACTTCTTCCATGTTCTCAAACACGGTAAAAACAGGGCAGGCCGAACTGCCGAGCCTTTTCCCCAACGCCCGCGCGGTCAGACATTCCGGACTGCCTTCCCGAATAATATCCAGGCCCGCTTTCGTTATCTGCTCTTTCGTAAATTTTGCTTTTGGTGGCAGAATCGCCGCCTCCTTTCTATAACATTCATTCTATAACACCTGTTTTATTATAGCATCCCGGAGCTTTTTTGTCAAACACAAACATTGCCCGAAAAGTGATACTTATGATGTCTTCGACCTTTCATTGTCGTATATCGCCGCCATATTCTGGATTTTTCGCCTGATCTTTGTACGGATATGTAATGGCTCGAGGCACTCACATTGATCTCCAAAACCGAGAAGGATGTTATAATAATAGTCGTTTTCAATGAACGGAAAATTCACGATATAATATCCGTCATGATCCGGCGCCAAGCGATCATACGTACCATATTCAAGCACCCTGTCCAACACGGATTTATGAATGCGAATTTTGATTTCTGTCTGCATCGTTTCCGCAATTTCCTCAAAATCCAATATCGGTTTTTGATAATCCCGCGGCATAAAAGTTTCCTGTTTCATCTGCAGCTCTGATATACGGGATAGTTTAAATAACCGATAATCCTCTCTGATATAACAATACCCTTGAAAGTACCAATGGCCGCCTTTTAATACAAGCTGATATGGTTCAACGATCCGCACAGTTTTATTTCCATGGTGAGCCGTATATTCAAAGCGCAGCAGCTTATGATCCTGTAAAGCCGTTTTTATCATTTCCAAATACGGCCGTATATTTTTGTTGCCTGTCCACGGGCTTAAATCTATACAGATCTGGTTTGCTTTGATTTCCATGTCTTTCGCTTTTTCAGCAGGAATAAAACTTTTCACTTTCGCGAGAACGTTTGCCAATTCCTCGCCCCGTATTATATTCGAAAGACCGGAAAGCCCCGTCAAGATTGCGGAAAGATCCGCAGTCGAAAAAACCTTTTTATCCATCTTATATTCCGGCATGATTTCGAATCCGCCGCCAACACCTGATATGGAGCGAACAGGGATGCCCGCCAGATTGATCGCCTCCATATCACGGTAAATTGTGCGGGGCGAAACTTCAAACATATCCGCTAATTCCTGCGCGCCTATACGTTTTTTATCCAGGAGCGTCATAATAATGCTAACAAGCCTGTCAACTTTCATTTGGCAGCCGCCTTTCAACAATTTTTTATATTAGTATAAATTGCTGCCATATTGCTGTCAACGATTGGATGATATCATAAAAACAAAGCAAATCAAACGCGAAAGAAAACGGAGGAAATTATGTTCACAATCTACGTATATGCTTTGGACACCTTGGCCGACTGGGAGCTGGGGTATGTTACGGCGGAATTAAATTCCGGACGCTTCTTCAAAAACGGGGCGCCGAAAGTATCCGTCAAAACCGTCGGCATTTCAAGGGAACCCGTCAAAACAATGGGCGGACTGACCGTCATGCCCGATTGTATCATCGACGACATAACGGTAAATGAAGAAAGCGTACTGCTCTTGCCGGGAGCAAATACCTGGGATGATCCCAAACATGGCGCCATTATTAAAAAAGCCGGTGAATTTCTTTCCGCAGGCGCTATGGTATGCGCCATCTGCGGCGCAACCGCCGCGCTGGCAAACGCCGGCCTGTTGGATAAAAGGCGGCACACCAGCAATGGGGCAGGTTATCTGGAAATGGTATCGCCCGGCTACAAAGGACAAAACTTCTATGTTGACAAGCCGTCCGTCGCGGATCACAACCTGATTACCGCAAGCTCCACCGGAGCCTTACTGTGGGCAAAGCAGATTATGGAACGATTAAAAGTCTTTCAGCCAAATACACTAGAAGCATGGTACGCGTATTTCAGTACCGGCGAAGCGCAACATTTCTTTGCCCTCATGCAAACCTTGTCGGCAGATTGAAATTTGAAAAGCGGCAGGGAGTTCTCCCTGCCGTTTTTGCCCGTTCCATCGTTTCCGAAGTGCAGTTACCGCCACGGCAACCGGATTTTGTTTCTTTCTTTTTCTTGCTAAACAGTCTCATCGATCACGCCTCCTAAAAATTATATCAATAAAAATTGGAACGCATTGAACAGGCAGCCGACCAGGATAATGCCAATGGTGCAAATGCCGATGAACACGACAAGCAGTTTCCGCTTTACCGCTTTGCGGAGCATGATCATAGACGGCAGGCTTAATGTGGTAACAGCCATCATAAAAGACAGAATGGTCCCAAGCCGGGCGCCCTTGTATAACAAAGCCTCCGCCACAGGAATAGTGCCAAAAATATCCGCATACATGGGAACGCCTACCAGCGTAGCAAGAATAACGCCGAATGGATTGTTACCCCCTAACACCGTTTCAATCCAGCTCTCCGGAATCCAGTTGTGAATAATTGCGCCAATGCCCACGCCGATCAAAATATACGGAAACACCTTCTTGCATGTAGAGACGACTTGTTCTTTCGCATATGAAAGCCGTTCCCGCTTCGTCAATGTAGAAGACTCCGTGTCTACGCCGCCGGCCGTTCGGATAAATTCCTCCACACGCGGTTCCATGTGCAGTTTCTCAATCAGAGTGCCGCCCGCTACGGCGATCACCAGCCCTATCAGCACATAAAGGACAGCGACCTTTGCGCCGAAAACGCTCATTAGCAGAATCAGGCTCCCCAGATCTACCATCGGCGAAGAAATCAGGAAAGAAAATGTAACCCCTAACGGCAGTCCGGCGCCGGTAAAGCCGATAAACAGAGGAATGGACGAGCAGGAACAGAACGGTGTTACCGTACCCAATAAAGCAGAAATGACATTCGCACCGACACCGTGAAAACGGCCCAATATCCGCTTGCTCCGTTCCGGCGGGAAATAGCTTTGAATATAGGAAATCAAGAAAATCAAAAAGCAGAGCAGCACCGTGATTTTCAACACATCATAGAGGAAAAATTGAATGCTCCCCCCTACACGCTCTTCCACATCCAGCCCCAGCCTGGAAAGCCCCCCGCCAATCAGCTCATTCAGCCACTTCATACCCAACACCTGATCTTGAATAAACTGCCATACACCCATAGAGAAACCTCACTTTCCTTTTGCCGAACAATACATCAAAATATTTTGATCTAAAATAGCAAGATAAACGCCATCTTACTATCATGGCGTTTATCTATCACGTGAAAGACATCTGTCCCCTTATTCTACGTTTGGCGTAGTAATAGCCAACAACAACTTAACAACGTTATTCCTGCCATCCTCGCTCAAACGATAATGCGTCCATTTGCCCTCCTGACGGCTTACAACAAGCCCAGAGTCACACAAAATTTTCATGTGATAGGAAAGACCGGACTGAGTCAAATCCATCGGCTCTTGCAAAACACAGGCGCATTTTTCACCGCTTCTCAGTTGTTCCAGAATGGCGAGGCGCTTGGGGTCGCACAGGGCCTTGAATACTTTTGCATTTTCTTGGTATGTCCCCATGCAATCTCCTTCACATTAAAATTTTTTGATATAATTCAGTATATGCGATAATAGTCCGTTTGTCAATAGCGCTTTGTACCGTCGCTTGACAAGCGACGGTAACGTTTCCCGAAAACATTTAAGAAATATATGAACGGCAAACAAAGCAAGCATATCATACTTGCAAAAATGGTTTCTCACACGATCAACATCGCATCCCCAAAAGAAAAAAACCGATAACGTTCCTTCACCGCTTCCTCATAAGCCGCCAGTACCCGTTCTCTTCCGGCCAATGCAGACACCAACATAATCAACGTTGATTGAGGTAAATGAAAATTTGTAATCAATCCATCCAGAAGCTTAAAACGATAACCCGGATAGATAAAAATATCCGTCCAGCCGCTTCCCGCTTGCAAAACCCCATTCTCGTCCGCCGCCGACTCGATCGTCCGGCAGCTCGTCGTTCCCACACAAATAATCCGACCGCCGTTTTTCTTTGTTTCATTCACCATGCGGGCAGTTTCCTCCTCCACCACATAAAACTCCGAATGCATATGATGATCCAGTACATTCTCTTCCTTGACCGGACGAAAAGTCCCAAGACCCACATGAAGCGTAACCGGAGCGATTTTCACTCCGTTTTGACGGATCTCATCCAACAGCTTCCCGGTAAAATGCAATCCCGCCGTAGGCGCCGCCGCAGACCCGTCATACCTGGCATATACGGTCTGGTAACGATTTTTATCCTTCAGCGAATGCGTAATATAGGGCGGCAGCGGCATCTGCCCCAGCCGGTCCAGGATTTCCTCAAAGATTCCCTCATACTCAAACCGGATCAAACGGTTTCCTTCCTCCACGACATCCAAAACGCGCCCTCTCAAAAGACCGTCTCCGAAAGAAATCACACACCCCGGCCTCGCTTTTTTTCCCGGCTTCACCAAAGTCTCCCAGACATCCTTCTCCTTTCTCTTTAAAAGAAGTACCTCTATCCCGGCTCCGGTCCCCTCTTTTACTCCCAGAAGCCTGGCCGGAATTACCTTGGTATTATTGATGATCAGACAATCCCCTTCCCTCAGCTCTTCCACAATATCCCGAAAAATCCCGTGACGGGTCGCGCCCGTCTGTTTATCCAGAATCAACAGCCTGGACGCGCTCCGATCTTCCAGGGGATCCTGCGCGATCAATTCCTGCGGCAGTTCATAATCAAAATCTTTCACGCTTAATCTTTCGCTCATCTTTTCTCTTTCTCCTCAATCCGTTTTTGCTTCGACGACAAAACATCCCAGAGTTTCCTCCGGGATGCCTTTTCCTCTTTGAAATTTACTCGGGGCTTGTCGTCGTCAACGCCTCATTCAGAACATAACCGACAACCGTCTCGCCCTCCGCGTTTACATACTCGACTTTACTCCACTCGCTTCCCAGTTCGGTGCGGGATGCATGATCGCCTTTGTAAATACTTCCGATCTGCTCGCTCTCCCTCGAAGGCTCTTTTCGAATGGCGTAAGGGCCGTCCACCGCCCATACCGTTATGCTGTCGGACGACGCTGCCGTAGCTGCCGGCGTCGTAGTCGTCTCAGCCGCCGTGGTGGTCTCCGCCGCACTCGTCGTGCCCGAAGCCGCCGTGGTATCCTCCGCAGCCGCAGAAGTATCCGCAGCCGACGGCGTCTCGCCGCTGCCTTCCTCGCCGTTCAAAATCTTCACCAGGCTGTCCAGGCCCGAATCCGACGCCATGGCCGCCGACAAACGGTCGTTCACATCCTGTACCAGAGCCCTCACTTCCTCATGCGTTCCCTGCTCCTGCGCAAACGCATTCTCCTCTTCCGTCATCTCGGTACAAATATAAAGATGTCCGTCCTCCGCTGTCTTCACATAATACCACTGCAGATCCGGCGCCAGCGTTTCGATATTCAAAAACTTCACGTCGCAATATACATAAACCAGATATTCGCCGTCCTTCAGTCCGTCCTTCGTATAACAAGTCAGGTTCTTATATTCTTCGATATACTCCTTCATCTTCTCCAGCTTCTGAGCCGAGAGATTCACCGTACTGTCCACCAGATTCGTCATAGCCGACAAATCCGCCGTCTGGCGGGCCGTATAGAAACTGTTCATCAGCGTTCCGACTTCCGGATTCGTATCCTTCTCCAGTTCATAGGCGGAATAATCCACGCTTACCGTCACGTCCTCCCCGGCGGAAGTCATGGCCGCCGTCGTCGTCTCTCCCGTGACATCCGGCGTTTTATCGTCGGACTTCCCGCGGAAAAGAAAGATAATCAGAAGAATCACCGCAATCGCAACGGCCGCAAGGATACCGTACTTCACATAACTGTTCCCGCCGTTCGAATATCCCCCGTCCCGATAATTCCTGCGGGTAAAAAGCTCGTCATTCTCATCATCGTCATCAAAATCCTGATTGACCGACCGAACTTTCTTCGGCTTTTCATCCGGTTCATCGTCGTCAAAATCCTCGTCGTCCAGCTCGTCCTCATCCAGCTCATCGTCAAAGTCTTCTTCTTCCGCCGTATCAAAACCATTCCTTTTCTCTTCGATATCATTATGCATTTCCGGACTCTCGTCATCAAAAAGATCCTGAACCTCATCGTGCCTGTCTTTCATTATGAAACACTCCTTTAACTCTGTCATTCTAAACTTCAGGGAAAACTATCCACTTAACACATTGTAACAAAGTGTTAATAAAATTGCAATACACAGATTCAGAAATATTTGTGTCCAAGACCCCAAAAAAGCGAATATTGTCGAAAGAAATCCGAAACAAGTTCCTTACAACTTTAAAATGCCCTCGCTGAGAGAATAACAGTAAACATGGTCGGAGAGCCGATCCGTCGCCGCCACCTCGGTGCTGTTGATCTCCCGCACCATATCGCACAGATCCTCCCGTCCCGGACTGCTCACACAGGGAATCAGAATCACCTCATGAATGCTGCTCGGCAGCACATAAATATCGCTGTTGTGTTCTCTGGCAAAACGATCCAGCACATCCTGATAAAGCATACACCCGGCCCCGTTAAACCGCTCTTTATTCGTCAGCACATACATGGGACTGGCAGACCTCTTGTCCCTTCCCAAAGTAATCCCGCAGAATTCTTCAAAAGCCTCCTCACTCTCAAACTCCTCCCGCATGTCCTGCAAAATCATCTCATCAAGCAGAGAATCCATGCTTTGAAGCTCCCAGTTCAAAAGGCGGGGCGTATTCTCTCTGGCCGTCTGATAAAGCGTCTCCTCGTCCACCTTCCACACCTTCAAATGGCTGTTAAAGATCAAAGCCGTAACCAGCCCAAGCGCTTCGTCCTCCAACATAAAATAAAACACCATAGCGAGATCCAGAACCCTTCGGTGAGGCATCTCCTCCAGCAACTCCCGATTCTCCTCATAATTGATCAGCTTGAAAACAATGCGATCCTTCAGATACGCAAATTCTTTCAAACGGCTGACATCAAAACCCGGCTGGCAGCAATTCTCCTGATACTCCGCCAGAATCCGACGAACGATCTCCTCCATGGACATTCCGGCCCGGTAGCGTCCGTAAAATTCATTCAGATAAACGGTAGGGGAAATCGTTTCGCCTTCCGGCAAAATGGTCACGCCGTCCCAGGTCACCTGATTGTTTTTCATGATATGATGCAGTTCCACCCGTGCCTGCGGCATCGCCTCCTCCAGGCGTCGTTTCACGCAGGTTAAAAATTCTCCATATTCCATTGTTATCCTCCGTATATGTTTTATAAAGTCTCTATCCAAACTGCCTTCTTGTAAAACTGACTGCAAATGATACGGAGGTACAAAAGAAATGAAAAATCAGAAGGCTTGCAGAATGGCAATAACAAAGGAACCGTCCATGGATTTGCAAAAAAAGATGGCAGGAAAATGCCCGTATGGTTTATGTCTACTTTTTTTACAAATATAAGCCTTTTTCCTATATTTGTCAACCAAAAATATTTTATGGCAAACAAAAAATGCATCTGATAGGAATCGAACCTACGCACGTGGCTCCGGAGGCCACTGCTCTATCCACTGAGCTACAGATGCATCGTCATATATCATACTATATCCTTATGGAAAAGGCAAGCATTTTTTTGGTTTTGTCCGGTTTTTATTCGCGGTTAAACATATAATCCGGCCGAAAACGTCTCCGCTTCCAGCCGGCCGCCTTTTTAATCCTCTTCAAATATACTTCGTTGACGTTTTTAAGCTTCCACGTCTTTGATACTCAGGTTGATGCGCCCCATCTTATCGATCTCGATCACCTTCACGGTCACCTCGTCCCCGATATTCACCACATCTTCCACTTTCTCCACACGCTTCTTCGCCAGCTTCGAAATATGAACCATACCGTCCTTGTTCGGCGCCAGTTCCACGAATGCGCCGAAATTCATAATGCGGACTACCCGGCCGGTCAGAACCTGGCCCACCTCCACATCCGTCACAATCCGGCGGATAATATCGATCGCTTTTTCGATCATCTCCTTATCCGTGCCGCACACGGAAACGCTGCCGTCCTCTTCAATATCAATCTGGACGCCGGTCTCCTCTATGATCTTATTGATCACCTTGCCCTGCTTGCCCACGACATCGCCGATCTTGGTCGGATCGATCATGATCTGCTCGATCTTAGGCGCATATTTGCTTACTTCTTTCCTGGGCTCCGCGATTGCTTTAGCCATAACCTCGTCTAAAATATAAAGACGTGCTTCCCTTGTGCGGGAAATCGCTTCCCGGATGATCCGATCGGTCAGTCCGTGAATCTTGATATCCATCTGAATCGCCGTGATCCCTTTGTGCGTACCGGCAACTTTAAAATCCATATCTCCGAAGAAATCTTCCAGACCCTGGATATCCGTCAGCACAATATAATCCTCATCCGTATCTCCCGTCACCAAACCGCAGGAAATGCCCGCTACCGCCGCCTTAACCGGCACACCCGCCGCCATCAGGGACATACTCGAGGAACATACGCTGGCCTGCGACGTGGAACCATTGCTCTCCAACGTCTCGGAAACGGTACGGATCGCATAAGGAAATTCTTCCGCAGACGGCAGTACCGGAAGCAGCGCGCGCTCTGCCAGAGCGCCATGCCCGATCTCTCGACGGCCCGGCCCGCGGCTGGGCTTTGTCTCACCCACCGAGTAGGACGGGAAATTATAATGATGCATATATCTCTTGGAAGTCTCATTCTCGTCCAGTCCGTCCAGACGCTGCGCGTCCGACAAAGGCGCCAGCGTACAGATATTCAAAATCTGAGTCTGGCCTCTGGTAAACATGGCGGAACCGTGCGTTCTCGGAAGCAGGTCAATCTCGGCCGCCAAAGGACGAATCTGTGTAATCGCACGGCCGTCCGGGCGCTTATGATCCTGCAGAATCATCTTACGGACCGTCTTCTTCTGGAATTTATAAACCGCTTCGTCGATCAGCGGCAGCCAATCCGCATGCTCTTCCTCATAGCGAGCGGTCAGCTTCTCCTTGATCTGACGAATATTCTCCTCTCTGGTCTGCTTGTCGTCCGTGAAAACCGCGCCCTCCATCGCCTCAGGCGTAACGAAAGACACCATATCTTCCCACAGCTCGTCCGGCGTATCACAATGCGTATATTCATGCTTCGGCCTGCCGCACTCCGCCACAATCGTATCAATAAACGCGATCACTTCCTTATTGATCTCATGCGCCTGAAAGATCGCCTCCAGCATCTTTTCTTCCGGCACTTCCTTCGCGCCCGCCTCGATCATGATCACTTTCTCTCTCGTCGAAGCCACGGTCAAAGCCAGTTCCGAAACCTTCCTCTGCGCAGAAGTCGGATTCACAATCAGCTCCCCGTCAATCAAACCGATCTGCGTGGAAGAAATCGGGCCGTCAAACGGAATGTCCGAAATCGTCGTGGCAATGGAAGCCCCCAGCATGGCCGTCAGTTCCGGACTGCAATCCGGATCCACACACAGAACCAGATTGTCCAACGTAACATCGTTGCGATAATCCTTCGGGAACAACGGACGCATCGGGCGGTCGATCACCCGGGAAGTCAGCGTCGCGTTCTCGGACGCTTTCCCTTCTCTCCTGGTAAAACCGCCGGGAATCTTCCCGACCGCATACATCTTCTCTTCATATTCCACACTCAGAGGGAAAAAATCAATCCCCTCCCTGGGCTTGTCGGAAGCCGTCGCCGTCGCAAGTACCACCGTATCCCCATAGTGCATCAGGGCCGCCCCATTGGCCTGAGCCGCAACCCGGCCGATCTCAACTGTCAGCGTCCTCCCCGCCAGTTCCATCGAATAACTCTTAAACATGTCTATTCTCCTTTTTTAATATTCAAGCAGGGACCCCGAAACTACTGAAAAAAACACATCCCTATGTCCTTTTCAGTGGTCTCGATACGCCTCCGCTTTTAAACAAACTTTTTAAAGTCTGCTCTCTGCAGCCTCTACTGCCATTCCCCGACAAACGCGTACGATCAAAGAAAGTATTATAATGATAGGGTGGACTTTTTTCAGCCACCCTATCTCTTCTTGATTCCGCTTATTTTCTCAGGCCCAGACGAGCAATCAACGCACGATAGGCTTCAATATCATCCTTCTTCAGATATGCCAGCAGACCCCGTCTCTGACCTACCATCTTCAAAAGCCCGCGCCTGGAATGATGATCTTTCGGATTCTCCGCCAGATGCTCGTTCAATTCCGCAATCCTGGCTGTCAGGATCGCAACCTGCACCTCCGGCGAACCGGTGTCCTGCGGAGTTCTGCCATATTCGGCAATGATCTGTGCTTTCTTTTCTTTGGAAATCATATCGTTCTCCCTTCTGTTCTCCCACCTGTAACACAGTTTTCGGCCAGGGTGTCCGTAAACCGAGCCACGGCGCTTCTTATACCGAACCAGTATATCACAGCCCGTTCGGAATGTAAACCCTTTTTTATCAATCTCCGATCACATTCACTGCCTTCACCAGAGTCCGGTTATATGCGCTCGAAATAATAATACCCGTCGACGGACTGGATGCGTGAACGATCTGGCCGTTTCCGATATAGATCGCCACATGATCGATCACTCCGCCGCTCGCATAGAACAACAGATCGCCCGGTCGGATCTCCGACATACTGACCGTTCTCCCCTCCCGCGCCTGAGCGCCGGAATAATGAGTCAGATAAATACCATACTGAGCCATAACCTTCATGGTAAAGCCGGAGCAATCCACTCCCTTCGTCAGGCTTGTCCCGCCCCACACGTAAGGATTGCCCAAAAACTGAAGCGCGTAATTCACGATCGAAGTCCGAACCGGAGACGCATCCACCGGACTGAACTCCACCGCTTCCGTCAACGCGTACTTCACTTCCACATATTCGCTGGACACGTACCCTTCCATACTGTCCACCTGGACCTTCACCCAGCCGTTCCCGTCATTCTCCAGCACCGTATAACGCTCTTCATTGCCCACGGAAGCCAGGATATCCGCCTCCGTATCCGGCGTCTCCCGGAGTCTTAAACCGTCCGTAAGAACAACGGCCCGAAGATCCGCCTCCTCCAGCGCCTTCTCCTGGGCGTCCACACCGGTCAGAATAAAATCCGCCGAAACATATCCCTCGACCGGCCCGGAGCGGATCCGATACCAGCCGTCCAGCGCCTCCAAAATCTCACAGCCGCTCCCGTTCACCATCTTTCCGCAGATATCCGCGTCGGTTCCCGGCTCCTCTCTTACATTCAGATACCCTTCCACGTCGGCCACGCCCAGATTGGTATATTCGCTCAACACGCAGGCTTTGGCCGAAATCATTTTCTTCAGCTCCACTTCCGCTTCCTTCGACATGCCGCCGGTCACGGAAGCCTGATAATACGTGTCCAGCGCCACTGAGATGCCGGCTGCGGAAGAATTGGCCGAAGCCTCTTTTTCCTCCTCCGCCAAAACGGTCGAACCAAACGTCAAACAGGCGGCGCAGGCGGCCGCCAGAGAAACTTTCATATAAAATTTAGAATTCGGTAACAGTCCCATGATATTCGCTCCAAGTTATTACATATTTATTAAATTTATTACACTATCAGTATAACAACCTGAAACCGCCTTGTCAATGGCTAAATTTCTCTTTCAGCCAGTCCTGCGCCGTCCGACTGTTCCTGCGGATCTCAGCCTCCAGCTCCGCCAGAGAAGCAAATTTTCTTTCCGGCCGGATAAAAGACAGAAGTTCCACCCGGACGATTTCCCCGTATACCTCTCTCTCAAAATCAAATAAAAACGTCTCCAGCCCCATCGTTCCTTCCGCGCTCACGGTCGGTTTTACGCCAATGTTCGTCACTCCGCCGTAGACCCGATTGTCCAGACGGACACGGCTGACATACACGCCCTTCGGCGGCAGAAGCTTGTCCTCCTCCGGCGCCAGATTGATCGTCGGAAGCCCGAACGTCCTTCCCAACTGCCGGCCGTGCACAATGGGACCGGACGCTTCATACGGGCGACCCAGAAGCTTTGACACTTCCTCCATATCCCCTTTTAAAAGCCGCTCCCTCACATACGTGCTGCTGATCTCCCGTCCGTCCCCGTCCGTCCGTTTCTCCAGCACTCTCGTCTCATAGCCGTATTTTTTCTCATATTCTCTCAGAAGCGCCACATTTCCCCGGCGCTGATAGCCGAAACAAAAATCACTGCCCACAATCACATAGCGCGCGTGAAGCTCCTCCACCAGGACTTTCCGAATAAAATCCTCCGGCGCCATATGACAAACTTCATCGGTAAAAGGATACTCCACCAGGAGATCCACGCCGGCCTCCTCGCAGTATACTTCCTTCTCCTTATTCGTCATCAGAAGAAACTTTTTCGCTCCCTTCAGCAGGGCATAGGGCGAAACACCGAAAGTAAAGACGACCGACCGGATACCTTCCCGCCGCAGAACCCTCATCTCGCGAAGCAAATCCTGATGTCCCAGGTGCATCCCGTCAAATTTCCCCAACGCAACCGCCGTCTCCGTATCCACCTTCAAATCGGTTCCCTGAATATACCGCATCCGAATCACCTCCCTTCCTTTATCCGTACGGATAAAACATCTTACGCGGCCTATAATGGTTTTTCTCTTCCCGGTATTCGTAAACTCCGATAAATACTCCGTTTTTGTCATAAACGCGGATATTTTCCGCCGGCGGTTCTTCCCCGGACGTCTCCTGAAAAGCCTGCACGGGCAGAGCGTTTCCATTGTAAAGAAGTTTTTCAAACTCTTCCCGGGCAGTTCGCTTTTCCCACCCGGCAAACACCGAATCCGGCGCCGTTAAGCGGGACGCCAGCTCGCCCTCCCGCAAAAGCGCCTCGATCTCGGACAGACGCAGACTGTCCTCCTTTTCAAAACGGCCGACCCGGGTCCTCACCAGCCCTTCCATACATCCTCCGCACCCGAGAACCTCCCCGATATCCTGACACAATGTCCGGATATAGGTTCCCTTCGAACAATTCACCAGAAAACGGACCCTGGGAACCCGGATTTCCAGGATTTCCAGGGAATAAACCGTAACTGGGCGGGCTTTTCTCTCAACTTCCTTCCCCTCCCTGGCCAACTGATACAATTTTTTTCCGTCTACTTTTAACGCGGAATACATGGGCGGCACCTGATCGATCGTCCCCACGAAACCGACGGCCGCCCGGTTTATTTCCTCCTCCGTCACCGAAACTTCCCGCTCCGACAAAACACGGCCGGATATATCCTGGGTATCGGTCATTTTTCCCAGCAGGAGAACCGCTTCGTAAACCTTATCCTGATCCGTCAGAAAATCACAGATCTTGGTCGCGCGGCCGAAGCAGACCGGCAGTACGCCCTCGGCCTCCGGATCCAGCGTCCCTGTATGGCCGATCTTTCTCTGGCGGCAGATTCCCCTCAGTTTCGCGACCACATCATGAGACGTAAACCCTCTTTCTTTGTATACATTCAGAATCCCGTCCATGGCAGCACCCGCGTCATCCCTTCCGCCAGCTCTCGGCGATCGCATCCAGAAGTTTTTCCTTTACCTCCGACTGGCTTCCCGGAATCGTACATCCCGCCGCTTTCACATGGCCGCCGCCGCCGAACCGACCCGCAATCCGGCTGACGTCCATCTCGCTGTTCCCCCGAAGGCTGACCTTATAAACGTTCTCTCCCGTCTCATGAATGAAAACCGCGCAGCGGACTCCGTCCGTCACCCGAAGCTGATCGATGATACCTTCCAGATCCAGATTGGTTCCGCCTGCTTCTTTGATTTCCCGTTCATACAACGCGCTGAAAATACAGCCCTCGCTCAACTCCAGCGTGGCATTCATAAGCGCCTTGCCCAGAATCTTATTCTGAACAAAACTTTTATGATAGAACGTATCGTTGATAATCACATTTGAACGGACGCCCCGCTCCAGAAGAGCCCCCGCCGCTTCCATCGTACGCCGGGTCGTATTCGAATGCTTAAACACACCCGTATCGTGAACGATGCCCGCATACAGACAATCCGCGGTCCTCTTGCTGATCTTTTCAAATTCCATCAATAAAAATAATAATTCCGCCGTTGCCGCCGCCTTCGGATCGATCCGATTGATCTGGGCAAACCCTTCGTTCGTGATATGATGGTCAATGCAGACCGTCCGTTTAGCCCCGTTCAGATACCGCACGTATTCCCCCAGCCGCTCCGGATCACTGGCATCCAGAGAAAAACACAGATCGCAGGCCGCCTCGTCGCTCAGCGAATGTGAGATCTCGCCGGCGTCCGGCAGGACCCGCAAAAAATCCTCCGCAAACTCGCCCAGATATACCTTCACCTGAACTTCAGGATAATTATCCTGAATATAATGATACAAAGCCAGACAGGAACCTACACAGTCCCCGTCCGGCTTTACATGCCCCAGAATCGCGATTCTGCGGGCGTCTTGGATCACTTCATCTACATACTTCATCCGTTATTCTTCCTCGTCTGTTCCGGTCAACGTCTCGTTCTGCCGCTCTGCCTCTCTCACTTCCTGAATGCGCGTCGTCATGCGCACGCCATACTCGATCGAACGGTCCAAAACAAACGTGATCTCCGGCGTATTCCTTAAATTCACCGACCTGGCCAATTCCTTCCGAATATAACCGACGGCACACCGAAGACCGGCCAGAGAAGCCTCCGCTTCCTCCTGTGTGCCGAGCACGCTGATATAGGCCTTGCAATATTTCAGATCCGGAGTGACCTCCACCGCCGTGACCGTAGTCATGGGGTGGATTCTCGGGTCTTTTACCTCCGACCGGATGATCCGGCTCAATTCCCGCAGAACCTCGCCGTTGATCCGGATATTTTTAATACTGTTTTTCCTCATATTCTCTCCTTCCGGCAAAAGGGCTTCTACCGGGGAACTTCCACCATTGTATAGGCTTCCACCACATCGTCTTCCTGCAGATCGTTGAACCCTTCGAATACCAGACCGCACTCATAGCCCTTTGCCACTTCTTTTACATCATCCTTAAACCGCTTCAAAGAAGCCACGGCGCCCTCGAAAATCTGTTCGCCGTCTCTGGTAATCCGCGCGCCGCAGTTGCGGACGAATTTTCCGTCCGTCACATAGACGCCGGCAATCGTGCCTACGCCGGAAGCCTTGAACGTCTGCCGCACCAGTCCGTGCCCGATAACCCGCTCCTCGAAAACCGGATCGAGCATCCCCTTCATAGCGGCCTCCACGTCCTCGATCGCCTGGTAGATCACCCGGTACAGACGGACGTCCACCTGTTCGCTCTCGGCAATGGACTTAGCCGTATTATCCGGCCGCACATTGAAACCGATGATGATAGCATTCGAAGCCGAAGCCAGATTGACGTCCGATTCGGTAATCGCGCCTACGCCCCCGTGAATGATCTTGACTACAACTTCCTCGTTGGAGAGCTTCAACAGGCTCTGTTTTACCGCCTCCACGGAACCCTGTACATCCGCTTTGACAATGATATTCAATTCCTTCAACTTACCTTCCTGAATCTTGGAAAACAAATCGTCCAGGGACATCTTGCCCTTCGTATCTTCCAGAAGCTTCTCCCTGCCCTCCGAAATAAACGTCTCCGCAAAGTTCCTCGCTTCCTTCTCGCTCTCCATCGCAATGCAGATCTCGCCGGCCCCGGGCACATCCGAAAAACCCAAAATCTCGACCGGCATGGAAGGTCCCGCCTCTTTTACCCGGCGTCCCTTATCATCCATCATCGCCCGCACTCTTCCGAAACAGGAACCCGCCGCGATCGCGTCGCCCACACGCAGCGTACCCTTCTGCACCAATACCGTAGCCACCGGGCCTTTTCCCCGATCCAGCTCGGCCTCGATGATCAGACCTCTGGCGTTCCGATTCGGATTCGCACGCAGCTCTTTTACTTCCGCCGTCAGAAGGATCATTTCCAGAAGATTCTCAATTCCTTCTTTCGTATGCGCCGACACCGGGCAGAAAATCGTGCTTCCACCCCAATCTTCCGCAATCAGGCCGTATTCGGTCAGCTCCTGTTTCACCCGCTCCACATTGGCGTTGGGCTTATCGATCTTATTGACGGCCACAATAATCTCAACCTCGGCGGCCTTGGCATGATTGATCGCCTCGATCGTCTGAGGCATAACCCCGTCGTCAGCCGCCACGACCAGAATCGCGATATCGGTAGACTGCGCGCCCCTCATACGCATGGCGGTAAACGCCTCATGCCCCGGCGTATCCAGGAATGTGATCGCCTGCCCATTGATCTCCACCGTATAAGCGCCGATATGCTGCGTAATGCCTCCGGCTTCCTTCGCCGTCACATTCGACTCACGGATCGTATCCAGAAGGGAGGTCTTTCCGTGATCCACGTGTCCCATCACGCAGACCACCGGCGGCCTCGTCGTTAAAGTATCCTCCGCGTCCTCCGTGTCTTTCAACAATTCCTCCAGGACATTCACCTTTACTTCGGGTTCGCAGAGAATCTCGTAATCCATCGCGATCTCCTCCGCCGTCGCGTAGTCGATCTCCTGATTCAGATTTACGATCTTACCCTGCATAAACAACTTCTTAATAATGGCGGAGGGCTGTTTCTTCATCTTATCCGCCAGTTCCTTGATTGTAAGCACTTCCGGAAGGATGATCGTTTTGATTTCCTCTTCCTCCACCTTCTTCGGCTGAGGCATATGAAACGCGCCCTTCTTGGATTTATTTAAGGCTCTTAAATTCTCTTCCTCTTCGTACCTCTTCCCGTAGCGGTCATTCTGCTTCGGAGCCGGTTTGGTTTTCCTCATGCTACCCGGTTTCTGAAGGCCATCCGAAACCGCGGCCGGCTTCGCACCCCCTGCGCGCCGATTCTGGCCGGGACGGTTCTCTCTCTCGTCCTTATCCTTCCCGCCGGCAAAATCCCTGCCGTACCCGCCGCTTCGTCCGTAACCGGAAGCGGGCCGTCCGTCGGAGGGCCTCCGCTGTCCATACGGACGATCGGACGACTGCGGACGCGCGCCGTAAGGACGGTCTCCCTGCGAACGCGGGCTGTAAGGGCGATCCCCCTGGGTTCTTGTACCGGGACGGTCCCCCGAACGCATGCCGGACGGACGATCCCCCTGAGAACGCGTAAAGGGACGGTCGGACTGAGAACGCGCGCCGGCCGGCCGGTCCCCCTGAGAACGCGTAAAAGGACGATCGGACTGAGTCCTTGTTCCCGTATGGCGGTCCGTGCGCGGCCTAGATTCTTTCGAAACCGGCTGAACCGATGCCGCCGGTTTCAAAGCTTCCGGAGCGGAAACCTTTGTTTCCTCCGCCCTGGCAGCCTTGGCGGCCTTCGCTTCCTCTGCGGCTTTCGCTTCCGCAGCCTTCGCCTCTTCCGCCGCTTTCCTGGCCGCTTCCTCCGCGGCTTTCGCCGCCAGCGCCTTATCTTCCGCCGCTTTCCGCATGCTTTCCGCCAGCATCTGATCGATCTTCTCCGCATTGTGAGCCGAAGCCCGATCCCGAATCTGATCCGGCGACTTCGCCGTGATCGGCCTGCGGACCGGCTCCTTCACCGGAACGGTCGAAGCATTCCTGCGCGGACGGTTCTCCCCGGAACGACGGCCTCCCTCCGAAGAAGAACGCCTGGGACTGCTTCCGCCGTTTCCGCCGGCCGCACCCGCGCGGCTTCCCCCGCCGGATCTCCTGGCTCCGCCGGCGCTGTTCTGCGGGCGAAATACCGCCGTAATCCTTTTTTTCTGAGGCGCCGCCTCTCCTTTCTGCTCACCTGCCGTTCCTTTTGCCCCGGCTCCCTTCTCTTCCGTCTTCGCGTTGACCGCGTCCTTTTCTCTATTTGTCAAGCTTCCCTGAACCTCCTTGCTGCTTCGATTATTCTGTTTCTCTTCTTTTCTGCTCTCTTCCATACCGTTTCCCTCCCTTTAAACTTCCTTACACTTCCAGACGAATCCGGATCTGTTCCGCCAGTCCCGCATCCGTCACAGCCGCACAAGCCCTGGATTCCCGGCCCAATGCATGCCCCAGTTCTGCCTTGCTGCTATAAAAATACAAAGGGACTCCATAATATGCACACATATTCCGAAACGCATTTTTGGTATTTTCCGAAGAATCTCCGGCCATAACCACACAGGCGGCGCGGCCGCCCTTGACCGCACGTTCCGTGCAAAAACCGCCGCACTCGATCCGGCCGGCCCGGTTAGCCAGCCCGAGCATCGCCAATACTTTATCGGGTTTCAAGTTTCGCCATCTCCTCCCTGAGCTGTTCATACACTTCCTCCGGGACGGAACATTTCAAAGAACGCTCCAGCCCTTTCGTCCGGATCGCTTTTTCCAAACATTCCGAAGAAAAACAAAGATAGGCTCCTCTGCCGTTCTTTTTTCCCGTCGCATCAATCAAAATCTCACCCTCGTCCGTTTTCAGGACCCGTATCAGGCTTTTTTTCTCTTTCATCCCGCCGCATCCGGTACATTGCCTCATCGGTATCTTTTTTTTCCCCGCCATCCGTCACACTCCGTTCCGCCGTCTTTCGCTTCTTTTGTTTTTATTCCTCATCAAGGTCTTCCGGTTCTTCCTCCTCGTAGTTCCCATACTCGCCGAAATCATCGTATTCGCCGTTCATTCCCTCGTCATAACCGATCTCATCCAGAAGGCCGGACTCCCTCGCCTGACTCTCGCTCTTAATATCAATCTTAAAACCGGTCAGGCGGGCCGCCAGCCTGGCATTCTGCCCTTCCTTTCCGATCGCCAGGGATAACTGATAATCCGGAACGATCACCTGCGCGGTCCGGTCCTCGTCATCCGCGATCACACAGATCACCTTCGCCGGACTCAGGGCGTTCTCAATCAAAAGTGCCGAATTGTCGCTCCAGGGGATGATATCGATCTTCTCCCCGCGCAGCTCATTGACAATCGCGTTGACTCTGGCTCCGTTCACGCCAACGCAGGCTCCGATCGGATCCACATTCGGATCGTTGGAATACACCGCCATCTTTGTGCGGCTTCCGGCCTCCCTGGAAATGCTCTTAATCTCCACAATCCCGTCTTTCACCTCGGTAACCTCGGCCTCAAACAGCCGCTTTACCAGTTCCGGGTGCGTTCTGGATACCAGAATCCTGGGACCCTTCGTCGTATCGCGGACCTCCAGAATATAAACTTTCACACGCTCTGTCGGCTGAAAACTTTCACTGCGGATCTGCTCGTTCTCATTTAATATCGCGTCGGCTTTGCCCAGATTGATGCTCACATTCTTACCGATATAACGCTGTACAATGCCGGTAACCACTTCTTTTTCCTTGGCATAATAGTGATCGTAAAGGACCTTTCTTTCTTCCTCCCGGATCTTTTGAAGAATCACGTTTTTCGCGTTCTGCGTTGCGATCCGCCCAAATTCCCGGGACTTGATCTCGATCCGGACCAGATCGCCCAGCACATAACGGGGATCAATCTCTCTGGCCTCCTCCGTGCTGATCTGCATGATAGGATCCTCAACCTCTTCCACAACCTCTTTCTCCGCATACACCTGAAAATCGCAGGTTTCCCGGTCCACAACCGCTTTCATATTATCCGATTTTCCGAAATGCGCCTTGCACGCGGTCAAAAGAGAATTTTCAATCGCCTCCAGCAAGACTTCCTTACTGATATCTTTCTCTTTCTCAAGCGTATCCAGCGCTTCCATCAATTCCTTGTTCATTTTTCTCTTATCCTCCTGCTTCTAAAACGTAAAGGCAAGCCGAATCAACGCGATCTGCTCCTTCGGAATCGTCTTTTCTTCGCCCTCTATCTCAATCGTAACTTCATTCTTATTAAAAGTTTTTAAAATTCCGGTATATTCTTTTTCATGATCCAGAGGTTTATAAAGCCGAACCTCCACTTCCTTCCCGATGCTTCTCGTAAAATCTTTTTCCTTCTTCAAAGGGCGCCCTAGCCCCGGCGAACTGACTTCCAGAATATAGCTGTCCGCAATAAAATCCTCCTCGTCCAGCCTGTCACTCAGAGCGCGGCTGACCCGTTCGCAATCGTCCACGGTAATCCCCTTTTCTTTATCCACATAGACCCTCAGATAAAAAACTCCGCCTTCCTTTACATATTCCACATCTACCAGCTCAAACCGGTTCTCCTCGACGATCGGTAAAACCAGTTCTTCCGTGCGCTTCTCAAGTTCTTCCCGCTTTGTCATGCCATACCTGCCTTTCGGATTCACGTTCGTCCCTTTGCGGACAAATAGAAAGAGTGGACTCTGTTCGTCCACTCTTCATACTGTCATCATTATTTCTTTATAACGATACCACAATACCTCTTAAAATGCAAGGTTTTTTTCACAAAATCTGAAATCGGAACCCGTTTCCTACCGATTCAAAAAGTCTACCGCAAACTGCGCGTAGATGGCGGCGCTCTGGATCAACGCCGACTCGTCCATCTTGAAATGTCCGTCATGATTCGGATAAACCGCCCCGACCTCCGGGTTCCGAACTCCCATGAAAGCCTGCACGCCGGGAACTTCGTTCATAAAGAAACAGAAATCTTCCCCGCCGGTAATCTTCCCGAATTCCTGAACTTTATCCCCGCCGACGATCTTTTCCGCCGCCTTCGCGGCGACCTCCGCCAGATCAGGATCATTTACAACCGGAGTGGTCAGATCCACAAAGTCCAGTTCCACCGTCGCCCGGTAGGCCGCCGCCGTATCCGTCGCGATCCGGGTGATAATCTCAGGTAATTTTACGAATATTTCCTTATCAAAAGTACGGGTCGTTCCTTCGATCCGGCCGCTCCCCGCAATCACGTTCCAGCGGGTACCGACTTCCATCTTCCCTACGGTCACAACCACAGGCTCCATCGGATTCATCTCGCGGCTCACGATCGACTGCAGATTATTCACGATGGCCGAGGCCACAACCGCAACGTCGATACCCTCGTGAGGCGCGGAACCATGCCCGCTCTTCCCCTTGATCGTAATACCGAACATACCGGCCGACGCCATTCTCGGACCGGGCTGGCAGTTATAGACGCCGGCGTCCACGGTTGCCCATACATGGCAGGAATAGCACGCGTTCACGCCCTCCAAAGCTCCGTCCGCAATCATCGCCTTACAGCCCTTCGCCACTTCCTCGCCGGGCTGAAACGCCAGTTTCACCGTACCGGCCAGTTCGTCTTCCATATCTTTTAAAATCCGGGCCGCCGTCAGCAGCGAAGCAATATGGGCGTCATGGCCGCAGGCATGCATCATGCCCTCATACTTCGAGCAAAACTCATATCCCGTCTCCTCCTTCACCGTAAGACCGTCCATATCCGCGCGCAGCAGGACACATTTACCGGGCTTCTTGCCGCCGATCGTCGCCAGCACGCCGGTCTCGCCGCCGCAGGGACGCCAGGAAACTCCCATCTTATCCAGTTCTTCCTTCACCTTCGCGCTGGTCTCATACTCCTCCATACTCACTTCCGGGATCTGATGAAACGCCCTCCTCTGCTCCACTACATAATCGGCATACTTCGCCGCCGTCTCTTTCACCGTCATGGTTTTCTCTCCTTTTCCTTTTCAGGTATTCTTTATTGGTTCGCCAAACCGCGATATCATCCTTTTATAAAGTATAATTCCAAACTTTTCGCTTGTTAATCCGTCTAGTTTCCCGCTTTCCGGTCCAGAAAGTCCACTGCGAACTGCGCATAAACCGCGGCGCCCATCTTCAGCGAATCTTCATCCACATTATAATGATCGTTATGATTGCCGTAAATCGTTCCTTTCGCTTCGTTGCGGCTTCCGATATAACCGAATACCGCCGGCGCCTTCGCCGCCAGATAAGAGAAATCCTCTCCGCCCATCATCTGCGGCAGCGGAGCCAGCGTCTCTTCACCGTAGAGTTTGCTCACGGCTCCCTGCGCGATTCGAACCAGATCTTCATGTTCGTTATATAAAGGTTCAAAATGATATTCGATCTCAAAATCCGCCGTACAGCCGTAAGCTTTCGCCGTATCCTGAATCATCTGACGCAGTTCTTTCTCAATCCTGGCCCGCAGTTCCCTGGAAAACGTCCGCATGGTGCCGGTCAGCTCTACTTCGTCCGCGATGATATTAAAATTCTTACCGCCATGAATCGTACAGAAGCTGATTACCAGCGGATTCAAAGGGTCGTTGCGGCGGCTGACGTAAGTCTGCACATTCATCAAAATGGCCGCCGCCGCGATCAGAGCGTCATGGCCCAGGTGCGGCGAACTTCCGCCGTGAGAAGACAAACCATGGACCCGCATCGTCAAAGTATCCGCGCAGGCCATCCGGGGGCCGGACTGAAAATTCACGCGGTCCGAATTTAAAGCATGCCAGATGTGCATCCCCATTACGGCATCCACACCATCCATACATCCGTTCTTCGCGTAATACTCCGCGCCGTGACAGCTCTCCTCCGCCGCCTGGAAGATAAACTTCACCGTTCCCTTCCATTCATTCTTACACTCCGTCAGGATCTTCGCCGCTCCCAAAAGCATTGCCATGTGACTGTCATGGCCGCAGGCGTGCATCCTTCCTTCCACTTCCGAAGCAAAAGGAAGCTCCGTCGCCTCCTTCACCGGCAGCGCGTCGATGTCGGCCCGAAGCATCACGGTAGGACCCGGCTTTCCTCCCTTTAAAATCCCGATACAACCATAGTAATCCGGGAATGTGACGACCTCCATTCCCATATCTTTCAATTCTTTCACAAGCGTGGCCGTCGTTTCTTTTTCTTCAAAACTGAGCTCCGGATGGCAGTGAAAATACCTCCTTTTCTCAATAATATAATTCTCGTACTTCTCGGCTAATTCTTTGATACCCATAAAATCCAATTCTCCTTTCCGATAAATAGGCGGACGAAAACCGCATAGCAATTCATCCTTTCTTCTATTATGACACATCCCGTGAAAAAAGGGAACCGATTTTCATCGATTCCCTCTTAAAAATCTTATGTAATTTTATTTATACATACTGGTGAAGGCGCCTGCAATAAGAACGGAGGTAATGGTAACGGTTGTGAAACCACCTACGATCATCTGCGGGAACATCGAATCCATCAGGAAATCAAACTCTTCCGGCGTCTCAGCCAGAGCCTTACAGGACTCCTCCGTAATGATCGCGTTCGGCGGGAAGCCGTACAGAGCGGTCAAAGCCGTAGCAAAAGCCATCGGGAAGTTCATCTTCAGGATCTTGGCGGCAACAAAGCAGAACAGAGCCATACCGGCAACACCAATGATGATCAGTTCGATCATCGGCATAATAACCTGACCCAGCATAGCGGGCGTCGCTCTCTTCAAACCGTCGAAGATGAAGATCATCAGAGTGAACATAACCAGACCGTAAGACTTTGCTTTGTTCAGGATATCCTTATCCAGGAACCCGATCTCGGTCAGGATAATGGCAATTACCAGAGCCCAGATCGCGGCGCTGAGTCCGGTCAGCGCGCCCAGCTGATTCGCGATATAGGACGAGAACATAATCTTCATTAACATCAAAGCCACGCTGTTGAACTTGGCAGGGACCGGCGGAATCAGCTTCTTCTTCTCGACAGCGCCTTCCTCTACCAGATTGCCGTTATCGGCATCCATCGTACCGGCCTTCGCTTTCGCCTGAATCTCACCCGCACGGAACTTCTTCAGAAGCGCGCGGCCTTCGATCTTCAGCATAACAGCCGTAAGCGGATATCCGGCAAAGCCCTGCATACAATACATAACGATGGCAAAAACAGCCTCGGTCTCCAGACCGGCTTCCTGAGCTGCGGTCATCATGGTCGTCGCCGCCACGATACCACCGGTCAGCGGCGGAAGTCCGGCTACCACGTAGTTCCAGCCGATCAACGGAACGCAGATTACCAGACCGAACAGGCACATACCGGCCAGACCGGCCAGGCAGACCACTACGACCTTCCACTGTTCCAGAAGCTGCTTAATGCTGATAACCGTACCCATATGGGTCAGGCACAGGAACATGGCCGCGTTACCACCAAACGGAAGGATAAGCGAAAGGGTTCCGATATCCTGCGGGAAGAACGTCCAATAGCCAACCAGGAATACGATCGCGGTAATAAATACCGACGGGATCCAGGCCTTGGAAAGCGTGCTTACCAACTCACCAATGTAGGTGGCCGTCGCACAGAGGAAGAAGCAGAGAACCCAACTTCCTGCGATAAACTCCATCATACTACATCTCTCCTTTTCATAATGGATTTTTCGGAAAACTCACAAAACCAACCGTTTTACACACATTACCATGCATATATCTTGCAGCTTCCCGTAAAAAAGATAAAGAGTTTATAAAAAAAATATAAACTGTTGTTAGTATAATCTATATGCCAATAGCTGTCAAGTATTTTTCTTTTATAAATTTTTTTCCTCCATATCCGCAAAAAAGGTGCCAAAACCTGTCTTTATCCGAAATTTTTCAAAAATTTTTTCGACTTCTCCGCTCCCTGCCAGGTTTACAAAATTCTTTTTTTCTTTAAAAAAGCTGACATTTTAGATACAAGTCTAAACTGGTCCGTTCCGCTCCGATCTCCACCCGTACTTTAGATTGTATGTTTTCAAAAAACAAAAAAGGCTTCCGGAAAACCGAAAACCTTTTTTACTCGGGATAGCCTGTAGGGGAATCGAACCCCTGTTTCCGCCGTGAGAGGGCGGCGTCTTAGCCGCTTGACCAACAGGCCCTATTTCAATAATCGACGTTACATCGAGGCGACAGGATTCGAACCTGCGACCTCCGCGTCCCGAACACGGCGCTCTACCAAACTGAGCCACGCCTCGCAAGACCTGACAGTGTAAGTCTTTTTCATAGCCGACTCATCACCACCTGACTCAGTATATAGCAAAAAACATAAATTGTCAACACCTTTTTTCCATTTTTCTACATAATATATTTCCGTACCGCCGCTCAAAGCAGACGCGGTCAAAATATGTCCTCCGTCCTCCCGGCCGTCACTGCAGATATCGGTGAATCCTCTTCGCTGCTTCCGCCCCGGCGAACCCGATTAAAATACCGGTCACCGCTCCGCCGATCAACAGCCAGGACAACTGATAAGCCAGCTCCGCCATACCAAGAATCCAAGCCGCTACCGCCACCTGGCCGATATTGTGGCAAACGCCTCCCGCCACACTCACGCCGATCAAACTGAATCTTCCGGTCCTCTTTAAAAAAATCATAACCGCCGCGCTCAAGATTCCTCCGCCCAAGCTGTACATCATAGGCGAAAATCCGCCGCCAAACGTCAGGGAAACCAGAAGAATCCGTACCATGGACAAACAAAAAGCGTCCCTTCCGCCAAACTCGTATAAAGCCGTGACCACAACGATATTCGCCAGCCCGACCTTCATGCCCGGAACCGGAAACACAAAAGGAAACAAGGATTCGATATAGCTGAATATAAAAGCCAGAGCAATCAAAAGCCCCAGCCGGGTCATCCGTTTCGTCTCCATCGGCAAACTCCTAATGTACCACGTGATCCACATCCGCCGTTTCGCCTCCCCGGATCGATACCACCAGTTTATGAGGCAGACAGACGATCGTCTCTCCGTCATAGCAGATCCCGCCGGCATAACTCTTTACACAGATCTTATCCGGGCAGTTCGCCTCCGTAACATGAGCGCATCCGTCCTTTATCACGAGAAGATTATACCCTTCTTCTTCCGTCTCAATCGGCTGTTCTATATCTTCCGTTAAAGGAAGCTCGGCAATCACCCGCGCCGCATCCCCGCTTCCGACCCTTACAACGACCACGGCGCCTTCCTGCCTGGTCGCGTAACGGTAGGCAACCAGCCCGAACGCAATCACAGCCACGACCAGGATCAGAAGCGTGTCCGCTTTTTTTATCTTCAAATTCAAATCCGCTCCTTAATCTGAAAACATTTATTTTGTCCCATCATACTATACTCCCCCCGCCTTGTCAATTCCCGCCGCAAAATGCCTGCCGCGCTCTTTCAGGCAATCTCTAAAAAAACGTCGCACGGACAGCGCTTCTGTGATATAATTTCGGCAAAGATAAAAAAAGGAGCGATCTTCACATGACCCTGCATAAAAAAACCGGTATTTTCCTGGGAACGGCGCTTTTAACCGCTCTCCTCTTAAATGGCTGCAATCAATCCCCCTCCTCTCCTTCGGCACCCCGGCAGGAATACTATGAAAAGCAGGAGTTTGCCCTGAGCACGGAAATCTCCATTCGGGTATATACGGAAGAAGATGCCGAAGTTCTGGACGGGTGCTTCTCTCTGATCCGCGAATACGAACAAAAATTGAGCCGCACACTGAAAGACTCGGAAATCGCCCGCCTAAACCGCCGCGAGATCTCCGAAATTTCCGAAGAAACCGCAGAGCTTCTGGCGGCCGGGCTTCATTACAGCGAACTCTCCGACGGCGCCTACGACGTGGCGATCGCCACACTCACTTCCCTCTGGGATTTCCTTGCGGAAAAACCCGCAGTTCCCGATGAAGACAAGATTCGGGAAGCCGCCGCCTGGGCCGACTATACCGCCGTCCATCTGGACGGTACGACGGTCACCTTCGACAACGATATAACCGGCGTCGACCTGGGATCCATCGCCAAAGGCTACATTGCCGACCGGGTCAAAGAATATTTAACAAAAAACGGTGTGAAAAACGCCCTCATCAGCTTGGGCGGCAACATCCTTCTGCTGGGTTCCAAACCGGACGGAAGCGATTTTAAAATCGGCATCCAGGAACCTTTCGGCAGCCGGGATTCCTACATCGGCGTCGCTTCTTTATCCGACTTGTCCCTGGTCACCTCCGGCATCTATGAGCGATACTTCGAGGAAGACGGCAAAGGTTATCACCACATTTTGAATCCGAACACCGGTTATCCCTATGAAAATAATCTGCTTTCCGTCACCATCATCGGCCCCGATTCCATGGACTGCGACGGGCTGAGCACGGCCTGCTTTTCCCTCGGACTGGAAAAAGGCATGGCGTTGATCGACCGCATTCCGGAGTATTACGCAATTTTTGTTACGGACGACGGAAAACAGCATTTCTCCGACGGTCTCATGGAACATGTCTCCTATCAGGAACGTTAAAAACACGAGTTTTCCATACCGTCGCTGGTAAAAATAAAAGCGCCTCTTCAGACAGGCCGAAAAACCGGCCGTCTGAAAAAGCGCTCTTTTTATCGACTATTCCGCCGCTGCCTGTGCCATAGCGGCCGCATAAGCTTCTTTTACCGCCGCCGTGGTAAAGGATGCCTGGGTCACACCGTCGATCTCCGCTCCCTGCGCATCCATAATCTGCTGCGCATAGGTGCCTTCCTCAATGCCTTCCTTACCGCCCATACCGGGAGTCTCATTCTCATGCGTCACATTCACTTCCAGAATGGTGTTCTCGTCTACCGTGATCTCCACAGTAACCGCTCCGCCAAAACCCTGGGCTTCCGCCGTATAGGTTCCGGGTACATACAGAACCGCCGTAGCCGACTGTACGGACTTAAAACCGGCAATGGCAATTCCCGCTACCAAGATCACAGCCAGAAGAACATAGCATTTAAACTCTTTGATACCTTTTTTCTGTTCCATCCTCTGCACCTCCTAACGAATCGCCTTGGCCGGGCACTTCTCTGCACAGGTACCGCAGTTCGTACACTTCTCATAATCAAATTTCGGCAGATTATTCTCCATCGTGATCGCGCCCGCCGGACAGTTCTTCGCACAAAGCGTGCAGCCTAAACAGCCCGCCTTACACACATCCTTGACTTCCTTGCCCTTATTCTGATTGCTGCACAGAACCGCATGCGTCTTGGATTCCGGAACCATCTCGATGATCTTTTTCGGACACTTGGAAGCGCAGACACCACAGCCCTTGCACTTCTCAATATCTACCACCGCGCATCCATTCACTACATGGACCGCATCAAAATTACAATTCTTCTCGCAAAGACCGCAGCCAATACAGCCAAATGTACAAACTTTACGCCCCGCGTCGTTCAACACCGCCAGCTCGCAGTCGCCCTTACAATGCACCACAGCCTTGTTGGCTTCCTTGATCTCAACCTCGGCGCCCATGATCTCAGCGATCTTAGCCGCAACCGCAGCTCCGCCGACCGGACACTGATCCACTCTGGCTTCCCCGGTAAAGATGGCGTGCGCACATCCGTCGCACCCCGGAAAACCGCAGCCGCCGCAGTTATTACCGGGCAGAGCCGCCCGGATCTGAGCTTCTTTCTCGTCAATTTCTACCGCAAATATGTGGCCCGCAATACCAAGAAGGATACCGATGATCAAACCAACGGCGCCCACTACTACGGTTGCCCATACGATTGCCATAACGTCCATCGTCTACCTCCTTAAATATTCAGCCCGGAAAATCCCATATAGGCGATCGCCATCAGGCCTGCGGTAATACAGACCATCGGCACTCCCTTAAAAGATTCCAGGTAATCGCATCCTTCGCATCTCTCACGGATACCGGCCAGCATAACGATAGCCAGCATATATCCGGCGGCCGTACCGAAACCACACAGAACGCTCTGAACAAAATTGTATCCCGCAGTTACGTTGTTTAAAGCGACACCCAGCACGGCGCAGTTTGTCGTGATCAGGGGCAGGTAAATGCCCAGCGCGTTATACAAAGACGGTACGGATTTCTTAAAGAACATCTCAACCAACTGCACCAGAGCCGCAATAACCAGAATGAAGACAATCGTATCCAGATATCCCAGTTTCAACGGATCCAGAATAAAATCATATAAAAGACTCGCCACTGCCGAGGCGATCGTGATAACGAATACCACGGCGCCGCCCATACCGACCGCAACATCGGTCTTGTTGGAAACACCAAGGAAAGAGCAGATACCCAGGAACTGGCTCAATACTACGTTATTTAAGAACGCCGCAGTGATCACAATAACAATCAGTTCTACCATTTCTAACCTCTCCCTCCTTACTTATCTGTGCCGCAGCCGCCGCAGGACAGGCAGTCATGCGTGCAGGCGTCTTTCTTATCCGCGTTCCATTTCCACTTGTTCTTCATGGCAATGATAATCGCCAGTACAAAGAACGCACCGGGAGACTTCACCAAAATGCCGATCGGAGCGAAAAACGCGCTCTCGGTATACAAAGTATTCCCGAACCACTCGCCGGCGCCCAGGATCTCACGGAAGGAACTGATCAGAAGCAGGGCAACGGTAAAACCGATTCCCATGCCGAGACCGTCCGCCGCCGACATGCCGACCGTATTCTTGTTCGCATAGGCTTCCGCACGCCCCAGGATAATACAGTTTACAACGATCAGGGGAATGTACACGCCCAGCGATTTATACAAATCCGGAGTGTAGGCTTCCATCAAAAAGTCCGTAATCGTTACGAAGGTCGCAACGATAACTATGTACGCCGGCATACGCACGCCGTCCGGTATGATCTTCCGCATAGCGGCGATCATCATATTGGAAAGAATCAAAACGGCGGTAGAGGAAAGACCCATACCAAGCGCGTTGCTGGCTGTCGTCGTAACCGCCAGTACCGGACACATACCGATAACCAGTACAAAAGTCGGGTTCTCACGGATAATACCGTTCCAGATCTGATCTATAAAGGGATTTTTAAATTTCTTATTCATCGTGTTCTCCCTCCTGCCTAATTCGCCGCGCAGTATTCCGCAAAGGCAATACCTGCATTGGCCGCCAGAACAACCGCATCCGAAGTGATCGTCGCGCCGGAGATCGCCTCAACTTCGCCGTCAGCCGACGCCGCACCCTTCACGGTCTTAAAGGCGCTTACCATCTTGCCCGCAAACTGATCCGTAAAAGCGGGCTCTTCCGCCTTGGAACCCAAACCGGCCGTCTCGGAACTCTCTAAAATCTTGACGCCCAATACGGTCCCGTCCAGGCTGTAGCAGACTGCCGTCACCATACCGCCGACCTTACCGCTCGTGGCAACGCTCATGGCATAGCCGATAATATTGCCCGACGCGTCATACACGGTCATACAGTCATTGATAGCCGCGCCGCTGATCCCCGCCGCCGAAAGAACATCCGCCTGATTCTCCAACAGCGCCTGAACGCGTTCTTCATCCTCAAAATGATCCGCATCCACATAAATATCCCGATAAGACTGCGCCTTCTCTTCTGCCTTTCTCGCCGCCGTGATCGGGTAAGTAACCTCATGAGCCAGGCCTAAAAGCAGGCCGGAAATGATACAGATAACAAACAGGATCATCGTATCGTGCATAATCTTCTTCATATCCATATTAAGCCGCCTCCTTTACTGCCTTGGGAGTGGAAAGCTTGTCAATCAAAGGAACCAGCAGTGTGCAGAACAGTACGGCGTAGGACACGCTCTCCGTCGACGTACCCAGCACACGAAACAGGCCCGTGATCAGGCCAAGACATACTCCGTAAATGATCTTGCCGACGGCCGACGCGGGAGCCGTGACATAATCCGTCGCGAAGAAACAGATCGCGAACATAAAACCGCCGCCAAAAAGCTGAGCCAATATGTAGTTCACATCGAATCCCTGACCGGAAAACAGACCGATAAACAGGGCGAAAACAACGGCCGTGACAACCGGAGTAAGAATCGACGCCGCACGCCGCACGACCAGATAAAGAAAACCGATCAGAATCGCCACCGCGGAAACCTCGCCGATCGCACCCATAATATTGCCCATCGCCAGATCCTTCACCATGACGGCGCCGCCGTCCATCAAAGTCTGCAAAGGCGTAGCACTCGCCATGCCGTCCAGTTTATAATTCGTCATGACCGACGAAAAACTGATCAGCAGGAATCCTCTGGCCGTCAGAGCCGGGCTGATGAAATGGCGTCCGTATCCTCCATACAGATCCACCACAACCAGCGTAGCAAAAATGGAACCGATTACCGGCACATAAACCGGTACGGCCGGAGACAGCACGCAGGCCATCAGAAGACCGGTAACAACAGCGCTCCCGTCGCTGATCGTGACAGGCTTCTTCATACATTTCTGGAATATCACTTCTGTCAGCACGCTGGCGGCCACGGCCAGAATAATGACCTTCAGCGCGGCAAAACCAAAGCGATACACTCCGAACAGCAGGGCCGGAGTCAACGCAATTTCCACATCAAACATATAATTCCGAAGTTCCTCTTCAGATTTGATGCGGGGGGAATTAAAATTGCTCACTTTTTTGCACCTCTCTCTTTCTTTTCTTAATTCGTTCATCCGCTTCCTTGTCCAAAATTCGACAATTATAGCGTTAAACACTATGTTTTAGTATAGCATGTATCGGCCAAAATGCAAGATATGATAATAACTTAACATTTTTTACCTTCTGTACTATTTCATCAATTTTTGAATAATACCGCAAAGCTCATCCACCGTTTCCAAGTTCCCCCGTTCGATATTTTCCACCACGCAGGTATGGATATGATCGGACAGCAAAACCTTATTAAAAGCGTTCAGCGCCGAATTGACCGCCATGACCTGAGTCATAATGTCGACGCAGTACCGCTCCTCTTCCACCATCGCCTTAATCCCCCGGACCTGACCCTCGATCCGGCTCAGACGGTTCAACAGATCCCTATATTCGTCCCCGTCCCTATGTTTATGACGGCAGCCCGCCGGACATTCCATCGATCTCTCCCTCCCTTCCCCAAAAATTTTTCCTAAAAATCAAACAAAGACAACTGATTCGACTTGGGCAGATCTCCGAACAGTCCCCACCCGGACATGGCATCCATCGTCGACTGACTGACTTTCGTCCGCAGACGAAAATCCTCCTCCGATAAAAACGGCCCTTCCTTCGCCGCCTCCTCCACCGCTTCCGCCACCCGGTCGCCCATACCGTCAATCGAATTTAACGACGGCATAATCTTTCCGTCCACAATCCGAAAACGGGTAGCTTCCGCCCGGTATATATCAATAGGAAGAAACTCGTATCCCCTGGCGTACATTTCCTGGACAATCCTCATGTCCCGGAGTGAAGCCTGTTCCTTCTGAGAAAGGCTGTCCTCCCGTTTTCGATAATCGGCCAGGTTCTGCTCCAGCCTGTCGCGCCCCAGACACATCAGCTCATAAGAAAATCCGGACGCCCGAATGGAAAAAAACGCCGAGTAATATGCTAGCGGTTGAAAAATCTTAAACCACGCGATCCGCCAGGCCATCATCACGTAAGCGGCCGCATGCGCCTTGGGAAACATGTACTTGATTTTTTTGCAGGAAGCCAGATACCACTCCGGCACGTCATGAGCCCGCATCTGCTCTTCCCACTCCGGTTTTAGTCCTTTCCCTTTGCGGACGCTCTCCATAATGGTAAAAGATAACTCATTATCCAATCCCCTCTGGATCAGATACGTCATAATATCGTCCCGGGTGCAGATCGCGGTCTGTATGGTAGCCGTCCCCTCCAAAATCAGATCCTGCGCATTCCCCAGCCACACGTCCGTCCCGTGCGCCAGACCCGCGATCCGAACCAGGTCGGAAAAATATTTCGGCTTCGTGTCCAGAAGCATCTGCATGGCGAAATCCGTTCCAAACTCCGGAATCCCGAGAGCCCCCAACTTGCAGCCCCCGATATCCTCCGGCGAGATCTTAAGAGCCGACGTATCTTTAAACAGACTCATAACCTCCCTGCTGTCCAGAGGGATCTTCGTGGCGTCCAGCCCGGTCACATCGCTCAGCATCCGAATCATCGTCGGATCATCGTGTCCCAGAATATCCAGTTTCAGCAGGTTATGGTCAATGGAATGGTAATCAAAATGCGTCGTCACCGTATCCGTTGTCATATCGTTGGCAGGCCGCTGAATGGGAGTAAACGTGTTGATCTCCTCCCCGTGCGGCAAAACGATAATGCCGCCCGGATGCTGGCCGGTAGTCCTGCGGATTCCCACGCAGCCGGAGCTTAAGCGCTCGATCTCACAGCGCCTTTTTACCGCTCCCCGCTCTTCAAAATATCGCATGGCAAAACCGTAAGCCGTCTTATCCGCCAGGGTACCGATCGTGCCCGCCCGGAAGGTATGCCCCTCTCCGAAGATCACTTCCGTATAGGCATGGGCCTTCGCCTGATACTCCCCGGAAAAATTCAGGTCAATATCCGGCTCCTTATTTCCCTTAAACCCGAGAAACGTTTCAAAAGGAATATCAAAACCGTCCTTCTCAAGCATCTCGCCGCAGACCGGACAGGCCCTGTCCGGCATGTCGCAGCCGGCGCCTCCGCCCGAATTTTTTACCTCCTCCGAATCAAAATCATAATAATGGCAATTCGGACAACGGTAATGAGGCGGAAGCGGATTCACCTCCGTGATCTTCGCCATCGTCGCCACCAAAGAAGAACCGACGGAACCTCGAGAACCGACCAGATACCCGTCCTCGTTGGAACGGCTCACCAATTTCCAGGCAATAATATACATCACGGCAAATCCGTTTTGAATGATCGAATTTAATTCTTTCTCCAGGCGCCCCACAACAATGGGAGGCAGCTCTTCCCCGTACATTTCATGCGCCGTCTGATAACACAGTTCCCGGAGCGTCTTGTCCGAATCTTCGATGACCGGCGGACATTTATCCGGCCTCACCGGACTGATCGGCTCGCACATATCGGCGATCCGGTTCGTATTGGTGACAACCACCTCCTCCGCCTTCTTCGCCCCCAGATAATCGAACTCCTTCAACATCTCCTCCGTCGTTCGATAATACAACGGCGCCTGATTATCCGCGTCCTTAAAACCCTGCCCGGCCATGATAATCCGTCGATATGCCTCATCCTCGGGATCCATAAAATGCACGTCTCCGGTCGCCACCACCGGACGCCTGAACTTCTCGCCCAGTTCCACCACTCTCCGGTTCAGATCTTTTAAGTCTTCTTCCGAAGAAACGTCGTACTTGTCGTCCGCGATCATAAAGCGGTTATTTCCCAGCGGCTGTATTTCCAGGTAATCATACAAGCGGATAATCCGGGCCAGTTCTTCATCCGGCGCATGGTTTAAAAGAGCTTGAAACAATTCCCCGGCCTCACAGGCGGATCCGATAATCAATCCCTCCCGGTAACGAATCAATTCGCTTTTTGGGATCCTGGGTTTCCCCGCGTAATACTCCATGTGCGATTTTGACACCAGGCGATACAGATTGATACGCCCCACATCATTTTTCGCCAACAAAATAATATGATAACGTGGAAGCTTCTTCACCGCCTCCACCGGCATCCTCCCCAGGCAATTAGCCTCCGCCAGCGTATTCACACCCCGTTCCTTCAACATTTTCAAAAAAGTACAAAAAATACCGGCCGTCGCTTCCGCATCGTCCACCGCGCGATGATGATTCTGCAAAGACACGCCGACGGCATCCGCCACGACGTCCAACTTAAATTTCTTCAAATGCGGAAGAAGCACCCGCGCCAACGCCAGCGTATCCACGATCGGAGGCGCATAAGAAATGCCGGCGGCTTTTGCCTGCTCGGCAATAAAACCGGTATCAAAAGAAGCATTATGAGCTACAATGACCCCATCCCCGCAAAAGGCCAGAAATTCGGGCAGGACCTGTTCGATTCCGTCCGCCTCCAGCACCATGCGGTCCTGAATCCCGGTCAGCCGCACGATTTCCGGCGGAATCGGAATGCCGGGATTTACAAACCGCGAAAAACGGTCCACGATCTCTCCATTTACCAACTTCACCGCACCGATCTCAATGATACGATCCTTATAGAGGCTTAACCCCGTCGTCTCAATATCGAACACGATACAGGTCTCGTCAAACCGGCGGCTGCCCGGCCGAATGACCAGCTCCTTCAGATCATCCACCAGATAACCTTCCAGTCCATAAAGAATCTTAAGCGGCAGTTTCTTGTCCCGCACCGTATGAAAAGCCTCGGTAAAAGCCTGTACCACTCCGTGGTCGGTGATCGCCAGAGCCGAATGTCCCCAAGACGCCGCCCGCTTGATCAGTTCCGCCGTCTCGGCCACCCCGTCCATATCGCTCATTTTTGTATGGCAATGCAGCTCCACCCGTTTTTTTTCCGACAAATCCGTGCGCACCGGACGCTCGTCATAGCCTTTGCGCACCCCGGATACGGACATGATAATCAGCTCACCTTCAAATTTATCCACACCGGTGGTCCCTTTCAGTTTCAAAAAAATCTGAGGCTCCAGAAATTCCCGCACCCGTTCGGCCCGGTCCGGCCTGGCGAATATCTTAACCCTAATGCTGTCCGTAAAATCCGTTATCGAAAAAATGAACAGGCTGGTCCCCGTCTTCAATTCCCGTTCTTCCACGGAAATCACCTGTCCCTCGACGACCACGTCCCCCATCTCGCCGACGATCTCCTCGATCGGGATCGGTTCCTCGTCAAAATCAAAACCAAACAACACGTCGTCGTGCTTGTTCTTTCGCCGAACAAAACGGTTTTTCGCCGGGAAATCCTTCCTGGCACGGACGGGGCCCGCAGGCTTTTTCTCCGTTCTGACGTTCTCCTTCGCGGGCGGCTTCTCTTCGGATCCGATTGCGGAAGCTTCCAGAATTCTGGCCGCTTCCCTGGCCGCCAGCCTCTCCGTCTCCGCCTCGTACGAACGCGCCTCCTTCTCGAAGACAAGAAAAATCTCCGCGTCCAATCCGCATCTTTCCCGGAAGATTCCGGTCAGTTTCTGCCGGATCTCTTCCGCCCGGCTTCTGGACACCGGATGATCCTTCAGAGTCACACATACGCGCATCGGTTCCGGAAATGTGACTTTTCCCTCTTCAAGCACCTTTCGAAACAACTTTCCCTGATACAGAAATTCCAGCAAAATACTGTCCCGGTAAGCCATCCACAGATTCTCCGGCGAATACTGGGCAGACAGTTCATAACGTTCCACGATCCGGATCGTCACCTGCCGTTTGGCGAACAGTTGCTGCTTGATCCTGCCCTCCAGCAGGTAAATCGTTTTTTTATGTATTAAATGCTCCGATACGATATGGATATACAGAGCCTTACAATCCCTGCTCTGTCCGACCTTCTCCACCCACACGTCCTCCAGAAGAGCCGCCAGGTCTTCTTCCAGCTTCAGTTCGGGCATAACCTCCAAAAACTTTTTCCGCATTCCTTATCTGCCCCAATTCTTCCACTCGTCTTCCAGCGCCGCCAGAAGATTTTCCTCGGGCACCTTCTTTATAATCTCGCCTTTTCGAAACAAAAGCCCCACGCCGTCGCCGCCGGCGATTCCCAGATCCGCTTCCCTCGCCTCGCCCGGCCCGTTTACCACGCAGCCCATAACCGCCACCTTCATCGACAGGTCGTCATAAGCCGCCGCCATAGTCTCCACCCGGGAGGCCAGACCGATCAGGTCGATTCGGGTCCTTCCGCAGGTCGGACAGGACACTACCTCAATTCCGCCTTTTCTAAGGCCGAGCGTCCGCAAAATCTCCTTTGCGCTTTTCACTTCTTCCAAGGGATCCCCCGTCAAAGACACCCGGATCGTATCCCCGATGCCCTGATACAGAATCAGGCCAAGGCCCACCGCCGACCGGATATTACCGGCAAATAAAGTCCCGGCCTCGGTAATCCCCACATGGAGCGGATAATCCGTGCGGTCGGCAATCTGCTCATGAGCCCTGACACACATCCGCACATCGGAAGATTTGATACTGATAACCAGATTGTCATATCCCATCTTTTCAATCATCCGGGTCTTTAAAAGCGCGCTCTCCACCAACCCCTCCGCCGTGACGCCGCCATACTTCCCGATCCGTTCTTTCTCCAGCGAACCGCTGTTGACGCCGACGCGGATCGGCACATGAAGCGCCTTCGCCCGCGCGACAACCGCGCGCACCGCTTCCTCCCCGCCGATATTCCCGGGATTGATGCGAATTTTATCGGCGCCGTTTTCCATCGCCGCGATCGCCAGCCGATAGTCGAAATGAATATCCGCCACCAAAGGGATGTGAATCCGTTCCCGGATCTTCGACAGAGCAAAAGCCGCTTCCTTCGTCGGAACCGCGCAGCGGATAATCTCGCACCCGGCTTTCTCCAGCGCCAGAATCTGCGCCGTCGTGGCTTCCACATCCTCGGTCTTCGTATTACACATCGACTGGATCCGTATCGGATTCCCTCCGCCGATCGGCACGTCTCCGATCCGCACCACTTTTGTACGTTCTCTCATCCTTCTCCTCCTTATCGCCCGATCAGACGCACGATATCATTGTAAAAAACAAACGTCATCAAAAGCATCAAAAGAACCATCCCGACCATATGCACGATTCCTTCCTTCTCGCTCGGAACCGGTTTTCCCCGGATCAGTTCAAACAGGATAAACAGAATTCGTCCGCCGTCCAAAGCCGGAAACGGAAGCAGATTCATAACTCCCAAATTGACCGACAAAAGCAGAGAAATATTGGCCAGATTGATGAAGACGTAGAATGCACCGTCCGTTTTGCTCTCCTCCACCACATCGTTCACCACCGAAACGATGCCGACCGGACCGGAGAGCTCCGTTACCGGAACCCGACCGGTAAAAAGCATCCCCAGAGAAGCCCAGGTATATTCCATCCAGTATTTCACCTCATGAAAGCCGAGGCCCAGCGCTTCCAGCACGTGATCCACCGGTCTCCGGTACGTATAGACCGAAACTCCCATGTAATAGGTATTCCGCTCTTCGTCATAAGCCGGTCGAAACACCGTCTCCCCCGCCTTGCCGTCCCGCTCATAGCCGACCGTAATCTCGTCTTTCCCGTCGTAATTCATGAAAAACAAAGAAACGTCCCGATAGGACTTTATGGTTTTGCCGTTCATACGGGTGATCAGATCCCCTTCCAGAAGGCCGGCCTCCTCCGCCGGCATCCCTTCCGGCACCGCGGAAAGATAAGGTTTATCGATCCCCACCGTCCCGATGACTACCACGGCCAGAATATACGCGGTCAGAAAATTAAAAAACGGCCCCGCCGCCAGAATGGAGAGCCTGGCCCAGGGAGATTTTTTCGGAAAAGAGTTCTCCGCGTCCGAATCCTCATCCTCCCCTTCCATAATGCAGGCCCCGCCAAAAGGAATCAGGCGAAGCGAATACTCCGTCCCTCCTTTTTCAAAACACAGAAGCTTCGGGCCGAATCCGATACAGAACTCCGGCACGCCCACTCCGTTTTTCTTTGCCAGCAGAAAATGCCCCAGTTCATGCGTTACCACCAGCAGGCTGAATACCAGGACGGCCAATAAAATGTTCAGAATATTCATGAAAAACCCTCTCTAACTCTTTTTTGCCAGCCATACATCCAGACACTCGCAGGTCCGCTTCTCCGTTTCAAGAATCTCTTCCAGAGAAGGGTGTTTCCTGTTGTCGTGCCGCATCATCATATGTTCGATCCGATCCGCGATATCCAGATATCCGATCTTCCCCTCCAGAAAACGGGCCACCGCCCACTCGTTCGCCGCGTTAAACACGGTAGGCAGCGTCCCCTCCTGCCTCCCGGCCTCGTAAGCCAGCCGCAGGCCCTTAAACGTATCCGTATCCGGCTTCGCAAACGCGATCTCAGAAAGCTGCCAGAAATCCAGCCGCCCCGAAAGCGGCCTCCTCTCCGGATAATAGAGAGCATATTGAATCGGAAGCTTCATATCCGGAGTTCCCAACTGAGCCATCACGGCGCCGTCCAAAAATTCCACCATGGAATGAATGATACTCTTCGGCTGTATAACCACCCGGATCCGATCCATGGGAACTCCAAAAAGCCATCTGGCTTCCATGACCTCCAGGCCCTTGTTGACCAGCGTGGACGAATCGATCGTGATCTTCTTCCCCATTACCCAGTTCGGATGCTTCAATGCGTCCTCAAGCCGGACCGTTTTAAGCTCCTCCCTCGTTCGTCCCAAAAACGGACCGCCGGAAGCCGTGATCCACAAATTTGCGATCTCTTTTCTATTCTCCCCGTTCAGGGCCTGAAATATCGCGCTGTGTTCCGAATCCACCGGCAAAATCCGAACCTGCTTCTCTTCTGCCAAAGGCATAATGAGATGCCCGGCCGTCACCAGCGTCTCCTTATTCGCCAGCGCAATGTCCTTGCCGTTTTGAATCGCGCGCAGCGTAGGGAGAATACCGATCATCCCTACCACCGCCGTCACGACGATCTGAGCATCCGTCTCCCCGGCCGCCGCCAGCATGCCTTCCATCCCGGCATACACCGGAATCCCCAGGTCCGCGATCCGTCCTCTCAAAATCTCCGCCGCTTCCTTCTCCCACACGGCCGCCAGCCTCGGCTTAAACTCCCGAATCTGAGCCTCCAGCTTCTCGATATTCCGGGCGGCCGTCAATGCCGTCACCTGAATGTCCCCGTTCGCGCGGACGATTTCAAGCGCCTGGGTCCCGATCGAACCGGTAGAGCCCAATATGGCCACTTTCCTCATGTATCTCTCCCCTTTCTCCGCCGCAAAATCCCCGGCCGCCTTCCTATAACGCCCACCAGGAAATCGCATAGAAAATAACCGGCGCCACAAAAATCACACTGTCAAAGCGGTCCAGGATCCCGCCGTGACCGGGAATCAGATTCCCGTAATCTTTCACCTCGTGATTCCTCTTAATCGCGGAAGCCGCCAGATCACCGACCTGGGAAATCACCGAAGAAACCGCGCAGATCCCGGCGCAGGCCGCAGCCGGATCCGGAAAAATCCCGACCAGTACGTCCTGACACGCCCGGCCGAACACAAAACCCAGAAGCGCCGCCCCGGCGATCCCCCCCAACGCGCCCTCCACGGACTTCTTCGGGCTTAAAACCGGCGCCAGTTTATGCCTGCCGAACAGCATTCCCGTACAATACGCGCAGGTATCGCACCCCCAGGAGGCAAGAAAAACCAGCCAGATCAGATATCCCTCATCCAAAAGTCGGATTCGGTAAAGATAAAACAACATCACCGCCACATAAAAAACGCCAAAGTATGCCGTCATTACCTGATTCGCATGGAATCTCGGGAATGTAAACACATAAATCGTCAGCATGGCCACCAAAACCCCGATCGCAAAAACCGGCGTGACCTCCGAACAGGTCAGACGCAGCCACAGCGCATACCAGGCCGCGGCCAGATACCCGGCCACGCCCAGCAGCGTCTGCTCCATTTTCACCACCCGATACAATTCAAACATGCCAATCAAAGAGATCACAATGAGCGCCCCCCAGAGAAAATCCCCTCCCACGGTTAAAAGCGCGCCCATCACGATCACCAGCACAATTCCGCTTATGAGTCTTGTCTTAAACATTCTGTCTTCAGACGTCCGACCGGCACTCACACACCGCCGAAACGCCGCTCCCTTTTATTATATTTTTCGATGGCTTTTATCAATTCCTCTTTATTAAAATCCGGCCAGTACACATCCGTAAAATAAAATTCCGTGTAAGCCATCTGCCAGAGAAGATAATTGGACAGCCGCTGTTCCCCGCCGGTCCGAATCAGAAGATCCGGATCCGGCATCCCGGCCGTATCCAGATAAGCCGTCAGGCAGGTTTCATCCACCTGCTCCGGCGAAAGCCGTCCCGCCCGAATATCCGCCGCCAGCCGGCGGACGCCCCGGACGATCTCATCCCGGCCTCCGTAATTCACGGCGATCACGAACGTAAGGCCCGTATTTTTCTCCGTCTCGCCCTCCAGCGCGTTCAAACCTTCAATAATATCCCGATCGAACCGGCTCCGGTCGCCGATCACCTTTACCCGGACATTATTCTTCTTAGCGCTCTTCAGCAACCGCACCATATAATAACGAAACAGCTGCATCAAACCGCTTACCTCTTCTTCTGAGCGTTTCCAGTTTTCCGTAGAAAATCCGTAAACCGTCAAATAACGGATCCCCAAGCGGGCCGCGTCCTCCACAAGACGCTCCACCGTCTTGCAGCCTTCCACATGCCCCATGTGCCTGAGCAGGCCTTTTCGCTTCGCCCAGCGCCCGTTCCCGTCCAGGATAATCGCCACATGTTCCGGAATCTTAAGTTTTGTTTCATCCATGTTCTTCCCTCTTTATCCGGTTCGAACGTTTTGTCTCCGGGCTGCCTAAACCGCGCGGCCGACCGCCCTCTCAAAAGCCCGGCAACCAGAAAGCGGGAGGCTTCTCACTCTCCCCCCGCTTCTTCTGTTCTCCCCTTATTAAACGGTAACAATCTCCTTGCTCTTCAAATCGACTTCTTTATCAATCTGAGCAATATATTTGTCCGTCATCTTCTGAATCTCATCCTCGCCCTGCTTCTGCTCGTCCTCGGAGATCTCGCCGGCCTTGTTCATCTTCTTGATCGCGTCGTTGGCGTCCCTGCGGATGTTGCGAATCGCTACTTTCGCGTTCTCACCCTTCTTCTTTACATCCTTTGCCAGCTCTTTTCTGCGGTCCTCCGTCATCTCCGGAAACGTCAGCCGGATGACCGAGCCGTCATTCTGGGGATTGATCCCGATATCCGAAGTCTGAATCGCCTTCTCGATCAGTTTGATCAGACTCTTCTCCCAGGGCTGTATCAAAAGCATCCTCGGTTCCGGAACGGAAACGTTGGCCACCTGCTGGATCGTGCTCGGCACCCCGTAATAATCCACTCTCAGCTTGTCCAGCACATGAGGATTCGCGCGGCCCGCCCGAATCGATACATAATCGGAGAGCAACGCCTTGATTGTCTTCTCCATCTTTTCTTCATAGGTTAATATCAATTCATCCATCGATCTGTCCTCCCTTTATTCCTCCACGGTTACGACCGTACCATGGATCTCTCCCTTCATCGCCAGGGCAATGCCGTTCTCCTCTTTCAGGCTGAAAACCGCCATGGGCATCCGGTTCTCCTTGCACATTACGGAAGCCGTCATATCCACCACTCCGAGATTCTGATCAATAACTTCCTGAATGGAGATCCGGTCATACTTCCTCGCATTCGGATTCACGTTCGGATCGCTGTCATACACGCCGTCAATCGACTTCGCGAGAAGAATCACATCGGCCTCCATCTCAATCGCCCGCAGAGCAACACCCGTATCGGTTGAAAAATACGGATGGCCGGTCCCGCCCGCAAAAAATACAATCTTCCCTTCCTCCAGGCAGGCGTTCGCCTCGTCCTTGGAGAACAACTTCGTCATCGAACCGCAGGCAAACGGCGTCAGGATCTGTGTCTTCATCCCTTCCGAGCGGAAGATCTCCGACACATAAATCGCGTTCATTACCGTAGCCAGCATTCCGATCTGATCCGCCTTCGTCCGGTCGATCGCGTTACTCGAACGCCCCCGCCAGAAATTCCCGCCGCCGATCACAACGCCGATCTGCACGCCGGCCCCGGCCGCGTCCTTCACCTGGCGAGCAACATCCTTCACAGTCGCTTCATCAAAACCGGTCTTATTCGGGCCGGCCAGGGCTTCCCCGCTGAGTTTCAGCAAAACCCGTCTTGCTTTCTCCATAATCCCATATCCTGCCTTATTTCATTCTACACAGCGCCGCCTGACAAGGACACACGCCCCTGCCAGGCGGCGGTATGATATCAGTATATCATAAATCGCGGAATTGTAAAGAATTAGCGTCCTTTTTCGACCTCCTTTTAGACCGCCGAATGATTGATCGCCGTTAAAAGCGCGTCGATGGAAGCCTGAATAATATCCGGATTCACCCCGGCGCCCCAATGCTGCCGCCCGTCCGGCGTCTGGATTCCCACATAAGCGATCGCCCGGGAACTGGAACTGCGCTCCAACGCGTGCTCCTGATATGTGATCAACTCATACTCCAGGTCGTACGCTTTCAAAAGCGCGTTGCTCACGGAATCCAGACGGCCGTTCCCCGCCGCGCACGTAATTTTGTACTCGCCCCTGTATTCCGAATGTACCTCGGCCGTCATGCCGTTTTCCCGATTAAAATGCACTTCCGTGATCTTGAAAGGTTCGGAAATATTCTCAAATTTAGCCTTGAACACCTCAAAAATCTCCGCCGGTTTCAATTCTTTATTCTGCTCATCGGAAACCGCCTTCGCGGCGTACCCGACGGCCTCCCGCATCTTCGCCGGCAGATTCAACCCGAAATGCTTCTCCAGTACATACCCCACGCCGCCCTTGCCGGACTGGCTGTTGATCCGAATCACATCCGCGTCATAATTGCGCCCGATATCTTTCGGATTGATCGGAAGGTAAGGCACGGTCCATGTGCCCGGCCGCTCCTCCTCGATCCACTTCATACCCTTGGCGATCGCATCCTGATGCGATCCGGAGAAGGCCGCAAATACCAGCGCGCCGCAGTAAGGATTCCTCTCGTACACATGCATATTGGTATTCCGCTCATAGATCTCGCAAATGTGCGGCATATCCGTAAAATCCAGTCCCGGCTCCACGCCCTGTGAATACAGATTCATAGCCACCGTGACCAGATCCACATTCCCCGTACGCTCTCCGTTTCCGAACAACGTTCCTTCCACCCGGTCGGCTCCTGCCAGAATCCCCATCTCCGTATCGGCCACACCGCACCCTCTGTCGTTATGCGGATGAATCGACAATACCACGTTTTCCCGGTATTTCATATGGGTGCTCATATACTCGATCTGCTGGGCGTACACGTGAGGCATCGACAACTGCACCGTCACCGGCAAATTGACGATCGCCTTGTTCTCCCCCGTCGGCTTCCATACATCCAAAACCGCGTTGCAGACCTCCAGGGAATACTCCGGCTCCGCGCCGGTAAAACTCTCGGGGCTGTACTCAAACTGATAATTCCCGTTTGTTTCGTCCGTCAGATCTTTCAGAAGTTTCGCTCCCTCAACGGCAATCGCCTTGATCTCTTCCTTTGATTTGCGGAACACCTGCTCCCTCTGAGCCAGAGAAACGGAATTATACAGATGAACGATTGCTTTTTTCGCCCCTTTTAATGCCTCGAACGTTTTTCGGATAATATGTTCCCTGGCCTGGGTCAATACCTGAATCGTCACATCCTCCGGAATCAGGTTCCGGTCGATCAGAGCCCGCAAAAATTCATACTCGGTATCGGAAGCCGCCGGAAAACCCACCTCGATCTCCTTAAAACCGATCTCAACCAGAAGTTTAAAAAAATCCAGCTTCTGTTCCAGCGTCATGGGGACGATCAGAGCCTGGTTTCCATCCCTTAAATCCACACTGCACCAGAGCGGTGCCTTCTCGATATGATCCTTCTTCGCCCATTCCATACAGGTTACCGGCGGCATAAAATATTGTCTTCTGTAACGATTCACATACTTCATTCTGTCTGATCTCCTTTTCTCCATTCTTTTTTGCGGGCAGGAACCGGCAGCTTCCGTCGAATACATGACAACAAAAAAGCTTCCGCCTCCTCCGATATCAAATCATGATATCCTCCGAGACGAAAGCCACTCTTTTAAATCAGGCTCACGCGGTACCACTCAGGTTCGCACAATGCGCACTTAACCGGATACGGACGCCTTCGCGTCTTATATCCTCCCCCGGATAACGGCGGGGCATCCGTCTGCGCCTACTCCCGGGTCCTCCGCCACGCCTTCCGCGGCAAAAACGATCCGTTCCGGATCCGGTTTGGGGCAGCCGCTCCGAGGCGAGTTCCATTCTTCCCTTCTGCTGCCTCGCACCAGGCGACAGCTCTCTGAAGACCGGTCGGAATGTACTATTCCTCTTCCACGCATTTTCCCATATTTTTATTCATTTTAACAGAAGCCCGAATCCCTGTCAAGCGAAAGTTCACCCTTGTGAAAATTCCTCCGAAAGAAACAAATCCCTTATTTTTTAATCGATTTTTCTCCGCTTTTATGCTACAATTTTTGTACCATATTTATAGAAAGGAATTCTCATGGCCTCCTACGAACACGTCGTCCATACCTTTGAACCGGTCTTTGATAAAAACTCCCGAATCCTGATCCTGGGCTCCCTTCCCTCGGTCAAATCCAGAGAAGCACAATTTTACTACGGACATCCTCAGAACCGTTTCTGGAAACTGCTGGCTCTTTTGACAAATTCTTCCCTTCCGGAGAATATCGGAGAAAAACGCGAACTCCTTCTCGCCAATAAAATCGCCCTGTGGGACGTCATACAAAGCTGCGACATCATCGGTTCCAGCGACAGCTCCATCAAAAATGTCGTCCCCTGCGACCTGCCGGGCCTTCTGACCCGGGCCCCCATTGAACGGATCTACGGAAACGGAGCCAAAGCCTGTCAGCTATACCGAAAATACTGCCAGCCGAAAACCGGAAGGGAGATCCTTCCCCTCCCCTCCACAAGCCCGGCCAACGCCGCTTTCTCGCTGGAAAGGCTGAGAAAGATCTGGGAGGAAGAGTTAAGACTGCAATAACCTAACGTATATAAGAAGACAGAAGGAAATTATCGGATGACCGAACGCTGCCTTCCGTAGATATCGTTACCACCCGGCAGGGAATGAAACGCCCGCAATTTTGCAGCGCCTTTTTAACCGCCATTTCCAGCCCGCCGCAGCAGGGAACCTCCATGCGCAAAACTGTAACTCCCGAAATATCGCTGCCCTTTAAAATCTTCAGAAGTTTCTCACTGTAATCCACGGAATCCAACTTCGGGCATCCGATCAACGTAACCCTGTCTTTCATATAATCTTCATGAATCCCCGCATACGCATAAGCGGTACAATCCGCCGCAATCAACAGTTCCGCCCCCTTAAAATACGGAGCGTCCACCGGGACCAGTTTAAGCTGACAGGGCCACTGAGCCAATCGCGAAACTGCCGGCCCTTCCGAAACAGACTCCTGATTTTTTACTCCGGCCTTCTCGGCCGTCTTTCTCTGAGCCGCAAGGACTGCTTCCTTATCATAAGCCGGGGCTTCCCGCTCCTCAAACGTGATTGCGCCGCCGGGACATTCAGGAAGACAATCACCCAATCCGTCGCAGTAATCCTCCCGGGTAAGCTTCGCCTTTCCGTCAATGAGCTCGATTGCGCCCTCATGACAGGCTTTCACACAAAGCCCGCAGCCGTTACATTTTTCTTCTTCGATTTTTATAATTCTTCTTATCATAAACCCTCCTTGATATTCCGGTATCAATATACTACAATGTTTCCAAAAAGTATGTGGTTTTGACCACGAAAGTGAGGTTTTTATGAATCTGAGCTTTCTTTCCCGGACTTCCTTGTTTCAGGGGTGCTCCGAAAAGGACATCCGCCGGATCACGGAACAGTGGAATCTTCGGCCTCTCTCTTATAAAAAAGACGCTGTCATCTACGAAGAAGGTACGATTATCACTCAGATCGGCCTGGTGCTTTCCGGGAGCGTCCGAATCGGATTCTACGATTTCCGCGGAAATCAAAACATCCTCGACATCGCCTACACCGGAGATATCTTTGCGGAAGCTTACGCCTGTATCCCAGAAGAGCCGTTGATGATCCATGTCACGGCCAATGAGCCCTGCGAGATCCTGTTTATCCGGGTACCGGAGCTATTCAATTCTCAAAATCGTTCCGACACACAAAACCGTTTACTTCGGAACCTGATGACTATCTGCGCGCAAAAAAACCTTCAGCTTTCCCGAAGAAGCCTCCACACTTCCCCGAAAACCATACGGGAACGCCTCCTATCTTACTTCTCCTTTCTGATCCGGGAGCAGGGATCCCACAAAATTGCGACCCCCTTCAACCGTCAACAGTTAGCGGACTATCTAAATCTCGATCGCAGCGCCCTGTCCAAAGAACTAGGGCGTATGAAAAAAGAAGGATTGCTTGATTATCATAAAAATATTTTCGAATTGAAGATCCAAAATGAACCCGGCGAAAAACCAGCCGATTAAAAGCCGCCATTATCATTCCCACGAACGCCGGCTGACAACGAAAAAGGACATCTTTATAAATCTTTTTTACCGGATTTTTCATTTTCCCGATTTCCTTCGTCCGGATGCGAAAAGCCGGCTTTGTCTTCGCCGGAGGCAGGCATCCACACAGGCCGGGTTCTGCCCGACCGCGCGCAGGGTATAGCAACCGTCGCATTTTCCGATAACTCCCAAACCCTCCAAGACAATATCCCTTATTCGACTCACGAACAGTTATTTGTCCCGTGCAATTTAAATCATACAACGGTTACGCAATTAAATAAAAAATCTCCTGCGGTAGATTATCCTTATTCGGTTTCATGCTTCTAACCTCTTCATAGTAAGCATTTAATTTCGGGATGGATTTTCTCACCCCGGATTCAGCTTTAAGTACAATTGTTGTGATTAAAGAAGAGATACAACAGTGATGGCTAATCAGATATAATCATTTCACAGCCTGGAAAAGCGGTGATCAACCAGCAGGAAGAAAGCAAAGCGAGAGCGTCTGGGGACGACCTAGGCGCTCCTTCCTCTTTATAGGCCCCCTCCTAAGAATGCACTTACTCACCACCGTCATCGGCTGATGGTTGTATGGTCTGCAGCCATCGTGCGCCCTCCAGGGGCGACTCCACCTGACGCACACCTTCCCTGCCCAGTATGGACAGACCAGCAGACGCCACCAGCGGCTTGGGCATCGGGCGAAGCTGCGCCGATGCACCGGGGGCCGTCGGCCACCAACAAGCTGCGCCAGGTATATACCGGCGCATTGCTTGCCACTACTATCAGCACCTATATATGAGGATTGAATGTCATTCGTATTGGTGGTATACTTGGGGTGTAACAAATCGCAATTTGAATATAACGGTAAGTGGAAAGAAATGATGCAATGAAGTACCTGATAAAATATTTCATAGATTTTACAATGTTGGTTTTCCTATATGCTTTCGTCTTTTTCAGGAGATGGAGGACCCAGGGCAGAGACCGCCTGCTTGTCAACACTCTTATGTATGCATACCTCTCTCTGGTCCTCTATTTTACCATGA
>JAAWBX010000023.1 GCA_022792885.1 Lachnospiraceae bacterium
CATCGGCATCGGTCAGGGTCGGTGAGTCGAAAAGAAATAAAATTCAGTCCCTGCCAGGCACTTGAGAGTCGCGTACCGGACGTACGCGTAGTGAAAGTAACGCAGCAGGGGCTGAATTTTATCTTTTTTCGACCGTGTGTGTCCTTGTCAAGCGACGGTACCAAAATCAATGAATTTCTCCGCCAGCTCTACTGTATCCTCATCCGTGTAGATCAGATGGTACTGAACCTGTTTCAGATAGCCAAGAAGGATATCCAGCTTTTCCTGGATGCATCCGCTGATCTCATTCAGCACGATATCAGAGATGTACACTTCATAGCGTCCCTATCTGAACAGTTCCCACAATTCCAGCGTATCTTTCATTTTTTCCGGTGTGTCAGGCTGATACAGGTAGCTGACCACTGAGGTGTCCAGATAAACCTTCAATTTACGCATCGCATACCTTCCGTCTTTTATTCTATTCTACCATGAAACACCTGAAAAGTCATTCCCTGTATTTTTAATTTCATCATCATCGTAAAGCCAGGCAGTGTACTGCTCTTTCCTGTTACAGCACACCCAGCTTCTTCAGCAGCGCCACGCAGTCAAGACCATCGACTTAGCCGGTGGTCTTGACTACCGCGTTTTACCGTTTATCGTTCCGTGAATCCGTCTCCTCCAGCCGAAGCCCCGACAATGCCTGCGCGAACGCATTGTTTAACGGCTCCTTTTCTTCCTTCTTCTGCCGATTCAGATACTTTGCCACATCCTTTTTGGACACCCCGGCCCCTTCTTTCTTCCGCCGTTCCTGAAACGCTTTCAGCTTTTCCTTATGCCCGCAGGCGCAGACGAAGATCTGCCCGTCGCCCTTGCCCTTAAGTTCCATCCGTTTATGGCACACCGGGCAGCGGGCGTTCGTCTGCCTCGCGACGGTTTCTTTATAGCCGCAGTTTCGATCCTGACAGACCAGCCTTTCGCTGTTCTTACCCCTAACGAGCAGCATCCGTTTCCCGCACGAAGGGCAGCGGGTATTGGTCAGATTATCATGGCGAAAACTTCCCTCGCCGCCTTTGATTTCTTCCACCAGCTCCCCGGCATACCGCCGGATATCCGCCATGAAAGCCGTCCGTTCCCGGCGGCCTTTCGCAATCTCGGACAATTTCTGCTCCCAATCCGCCGTCAGCTCCGGTTTCTTCAGATCTTCCGGCGCCAGCGTAAGAAGCTGTTTTGCCTTGGAAGTCAGGAAAATCTCCTTCCCCTTCTTCTCCAACAACCCCGACGCAAACAGTTTTTCAATGATATCGGCCCGCGTCGCCACCGTACCGAGCCCGCCCGTTTCCTTCAACGTTTTCGCCGCCGTGGAATCTCTGCTTTCCAGAAACGCGGCCGGGTTTTCCATCGCCGACAAAAGGGTCGCTTCCGTGAACGGCGCCGGCGGCTTCGTTTTCCCTTCCGTCAAAGAAAACGTAAGCCCCTCCAGCACATCCCCTTTCCTCAATTCCGGCAGGGAACACGGCCCGTTCGCCTCCTCGCCCTCTTCCGGAAGCGTCTCGTACACCGCACGCCAGCCGGGTGTTTTCTCAATCCGCCCCTGAGCCGTAAAAATCCCGTCTCCTACCCGCACTCTCAAAAAAACCTGCTCGTATTCCTCGGCCGGGTAAAGGACCGCCAGAAAACGCCGCACCACCAGGTCGTAAATCCGACGTTCGTCCACGGTCATGTGATCCATCTGCACATACTGTTCCGTCGGAATAATCGCATGGTGGTCCGACACCTTCGCGTCGTTCACAAAAAACGCCGGCCTGAGCGGCGGCTGGTTCTTAAGACGCCCCGCCGGTTTCTTATACGGTCCCACCGAACAGGCGGCAAGCCGTTCCGGAATCGTCGCCAGAATATCGCTCGTCAAATAACGCGAATCCGTACGGGGATACGTCAGCACCTTGTGAATCTCATACAGCCTCTGCGTGAGATTCAACGTCTCCTTCGCCGAATAATCGTAGCGGCGGTTCGCCTCCCTCTGAAGCTCCGTCAGATCGTACAAAAGAGGCGGCGGATTCTTCTTCCCGGTCCGCTTCACTTCCTCCACAACACCGGAAAGGCCCCGAAATCCCGCCAGACGCCTCTCCATTCCGGCCCGATCAAAAGATCGGCTGCTGCCGCTTTTCTCCTCCTGCCAGACGAGACTTAACGCCGGCCGGGACGAAACGGCCCGAATCCCGTAATAGGTCCTCGGCGCGAACGAGCGGATCTCCTCCTCCCGGCCCGCGATCATAGCCAGCGTCGGCGTCTGGACCCGTCCGCAGGAGAGGGAGGCGTTATACTTGCAGGTCAGGGCCCTCGTGGCGTTCATGCCGACCAGCCAGTCCGCCTCCGCCCGGCACATGGCCGCGTCGTACAAATGTTCGTATTCCTTCCCGTCTTTTAATCGGGCAAACCCTTCCCGAATAGCCTTATCCGTGACCGACGAGATCCAAAGCCTTTTTACCGGCTTCTTCGCCTCCGCCTTTTTTAAGATCAGACGCGCCACCAGCTCGCCCTCCCGGCCCGCGTCCGTGGCAATAATGATTTCCCCCACGTCCGGCCGGCGGATCTGGTTTTTCACCGCCTGGTACTGCTTCGCCGTCTGCCGGATCACCTCCAGACGGAACACGTCGGGCATCATCGGAAGATCCTCTATCCGCCATTCCCGATATTTTTCGTCGTAATCCTCCGGTTCCGCCAGCGTAACCAGATGCCCCAGCCCCCAGGTTACGATATAATCCGCCCCCTCGATCGCCCCGTTTCGGTTCTGCGCGCATTTTAAGACCCGCGCGATATCCCGGGCCACCGACGGTTTCTCCGCGATCACCAATGCTTTCATAAAATCCCCTTTCCTATTCGGTCCTTTCACTCCCCCAGAAGAACAGGGCTACCGTCCCGGGACCCGTATGGCTTCCGATCGTCGTCCCTATATAATAAATCTCTACCTTACCGTTTAATTTCGGAAAACGCTCCTCCACCAGCTTCGCCACCGCTTCGGCGTCCTCTTTGCACGCAGAATGGGAAATATAGCATTTGCCGGAATAATCCGGACCGTCCTCCGCGTAAGCCTCCATCTTATCCACGATGGTGCGGATTACTTTCTTCTTTGTGCGGATCTTAAACCTGGGAATCAAGCGTCCCAGATTGTCCATATTCAGCAGAGGGCAGATATCCAGAACGCTTCCGATCAGCCCGGACGTTTTGGAAATCCGACCGCCCCTGATATAGAACGTCAGATCGGTCGAGAAAAACCAGTGATGCAATTTTAACTTGTTGGCTTCCGCCCAGTCGTAAAGCTCGCCGACCGGCTTTCCCTCGTCCCGGAGGTCGGCCAGCTTATCCATCAGAAGGCCGTAGCCCGAAGAAGCGCCCAGAGAATCCACCACGTAAATCTTACGCTCCGGATATCTCTCCTCCAGCTCCCGTTTCGCCAGCATCGCCGAATTGATCACGCCGGAGATCCCCGAGGAAAGGCACACGTGAAAAATGTCCTTCCCTTCCCGCAAAAAAGGCTCAAAATACCGCTCAAATTCGTCCGCGTTGATCTGGGAGGTTTTCGTATCCGCCCCCTCGGCCATGGTCCGGTAAAAATCCTCGAAAGGGATCGATTTCCCCAGATCGTCGGGATAGGTCTTCCCGTTCAGCTCAAAGTGAAAACAGATATAAGAGATATCCCGCTTCTTAAAATGTTCTTCTGTCAGATCCGCCGTCGAACAGCAGCTTAATATATATGGATTCATAAGTCCTCCTGATTCAAAATCGTGACCCGGCTTTTGCCGGTATTCTCCTTCGTTACTACGATCTGGCGATCGATACGGGCCTTCAGCTCCGGTACATGAGAAATGATTCCGACCAGACGGCTGCCCTCGGCCAACCCTTCCAACGCCCGGATCGCCTGCCTGAGAGCCTCCTCATCCAGCGAGCCGAAACCTTCGTCCACAAACATCGTATCCAAACGGACCCCGCCGGCCGAAGACTGAATTTCATCCGCCAGTCCCAGAGCCAGCGACAAAGACGCCTCGAAGGCTTCCCCGCCCGACAGGGTCTTCACGCTGCGCCGGCTGCCGTTGTAATGATCGATCACATCCAGCTCCAGCCCGCTCTGGCTTTGATTGTTGGCCGCCTCCGCCCGCCGGGCAAGTTCGTACCGGCCGTCGGACATCACCAGGAAACGCAGATTGGCCCGCCCGACGATCCGTTCGAAAAACGTCGTCTGAATATACGTTTCGAGCATGATCTTTTCTTTTTTATCCAGCCGGCCGCCGGCCGTATCCGCCAGCGCTTTTACCCAGCCCCATTTCTTCTCCGCCGCCAGGCATGCAATCCGGCATTCCCGGATATCGGCCAGGGCGGCCCGGTTAGCCTCCAGCCGAATACTCCGCTCTCTTTCCCGCTTTGACAGATCCTCCTTTTCCTTAAGAAGCTTCTCCCTGCGGGCCCGCTCTTTCCCCTCCTCTATCCGGCCCATGGCGGCAAGCTGTTTTTTGGCCTGCCCGATCCGGCCGTTTAAGTCGGCCAGCTTTCTCTCCCGGCCGCCCCGCGCCTCTTCACACTGTTTCTGCCTGTTGAGCGCTTCCTGCTGCCGCTCCGACAAACGATCCTTATAAACCCGCGCTTCGTTCCGGCGCGGAAAAGGCAGCCTCTCTTCCATAACCCGCTTCTGCTTCGCCAGTTCTTCTTCTCGGACGCGGGCCGCCGCCATCTGCTCCTTCACCCGCGAAACGACAAGCGTTTCCTCCTGTAAACGCGCCTCGGCCTCCGGAATCTGCTTCTCGCACGCTTCCTTTCGTCTTATGCGCCGCTCTTCCTCCTCCATATACTTCCTTAATTTCTTTAGCGCGCCCTCCGGATCGGTCTGCCAGCCCGAGAGTTCTTCCCGCCAATCCCCGGCTTCCCCGCCGAACTTGTCTTCCAAAATCTTCCTTCTGGTTATTACGGCGCCTTCCCGGCCGCTCATCTTTCGCTCCGCCAAAACAAGCGCCTGTTTCTTCGCTTCCCGCTCCTTCTCCCCGGCCGCGCGCGCTTCCTCCGCCCGGGAAAAACATTCTTTCACGGCCGTCTGTTTGGCGGCCCGTTCTTTTGCCTTCGCGATCCGCCGCTTCAGAACGTCCAGCGCTTCTTTCTTCTCCGCCTGCAAAGCCTGTACCCGCGCCGTCCCTCCCGGTATCGCCTCTTCTCCGGTCCATTTTCTCAAGCGTTCTTTCAGTGTTTCCTCCTGCCTGGATATATCCCCGTTCTTCTCGCCGGCCGCTCTGCTGGCAAGAGCCGCCTCCCTGGAAGCCTCCTCAAAGGCCCTGCGGCTCCTCTCGCATTCGCTCTCAGACGGGATTTCCCGGCGAAGCGCCGCCGGATCCGGATGCCTGGTCGCACCGCAGACCGGGCAGGGCGCGCCCTCCCGCAAACGCTCCGCCAATATACCGGCCTGTCCGTCCAGGAACAACTGATTCTTCCCGTTATATTCCGCCTGAAGCCTCCTGGATCTCTCTTCCGCCTTCCGATACCTGGCTTTGGCTTCCTCCTGTTCTTTCCGGCCTTCCAGATACCGGTCGATCTGCCGAAGAAGCGCTTCCAGCTCCCCGCAGACTTCCTCCGCCGCCTTTCGTTCCAGCGTAAGCCGCTCTACGGCGGCGCAGGCCTCTTCGCTGTCCTGAAGCTCTTTTTGAAGCCTCCGGAATTCTTCGGTTTTCCCGGCCAGCGCATCCTCCGCCTCCCGGTCCTCCTTAAGAGCCGTTTCCCGGGAACGTTTTGCCTCCTCCAGTCCCCGAACGTCCTCCCGATAAGCTTCCAGTTCCTTCCGCAAAAACAGCGTCCGCTCCCGTTTTTCCCCGGCCTCCTTCAGGGTTTTTAATTCCTCCTTCATTTCCCTTAAAAGCCGCTCCGTCTCCTCCGCCTTGCGGCCGGATTCCCGAAAAGAAACGTTAAGCGCCTCGATCTCTTTCTGCTGCCTCTCCCGCTCCGCCTCCTTCGCCTCCAAAGCGTCGTATTCGCCCATCTTATTTTCCAGGGCGAGGATCTCCTGCCCCAGCTTCTCGATCGCGGGACGTTCTTTTTCGCAGGCTTCCCAGCGTTCTTCGCTCGCTTCCCAATCGGCTTTAGCCGCCCCGCGCTCCCTCTCAAGCTCCGTCAAGGAATCCGCCAGCTTCCGATATTCTTCCGCCTTCACGAGCAGACCTCCGACCTCTTCCAATTCCGCCTCGATCTCCCGCGCCCGCTTATCCCCGCTGCCCGCCTCCTCCTGATCCCTCGCCAGAAATTCTTCCAGCCGCCGTAGGACTTCCTCCGCAGGCCGATCGGCCGCCCCTTCCTCTTCCCAGCGCACGCTCCGGATATGCCGTTCCAGCGAAGCACTGGCTTCTTCGTAGCTTCGTTTTAACCCGTCGGCCGCCTCCCGGAGACTTTTTTGCAGATCCTGATAGTGATCGGTCCGGAAAATTCTGCGAAAAATCCCCTGACGCTCCCTCGTATCCGCCAGCAAAAGCTTCAGGAAGTCCCCCTGCGCGATCATTGCGATCTGAGAAAACTGTTTTCGGTCCACTCCCAGAATCTCGCGGATCTCGCGGTTCACGTCCCCGGTCCGGGTGACCCGCCTTCCGTCCGGCATCTCCAGTTCCGCGCCGGCCTTCTCGTCCGTCATACCGCCGCCCCTTTTGGCCGGACGCCGATATTCCGGATTCCGCTTCACCCGGTAACGTCTCCCGCCATAAAGAAAAGTCAGTTCCACCTCCGTGGGTGTTTCCCGCTCCGCGTACAAAGACCGGAGCATGGACGGTTCCCGGTTTTCCCCGCTCGCCTCCCCGAACAAAGCGAACGCAATCGCGTCAAAAATCGTCGTTTTGCCGGCCCCGGTATCCCCGGCAATCAGATACAGACCGCTTGTCCCCAGACGCGTCATATCCAGCTCCACCGCGCCCGCGTAAGGGCCAAAAGCGGAAATCCTCAGTTTCTCCGGCCTCATGCTTCTTCCTCCCAGATCCGTCGAATGCAGTCTGCCACGAACCGGGCCTGTTCCCCGCTCATCGGCTGATTGTTCTGCTTCTCATAAAATTCGGCAAACAATTCCAGCGGCGTTTTCTTCTCGAGATCCGAAGCCGGAACGATCTCTCCCCCGCCCCGGGTCCTCCGATTATCGTAATCCAGTTTCATCAGGTTGGGATAAAAGATCCGAAGCCGGCGGACCGCCTCCAGAATATCCTCTTCATCCGTCAGAATAATATGCAGATAATCGTTTGATTTTACAGGCCCTTCCCAGGCCGCCGCGCCGGCTCCTGCCGTTACCTCCTCATAAGTCCCCTTCCGCTCTCTCAGATCGCGAAGCGGGGTCAGCGGAATCGTGCGGATATCGATCTTTCCTTTCTCCCCCAGCTCCGCCACGGTCACCGACTTCTCCCCTTCCGCCTCGGAAAAGGAATATTTCAGAGGCGTCCCGCAATAACGCATGGTTTCCCGCCCCACCGGCTGCGCTCTGTGAAGATGCCCCAGAGCCACGTAATCAAAAACGTCAAATACCGCGCCGTCCACCTGCTCCGTTCCTCCTACCGAGATCTCCTCCGAATCCGAGGGAACGGCCCCCGTCACAAATTGGTGAGTCAGAAGCACGTTCCGCTCCCCCGGCGAAACCCGCATGTGAGCCACGGCGGCCGCCAGAGCTTCCGTATAGGAAGCGATCGCCTCCTCCGGATACCACCGCCGCACATGCGCGGGTTTTAAAAAGGGAAGCATATAGATGTTTACGCTTCCCCATTTATCCCGCAAAGAAACCGGACGGACTTCTCCTTGATATACCGGAGCCATGTATACCCCGCTCCGGCTCATCAGGCGGCCTCCAAACGCAAGACGTTCCGGCGAATCGTGATTGCCGCTGATCACAAACACCGACGTCTCAAGCTCCGTCAGGCTCACCAGAAAATCATCAAAAAGCTCCACCGCTTCCACCGGCGGCGAAGGTTTATCATAAATATCTCCGGCGATCAGCACCGCGTCCGGTTTTTCCTCTTCCAGAATATGTATCATCTGTTTTAAGATATATCTCTGATCCTCCAGCAGGGAAAATTCATACATCCGTTTTCCCAGGTGAAGATCCGACAGGTGCGCCAGTTTCATAAATCCCCTTTCTATGGATGGAGGAGAGCTTTCTAGTCATTCTCGCAGAAAAGATCTAATTTTTTGATAAAATACCGGAAACTCTCGGAAGCATTCCCTCGGATATCCATCCACTTTCCGATATTTTCCGCACATTCTCGTTTAAATATTCCGATCTCATGATAAGAAGATGCATTTCTTTTTAATGCTTGCAGGCCACCTTTATAAACGATATCCGCCAAAAGTTCCCAGGTTCCCACGATACTGTCCGGAACATATTTCTGCAACAGAGAACGCTTTGCCATGGGATATGCTTTCAACAGAGCTCTGCTGTCCCCTAATAGCCAGGCCTCCACCTCTTCGATCGCAATGCAGAAAAACACCCGAACCGAAACTTCCAGACTCCGGTACATTTGAAGCAGCTCATCCTTTAACCGGGCACAATCATCGTCGTCACTGTCCAAAACCACAAAAATAGCCTTTTTACCCGGCATACTTTTTAAATAAGAGCCGATCCCCTTTAAATACATCGGCAGATCATTTAACAGCCGCTGAGACTTTATTTGCGAAACCTTCTCCGTCTTCAAAGGAATTTTACCCAACCCTCGGAAACTATGGATTCGATACATAAAATTCTTTTTATCCATGGCATATTTATCCATGATCTCTTTTAAAAGTATTCCTCCCGACTTATCTTCTATCAAAATCTCAATATAACAATACTCTTCCATTCGGATCCCCCCACAGAGCCGTTCAAATCCGGATCAACCAAAATAATCACTGTACCACAAATCACCCAATTCGATCTCCGTATTGCACAGATGTCTCACATATTCATATTCCGATGCCCTTGTAATCGTAGAAAAACCATTATCCTGTTTCTCTAATACCCAGACCTCTTCCGGAGACAACGCATTTACAAAAAACGGACTGTGTGTGGTAATAAAAAGCTGTTTGGAATAAGTTCCTTTGATACTGTCCTTCATCTGCCTGGCCAGATCCGCCAAATACTTATGATACAGGCCATTCTCAGGTTCCTCAATAAAAACCAAAGGTCTTGCATCTCTTTCGTGCAAAAGCAAATAATAAGCAAAAAGCTTTAAAGTTCCGTCTGACATTTTCTGTGAATAGAAAGGTTTATCAAACCCTTCCTCCAAAAACTCCAGCACCAACTGCCCGTTTTGCAATTTGACCGGTCGAATTTCCCGGATTCCCGGAAGCTTTGTCTGAATGCTTCGCAATACTTTCAGAAAATCTTTCGGATCCTCGCGGTATAAAAACTGCGCCACATTATTCACGTTGTTCCCCAGGCGGTTTAAGTATTTCTGCGGACCCGCGTTGGGAATCTCACGTGCGGCTGTCGGACTAAAATAGCATAAATACCAGTTTTTCAAAAAATTTTTGAATTTTACGATCCTTGGGTGCTCCCTCAATTCCCCCAATGTTACAATCCCCAACTGCCTCGGATCCGCCAATTCCACATCCACCTTGTCCCCGATCTCCTGATTCTCTTCTTCCAGAAAACCGCTGTTATTGCCTTTAAAAGCGTAACCTTTCCCGTACTCAAGATATAAAAATGACATCGGCCTGCCATACCTCTCATTGGCCCGCCGTTGACGTAATCTTTCTTTTTCAATAATCGGCCTGTCATTTTTATCCAATCCTATGGACAGTTCGTATGTAATAGGCGATTCGTTGCTTGTCTCTCTGTAATATATCTCAAATCGGATGGGCTCCGTCGCTCCCTGAGAAAGAATGCTCTCATATCCTCCCCTGCCGTTTAAATCACAGGCTGTCTCCACCCCTTTTTCCAAACAATCGGCAAGAAAGCCGAACGCATCTGCCAAACTGCTCTTTCCCGTACCGCTCTGACCGATGATCGCATTCATATTTGTCAACTCGTTCCCTCTGCTGTCGGAAAGCAACTTCCCGAGCTTCACATTCTTCAAAGAACCGTAATTTTCAATCCGTATGCCCGCTATTCTTCCCATATCTTCCCCTCCCGTCTACCGGATCAGATGATTCAGCATTCCCCTCAGAATATCCGGAATGTCCCTTTCCTCCAGCGCCAGGTCCTTCGTCAGCATCATCGTCGCGACCCCGTGCGCAAAAATCCACATCTGCATAAACAGATACTGCCGCTCCATCAGGCTCCACACGGGCGCGCCTGCTCTTCCCTCTTTCTTCAGGAGAATACTTTTCAGATCTCTCCCGTGCAACAGGTCTTCAAACCGGCTCCCTTCCGGGCTTTCTTCCATAAAGAGCATCCGAAACAAATACGGTTCTTCCTTCGCGAAATTCACATAGAGCAAACCGGATTTTAAAAGCATTTCCTCCAACTGCGGCTCCGTGAGAAGTTCTCTGGTCAATCTTTCCGAAAACTCTCGATTCACCCGGTCTGATATCTCCTTTTTCAAAGCTTCCATTCCCGGATAGACCCGAAAGATCGGCTGTGTGGAACATCCGATCTCCTTTGCCAGTTTCCTGGCAGTCACACATTCAAATCCCTGCTCTCTCGTCATCTGATAGGCCGTGTCTATTATCTGCTCTTTCGTTACTTTAATCACAGGCGGCATGGCAACTCCTCTTTCCGACCGTTACGGTCCTGACAGCGATATTTCGTCCTCCCCTATACGAGGCGCTCTCTTCATCTTCCCGGCAGCAGACAGCTTGTCCCGTCCGTCAAAGCCTTACACATGTTATTCTAATCAATTCCAGAAGGAATGTCAATTCTATCCAGGTTTTCCAAGGAAAAACGAACGCTATTTATCGACATCCGGCAAGAACTCAGCGAAGCCCGTCTTCACACTGCCCCAAAACTTCTTCCCATTTTAAAGGACCGCCGAACAGATCCAGCGCGCTTCCCACGGTTACATCCAGCATATTCCGACCCAATCTTCTCAGCTTTTTCAGGTCTTCCAGCGATCCGACCCCGCCGGCGTACGTCATGGGAAGGCGTCCCCACTCACCCAGCATTTGAACCAGCTCTTCTTCAATGCCGGAAGCCTTCCCCTCCACATCCACCGCGTGAATCAAAAATTCAGCGGCATATCCGGCCATCCAGTCCAACACGCTTTCCGTCAGCGCCACATCCGTAAACTTCTGCCAGCGATCCGTCACAATAAAATAATAACCGTTTTTCTTCCGGCAGCTCAGATCCAGCGTCAGGTGTTCCCGCCCGACGGCCGATACCAGCTTTTCCAGATTCTCTTTGCAGATTTTTCCGTCCCGAAAAACAAACGAAGTCACAATTACACGGGATGCGCCGGCCGCCAGATACTCCCCGGCCGTCCGGTCATTGACGCCGCCGCCGACCTGCAGACCGCCCGGATACGCCCGAAGCGCCGCCAACGCCTGTTTTTTTGTAGCCGGATAATACGCACTGTCCGGCGCGTTCAGGAGAATCACATGGCCGCCCGGGCAGCTCTTTTGCCGGTAAAATTCCGCAAACCAGACCGCGTCCTGTTTTGCCACAAAATTCTCCGCCGCCCGGTTTCCCTCATCCTTCAAACTGCCGCCGACGATCTGCTTCACTTTCCCGTTATGAATATCAATACAAGGCCGAAACCGCATCCTTTTCCCTCCCGACATTCTGATCATGTGATTAAAAACAACCGTACCCCGTCAGGCAACGGCATTCTTATTTTAAGATACTATCCTGAAATCGAAAAATCAAATAAAAAATTTTACCGTCGCTTGACATACGTCCGAAATCGTACTATACTTTGTATGATTTCGGACTATTGGAGGCGCGGCATGGATCATCCCATTTCAAAAGAAACCAGACGCTACAACTATCTGCTCGGTGAAATCGACGCAGTCTATCATGAAATATCCCTGAAATTAGGACTGTCCGACAGCGTTATGCGGATTCTTTACACCATCTGCGACAAAGGCGACTGCTGCCCGTTAAAAGACATCTGCCGTCTGTCCGGAATCAGCAAACAGACCATAAACTCTGCGCTTCGTAAATTGGAAGCCGAGAAAATCGTCTATTTAAAACCGTCCGGTGCCAAAAATAAAAACGTCTGCCTGACCGAAAAAGGAAAACAACTGGCAGATCAAACGGCCCGACAAATTATCTGCGCGGAAAATATGATACTGACTTCCTGGCCAAAAGAGGATGTCGAAAAATATCTGGAACTGACCGAAAGATTTTTAAACGAACTGAAAGAAAAATCCGAAAATATGTAAACGGAGACGCCTTATGAGAATCCAGTTATCCGAACATTTTAATTATCAAAAACTGCTGCGTTTCACTCTGCCGTTCATCCTTATGCTGGTGTTTACCTCCATTTACGGTGTGGTCGACGGTTTTTTTGTATCAAATTTTGTTGGAAAGACCCCTTTTACCGCCGTCAATTTTATCATGCCGTTTCTCATGATCCTGGGCTCCGCCGGTTTTATGTTCGGAACCGGCGGCGGCGCGCTGATTGCCAAAACCCTGGGAGAAGGCAAAAAGGAACCGGCAAACCGTTTGTTTTCTTTGATCGTCTATACTTCCGTTGTCTGCGGCGTGGTTCTGGCGATTCTGGGAATTCTTTTTATCCGCCCTCTGGCGGCGGCGCTCGGCGCAGAAGGCCGACTTCTCGAAGACAGCGTAATCTACGGCCGCATTATTCTGGCGGCGATCCCCGCCTGTGTTCTTCAATACGAATTTCAGTGCCTGTTTGCCGTAGCCGAAAAACCGGCGCTCGGGCTCTATGTCACAATCGCCGCCGGGCTCACAAACATGATCCTTGACGCATTTTTTGTAGCGGTTTTTCACTGGGGGCTGCCGGGCGCGGCGGCGGCAACGGCAATCAGCCAATGCGCGGGCGGCGTCATTCCGTTTTTCTATTTTTCCCGGCCGAACAACAGTCTCCTGCGGCTTGGAAAAACCGCTTTCGATCCCGGCGCGCTCAGAAAAGTCTGTACCAACGGCTCCTCGGAACTGATGAGCAATATCTCCATGTCCGTTGTGAGCATGCTCTACAATATACAGCTTCTGAAATACGCCGGCGAAGACGGAATTGCGGCCTACGGCGTACTTATGTATGTCAGTCTGGTATTTCAGGCAATTTTCATCGGCTACTCCGTGGGATGCGCACCGGTCGTCGGATACCATTACGGCGCACAAAATCACAAAGAATTAAAAGGGCTCCTGAAAAAAAGTCTTCTGCTGATCGGTCTTTTCGCCGCCGTCATGTTTACCGCTTCCCGCGGACTGGCAAAGCCGCTTTCCCTGATGTTTGTCGGCTACGACGAAGGATTGCTGAACTTAACCGCCCGCGCGTTCGGATTTTTTTCCTTTTCGTTCCTCTTCTCCGGGTACGCCATTTTCGGATCCTCTTTCTTTACGGCGTTAAATAACGGCTTGATTTCCGCATCGATCTCTTTTATGCGGACTCTGGTGTTTCAAATCGCCGCCGTTTTAATCTTTCCCCTGTTCTGGGGAACCGACGGTATCTGGTTTTCCATTGTCGCGGCAGAAATCCTGGCCGTACTGGTAACGGTTTTCTTTCTGAAATCAAACTCCGGAAAATATCAATACGGAAATCCGTCCTGATATCCGAATGCCGGCCGCCCGGGCTTTGATTTCACATTTACAGGGTGGATTTCTGATCGGTCTGTGTTATAATGCTGAGTAGAGATTCGATCTTGCAACATCGCCGCAGAGCGATACGCGGCGTCTAAAAACGCCTTCAATAACTCGAAAGGAAAGACTTCTATTCATGAAAAACGAAATTTTCAGCGTCGGCCCCTTTACCGTACACGGTTACGGCCTGATGATCGCAATCGGAGTTCTGGCCGCGTATACGGCCGCCGTAAAACGGGCAAAAAAATACAACCTGAACGCGGAACTGATTTTTGACCTGGCTCTCTGGTGCCTTGCCGGAGGCATACTCGGAGCCAAAATCCTCTACTGGGTCACCATCTTTCCGGAAATCCTTTCCGACCCGGCCAGTCTCCTGAAAGATTTCTCTAACGGCTTCGTCGTTTACGGCGGAATCCTCGGCGGAATCCTCGGCGGCTATCTGTTTTGCCGGCGGAAAAAGATACTCTTTCTGCAGTACTTCGACCTGGTTATGCCCTCTGTGGCCCTGGCGCAGGGCTTCGGAAGAATCGGCTGTTTTCTGGCCGGCTGCTGCTACGGAGCCGAGACGGACGGCTGGTTTCACGTGGTGTTCCATGACTCGTCCATGGCGCCCAACCATATTCCGCTGCTTCCGACCCAACTGATCTCCAGCGCCCTGGATTTTGCCCACTTTTTTATTCTTGCCTGGTTTGCTTCCCGCAAGAAAGCGGACGGACAGGTTGCGGGGCTTTACCTGATTCTGTACAGCATCGGCCGTTTCATCCTGGAATTTTTCCGCGGCGATCTGATCCGCGGCAGCGTCGGGACCCTCTCCACCTCCCAGTTTATTTCCATTTTCATTCTGGCAGCCGGACTGGCCGTCTTCTTCGGGCTGGCCGCCGTATCCGGCAGGAAAAATGCCGCGTAGGGAGGAGAACGAATGTTTGGACACTTCGGGTTTTCCTATATCGGTTTTATATTTTTATTGCTTTTATTTATTCCCAATATTATCTGGGCAAAAAACATACCGCAGGGATATACCGCGGAACATGAGAATACGTTCCTGCGGCTCCTTGAAAGAACAGGGGAAATCCTGACCTCTTGCTGCGCGTTGATATTTTCCGATTTTAACATACGGGAATGGAGCCCCCGGTCCTGGTGGCTGGCCGCCGCTTTCCTTCTGATGGCAATGTATGAATTGTGGTGGATCCGCTATTTCCGGAGCGAACGAAAACAAAAAGATTTTTACAGCAGCTTTTTGGGCATCCCCCTCGCCGGGGCCACGCTGCCCGTTATCGCTTTTTTCATGCTCGGAATATACGGCCGGGTCTTATGGATGCTGATCTCCGCGTCGCTTCTGGGAATCGGGCACATCGGCATCCATGCGCAGCATTGGATGGAACCGGAGAAAACCGAATAAAGTACCCTATCCGCAGAAACCTGTCCGTCCCAGATATTCCAAAAGCGGAATCAGATATTTTCTGTCCGTCCAATCGCAGACCTGTCCCGTCGAAGCCAAAAGAGCCTTCATCCACGGTTCGCAGGAATCGAAATCTTTTTTCGCCACGGCTCTCTGCAGCATCCTGCATAAATTCCTGTCTACCCACGTCATCCGGCTTTCATTCCAGGCGCCTCTCCCGTAAAACAAGGGAACCGCTCTTAACTCCCCCTTCAGATTATGCACCCGGATTTGATCCAGCGCGCCCTCGTCGTACGGGGAAGCCCCCACGCATAAAACAGCAATGTTCTTATTGTTAAATTTATTAACGTTCTTTTTTAAAAAGGACAATCCCGCGATACCGGACGCATAGATACCGCCGCAAAGCAGCACCGTTTCATAACGCATCACCTCGCTCCATACGGCTTTCGGCGTTTCAACACAGTCAAAACCCGTCGCTTCGCACAGCCAGTCCGCATACTTTTTTGTCGCCCCGTATTTTGACTGATACACGATAATTCCCTGTTTCATAACCGTCCCCTTTCCGCAAGATCCGAATCTCCCTCTCTCAATACCCAATTCAAAAACGCCTGACAGGCGATTTCCTGCTGCGCGCAGATTTCATCCGCCGAAATCCCCGGCGTCGTCACGGCGAAAATCGTACCGATCCCGATCGTATAAATCAACATATGCAAATGCAGCTGCTTCGCCTGCTCCTCCGAAATGCCCCATTGATCGGCAATCCACGACGCGACGCGCGGATCCGTCTCCTTCCGATACAAATCCTCCAGAGACGAAATCCCCTCTCTTTGATGCAAAATAAATATTTTAAACAGATGAGGTTCGTCCTTTGCCAGCCGAATGTAAGCCCTGCCCATGCTGCGGAATAAATCCTCCGGATCGATCCGATCCTTCACATATTCCCGGACAAAACCCCCCGTCCGTTCGATCACATCCCGGCGCAGGCCGTCCATATTCTTACAATAACTGTAAATGGGCTGCACGGAGCATCCGATCTTATCCGCGATGGCTTTCACCATAACCTGCTCCATACCGCTTGTTCTCGCGATCTCAAAAGCGGCGCCGACGATCGTTTCCCTGGTAATTTTCTGCTTTGGCAAGGCTGTCTCCCCCCTTAATAATCAATTTATATAAATTATTTATATAAATTGATTATACAAAGAAATCTTCTTTTGTCAATCCTTCCGGCCGCCTCTTTTTTTCTCTTCTTCCATAAAATATTTCCGATAAATCTCTCCGATATTTTCCAGATGCCGTCGGATTGCCTCCGGATCATGCTCCACATAATCATCCCGGAGAACGATCTTTGTCCCGCCTGCCAAGAAGCGTCTCACTTCCGCCATCCTGCTCCCTCCCGCCGCGCTCTATGTTACTCTATGTCGGGAGGCTTGCTCAACTTGCCACATACTCCCGACGGCCGGTTCATAAAATGTAGCAGCCGTTTTCTCGAAAGGAGGCTTCTCATGCCGGATCAATACTGTCTTTACCTCCGCAAATCCCGAGCCGATCAGGAAGCGGAAGCCCGGGGCGAGGGGGAAACGCTGGCGCGGCATGAACACGCCCTCCTGTCCTTCGCCCGCTCCCGCCACATTCACGTTTCTCATATCTACCGGGAGATCGTTTCCGGAGACACGATCGCGTCCCGCCCGCAGATGCAAAAACTCCTGGCCGAGGTAGCCGAAGGGCGTTGGACCGGCGTCCTCGTCATGGAAATCGAACGTCTGGCTCGCGGCGATACGATCGACCAGGGCATCATGGCGCAGGCTTTTAAGATCAGCGGCACCCGGATTCTCACGCCTTTCAAAACCTACGATCCGACCAACGAATTTGACGAAGAGTATTTTGAATTCGGTCTGTTTATGAGCCGCCGCGAATATAAAGCCATCAACCGGCGGCTTTCCAACGGCAAGCTCGCCAGCATACAGGAAGGAAAAGTCCTGGGCGGCAGAGAGCCTTACGGCTACCGGCGCGTCCGGATCCCCAACGGTAAAGGCTGCACGTTAACGATCGTCCCCGATCAGGCCGAGATCGTCCGCACCATTTTTCATCTGTATGCGTTCGGCGATTCGGGCCGCCCATTAGGATACGCCGCAATCGCCGAACGTTTGAATCTGCTCTGCATCCCCGGCCCCACGGGCGGTTCCTGGGGAAAAGAAACGATAAGCGGAATCCTGCAAAATCCCGTCTATATCGGAAAAGTCCGTTTCGGAAACCGTCGGCTTCAAAAAACCTACTCCGACGGCTCCATACAAAAAAAGCGCGTCCGGAATCCTTCCTCGGCCCTGCTGGTCGACGGGCTGCACCCGCCCCTCGTCGAACGCTCCGTCTGGGACAAAGTTCAAAAAATGCGGGAAACGAGAAGGCCCCGCGTAAAATCCGAACTGACTCTGAAAAATCCCATGGCCGGGCTGCTCATCTGCGGCCTGTGCGGCAGCCCTATGACGCGCAGCAATCGCTCCGGACGAAATTGCGCCACGCTCCGATGCAAAAACCCTGCCTGCCCCTGCGTATCTTCCCGGCAGGATATCGTGGAAGAAAAAATGCTCGAAGGCATTCGAAACTGGATCGCCCGCTATCGAATTCCTTCGGCCCCCGAAAAGACGGAGGATACCGGCGTTTCCCTTCTCCACACCTCCCTGGAACGGATCGCCCACGCGCAAAAACAGCTCCTGAACCAGAAAGAACGCCTCTACGACCTTTTAGAACGCGGCACATATGACGAAGACACCTTTCGCTCCCGCATGGCGAAACTGAACGAAAAAGAAACGGAACTAAAAAGAGCGGCCTCTTCCGCCGAAAGCGAACTCGCTCTCTGCCTCGAAACCGAGGATGCGCGCGCGCAGAGAATCCCCCGGATGCGGCACATCCTGGAAGTCTATGATTCTCTTCGGGAAGCCGAAGACAAGAACGCGCTTCTCAAAGAAATCTTTGAGCGCATCGAGTACGTCAAGGAGAGCGGCGGACGCTGGGGCGACCCCGAAGCCTTTTCACTCACCCTGTACCCCAAGCTCCCCGGCCCGCCCGCTTAAATCCTCCGTTTAAGCGGTATCATGGAAGGCGTTACGAGAAACGCCTGCAATACCCGGTAAATATCACACAGACGAATCCGAAACTGGCCCAGATTATCATTAGCCAGTACGGCGGCCCCGACGGCGAGGCGTCCGCCGCCATGCGATATCTGTCCCAGCGCTACACCATGCCCTACCGGGAGTGCATGGCGGTGCTTACCGATATCGGTACCGAAGAACTGGCACATTTTGAAATCATCGCGGCCATCGTTCACCAGCTTACCAGAAATCTGACCCCGGAAGAAATCGAAGCCTCCGGATTCGGTCCCTATTACGTCGATCACACGCTGGCCCTGTGGCCGCAGGCCGCAGGCGGCATTCCCTTCAACGCCTGTGAATTTCAGTGTAAAGGCGACCCGATCACCGATCTGACCGAAGACATGGCCGCCGAACAGAAGGCCCGCTCGACTTATGAAAACATTCTTCGCCTGATCAAAGATCCGGAAGTCTGCGACCCGATCCGCTTCCTCCGTCAAAGAGAAGTTACTCACTTCCAGCGTTTCGGGGAAACGATTCCGGCAATGATAAGCAGACGTCTCAAAAAGAGCCCCTTTTGAATCTCCTCCCGCGGATTTATCCTTGAATAATTCCCTGTTTTCCCTTATAATCTGTGATAGTGAATGTATGGGGTGCATCCTCTGTCACCCGCGCGTAATATTCCATTTCCCATACCACACAGGAGAACCACCCGATGAACAACGAAAAAGAAAACGCAACAACCGGATCGAACCCAAAAACCGTAAAAGGCATCCGAATCCAGACCATGAACTGCGTTATGATCGCCGCCGCCTGCCTTCTATACGGCCTGATTCTTTACGACACGATCCAGGTATCTTCCCGATACCAGCTCCTGGTTAAAAATACGGAAACCTACATCACCTGCAGCCAGAATACTTTTTTGCTGAAAGAAAGATCCGATACGCTGACGGAACAGATTCGTCTGTACGTCATGACCTCCGATATCAGCTATCAGGATGCCTATCTCGAAGAATTCCGCTCCGACATGCATTTAGAACGCGCCCTGGAAGATCTGAAAACATATAATGTCAACCAGGATTCCCTGCAATTTCTTCAGGAAGCGCTGACCCAGTCCGATAAACTGACGACCAAAGAATTTTACGCCATGCGTCTGACCGGCGAAGCCCTCGGATTCGCCCCGGAAGAGTTCCCCGAGGAGATCCGGACCGTCTCTCTCTCGGAAGAAGACCGCGCGCTTCGCTCCGAAGAAAAAATCTCAAAAGCACAGGATCTGGTATTCAATTCCGATTATCAGTTTTCCAAAGACATGATCAAATTCGGCATCAATTCCTGCCTGGATTCCATTGTCTCGGAAACGCTGGAAAAACAGGAATTGAGCGCCGCCACCATGCAGCAGACGCTTATTCTTCACCGAATCCATATCAGCCTTTTGTTTATCTTGAACATTATTACATTTATAATAATATTCACGTTAATTATCCGACCTCTCAAAAGCTACATCAACTGCATCAAAGAAGAAAAAAAGCTGGCCGTCACCGGCGCATACGAATTTCGCTATCTGGCGTCGACCTATAACGATATTTATAATATTAACATGGCCAACGAGGCCATGCTGCGTCACAAAGCCGAACACGACCCTCTGACCGGCGCAATCAATCGGGGCGCTTTCGAACGGGTAAAGCACGCTTTGTCCGCAGATCCGTCCCCTCTGGCCCTGCTTTTGATAGACGTCGATCAGTTTAAAAACATCAACGATACCTACGGCCACGAGATCGGCGATTCGGTATTGAAAAAAGTCACCCGGCTTTTGCAGGAAAATTTCCGGATCGACGACCTCGTCGCACGGATCGGCGGCGATGAATTTGCCGTTATCGCGACCAAAGTCACGGACAGCCAACGCACCATTCTCGAACAAAAAGTCGCCCTGGTCAACCATGCTCTTTCGAATCCTGACGACGGACTGCCGAAAGTCTCTCTGAGTATCGGCGTCGCCTTTTCCCTGAACGGTTTCCAGGAAGACCTTTACCGCAAATCCGACAAAGCCCTGTACCACGTCAAAAAACACGGCCGCTGCGGCTGCGCTTTTTTCGAAGATCTCGCCGAGGGACTGTCATAACCCTCTCCTGTCTTCCGGGCTTCGGCTCTGCCGGCTTCTGTGATATGGTCCAGGCCGTTCTTCATATTTATAAGACAGAACCTTCCCGAAGAAATGAGGTATCCCCCATGAAGGAAGCATCTGTCTGCCGGATTGAAGAAGACTCCCTTTCGCAGGACCGTATGCAATTTCAGGTATACAACCATTATCCTCTATACCCCTTTCCGGAAAAAGACTCCGTAAAAACCGAACTGGAACATCGACTTTTCGCGGTATTCTCCCGGGAGGCGCGCCATGTATGACGCGCTTTACGCCCGCCAGTCCGTTGACCGATCCGACAGCATTTCGATTGAAAGCCAACTGGAATTTTGCCGTTTTGAAGCCCGCGGCCATCCCTGCAAAGAATACGTCGACCGCGGATACAGCGGCAAAAATACACACCGCCCGGCTTTTGAGGATATGCTGGCGGAGATCCGGCAGGAGAAGATCGCCCGGGTCATCGTATACAAACTGGACCGAATCAGCCGTTCAATCCTGGACTTTGCCAATATGATGGAACTGTTCGAAAAATATGGGGTGGAGTTCGTCTCCTCCACGGAACGTTTCGATACCTCCACCCCCATCGGGCGGGCCATGTTGAACATCTGTATCGTCTTCGCCCAACTGGAACGCGAAACCATTCAGAAACGCGTGGCGGACGCTTACCGTTCCCGAAGCAAACGCGGATTTTATATGGGCGGCCGTGTCCCCTACGGCTTCTCCCGGACCGAAACGACCCTTGACGGCGTCCGAACCTCCATGTACACACCGATCCCCGAGGAAGCCCGACAAATACGTCTGATCTATTCCCTGTATTCCCATCCGGAAAATTCTCTCGGGGACATCCTCCGCCGTTTCAAAGAACAGGACGTCCGCCATCTGCGCGGCGGTCTCTGGAGTACGGCAAGGCTCAGTGAAATCCTCTGCAACCCCGTTTACGTCCGGGCGGATGCGGATGTCTACGACTTTTTTAAAAGCCGGGGCGCCGTCCTGATCGACCCCGTCTCCGACTTCACCGGTGAACGCGCCTGCTATCTGTACCGGGGACCGGATTCTGCCTCCCGCCGTCAGAACGACTTGAACGGCCGGGAAGTTGTCCTGGCGCCGCATGCCGGGCTCGTATCTTCCCAGGACTGGCTCGCCTGCAGGCTCCGCTGTCTTACCAACCGGCAATCCGTCCGCACCGGCAAAGCCAGAAACTCCTGGCTGTCCGGCAAAATCAAATGCGGCAAATGCGGTCACGCCCTGACGATCGTCAAATCCAACACCAAATGGCAACGCTATTTTGTCTGCGCCGCCGCCTCCGCTTCCAAGAAAAGCGCATGCCCGGGAACCGGCGGCACCGTCTACGCCGATCTTCTGGAACGATATATTTCCGATCGAATCGAAGAACGGCTGCGCGGCTTCCCGTCCCTGTCCCCGCCGAAAAGCCCGGCGGACACCGAAACCAACCAAAACAAAATCCGCCTGATTCAGATCGAGGAGGAAATGGCGGACTGCTTTGCCAGAACGGCCGGCGCCTCCCCTCCTCTGCTGGCTTATATCAACGACCGCATCGAAGCCCTGGACGCGGAACGAACCCGCCTTCAGACAGAAAAAGTGGCTCCGCCGCCGGATACGCAAAGCGCAGACATATCGGATCGGATCGCCGAACCGGCCGAACAATGGCGGAAAGCCTCCTTTGAAGAAAAACGGGCCGTCGCCGACATCCTGATCCGACGCGTTACCATCGCGGATAACCGCATCGACATCTTCTGGCGAATCTGAACGCCCGCTTCCTCCCGTTTCGGGGAAGCGCTCCGGATTACGCAGGATCACCTCGACTCCAGAAATTTCTACGCCTTCAATCCGGCCTTTGATAAAAAAGAAAACGGTTGCCGGTAAAAAATGGCCGACCGAAAAGCCTCCTGAGTTTTTTAATTAAAAAATGCCGCGACTGCAAATCCTGCAGCCGCGGTATTTTTATTTTCTTATTTGGGTTCCTGCTTCTTTTTCCTGCTTTTCTTCTTCTCCTGATATTCCCGCTTCTCCTGGGCCAGCGTCTCATCAATTCCCATAACGAACTTGCCGGACGACCGGTCATAACAGTCCACATTCCGATAAGCTTCCGTCTCCAGCGGAAATTCCTTCTTTCTGAGTATCCGCTCCACCACGCGCTTCACGATATAATAAAGCGTCGCAAACAGCGGAACTCCGATAATCATGCCCGTCAGCCCCCAGAGACCGCCGCACAGCATCAGCGCTACGATAACCCAGAACTCGTCCAGCCCCGTCGTATCTCCCAGAATCTTCGGCCCGATGATGTTCCCGTCTACCTGCTGTAAAATCAGAATAAAGATCACAAAATACACGGCCTTCAGAGGATCCACCAACACGATCAGGATTGTGCTGGGAATCGCGCCGATAAACGGCCCGAAGATCGGAACGATATTGGTAACGCCCACGAAAATACTGATCAGGAGCGCATAAGGCTGCTTCATCAAAAGCATGCAGACGTAGCAGATAATCCCGATAATGATCGAATCGATGATCTTCCCGAGCAAAAATCCTCCGAATATCCGGTGCCCGTGCCGCATCGTATCGAGAATATTGTTCGCGTGCTCCGGCTTGAAAACCGCATACAGAAGCTTCTTAGACTGGGCAATAAAAGTTTCTTTCGCACTCAGCGCAAAAATGGCCACCATAATTCCGATAAAGAAATTAAAAACAAACTTGAAAACGCCGATCACGCCGGTAGCCAGATAACCTGCAAAATTACTTACCAGATTCAGAAGCCCGTTGTTGTAAAAATTCCTCAGAAATTCCACAACGCTCTCCGTAAACGTATCCAGATATTGCTGGAACTGCTCGTCCACCCGCAAATTCTCCAGACGCTCGCCAAATTCCGTGATCTGATCCGGCAGCGCCTTCACCATCCCGGCGATGCTCTGAGACAGCTCCGGAATAATCATCAGGCAGATTACGGTTATAACCGCGATCCCAAAAAGAATGGAAGCCGCGATCGCCACTCCTTTCCCCCATCTCTTCGCCCTCTCGTCGGACTTCAACATCCCTGTCAGACCATCCGTCACTTTAGGCTGGACAAATTTCATAATGGGATTCAAAAGGTAGGCCATCACCACGCCATAAACGATCGGCGTCAGAATCGACCAGGCCGTATTCCACGCGCCGACCACCCAGTCGCTGCGCAACAGAAGAAAATAAAATGAAATACAGGCTGCGATCAAACCGAAAACAGCCAAAAGGTTCTTGAAATTCCTGTTCTCCATAATCTCCTACTTTACGATCATATCCTCGTCCGGCATGATCGTAAACTCCTCCTTCAAAGAAGACAAAACCATCATGGTCATCGTCTTCTGTATTCCCTTGGTAGACTTGATGGCATACAAAAGCTGTTCCAGCGACCGGGTCGACCGGGCCACCACTTTTAACATATAATCATAATCTCCGGCCAGCATATGAGCCTCGAGGATGTGAGGTTCCCTGCGCATCATATCCTCAATCGAATCCGAATAAAATTCCGGATTTTCGATTCGGACCATGATAAACGCCCTGACATCCTGCCCTACCCGCTCCCGATTCAGGATCGTCGTATACTGGCTGATCACACCGGAGCTCTCCAGCCTCTTGATACGCTCGCTGACCGCCGAAACCGACATGTTAATACACTTGCCGATCTCCGAGGTCGTCATGCGGGCATTCTTCTTCAGGCACTCCAAAATCCGATAATCAATTCGATCCATTCCTTCTCCTCCCGAACAGCTCTCGTTTTGAGAAACTCACATTCCCGTGAATTATTTGGAAACTCCCGGCATAAGGCCCGCTCATCCGGGAAATGTTTCTCCTCGTCTGGAAATTGGTGAAAAAGTTTTTCTCAGCTCTATTCTAGTCCAATAATTAGCGGTCTGTCAAGTTATTTTCCGTCGTTTTTTCCGGCATCGGACTGAAATAAGCCACAAAACTTCCCTCCCCGGAGGAAATTACAAAATAAAATTTCTTCTGTGTACTTTCTTCCGTCACGGAATACGCATAGGTCAGCTCATTCCCCGTATTCGGGCTTCCGTAAATAAAAGATTCATACACGTTCTTAAACAGAGGAATCTCCGGAATCTCACGAATCTCCGCCGGATCCGCAACCGGTGCCACCTGACCAAAACCGATTTTCTCCATAAAAAGGCTTACATTCTCATTCATCCGAAGTTTCTCTTCCCTGGTCTCCGACAACGGATTCTTAACCGACGTCCCGTCCTCTAAAGCCGCCGTCTCTCCGTCAATGAAAAGCGCCAGCCAATCTTCCTGCCAGGACATCTCCTCCTTTCCTTCCTCACGGCTAATCGTCAGCTCATCCTTCAACATAGCCAGATATTCGGCATCATAATACCGCAGCCAGAAACCGGTATAATCGCCGCTCTCCACATCTACCAAAAGACGCCCCTCGGCGCCGTACTTTTCAAAACAGATCAGGGCCATATCGCACTTGTATTTTCCGAAATAGGAATCCGTATAGCGATATACTTCCGTATCCAAAACCGACCAATCCCGATAATAAGGGCTGAAAAGCTCCGGCATCAGTTCAAACGCGGTCAGATTGCACATGGCCCGGATCGCGTTCCCCTGATATAAAAAACTGTCCACCCGATTTTCCGTACCGTCCGCTTCCCAATAAAGCAAAGCAAGCCGACTGATATAATCCATAGGTTCAAAACCGATCTCCTGCCAGATTAGAGTATCGGCTACCTGTCCTTTTTTACCGCTTGAAACTCCTTCTATCTCCGCCGGGAAAATCTGGGCGTTCAATTTTTCCGACTTGCTTTCCCATTTTCCCGTCATCAGCATCAGGCGATTGTAAAAACTTTCGTCTCCCAGGTAGGTGTCAAGAACTCCGGTATAATAAACCTTATCCGACGCCTGCACGATCCCGTTGCTCTTCCGGTCCTCCTTCGCCATCAGCTCCCCCGGAATCAGAAGGCTCGCCGCCACCAAAACCAGCGTCAGGGCCGCCGCCGCCAACGTCTTTACGGAATGTTTCATTCTTCGCCTCCTCCCCGTAAACGGGCATTTTCACCGCCCGCATAAATACCCGCATGGTAGTGCCTTTTCCCACTGCACTTTGAATCTTCAGCTTTGCTCCATGCTTTTTTAAGATTCGGTCCGCCAGCGCCAGACCCAGACCGGCCCCTCCGCTTTCTCTGGACCGGGATTTATCTACCATATAAAAAGCTTCCGTGATCTTCTGAATCTCGTCGGCCGGAATTCCGTGGCCGTGGTCCCTCACTTCCAGAATCACGACGCGCCGTTTCTGATAAGCCCGAAAATCAATGGCCTGACCCTTCGTCGAAGCCTTACGGCCGTTATCGATCATATTGATGAACACCGTTTTTAAAAGGTCCGGATCCCCTTTGATGAACAAAGGGCCCGTCTCCACATTCAACTCCATCCCCGCCTGATACAGCATGGGCCGCACGCTGTCCGCGATCTCGTTCATCCATTCCTCCACATGAATCCGCGTCCGGTTCAATTTCTCCTGATTTACCAGAAACAATTCAAACAGTTTCATGGACATAGTCTCCAACCGCATTCCCTCATTAAATATGTAGTCGGCGGCCAGCGTCCTCGTCTCGTCGGAAAGATTCCTCGAACGAATCATGTCCGCGTATCCGATCACCGAGGTCAGAGGCGTTTTGATCTCATGGGTAAAGTTTGCGACAAATTCTTCCTTTCTCCGGTTTTCCTCCACCAGTTCGTTTACATGGCTCTCCACGGATTCCGCCATCAGATTAAACGTCCGGCCCAGTTCTCCGATCTCATCCCGGGAGTGAATGTCCACCCGAACCGAATAGTCTCCCTCCGCGATCACCGACGTCGTCCGATTCAGTTTCTCAATCGGCCGGGTAATCCACCAGGAAATCAAAAACATCATAATGCCGCAGACGATCAGGGCGCAGGCCGTCATAACCTGATAATACTGTATCTGTGTATTCCGATCCCGGAAAACGTCCGTCACGTCCCGGTGGTTCACCACGTAAACCTTCTGACCGTCGATATAGAACATACTGGCCGCCGCCAGTTTCATGCTCTCGCCGTCCCCGTAGACTACGTAATTCTTTTTCCCTTCCTCCAGGCCCTCCAAAAGCTTCGTCATCCGGAAAGTCTCGTCCTCATCCGAATAATACTCCTGGAATAATTCATTCATCAGCGCAAAACGGGTCCCCGTTCCCTCCAGGCTGGCCGCTACGCTTTTGCCCACATCCTTCAGCCGGTACAGTCCTTCAAAATTGTCCCGCAGAATCATGTTCAGAATTTCCGCTTCCACAGCGGCATGGATCAGCTGATTCTCCTCCAGAGCCCGGGAAACCTCACGATCCCTGCTGGTCTGATAACTATGATTCATCAACAAATAGCCACTGACTGCAAAGGCAATGGCTACGAGAATCATATTGCATAATAATACCTTCCAACGAAATTTCACCCGGCCTGTCCCTCCCGTTTATTCCAGACGATATCCGATCCGGTAAATGGTTTTCAGGCGGTCCTCCAGATGCAGCTTCTTGCGCAGGCGCTGTATATGTAAATCCAAAGTTCTTGTATCTTCTACGTAGTCGGTCTCCCAGATCATCTGAAAGATCCGATTGCGGAAGAGCGCTACGCCCTGATTGCGCACGAACAGGACAAACAGTTCGTATTCTTTCGGCGTCAGATGAACCGTCTCCTTCTCGCTGGTCACTACCCGGGATTCCATATCGATCGTCCACTCCTGATATTTCAGCACACCGGCCGACTTATTATAGCGCCGCAGCACCACCTCCACCCGCGCCAGAAGCTCCGCAATGGCAAAAGGCTTCACAATATAATCCTCCGCCCCGCCGGTAAGACCCTTGACCCGGTCGTCCACCGCCGCCTTGGCCGTCAGAAAGATCACGGGGATCTCCATCGGCTTCGTGTACTCCAACAGTTCATAGCCATTTACATAAGGCAACATAATATCCAAAAGAGCCAGGTCATACGTGTGTTCTTCCAAAAGCGCGGCGGCGGCCAGCCCGTCCGGCGCACAGGTACACTCATACCCCGCCTCCAGCAAATTCATCCTTAAAAGTTCTCGTATCGGTTTCTCGTCTTCCACTACCAAAATATGTGCCATCGTAACCTTCCTCTCTTGTGGGGCAGATACCCTGCGTCTGTTCCCTTATAACCCTAGCAAGAAAATGTATCACTTTTGTATCGCCAGGCGGCGATTTCCAGGGCGTCCCTTTCCGGCATATTCATTTTTAACATAGCACGATTCCATACGGAAGTAAACTATCTGTTTTCCTTTTGTTCTTCTCTTTTGCGGCGGGTCATAAGCCCTCCGATCCGTCCGGATTCTTTGGCCGTCAAAACGCGCCAGCCTCCCGCGATCACCTTATCATACACGCCGATCTCCTCGGCAATCTCCAGCTTTAATTTCTCCTCGGGCGTCAGGTTATTCAGGTCGATTTTCTTCTCTTTCTTTTTCGGCATAAAGCGATACCTCCTCAATGATAAGTTTCATTCGGAAGTATCGCCAATTTCCTCTGCCTTATTCCATTTTATTTACATGTGGGAGGGAAACGTTCGACCTGCTTAAGAGGCGTCCGACGCAAAAGTCACAACAACTTCCCCGACGCCACACTGAATATCAAGCTGATTCTCCGCTTTTCCCCGCACTCTGCGTTCCATTGAGCCAATGCCCCCGTAACCCTGACTGCCGACCTGAACCGACCCGATTCCTCCTTCCACCTTATAGCCATAGTCTTCTTCTCTGCCGTCCAGCTCCATCCGGATGCTGCCGACTCCGCATTCCAGATCCGCTTCCCCGTTAAACCGGCCCTGGCAGGAGATTTCTCCCACGCCGCAATCCAGCGATAACTTCCCGTTTCCGGAAAAATCGACCAACTCCGCCTGCCCGGCCCCGGCCCGAATCTTCGCTTCTCCGTCCACTGTTACCTCCTCCAGATATACGCGCCCGACGCCGGCCGAAACCTCCAGCTCATCCAAAACCGCATCCTCCGGGATCGTGATCAGCAGATCCGCACCGTTCCAGCTTCCGTCTCCCAACCAGAACCCGAACATGGACCAGAGCCGTCTGTCTTCTTCATCCTTCTCTTTTATATATAAAATTCCGTCCTTTACTTCCTGCTCGATCTCCTGATAATCCGCCCGTTTCCCGCTGACCGAAAACCCGTCGCCCTGACGGACCTCCGCCCTGCCTATACCGACCTCAATCACCAGGCCGCGAATATCTTCATATGTCGTCTCCTCCATATCCACAAAGGTCGCCGGATTTCTGCGTCCCGCTCCGGCCCCGATCGCCGTCACGGATAAAAGCCCGCCGACCACCATAAACACCAGTCCTATTTTCCAGAAATAACCCATCGCTCTTCTCATGACCGATAACCTCCTTTCGCCCTCCGGCCGAACAAAGAACCCCAGACGCTTTTTACGCCCCGGCCGATAGCCGGGCCCGCCCTGCCGACCAGAAACCAGCACAGCCACATGGCGACCAGAGAAAAACCGATCGCAAACAAGGATATCCCCACTTCCAGAAGCGCCCATAAAGGCGACCAGCCAATATGGGAAACGGCGGCGATCAATCCGATAATCCCGGCCAAAAAGAATCCGAGAGTCATCACGGCCGCCAGGACCACCAGGACAAACAGCATGGCAAATATCGTCACCACAACGGCGAAAAGCGTTGCGGCCGCCGCGATCAGAAGCGGCGAAAAAAGAATGCAGACTCCCACAAGAACAACCGTCTTCCAGGGATTGGAAACGCTCTGCCCTCCGTCTCTCCATTCCGGTTTTCGGAATTCGTCGCCGCCTTGCTCTTTGTAATCCCCTTCATAATCTTCCCCGTAGCTTTCTTCATAAACGCGCCTCTCTTCTCGACGCTTCTGTCTGTAAGCCCGGTAATCCGGCGCCCGGTACGCGTTCTGCCCGGCCTGATTCCGAAAATCTTCTGAAAAACCGCCTCCCGGCCGTTCCGAAAAATCGGCCGATCCCATATCCGCGGCCACTTCCCGCCGGATAATCCCGGCTACCGCTTCCGGGCTGCCCAGTTCTTCGATTACCTGTTGTTCGTTCGCCTCTCCGGCATCATAGAAGTATCCGTTATAAAACTGAAGAGCTTCCGATCTCTCCTGCTCCGGTATATCCTCCAGAAGCTCCGCCAGCTTTTTCATAAACTCCAATCGGTTCATCTTTCCGCCTCCCTCAATATCCTTGTCACCTTCCCGGAATAATCGCCCCATGCTTCACGATAAAATCCCAGTCTCTCCTTCCCCGGTTCCGTCAGTTCATAATACCTTCGGTTCCTTCCGTCTACTTCTTTATCGTAGATCTCCAGGCAGCCGTCTTTTAAAAGGCGCCTCAAAACCGGATACAAAGTAGACTCGGAAACCTCCAGCACCTGCCGGACATCCTGAGTGATCCGATATCCGTAGGCTCCATCCGGCTCATTTGAAACGACCGCCAGCACGACCGCATCCAAAAGGGCCGCTCCTGTATTAAATACCATAACACTCTCTCCTTTTATTTCTGATGCTGTGTTATTGTTTCTTTTATAATACTATATATCATATAATATTGTTTGTCAATCTATATTATACAAAAATACAGGAAATAGGATTTAAGATTTTCTTAAATGCCGGAAGGTCAAAATGCTTGATTTTACTGGACTTCTCGGTTTCGTTTGTGACGAACGTGTGACGAACCGGTAATATTCCCTTTTGCTTTCCGAACACCTTTCGTTTCCTTTTGCCCTCCCCGCGCTATACTATTAAAAAGCAAATTCAGGAGGGTATCTTATGAAATCATTTATGGACTCAGACATTGAGATCGGACAGCGTTCGCTTTCCCTGCCCGTAGCCGAACAGCTCTGTCTTTTGTTTGACACTACGTTCGATTACTGGTACCTGGGGCTTCCACGGCCGGACGTCCTGCCGGAACCGGATGCCGGTCAGGATCATCCGACCGCCAAAACAGCCCTGCTTAACCGGATCGCCGGAAGTTCGGAAGAGGAATGCGAAGGGTATCTGGAAATATTCAAGGCAATCCGTGGGGTAATGCGGAAGAAATAATGGCATGAATTTGTACAATCGGAAAAGAGGCACCCGCCCGTGTGGCTCTTGATACAAGTCGTTTCGGATAAACAACTCTGATTTATTCATAATATATTTGTAAACAACATTATATGAAGACAATCCGGTAATTGACTAAATATAAATTATAGTGTATGATATCCAAAAAGGTTGGAGGGGTGGAAATGGACGTCAGGGAGTATATCAAACTGTGCTGTGTAAAGAGAGGGAATATTTCTGAAGCGGAGCTCGCCCGCAGAACAGGGCAAACGCCGCAGAATATGAATAACAAATACAAAAGGAATACTTTCAAAATCTCCGAATTGGAAAAGGTCGCGGAAGCTCTTGGTGCTGATCTAAAAATTTCATTCGTAGACAAAGAAACCGGAAATCCTATTATATAAAAAATAATGTAAAATATTATTGATAAAATATAAAAAATAGTGTATATTAGTATTGTCAGGTGAGGCGAGTAAATCTGATGAACCGAAAGGAGAATAGGAAAATGGAGGTCTTGGAACAAGTGAACGAGCAAGAAATGAAACGAGTCGCCATCGAAAAATATGTGAATATCCAGCGAATCAAGAAACATGGGCAGGAAGAAGTAGAATATCAGGAGAAGATAGCCAAAGCAGAATTGCAAATGCTGGGAATTTCTACAGAAGATTTAGAAATTAGCAAACAATAGTAAGAAAAAGAGAGCGGAACCTTGCCACCGCTCTCTTGCTGTTATGCCCCTCGCGGGGACTATGCCTGATCGTTGCACCACCGTTGCAGCGCTCTGATACAGGCCGACGGCCCGCTGAAATAGCCGTCCGCCTCCGTTCCCATCCACTTCTGCATCCCGCGGATCGTTTCCGGCCCGAGAAAACCGTCAGCCGTCACACCGACTTTCTTCTGAATCGCCCGGATCAGCGCGCTCCCGTTCCTCGGGTTTTCCTCCCACTGGAAGCTTCCGGAGATCCCAGGGTTCTTATCTCTCCAACCGACATACTGATGGGAAACAATCCCGTCCGCCGGCGTGTCGAAGATCTGCTGGAGCCTCCGGGTCGTCGCCGCGCCCCAGTAACCGTCCACCGTCAGTTTCCCACTGATCTGAGTTCCCGCCCCGCCGCCGGACGTACCCCAGGACGCAAAAAAAGCAGCCGGATTCCCGTACTGCTTTTTTAAAGGCGCCGGCGTATCACCCCAGTAAGGTAAATACAAATGCGGCCGGTCTACCGGGCTTGTCCAGTCACCGCCCCAGGCCAGGCCGATCGATTTCGCCAGCGCGCCGACCCGGTTAAAAAAAGGAATATCATCATAAGCGTGGCCGGACACGTTCTTATAAAAATCAAAGGCGATGCCCCACTGGTGCTGGGAAGCATACGAAGATCCCCTGGCATTCGTCACGATGCTGCCCGGTTTTGTCCTTCCCTGCGCGTACAACGCGTCCTGTTCGGCAGCCGTGCGGACGCATTCCCCGATCCCGAGCGGCAGCCCTTCCGCCGCGCACAGCGCTTTCAGCCGCGCAATCTTCTCCTGCAGCTCCGGATGTAATTTACGGATATCTCTTGCCATCTCTTATTCCCCCTTCTTCTGTTCCGCTTTCGCTGCCACCTCCGGCAAGCCCGCCACGCTGGTCAGCAGAGACAAAATGCCGGACAATGCCGCCGCGGAGACCACCAAAGGCCAGTCCACCGCCCCAAAAGCCGACGCCGTGCCGATCGTAGCCACTGCCGTCTGAGCTACCGTTCTCACCGCACGGATACCGGCGGCTCGCCACCAGCTCCGCCCATACTCCTTATTCTTCATGTCTTCTCTCCTTTCTTATCTCCAGTGTTTTTACTTCGTCATACATATGTGTAATCATGCCGTTTCCGCCCAGATCGTGATATGCTTCGTACATCTCGCAGAAGTTTTCATAGGCATAAGCAGGGATGTAGCCGAGAGCCATGTAGCGGTCATGGTACTCGATCAGCTGGACTCGCAGAAGGAGCATCGTGCCCCGGCTGTTGGCGTCCCGTGTCTTCTTCTGCTCTTTTAACAGCCACACCATATATCCGAGAATGACCGGAAGAGCGATGGTGTAAGTCTGTAAGAGGATTTCTTTCATTCTTTTCAGCCCTTTCTTTTGGTTTTTTCAAATAAAAAAAGACCTTACGGTCTTGCACGGATCTCTCTCATACAAACTCCTTTCGGTTGCGACGTCGCAACTTAGCCAAACGGTTTTATTGGAACACGACCTTGAGATAGCTTTTGGCACAATACTTAAGACCTATCAACCAACTCCTGTACCAGTTTCGGGCATATCCGAAGGCATAAAGTTTAACATAAATCTTGCACCATTAAATGGTGTTGATACACTTGTAACATTAGATACAACCAGGGAACCTTTTATTGCACCAATAGTTGTAACATCGGTTGTCGACATTGTGAAAGTATAAATAAGACTACTTATGCCACCTTTACACATACTTATCATCGCACTATAATGTGCAAAAGTTTTAATAATATTTCTATATTTTTCACTTGTTATAGTTATTGTAACTGGTATACTTATGGAATCATTAGCTGGAACAGAAGTAATAGAAGAAGACTTTACATATATTTCACACATAAATACACCAGTCGTTGGATTGAACATTCCTTTTCCAGCCCTATTTTCCCCATTTACAGTAAATAGTGTATAAAGAAAATCATGATTATCCACATACGCTTTATTAGCAGCTGCAGTAGAATATGTTGGTGTTGCAACTGAAAACTCTACATTTTTACTACTATCATTAGCAAAAGCACCCATTTCTATCGTTGAAACCATTATTTTTCCATATGCCCCACCTATAAAACTATGTATTGCATCTATTCCAATTCTTGGCGTTGTACCATAATAATCAGCACTTGTATATATTTTTTTTATCAAATCCGAAAGACTGTATGCAGCAATTTTATAGCCATCCCACCCACAAATACGGGTTAAATTGGCAATATTAACCGCATCTCCAGAATATTGAGCCGTAATGAGTGCGCCTGTCGCCCCATCCGTAAGCGCTTTCGATGACTTAGGAGTTCCATAGGCTTCCGAAACCATTTCAACCCATGTACCCCAAGTTCCATTATACCCCCTTCGAACCCAAATTCTTGCTGTGTTATAGATCGTAAAGAGTTGCGTTGCACCTGCAGAACCTTCTGTATGATCCATAACCAATAGAGCAAATGCATGGTTATCAATAGGTTTATTGAGGATGGTCAATGCCCTGTTATTGTAAGGACATTTATAAAACCCGCTTGTTATATAGTTGTTTAAATCTGCGTTCTCCGGAATACCCTGAGAAGCTTTAATTCCGAATAACCCAATATTTAAACTATCAACCTGTATTCGCCAAGGCTGCGCGACACCGTTATTCCACCCTCGAGTCGCCATTTCTCCCGTACGATAATTACCAAAAATTCGATAAATCCAATCACTACTAAACCGTTGCTGAAACAGTGCCCCTGCGGGAACATTAAATCCCGGATCTCCAATGTTTTCCGTTTTCACATAACCAATCCCATTTGTCCCGCAACTCCATATCGTATTTTCCGTTGTGGACACAGCAAATTCCTTTAATCGATCCGGAGGGTATAATTCTCTCCACTCGGTCCAATTTTTATTTTGAACTTCTGAAGCGCTTCCTCCATAATAACTTCGAATCCAAATTCGATCTCCATCGATATTATATAAAATTTGAAGCAAATACCCATATCCGGTTGTACCGATAACCGTCTCATTGTTATTCGATCGAAAGAGGTCCATATAAAACGATCGAGCACCAGAAGGACGATTGAGAATAGTTACTGCGGTACTATCACCAAAACAAGCATATCTTCCAGCAACTTCTCGGTAATCATTCAAATCCGCATTAGCCGGAATGAGGTGCGTTGCCATAGCAAGAGATTTCTTGACTATTTTATCTAAATCCGCCGTATTATCAACGTTCCCCAAACCAATATTTTCCTTGGTAAGGTTGACATTTCCGGACCGGTAAGTACTTTCCGCATCCCCTTTTACACCAGTGACATTGCCAGAGGAAGAAAAATTATCATAAATATCCTTCGATTTCTCATAATAATACTTCGAATTATCTGTCGCTTCCCCTGGCCTTGTTCCGCCGGTCCCGACCGCATAGCTTTGCGACTGTTTCGCGTATGTATTCGCATCCGATGCGCTCACACTCGCTTCCGTCGCTTTCTGCGTGGCCGTTTCGGCCGACGCCGATGCAATCGCGCCGCTTTCCGACGCGCTTATCTCACTGGCTTTCGCGTTCGTTTCTGACGTTTTTGCGTTCGTTTCTGATATTTTGGCTGCCGCCGCGCTATTCACTGCCGCCGTCTTGCTATTCAACGCATTTGTCTCGCTCGCCTTGGCGTTTATTTCGGATACCTTTGCGGCATCTTCAGATGCTTTCGCATTTATCTCGCTCTTCTTTGCTGCCTTTGCGCTCGCATCCGCCGCCTGCTGACTGGCCTGCGCCTTAGCGGCCTCAAGCTTAATCTCCGCCAGATAATCCGGCCTCAAATGCTTCTCTTCAATACTTCCTTCTTTTACGATCGCGGAGACTTTCCCGTCTTCCTCAATAAAAAAGGATACCGTATCCGTATCCAGAAATTCATATTCGGTGATCAACGCGGACAGATCGATATACTGCTTCGTCCCGTCGATCAAAGTCAGGATAATCTGCTGGGCGACCGGATCATAAGTAAAATTCACCGCGATCTTTTCCAGCTTGGTATCAATCGTAAAAGCCGCGCCGTTTTTCCTCGTAATCGTAAAAATACCGGTCTTCTCCTCAAAACGAATCTCTTTTATCAGAGGAGCTACTTCCTCTTTCGTAGCTTTCGTCGTATCAAGAACAAGGACCCGATTATCTATTTCATCAACGGCCAGATCGACTCGATTTAGATTCTGCTCATTTAACGGCGTCTTATCGCTGGGATAATTCTCCCATTCGATCCGGTTGTACGCTTTATTCATATTTCTTCATTCCTTTCTCTTCATCCGAAATATCTCACTGCCCCATCTTCTCTTCCACGTACGCCTTTACGGCTTCGATATGAAGCAGCATATCCTCATTCGCCGGGATCTCCAGGATCACCATGCTCGACCGATTGTTATCCGACCGGATCGCGCCGGTATTCTCGTCAATCTCGGAAAATGTATAGGATGCTCTCTGTCCCTCGCTGGTGGTGTGCAGTGTTACGCTTGTTAATTTTTTCATGCTATTACCTCTCTTTCATATTCTTCAAAATAATCACAGCCGCTGTTTCCGTAATTCACAACGGCCAGTTCCAGATATTCCGCCGCGGTACGTTCATAATCTGCCGCGGTCCTCTTATATTCCACATTTGCTTCCAGGTCATAATCCATAGACACCGCTGCCGGCTCCTCATAACCCAACTGCAAAAGCCTTTCCTTAAAACAATTCGCCTGCTGATAGCGCGTTTCCCAAGAAAATGCAAGCCCGGGCGTCCCGCAGACAAAAATCGTATCATGCGTTGAATGTTCCTCATCCATCCAGACGTCTCCTTGCCCGTACTTCGTCAAAAACACGATCGGCATATAATCTTCTCCCACGGTTTGAGCAAATACCGGATCGATAACCAGACAGCACGTTCCGTTTTCATCCAGCGTTCCCTTTCCATAATCAGAAAACGTCGCCATCGGCGTTTCAAAAGCGTCCAGTTTTCGCTTTCCGAAGCTTCTCGTTCGTATAGCCCTGTGCTTGGCCCCTTCACAGACAAAGTCTCCCGGAATGCTAAAATTCGATCCGTGAAAAACATGATACGAATTCCCGGCCTTTATATATACGATTCCTCCATCGCCCGCCACTTCGAGATTTCCGTTTCGTGAAGTCAAGACTCCGTTACCGGCCAGCGAAAGCGTGGTTCCGTTTGTGCTGCAGCTTTCCAAATTACTTCCGTTGCAGCTTCCGACATAACTGCCTCCCGTACCTCCCGACAACGTTCCCCCGTTTATCTTGGAATTGGAATAAGTGCCTCCGGAGATCGAACCGGCATTCCCGGAAATACTGGAAGACGTAATCGTGGCTCCCTTTATCGTAACCGAATTAAAAGACCCGCTGCTCGCATTCACATTTCCGGAAAAAGATCCGCTGGTTGCCGTTACGTTGCCGCTGAAACTACCGTTTTTCGCCGTCACCGTCCCGTTTTCTTCAAGGGAAAAATTGGTAGAACTAATACTCAGCCGATCGGAACTTATATGTATTTTACCGGCCTCCTGGGTAATCTCCGAGGAAACGGATCCCTTCGAAACTTTCATTTCTATCTTATCCGCGTTCTGCGTGATTCGGGCCGAAAGATTCCCTTCTGCTCCGGCGGCGCGGCTGACCTCGCTTGTAATACTCTCGGCATTCTGCGTGATCCGGCTTGATAATTTCCCTTCTTCTTCAGAAGCACGGCTGACTTCGCTCGCAATACTCTCCGCATTCTGTGTGATCCGGGTCGAAAGCTTTCCCTCCGCCCCGGAAGCGCGATCGATTTCGCTTGTAATACTCTCCGCATTCTGCGTGATCCGGCTTGACAATGCCTGATCCGCATTCTCTACCTCCGTCCGGATCTCGGACGCCGTCTGGCGAATCGTGCTCCGCAGGTTTTCCTCCGTATCCTTCAGCTCCGACCGGGTCTCCTCAATGCTCCGGTCAAGCGTATTGGTTTTCCCTTTTAACTGGACCAAAGAATGCTGGATCGAATTTACCTGTTCCGAGCGCTTTTCCGTCCCTTCCGCTCCGTAAGTATCCCTAAGCCCCTGAATCCCTTTCAGCGTCCGTTTGAAAATATAGCTTTCCACGATCTCATAGCGGGTCAGAAGCCGCACCGGATCCCCGACTTCCAGGCAGGGATTTCCCACGCACTCCGCAGAAAACGGCCGGTAAATGATCCCGCGGATTTTTTCGTAAAGCCGCTCCGCAAGCAACGCAAGCTCCGCCGCCTCTTTCCCGTAAACCAGAAAATTATCCTCAACCACATAGCTGTTATCCCCGTTTCCGCAGACGGCCCCGACATCGTTTTCTTCCTGACGAATCTGCAGCCGATTGATCGTTCTTACAATATAATCTTCGTACTGACACGTGAGATAACTTCCGCTTCCCAGCCGCGTCGTTTTCGGATCCTGGGGATACAGATGCCCGGTCTGCGCCTGGGACAAAAATTCGGGCGCGTGATCCGGATACAGGTCATTGGCCGGGTACAGTCCCTGAATATCCTGGATCAGATAAACAAAATGAAACGCCCCGTCCCTTCCGATATGCCCGAAACATCCGTTGATCTCACAGATTGCCGTGATCACATCCTTGCCGCTAAGCTGTTCCGGCTCGATCGTGCGCTCCACCGTTATTCCGTCGTTGACCAATCCGCCTTCCGGCACCGCCTCCTTCAAATCAAAATGCCGGATAAAACTCTCCCGGAATTGCCTGAGCGTCGCCGCGCTGTCTTTATTCGGCAGAACGGAATTATACCAGGCCGCAACATCTGCGTTCAGGATATCGTACATCGCGTCGTAAGCCGTCACATCCCGATAACGCCGGTCCGCGGTCGGCACATCCGAACACACCTTGTACCTGCCAAAAGAAAACGGCGCATCCTCGTGACCGTCCAATGTTTCCGTAACCGTCAGCCATTTTCCGGTGAGCGGAAGAAACACGTTGGAAATCCGAAACTTCAACATCCCCGCTTCACAGGCGCCAAAACGAAGTTCCGAATCCGAACAGAGGCTTTCCGTCAATTCAAACTCTTCCCAATGAATGTCCTCATTCGTAAGCGTGATCGAACCGTCCGCCGCCGTAATCCGGATCTGTTTGTCCACATGCGGCTTTGTATACAGCGCCCCGTATTTATGATCCACCATGGTAAACGCCTCCTATGAATGACAGGCGAACGGGATTATACCGAATGATTCCTCCCGCGCTGCTGTAGATCTGCGGCGTAAAATCCGCCAGATACGCCGTCTGTGTCACATAATCGTCATACTCCGGAATGTATGCGGTCAGAATCAGCTGCCTTGCTCTCGGCACGGTATAGTTTGCCTGAATATTCCGCATCAATTCCGTGAACAGAACGTTCGTCAGCATAGCCGGCGTCTCAAACTCAACCTTCTCCGCCTTCAATTCCACGGCCTCCCGGTGAATATACCCATCCGCGTCGGTCCACGGATCAAGATCCTGCATGTTGACGTATGCGCTGTAGCTTTCCGCCTTGATGAATTTCCCCGCCGGGATAATATAATTCCCGACTTTAATCAGCCATCCGCTGTATGCCATGTTATCGCCTCCTTAAAAATGGATATAAAAAAGGCACCTGCCGTTTGGTAGATGCCCTTTATCACATTCACTTTTATGGTTTTATTTTCAATCTCTCTTCCACATCTTTCCAGCGCCAGACAACATGCCAATAATACAATTACCGATTTTCTCATTTACTTATTCCCCTCATATTGTAAACTTTATAAAATATATCACAATATGAGGGGATTTTCAATCACTGCCTCCGAAGCAAGATAAACCGCCAAAGAATTTTATCCGGACAGATCGCCTTTTTCTTCCACAGGTTTGTTTTCTTCCAGATATTTTAATCCCTTGATCGTAATACCCGGCTTGATCGGTTCCGTAATATGCTGGAACGTATCTTCAAAAGCTTTCTCAATCACAAGTCCTTTTATATACCCTTCTTCCTGCATCAGAATCAGAAGCTGTTCCCATTGCCCGTAAGGTATCTCCAATACTTCCGGTGAAAAAATCTGAATAGAAAAATCTTCCTTTCCGATATTTTTCTCCAACTCCTGAAGTATTCGATATATAATTTTAAAATTATCCATATTCTCACCTCCCCGTTCTCTGATTCACACAACAAAAAACTAACCTTCTACATCCATTAGGTTAAATATAACGGAAATGGCATCTTTTGAGTTCGATTTGCCCTCTCGGCTATTCCATTAATGGCAACATCCGTTATTTCTTTATCCCCTATATACACTTTTATTTCTGATGTTCCATTATAATTTCTCATTGCCGCAGAAACTGCATTGTAAACCGCGGGATAAACCGCATCCGCAATGCCCTGCGTAATTTGTCTATTATTTGCAACCACTGACTGTCCATTGTCAAACCGGCCCATGATCTCTCCATGACTTGCCCGAAACCATCCATCCTCTGGGAAGCCTCCTTCCTGAAATCTTGGAAGACTTATATAACCGGACATGCTAAAATTAAATCCAAACTCTTTTCCACCAATCACAGGAACCCATTCCGGTATCGAAAACCGCAATTTATTTAATTGAGTCTTTATCCAGTTCCATGCATCCACTATCTTATTTGCCAGTCCTTCAAATAAAACCATTGCTCCATTTAATGGAGCTTTTAATATTCCCCCCAAAGCATCCCATATTCCGGCAAATATTTTTTTGACCCCTTCCCAGGCTCTTCCCCAATCACCGGTAAATATTCCAACAATAAAATCGATCAAGCCCCCAAAAACTTGTGTTAAACCGCTTATTACTTCCCCTATCTGCCCAAAAACACTCTCAAAGGCAGGCTTAAGAATTTCCCACAAAAAGTCAACTACCGGAGATAACACATTGTCCCAAAGAAATTGAAGTACTTTTATCACAGACTCTAATTGAGGAATAAAATTCTCTGAAAAATAGCTGCAAAGCTCTTCAAATGCTTTTCCGAATACATTCCCTATAACTCCTGCAAGAGGGACTATTACATTTTGCCATAACAACATAAGTACATCCAAAACTATTTTTATAATAGGTTCTAACACATCTGCAAGAAACGTTCCAAACGGAACTAAAATGTTATTCCATAAATTTGCAAGTGCTTCCGCTAACATGGGCAATACTGTTTCGCCTATATATGTCAATGCCGGGTTTATCACATCCTGCCAAAGGCTTATAAAAACAACCTCAAGAAATTCTCCGAAAGGAGTAAGTATCTCTAAAATCCTTTCCCACCCCGCTTGCAGATCCGGTAACAACGTTCCCGAAAAAAATTCAAAAACCGGTTGCAATCCTTCGCACAATGCGGATGCCGCCTGACCAAAGCTTTCCCTCACCTCTTCATTCTTTGCAAACACATAACCCAATCCCGCCGCCAAAGCTGCTACTGAAGCCACAATTGTCGCTATAGGAAGTGCCGCCTCTCCAAATACCGCGGCTATACTCCCGCCAAACGTTTCCGCTCCTCCTGCCGACATAGCAAATGCATTAATTAATTTTGTAAAAAATCCATCTCCTTCCAAAAGTTCTCCTGATGATAAAAGTTTTATATTTTCAATTACTACAGGTACAGAACCCAAAAATCCGGAGATTCCCGAGCTTGCCCATGAAACCAAATCAAACTCGGGATGCAATTTCCACACCCCTGCCAAGGCAATCGCCCCGACCGCTATTTCAAGAGTCTCAAGATCAAATTTCCCCAAAAAATCTTTAACTCCCTCCCAAACAGTAGCCCATTCTATATTTGTTAATGCTGTTTTTACAGTTAACCACACTCCCTGAACCCATACGTTCAAAGTCTCTGCCAAGGCTCCAAAATCAAAAGTATCAAAAAAATGATTAAACCCACTTACAATCGACTCTCCAAGATTTTTGAAATCAAAACCTAAACCTAAAGACAAAGGAACATAGAGATCTGTATTCAGGGATCCTGCGATGGTACTCCCAAGCGAGGCAAATAAATCCGGAGAAATCATATCATTTAATAAATCCGCAAATCCTGATCCAAAACTTTTTGCTTCCTTATATCCATCCGCCATATTTGCCATAACATATTGATAACGCAACATAACTTTTTCGGCCTGCGACATGGACTCCATATCTGCATCCATCCCTTGTTTCAATGCCCATTCTGACATAGCCGCCTGCATCAAATCAGTCCTATAATCTTTAAGTGATTTTGCCTGCCCGTCAAAAACGGAAGCAAAACCTTCCGCCACAACATCCTGCCCTACATTCAAAAAAGAAACCATATCGTCAGTCAGATGCGTCAAATCTTCTGAAGTATCCGACATTAAATCTGATACCGGCGCACAATCGCCCGCAGAACTTTCCCAATTTATACTTAAATTAGGAATAGGATTCGAAGCTAAGTTCTGAAGTCTGCCGGAAAAACGCTCTAATGCAAGTTCCGATATATTAAATTGCTCGACAACATCCTGAACAAAATTTTTTATCTTACCAGACATATTTCCCAAAGCCGTATCCATAACGTTCTGTAAATCCATAAGACCAGAAGAAATATCAATAGCTTTTTTAATTCCTTTCGAAAAGGATTTTATCTCACCCCCTATCTTTTTCAAACTACCCATTGCATTATTTGCCCTTTTTGCACTTATGCTGATTCGAGCATCTAAAGTATCCTTTTCTGTCATAATTGCTCCTTTGCTCAAAAATAAAATCCCTCGGAAAAAAGGACGATAGAATATATTCCATACCATCCAGACTATTTAATTACAGTTTTTGGCATTCCCTTTGTCTGCGCTGCCGTAATCCATTTTTGTTCATTTAACAACGCTTTTCTGATTTCTTTTTCCTGAATTTGTTTTTCCGTTAATCCATCATTTTCAAATACTTTTGACAACAAAGGTTCTCTTATATACTCAGATTTTGCTTTCTTTCCTGCAAAATTTCGTTCTATTGCCGTCGTTACTGCAGACATAACATATAGTCCCATACTGTGCATTTGTGAATCTTGTTGCTGCATTTGTATTTTATATGCCTTCGCATAAGGCTCTAAATCAGCGGGACATGACCAATCAATATCGTTTACGGTGAATCCGTAACCTTTTGTAACGAACAGCCAATATGGCCGTATTTCACCACAATAAACTTCCCAGGTTAAGCCGTTTTCTCTTCTGAGATCGATTTGTTTGCCAACATACTTTTCTCCTGTTCCGCCTTCTTCTTCTCCGTGCGGAACAGCCCGGCTAAAAAACTGTCTTCCATCATGGCCTCCTGCAGCTGATTAAAGAAGCCCATAATATCCGCGTCCTCGCCCTCCAGATAACTTTCCACCAGAGAAAACGCCTTGTCCAGCTGCTCCGCCTTCCCCTCCTCGGTATCATAATCGTACCGGTATTCCTCGTGATATACCTGCAGACCGACAAGCAGAAATTCCGGCAAAAACATCAGAAGATCCTCGACCTTTTCCATGTTCGCCCCGCCGTTCTCATCCGTGACGTTGCTCATTTTGACAACTCTTGAAATGATCCGGCTCTTTAACGTCGGCTTATAACCAAATTTGATGCGAAATTCCTTTTCTCCGATTTTTAATTTCATAGTTTTCCTTTTCCTTTCTGTTGCTTTCTTTTATAACATGCAAGAGGGACAGCCCCAAAGACTGTCCCCCTCCTATCGCGACCCGCTTACGCTTCCGCGTTTACTTTGCTCACGGTAAACGTGCCGTCTCCGTTATCAGCCACCGTAAAATCATCGGTGCATTCGACGGCCGCCGTGTTGGGAACCACCGTCACGGTCATTTCGAGGATTTCGTCCACGCCGCCGACATCGTTCGGCGTCGCCGTTGCCTGTCCGACATACGCGTATTTCGCGACCTCGCCGATACCCTGCGAACCGTACAAATGGAAAATATCAATCTTCTTCCCACGCATGGCGTTGACCGCCTGCAGATATTCCTTTTCGAGATTTCCCGTGATCTCCTTCGCGTCCGCCGTCCGGATCCCCATCTCAAACGTCTGCGTATCGTCCTCCAGCGTCGTGCTCTCAACCGTATTCGGCGCGGCGGCCGGACTCGGGATCGACTTTGCTTTTACCAGAAGATTGTATTTTCCCGAAAAATCCGTTGCGTCCCCCGCATCGCTGTGCTCCTTAAAAATAACGCGGGCGAGATATGAAGTTGTTGCCATAATAGTTACCTCTCTTTCTTAAAAATATATTTTTTTCACCGGTTCTTTTCTCCGATGTTTGCATGATAACAATAACACGAGGAAAATGTGAACTACAATGAACACTTTTCGGATACCCTCAGATGCTCCAGCGCCCGTCCGTGGAGCTTTAAAATCCACCGATAGGAATACATCATGGAATCCGCGATCTGCTCCCAGGTGTACCCGTTTATGTAACGATACTGTAAAAGCCGCCGTTCCGTTTCGTCCGAGATCGCCAGAATGTCCGTCATGACCCTGTGATACCGGTCCACCGCCTCCCATTTCTTCGCCTGCCACTCCCTCTCCAACCCGTCCAGCCGGGCCGCATAGTCGGAAAGGTCATGGAAGCCGCTTCCCTTCGGCATCCCGTCCGGCTGACGCAGGGCCGGATTTATCTCCTGATCCCGAAGCCCCTTGATCGCCTCCTCTAAAATTTCAACCTCCTTCTGGGCCGCCCGATAAGATCTCAAATATTCCTTCTTCTCCTCTTTACTCAGCATATCGTTTCTCCTTATCTCGATTTTTAGTGATTTTATTATAGTATATATGAATTTTCGAGATTGTCAATCTTTTCCAGTCGAATTTTCGATATTATTTGGGGATATTTAAAAAATATTCTTGATTTTTCGATATTTTTGAGGTATTCTATTTCTATAGGAGGGATGTATCATGGAAGAAATGGAACGCAGGCTGAAAGACATGATAACCGGGCAATACGGAAGCCTGAAGAAATTCTGCGAAGCGATCGACATGCCCTGGACAACTCTGGACAGCATTTTAAAAAGAGGGATCGTCAACGCCAACATCACGAATGTCATGAAAATTTCCAGAGAACTTCACATCGATACGGAAAGTCTTGCATCCGGCCGGATCGTAAAGTCTTTCCGAATACAAAAACTGCCGGATACGATCGCCGCTCATTTTGACGGAAGCGAATACACGGAAGAACAACTGGAGCGGATCCGGGCTTTTGCCGCCTTTATTAAATCCGAGGAAAAGGAAAAAAAGAAAACGGACTGAGGTGATTTGTTTGGATAGTTATGAAGAACTGCTGCAGACCGCCGCGGACGCGGGCGTTCAGGTTTTTGAACATTTTGATTTAAACGGGGATTCCGAACCCGGCTGCACGTTAAAAGGGTTATATATAGACGGCTGCATCGCGCTCGATTCAACCTTAAAAACCGCCGCGGAAAAATCCTGCGTTCTCGCCGAAGAACTGGGCCACCACTACACCACCGCCGGCAATATCCTGGATCTGTCCGACGTACAGAACCGCAAACAGGAACGCAAGGCCCGTATGTGGGGTTACAATCACCGAATCGGCCTTTCCGGTATCCTGGAAACCTTCCTGGCCGGATGTCAGAATCGCTACGAAATGGCGCGGCATCTGGACGTGACCGAAGAATATCTGGCGGAAGCTTTGGAAGCTTACCGGCACAAATACGGAGAATTTGTGGAAGTAGGCAACTACATCCTCTGTTTTGAACCCTATCTTGGCGTGATACAGAAATGGGACAAGCCGGATCCGCAGCATGAGGCAGCGCCGTTTGACCATGAAGCATGAAAAAGCGCGCCGGGTTTCCCGAAATGAAAACCCGGCGCGCTTTTTCTAATCCTCTTCATCCGACGCGCAATCGGCGCAGGCGGGCATCTCCTCATGCCCTTCCGCCGGGCCGCCCGGATGGCCGCCGAAAAATTCTTTGCCGATCACATGCTTCTCCAGCCGCTCCTGTTCCACCAGATCCGAGATCAGGTCCTTCGTCGCCTTCGGATTCTTGATATTTTCCAGTTTCACGATCTCCTCCCGGTTTACGCGGGTAGCCACCAGAAGCGTTCCGGTTCCGAAAAGCTTCTGCGTAAACGTGCGCACCATCGTAATATCCACCACGCGGTACAGCATCACTTCATCGGAAACCGTCGTAAAAAGCCCCATATCTTTATACAGGCGGCTATTCTGAATCTTGTATTTTGTGAAACTGAACGGAAACCACATAAAATGCTTCCGGTCCTTCCAGACAATGTCCCCGCCTGCCGTCCTGTTTTTTTCTTCGCTCATTCTTCTTCCTCCTCCAAAGACTTCAGGGTTTCCCAAATTTCCGGATCCCCGGTCAGGTCATAAATCATGCGGTAGCACTCGCCCGCTTCCGTATAACGTCCGCTCTTTTCGCAGTCCTTCGCCGCCTGAAGCGTCAGAGCCAGCGTTTCCCGGCTCGCCTCCAGCGGGATCTCATACTCCGCAAGAATCTCGCAAAGCCGTTCTTTCGTGTACGCCGGCGTCTCCCGCTTCAAAACCTCGCGGAGGAACGATAATTCCCGGCGTGCGTGTTCCGTAGGATAAAAAAGCTCGCTGTACAGATACAGCGCCTCCGCCAGCTCGGGCCGATAATTCTCCAAATGATAATAACCGAGATTCCGGTAATATCTGGCAAGCAGCGCACGGGTATTGCAGAAATCGTAACTCTCGTCGGTCAGTTCCCGGTACATTTCCAGATCTTCCAGTTTCCGGTATATCTCGATCAACGCCAGCAGGCTCTCACAATCTGCCGGGTTCCACTGAAGAGCCCGCTCGAACGCTTCCTTCGCATCCTTCGTCTGCCCCTGCTTCTCCAGACGGCTGCCAAACAGACGCCAGATTCCGCTCATATTCAGGGGCGCCTCTTCGTAATCTCCGCCCCCGAAGAAATATTCGTAATAATACGCTTCGGTGACGTGGCCAAAATTGTGCCATTCCCCGGACCGTCCGCTCATCTCTTCCTCCGCCGCCTGAACCAGGCGCGCCAGATCTTTCAGAGGAACCTCCTCCTGATTCTTCATTCCCTCGTAGATCCGATGGATCCGCTTCCAGTTGTGATACTCCTGCTGTTCCATTCCTAACCCATCCTTCTTTTTCCCGACGCTTACCCGCCTTTCCGCCTCGCTAATATTGACTCAGGGCAAAAGCGCCCGAAGCATTCCCGATCACGATCCGGGTATCCGACGAAAGATGCGTCAGGAAAAACACCATGGCCTCCCGCGGCACCGAGATACACCCTTCCGTCGGCACTCCCTCCGAAACATGCAGAAAAATCGCCGATCCCTGCCCCGGTACACAGGCCGTATTATAATTGATCGCAGCCGCATAAGCGTAAGCCGTCGTCTCGATCCATAAACGTTCCGCGCTGTTAAACGCCGAGGGGTCGATCCCCTCCGTTTTTGTGGAAATCATCTGATTATAATACACCGAATCCACATCATCCACCCAGTAATGACCTTCTTCCACTCGGATATACCCCCTCGGACAGCCCGGATCCGGTTCCGTCCCGAAGATCGGCCCCAGCGTATAGACGCCGGCCGGCGCCATCGCGTTGTATTCCGTCGTATTTCCCACGCCGTCCCTTCCCACGTAGCCCGACGTCCGATAGATCTCTTCCCAGAGCCCGGCGCCGTTCTTCTGATGCATCGTAACCGTCGCCGCGGTCCCCGACGCCTCCACAAGAATCATCTGCGACACACCGGCGGAAGCCTTCAGCTGCGCCGCAAAGCTCTGTTCCGGTTCCGGCGCGGAAGTGGGCGCGGCCGTCTCCGGCTGAGAAGGGGGAGGAGAAACGGCTTCCGAAGGGCTCTCTTTCCCCTCGGTCGGCTCCGGCTTCTCCGCAGCGCTCCCCGCCTCCGAAGAAACCGGAGCCGACGAAGATTCCGCCGGCGTTTCGAGCGTCTCCGCCCCGGCCGTCCCGCTTTCCGGAAGCGTCTCCGGTTCCCCGGCAGCCTGCATGTGAACCGACACGCCGGCCAGCGCCGCCCTCGCCATGGCCTCCCGTACTTCCTGAAGCATACGCGGACGGTTATCCGGAACATCCTCCGTTCTCTCCGTCTCTGTCGAGACATTCGTTTCTTCTTCATCCAAAAACGATACTTCCGCCGATTTCTGACAGCCAAAAAGTACAATAACGGTAACCGTCAGTAAAATACCGGCCGTCAACCATTTTTTTCCCTTTTTTTTCATTCCGAATTTTTATCCTTTCTCCATCCGGATCGCTTCCCCGAGGGCAAACGAATAGATCCAGCATTCCGTCACGGGGCTTCTCGTCATCTGTTCCAGAGCTTTCCGGTAAGAATCCAACTGAACCTCGTAACGCTTCCTTAAAATCTCCCGGCCGCCCGCTTCCGGTACCCGGTCCGTCTTATAATCCACCAGGATTCCCTGCTCACGCTCCCAGAAACAGGCGTCCATCACACCCTGTATCAAAAGCATCTCCCCGCCGGTTTCCAAAGACGGGTCGGGAATCCCCATCACAAATCGCTGTTCCCTGCGCAAGCGCCCCTCCGCCTCCGCTCTCGCCATTCTTTTTCCCAGATCGGAAGCCAGAAACAAGGCGATCTCGTCGGAACGCACCAGCGCCAACTCCTCCGGCCGCATTTTCCCCGCCTTTTCCAGACGGCTTTTTTCCCTCTCCACATCGGCCTCCGTTGCGCACTTCGAAAACGTTAGACAGGACAGCAAACGATGATACGCGTTCCCCCGGTCAGCCCCCGATTCCCGGCCGCCGCCCCCGGAAAACAGCGTGCGCGCGTCCTCCTCTTCCATACTCGCCCGCTTCAGATCCGACACGGATATCTTCCGATGGCGATAGATCGCTCTTTCATAAGGATATTGAAAAGAAAGCTGCTTGTCAAGCTGCTTTTTCTCCTCCCCGGAAAGCGCAAACGGCCCGTCGGCTTCCAGATCCCGTCTCTTTCCTTCCTCCCGTCCCTGTTTCCCGATCTCCTGAAACAGAATATCCCCCAGCGCGATTCTGTCCAGCTTAAAGCAGGCCTCGTCCCCCATCCTCGCCATCATCAGCCAGTCCAGATACGAGCCCGCGCGAAGGCGATACGTGTAGGGAACCCGTTCGCAGGGAAGTTCTTTGAGAGCCTTCCATTTTTCTTCCGTTTTTTCCGCATCCTCCACCGCCGCCGTCAGAATCAGTTTTTCCCTCGCCCGCGTCATCGCCACGTACAGCACCCGGAGTTCTTCTCCCAGATCGTCCTGAATCATCCGCCCCGCCAGCACGGTCTTCCGCAGGGAAGGACGTTTCGTCCGCAGAAACGGATCAATGACGTCCGCCGCCAGCCCCAGATCCGCATGAATCAAAATCCGCTTTCTTGAATCCGTGTGGTTAAAAGACTTCGCCAGCCCGGCCACGATACATACCGGAAATTCCAGCCCCTTGCTCTTGTGTATGGAAAAGATCCGCACGGCATTCTCATTCTCCCCGATCCGCGCCGCCTCGCCGTAATCCACCTCATACTTCCGCAAATTTTCAATATAACGAATAAAATCAAACAGGCTGTGATAGGAAGTGCTCTCATAATCCAGAGCCTTCTGCTTCAGCATGGCCAGATTCGCCCGCCTTGCCTCCCCGCCGGGCATGGCGGCCGCGAACAATTCGTAACCGCTCTCCTCCAGAGCCAGATTCAGAATCTCGTAAACGGTCTTAACGCGCGACCGCTCCCGTAGCCCCTGCAAAAGCTTCCCCAGACGGGCCAGTTTTTCCCGCAGCGCTTCCTCCTCCCCTTTTTCCCGGTACCAGACAAACGCTTCGTACAATTCCGCCTCCGTGGCAGGTTCCCCCGCCCGCCGGTACTCCGCCGTCATCACCGCCAGCTCCCGGTTATTTACCTTCCCCACGGGAGATTTTAAAACGGCGGCCAGCGGAATATCCTGTCTGGGATTGTCGATGATCCGCAAAAGATTCAGCGCCGTCGACACCTCCCTCGTGTCAAAATAACCGGTCTTGGACTGGACAAACACCGGTATCCCCCGGTCGCTTAAGACTTCCGCGAATACTTCGGCCCAGCCGGCATAAGTCCGAAGCAAAACGGCGATATCCCGGTAGCAAAGGTCCTCCCCTTCCGGATTCGCCTCGGTCTTTAACAGCCGATTCCCCGGCCGGGTCATCTCCCGGATCCGGTCGGCGATCACCCGGGCTTCCATCTCCTTTTTGGATACGTCGGTCAAAAGCTCTTTCTCCTCCGGCGCGATCAGCCAAAACTCCGTGTCAAAATCCCCCGCGGCACTCGGCCGGCCGGCGATGAGAGCCTCCTCCTCCCCGTAAGCGATCCCTCCCAGCGTCTTTCCCATAATCCGGTAAAAAACCCGGTTCACACTGTCCAGCACTTCCGGACGGCTCCGGAAATTCCGGTGAAGATCGATCCGGCGGCAGGAGCCTTCCTCCGTGGAATACGCGTGATACTTCTCCATAAACAGTTCCGGCCTGGCCAGACGGAACCGGTAAATACTCTGCTTCACGTCCCCCACCCGGAACATATGGCGCCGCCCCTCCCATTCCCCGGAGACCGCGGTCAAAATCGTTTCCTGAAGCAAGTTGCTGTCCTGATACTCGTCGATCAGAATTTCCTCAAAAGATTCGCCCAGTTCTTTTGCCGCGTCCGAGGGCTCGTACCCGCCTTCCCGTTTTTCGATCAAAATCGCCAAAGCCAGGTGTTCCAGATCTCCGAAATCCGCCACGTTCCTCTCCCGTTTTGCCGCCTCGTACCGCTCTTTAAAAGCCCGGGTGAGAGCGATCAGGACCTGCAAAGGCTCCCGGCAGGCTTCGTTTTCGGCCTCCAGTTCTTCCGGCGTCCGCGTCCCGTAAAGCTCCGCCAGTTTCTGCAGCGTCTTCTTCACATGACCCCTGAGAGCCGAAACCGCCGCCTTTTTCTCCTCGTCGATCTCCTTCGGCCGTTTCTTTGACATCGCAGGAAACGTAAGATTCGCCAGATTTTTACAGATCGCTTCATAATCCGGCGCCTCCTTTAAACGGCGGATCTGTTCCAGATCCGACAGGATCATCGGCTCATAGATAAAGGGACCGTCCGCCTCCCGGCACAGAGCCAGACAGGAATCACACTGGGTTTCCAGCTCCTCCGCCTTTTTGCGCACATCCTCCGTCAGCTCCTTCAGCCACGCGCCGGCGGCCCCGTCCGCAAGCTCCGCTTCCCAGGCGTTTAACGTTTCCTCCGGAAACGGATAACTCATGGTAAAATGATACAGATCCAGCAGATAATCCTCCAGTCCGCCGGCCGTCTTGCCCAAGGAATAGCTCTCGGAGAACCTCAGAAACGCCTCGTTCCCCGAAGCGTACGCCTCCTCGAAAAGTTCGGCGCACACATCGCCCCGCATCAGCTTCAGTTCGCCCTCCTCGGCCACCCTGAAATTCGGATCCAGCGAAATACGGCTGAAATAATTCCGGATCACATACAAACAGAAGCTGTGAATCGTCAGAATCTTCGCGTGATGGATCAGGACCGTCTGACGCCGGATATGCCCGTTCTCCGGCTCCGCTTCCGCCCGTCTCTCCAGAGCCGCCTCAATCCGGTTTCTCATCTCCGCCGCCGCCGCGTTCGTGTATGTCACCACCAGAAGCCGGTCGATATCCATCGGATGCTCCGGATCCGTGATGCGGGATAAAATCCGCTCCACTAAGACCGCCGTCTTCCCGCTTCCCGCGCCCGCGGATACCAGAAGATCCCCGTTTCTCGCTTCTATGACCTGCCTCTGTTCTTCGGTCCAAGTCACGCTCATGCCTCTTCCCCCGTTTTTTCCAGCCGTTCCCAGATATCCGAAACATCCGTCTTCGGCAGTTTTCGATAACGATAACCGCCGATTTTCGTATCGAATCCGCAGACCGGCCGAAACATACAGTAATCGCAGCCGGTCTCGTCGCCCTTTTTATAAGGCTGCGCCGGCACTTCGCCTCTCAACATGGCCAGGCCCATCTTCCGGATCTGCGACCGGACATGACTTCCCAGACGGGCAAACTGTTCGCTGTCCGCCACGGAAGAACGCGAATCCGGCACGCCGTCCTTCAAAGTCACCGGAAGGATCCGGGATTTTCCTTCCAGTTCCCGTTCCATACGGCGGATAACGTCCGCATTTTTATGGGACAGGCCGCTCATCCGAAGCGTCTCCAGGATTCGCTCCCGGATCGCCTCCTCCCCCTCTCCCGGTTCCGCGTCCACAAGAGGATCGTCGATATGATAATAAAAAACGCCGGCCGGCACGATCCGTTTGTCCGGATGCTTCCGTTTCTCCGTCTCCATGGCGGCGTCCAGATACAAAAGAAGCTGAAGCTGAAGGCCGTAATACACCGCCGCCAGGTCAAACTTTTTTGCGCCGCTCTTGTAATCGATGATCTTCACATAGCAGGTCTCGCCGTCCTCGCACACGTCGATCCGGTCGATCTTCCCCTTTAAACGCAGGATATCGCGTTCGTTCAGCCACAGATTCATGGCCTTTGTATCGTACGCCGAAAACACCGTTTCCACGCTCTCCGGCCGGAAATCCCCTTTCTTCCCCTGCTCGCTCAAAGCCCACACGGTTCTCTGTGCGATCCGTTTCAAGCGCTCTGTCAGATAACGGCCCCTGGCGTCCTCCTCCAGAAATTCCCGTCCGTTTTCCGACAACGCCTCCTCCACACAGTCCGAAACCGTCTTTTTTTGAACCTCTTCCGCAAGATCCCAGCCAAACCCTTCCTTACGCATCCGGCGGATATATTTTTCCAAAACCGCGTGGAGAAGGCTCCCCATATCCCTCGCCTCAAACCGCCGGATCCGCCGCTCCGTCAAACAAAGACCGGCCTGGAGAAACCATGCGTAGGCGCAGGCCGCGTATTGTTCCAGTCTCGTCACGCTGCCGGACAGCTCCCCGCCGTACAGGGCGAACGCCGCCGCCGCTCCGATGGAATCCTCCTCGTAACGGTAAAATCCGGCCTCTTTTAAAAACTCCACAAAGGGGCGTTCTTCTTCCCGACTTAAAAACCACTCGTACAGCTTCCGGAACACCCCGGAATCCCCCCGGTCCAAATACGGCCGCAAACCCTCCGCCAGAATCCGACGGGCCGTTTCCCTGGTCGTGATCCCGGCTAAATCCTCCTCCGTCTCCGCGGCCGCCTCCCGTTTTACGGACGGAAAAATCTTCTCCACCTGACGCAGATAAGCGGAGGACAGCAGGGATTTTCCCTGCCCGTCCATCCGGCTGTAGGAGAGGATCAACTGCCTGTCCGGCTTGGTAAAAGCCAGATAAAGGTAGAATTTTTGAATGAAGCTGTTCTCCCGGACCGTGGGTTTTAATTCCGCCCCGGCCTCTTTTAACTGTTCCCGTTCCAATTCCGAGAGCACGCCTCCGCCGTTGTCCTTCGCCGGAACGATGCCGTCGTTCATTCCCGCGAAGAACAGCACACGGATATCCTTTAACCGGCTTCGGGTCATATCCCCCACCAGCACCTGGTCCATACCGGCGGGCAGCACGCCGACTTTCGTCTCCTCCATGCCGGTCGTCAAAATCTCGCGGAATTCCTTCAAGGGCAACGTCTCGCCCCCCATGATCCCGCGGATCTTTTCGAAAAGTCCGTCCATTAAGTCGCCCGCCTGCTCATACTCCTTCGCCGCGCCGACGTCCCCCGTCTCCTCGAACCGCTCCTTCAACCGTTCCATGATATCCCCGGCGCCTTCTTTCGATAAAAATTCCGAAAGAATCTCCAGCCGGTCGGATACGGTCAGATCCTTCGCCTTCATCCGCTCATAAAAATCGATCAGGCTTCCCGCCACCTCGTTCTTCTCTTCCTCCAGGCGCGCGTATTTTTCGTCGATCCATTCCCGTCTCCAGGCCGTTTTCCCCCGGATTCCCCGGCTTAAGACATAATTCTCCACCCGATCGACGGCCCCGTTGTTTTCGGTTAAAAAACCGCTTTTCAGGCACCGGAACACCGGCTCGTAATCCATACCTTTTTCCGCGACTTCCAAGAGCCCGAGGACAAACGAGGACAGCGGATTCTGAATCAGTCTCCGGCTGCTGTCCAAAAAACCCGGGATTCGATTGCGGGCAAACGCTTCTTTTAAAGCGTGACGGTATGCGTCCAGAGAGCCGGCCACCACGGCGATCTCCCGGTAGCGGAGCCCTTCCTCCCGCACGAGCCGGCCGATCTCCCGCGCGATCTGTTCCGCCTCGGCCGCCGGATCCGCCGCCTCCCTTATGCGGACGGCGCCGGTTTCCCCGGCGTAACTTTCGACCGGAAAACGCCCGAAATTTTGCTCCAGCGCCGCCAAAGCCGGCGCGTTTTGAAAGCGGACGGGCGGCCGGCGGGAAAGACGCTGCTCCGGCAGGACGCCGGCTCCCTCCTCCCCGGCGATCCGCAGAAGCGTCTCCGCCGTCTTCCGGCTCAGATAAAACAGGTCTTCTTCCCCGGCTTTTCCTTCCGCCGCCCCGTCTTCCGTCGTCAGCGTGACCGTCACCTCCGCGCCGACCCGCAGAAGCAGACGCAGCACCTCATATTGTACCGGTGTGAACCCGGTAAACCCGTCCAGCCCGATCACACTTCCCCGCAGAAGTTCCGACCCCGGAATATACCGGCAGAACACATGCAAAAGTTCCTCCTTCGGCACGGTATTCGCGTTCAGTTCGTCGTTAAACGCGCGGTAAAGCCGGTTCAGGCTTTTTAATTTTTCCTGAAGCATGGGTTTTTTTTCAAAATGTCCGCAGAGCTCTTCCAACTTCTCGGGCCCGACCCGATACTGGCAAAATTCCGACAGAACGGATTTTAACTCCTCCAAAAAACCGGCTTTTTTCAGATTTTTGCGGAAAATCCCCAGCTCTTCCGCGTGCTTCGAAGCCACTTTCCGAAGCACCAGAAGCTTCCCCATGTCGTCCAAAAGCACCGGCATGGGAACTCCCGTCTCCTCAAACACCCGGAACGCCAGCCGCTCAAAACTGACGATATCCAGATCCATCGTTCCGTGGCAGGGATGTAAGCGCACGAGATCCGCCTGCGCCTCCAGGGTAAACTGCTCGGGAACCAGCATAAACCGGGCCCGTCCGGGCTCCTCTAACGATCCGGCAATCAGCTCCCGGAACAAAACCGTCGATTTCCCCGAACCGGCGGCCCCCGTTAAAAATCGCAAAGACATGTAAGACCTCCCGCCTGTTTAAAAAAAGACCCCGTCCGGTGATAAATAAGCCTTTTGTCTCATAAAATGATAACAAAATCTACCAGGAGTCCTTATGAGTTCCAAAACCAAAATCTTTGTTTTTAAAATGAAGGAGCTGATCTACACGGCCATTTTCCTCGCCTTGGGCATCCTTCTCATCCTTCTGCTAATCACCATGTTTCGCAGCGGAAAGAGCACCCAGACAGCCGCCGGAGCCGACAATGCGCAGGTTTCCTACATACCGGGCGTCTACAGCGCTTCCATTGTCCTGGGAAACCAGAATCTGGAAGTCGCCGTATCGGTGGATTCCGAACATATCAATTCGATTCGTTTTGTCAATTTAGACGAATCCGTCGCCGCCATGTACCCGCTGATGGAGAGCTCCTTAAACACGCTGTCCGAGCAGATCCTGGCCGCCCAGTCCACCAAAGATCTCACATTGCCCGAGGGCGCCGTTTATACCTCCACCGTTCTTGTGGATGCCGTGGACCGGGCGCTCGAAAAAGCGGCGGCCGATTGAGCAGCCTTCAAAAAATAAGGCAGGACGGCTTCTTTCAGCTATCCTGCCTTACTTACAATATAATCCACGTCTTTCCGTCTGTCAAGCGCCGGCCGCCGGCCTTTTCTCCGTCTCCGGTTTTTCCCGGGCCGGACCCGGCACGGTCTTAAAACACACCACCGCCTTAAACAGATCCCCGTCCACAAACAGATCCAGCGTCCCCTTCTGAGACTGGGTAAGGCTCTGGGCGATCGAAAGCCCCAGCCCGCTTCCTTCCGTATTGCGGGACGTATCTCCCTGAACAAAACGTTCCAGCAGCTCGTCGGCATGAATGTTCAGCCGCTCCCTTGAAATATTCTTAAATACGATCTGAACCTCCCCGCCGGCCGGATGGATATCGACGTAGACCCGGGTGCCCTCCAGCGCGTACTTACATATATTGGTAAGAAGATTGTCAAACACCCTCCACAGGAGTTTTCCGTCCGCCATCACATACAGCTCCTGCTCCGGCACGGACACGACCAGCCTCAGATGGCCGGCCTTCAGACGGTCGGTATATTCCGCCGCCACCTGATGAATAAACTCGCAGACTTCCAGCCTCTGAAAATCCACCGGAATGTTCCCCGTGGAAGCTTTGGAAGCCTCCACCAGATTCTCAATCAGGCGTTTTAAACGACCTGACTGGCGCATCAGCACTTCCAGATATTCCGCCGCCTTCCCTCCCAGTTCTTCCTTCTGCAAAAGATCGACATAATTGATGATCGACGTCAAAGGCGTTTTGATATCATGAGATACGTTCGTGATCAGTTCCGTCTTCATCCGTTCGCTTTTGATCCGCTGTTCCACCGCCCGGCTCAGGCCGTCGTTGATGCTGTTCAGCGTTTCCCCGTGTTCCTTCAGATCGGCGATCATTTCAGACGTATCGATCTGATAATCCATATCGCCGTCCGCGATCCGCCTGGCTCCTTCTTTCAGCGCCAGGGCCTGTTTCAGGATCCGAAGCAAAAGAATCACCACAACGCCGTCAAAAACGATCCAGAGTATCAGCATCGGTCCCTTCATGCTTCCATAATAATTAAACACGCTCAAAGCAAAATACAGATTGGCAATAAAGACGACCCCCAGAGCCGCCAGGACTTTCCAGGCCAGAGGCAGCGTCCGGATACTGTCCGCCAGCGCTCCCACCGCCTGACTTCCCGTCTGATTGACGCCAAACAGACATTTCTGAATCCAGCGGCAGATTCCGGCCAGGATCTTGTATACCAGCGTATTTCTCCACCATTTCCCGGCCTTGACGCGGATGCTGACGCTCAAAATCCCGTGAAGACCAATAAACATGGCCGGAATCCCGCAGAAGGTCATCAGTCCGATCATGCTCAAAGGACTCCAGGCAAAATCCTGCGCCCAGACAATCAGACAGATAAAAAAGACCTCCAGACCGGTCAGCACAGCCAGATACAAATCCAGTGGAATCCGGTCCTGCCAACGCAGCCAGATCCCTTCCTTCCCTTTCCTGTGGCCGGCCGAAGCCACCGCGACGGCCATCAGACAAATGCTGAAAACCAGCAAAAAACAGGCGCCGTACAGGATTGCATAGCGATTCTGCCAGATTCCGACGACTTCGTCTCTCGACCATCCGAACAAAATTTCGGCGTTGTTTAAAAAATACTGTTCCGCATTGTAAGCTCCCCATCCTGCCAGCCAGATGGCCTGGATACTAAGCGCAAGCGTAAAAGAGATCACAACCGCGGTCAGCAGCAAAAAAACCGTACGCAGGAAAGAATGCTCCCCCAACTTTTTCATCCTTTCTCCCCCTTCTCAATCTTATAGCCCAACCCCCAGACCACCTTCAGGTAACGGGGTTCCGCCGGATTGATCTCGATTTTTTCCCGCAGATGCCGGATATGCACCGCCACCGTTCCCTCCGCGCCGTATGAATTTTCATTCCATACCTGTTCATAAATCTGGCTGGAAGAATATACCCGCCCCGGGCTTTTCATCAGGAGTTTTAATATATTGTACTCGATCGGAGTCAGAGACACGGGCTCCCCGTCCACGGTTACCCGCTTCGCCTCATCGTCTATATCGATTCCCCCGATCACAAGATGAGATTCCTTTTTTACCATTCCGCCCAGATTCACATATCGGCGCAGTTGGGATTTCACCCGGGCCTGAACCTCGATCGGATTAAAAGGTTTCGTAATATAATCGTCCGCTCCCACATTCAACCCGAGCACCTTATCCGTATCCTCGCTCTTGGCCGTCAAAAAAATAATCGGGACGTTGCTCGTCTTCCTCAACTCCGCCGTGGCGCTGATTCCATCCATCACCGGCATCATGATATCCATCAGAACCAGATGAATCTCATGCTCCCCGGCGATTCTGACCGCCTCTCTTCCATTATAAGCCTCAAAAATCCGATAATCGTCGTTGGTCAGATAGATCTTCAGGGCCGTCACGATATCTTTCTCGTCGTCGCAGATCAATATGTTGTACATGCAGTATTCTCCCTCCTGCTTTCTTGATTCTTATTGTAGCAACAAAATATTTAAAAATGAAGCCGGGAAACTTTTAAAATTCCCTTAAGCTGTCGAAAACCCTGCCCGATTTTAAAGAATCTTAAACATTTCCCTCTTTTCTTCTTAAACATTTCCTGCTATTCTGTATACAGTGAAAGAAATCCCCGCCTGCCCGGCGCGGAGACAAATAAGCGTGAAAGGTGGAATACACGATGGGATGGACGAATATTTTTCTGACCCTGACTCAAATCCTCATAACCATATTCGGACTGCACTTTGTCATTGTGGCGGCTTTCTTATTAAAGAAAAAACGGGATTATCCCGAAAAAAATCCGGCCACACGTTTTGCCGTACTGATCGCCGCCCGCAACGAGGCGGACGTAATCGAGGGCCTCTTAACCAGCCTGAAGGAACAGGATTACCCGGATGATCTGTACGATGTTTTTGTGATCCCCAACAACTGCACGGACCGCACGGAGGAAGTGGCGCAGGAAGCCGGAGTCCGGATCTATCACTGCCCCTATCCGGTCCGCACGAAAGGGGAAGTGCTTCATCAGACGATCCCCCATATTTTATCCGATTCCGCCCGCTATGACGCCATCTGCGTCTTTGACGCGGATAATATCGTGGATCCGGCCTATCTGTCCCGAATGAACGACGCGTTCTGTGCCGGCGTTCGGGCGGCGCAAGGATACCGGGACAGCAAAAACCCATACGACAGTTGGGTGTCCGCTTCCTATTCCATTTATTTTAAGATGAACAATCTGTTTTACAACAAACCCAGGAGCCTGGCCGGCATGTCCGCGCTGATCAGCGGCACCGGATTCTGCGCCTGCCGCGAAGTTTTTGAGAAGCTAAACGGCTGGAACACCCGCTCCATGACGGAAGATTCCGAATTTACTTCCCAGTGCGTGCTGGCCGGCGAACAGATCGCCTACATAGAAAACGCCCGATTTTTTGACGAGCAGCCGATACGCTTCCGCGATTCCCTGAAACAGCGCAAACGCTGGTCCAACGGTCTTCTGGAAGTTTCCAACCTCTACCGCGGCCGGTTTCTGAAAGCGTACTCACAGGAAAAGAAATTCGTATTCTGGGACTACTTTATGTTCACCATGACGCCTTTTGCCCAGATATTGTCGGTCCTGCCGTTCGTTTTACCGGTGCTGACAATGATACTGACACAGCCTTCCCGGCTCGTCAGCCTTCTGTTCTGGGCGAAACTCCTGCTTCCGGTCCTGACCGCCTACTTGGGCACGATCCTGATGGCCTCCGTCACGGTCCTGTACCGATGCAGCTGGGACCGGCGGATCATGAAAGGCGTGCTGGGGTACGGTCCGTTCCTTCTCTCCTGGATCCCTCTGCAGTTCTACTGCCTTTTCCACAAAAAAGCCGCCTGGGAAGAGATCCGGCATACCCGAAATATACGCAAAGAAAAACTTCTGAAAAACGAATTTTAATCTTCTTAAAATGTAAACGATAAAAGGCTGTGGCCGGCCGGGAAACTCTCCCGGCCGGCCACAGCCTTTATACATATTCCTGAAGCGTCACCGTGTAACGCCCTTTCTTCGTCTCCGACCGGATCCCCTCGTAAATAAATTTTCCCGTCCCCCGGACGGAAAATACGTCGCCTTCCTTCAGAATCCTGCTGTGATCCTCCTCCACTCTCCCGTTTACGAAAACCTTTTTTTCCCGAAATATTTCCAGTATCCGGCTCCGGGAACATCCGCAGACCGCCGCCGCGATCACATCCAGACGCTCGGAAGCCACATTCTCCTTCCGCGTCTCCCGGACGGGTTTCACATCCTCCAGCGTAAGCGGCACTTCCCTTACATTCACAAGCGTATGCCTGACCCGGGTCAGATTCTCCCGGATAAAATCCGCAATACCGTCCGAACAATATACGTACGCCCGTTTCGGACGCACGACAATATCCCCCAAAAGCCCTCTGACGATCCCGAGATTCAGAAGGGCTCCCAGATAATCCCTGTGCGTCAGAGGTTCCGCAAACTTCTCCGCCACCGGACAGATCTCCAGCAGCCGGATCGGAAATACCCTCGGATATCCCGTCTCCTCCTCCGAACCGAACCCGGCCATCCGCCGCTCACAGGCTTCGTTTCCCCCGAAACATTCCCAGGAAACAAAATCCAGTTCCCGGCCCATCCGAAACAGAATATCCTGTTCCGCCGGGGAAAGGAAATTCGTATACAGATATATATTCCGCTGCCAGGCCCGCTTTGCCAGATCCAGTATGCGCCGTTTTACCAGCGTTTCCTCATCCATATGTCATCCTTTCATTCCTTTTTAAACTCCGGGCAGATCGCCTCCAATTCCGACAGCCACAGCCTCGCGCCGGCGTCGCTCGGCATTCTCAAGTCGCCCCTGGGAGACATCGCCACCGAGCCCACTTTCGGGCCGTCCGGCAGACAGGACCGTTTAAACTGCTGCGCAAAAAATCTGCGGTAAAACGTCTTCATCCATCGAAGGATCACCGCCTCCTCATACCGCCCGGCAAAAGCCAGACCGGCCAGACGGTAAATCTTCCCCGGCCGATAGCCGTAGCGGAGCATGTAATATAAAAAGAAATCATGCAGTTCGTAAGGCCCGACCAGATCTTCGGTCTTCTGTGCGATCTTGCCGTCCTCGGGCGGCAGAAGTTCCGGGCTCACCGGCGTGTCCAGCACATCTCTCAGCACCCGCGACAATTCTTCTTCCTCGCAGGTATCCGCATAGTAGGCGACCAGATGGCGCACCAGCGTCTTGGGCACGGAGGCGTTGACCCCGTACATGGACATGTGATCCCCGTTGTACGTCGCCCAGCCCAGAGCCAGCTCCGACATATCGCCGGTCCCGATCACCAGCCCTCCGCTCTGATTCGCCAGATCCATCAGCACCTGGGTCCGTTCTCTCGCCTGGGAATTCTCGTACGTCACGTCCAGTTTGTCCGTCTCATGGCCGATATCCGCAAAATGCTGCGTCACCGCTTTCTTAATATTGACTTCCTTCAATTCCGCCCCCAGCACGCGCGCCATCCGGCAGGCGTTCGCGTACGTGCGGTCCGTCGTCCCGAAACAGGGCATGGTCACGGCCAAAATCTGTTCCTTGGGAAGCCCCAGAAGATCAAACGCCTTCGCCGTCACCAGAAGCGCCAGCGTAGAATCCAGGCCGCCCGAGACGCCGACCACCGCGCGGGAAGCCCCGATCTTCTCCATCCGGGATTTTAGACCGGACGCCTGGATCATCAGAATTTCCTCGCAGCGCTTCCTCCTTGCGGATTCTTCGTCCGGCACGAACGGCGCCGGATCGATCCGGCGTTTCAACGTCAGATCCGGCGTCTCCCGGAATGAAAAAAACACGGTCTGATAGCCTTTTCCCCGATCGGACCCGAAGGTTCCCATCCTCCGCCTTTCGACGACCAGCCGATCCAGATCCACCTCCGCCGTCATAATACCGGAAGAAAAGCGGGGGGATTCCCCGAGGATCGTCCCGTCCTCCGCGATCAGACTGTGCCCGGAGAACACCAGATCCGTCGTGGACTCTCCGTCCCCGGCGCTGGCGTATACATACGCGCAGAGACATTTTGCCGACTGCAGGCTTATCAGGCTCTTCCGATAATCCGATTTCCCGGTCGTCTCGTCGCTGGCCGACCCGTTCACGATCACCGTAGCCCCGGCCAGCGCGTGCCGGATGCTGGGAGAATCCGGCGCCCAGACATCCTCGCAGACCTCGGCCCCCACTACCAGCTCCGGAAACTCTTCGCAGACAAACAGCAGATCCGTCCCCATCCAGGCGGCTCCCCACCCGCCGTCCGGCTTCTTATAGATCACCGGCTCCGGTTCCCGCCATCCGGCTCCGAAATGCCTGGCCTCATAAAATTCGCCGTAATTCGGAATAAAGCTCTTCGGTATCAGCCCCAAAAGCTCCCCGTGAAACAGCACGGCCATACAGTTGTACAGCCGCCCCCGCTCCTCCCAGGGAAGCCCGACGACATAAAGACAGTCCAAAGCTTCGCTCGCCCGCATCAGACGGGTGAGCGAAGCCTTCGCCTCCCGAACCAGCGAGGTCTGCAAAAAAAGATCCTCGCAGGTGTAACCGCTCAAACAAAGCTCCGGAAACACGGCGATCTTCACCCCGGCGCCGGCGCACGCTTTCATCTGTTCTTCAATAGCCGCCCGGTTTGCCTCCGGATCCGCCACCGTGACCTTCGGCACCGCCGCGGCCACCCGCACATAATGATCTCTCATGTTTATGTCTCCTCTCGCGAAAACCTTCTTTTTCCGATATTTTACAACAGCGCCCCCGGATTTGCAATCCGCGCTATTCGTAAAATTTATAGCCGACCCGCCACACGGTCTGAATATAGCGGGGCCTGGCAGGATTCGGTTCGATCTTCTCCCGGATCTTCCGGATAAAGACCGTAATGGTATTGACGTCGCTGTCGTTATGCTTCCCCCAGATATGTTCCAGAATCTGCTGCCTGGTAAACACCTGTCCCGGATGGGCCGCCATCAGCGCCAAGATTTCAAACTCCTTCGAAGTCAGTTCCACTTTGCGCCCCTGGATTCGCGCCTCATAGCGGTTAAAAAAAATCTCCAGCTCCCCGAACCGCGCCACGTCCCGGCGTTCCAGGCAGCTCTCCTCCGGCTCGGATTGGTAACGGCGAAGCACCGCCTCCACCCGAAGGGAAAGCTCCAGCGGCGTAAACGGTTTTACCAGATAATCATCCGCTCCGGCTCTGAAACCGATACTCTTATCTACAATATCCCCCTTTGCCGACAAAAATATTACCGGCATCTGATAACGTGCCTCCCGAATCTCCCGGCACAGATCAAATCCGTTCACTCCGGGAAGCATCACGTCCAGAATCAAAAGATCCGGACGTTCCGCCTCCAGCATCGCAAACACCTCGCTCCCGTCCAAAGCTGAGCAAAATTCATAACCGTCCTTTTCCATCAGATGGCGCACGGTCATACGGATGTTCTCATCGTCATCGATCAGCATGATCTTCATTCATACGTCCTCCCCCGGCCTTTTACCGGTCCGATTCTACAATTTTCTTCCCTCCCGGCACGGACAGATCCGAAGGAATCCGCACCGTAAACACGCTGCCCGCCCCCGGAACGCTCTCCACAGACACGTCCCCGCCGTGCAGCTCCGTCCACTTCTTAACCAGCGTCAGCCCCAGGCCGCTTCCCCCGTATCGTCTGGCCACACTGCGGTCGCTCTGAATAAATTTGTCAAAAATGCGATCCTGGTCCTCTCTCGCAATCCCGATTCCGTTATCCTCCACCCGAATCTCGATCCGTCTTTCTTCCTCCCGATAGCGAACGACAAGCCTCACCAGACCGCCTTCCTGTGTAAATTTGCCGGCGTTGCTCAAAAGATTCTCCAGAATATGGAAAATCATCTCGCTGTCCGCCACAAACAGAGGCACGTTTAACGCCGCGTCAATCTCGAATCCGACTCCTCTTTTTGCGAAGATCGGGCTGACCCGCTCTTCGAGCGCCGACACGACGTCCACAATATCCATGACTTCCAAAGCCATCTCCTCCGCCGAAGTTTCCAGGCGAAACAGATTCAGCGTATTGTTGATCGTGTTCAGCAAATGTTCCGTGTTATCCCGGATCCGACGAACGATATCCGCCCCGGCTTCGTTTTCGGCCAGATCCGTCTCCAAAAGCATCTCCGTAAAAAGAATTGTGGACGTCAAAGGCGTCCTGAGTTCGTGCGTCATAACCGCCAGGAAATCCGATTTGGAACGGTTCTCCTCCGTCAGGCTCCGATTCACTTTCTCAAGCTGCTGCTGTTTCTGTTCCAGCACGCGGTTCAGATCCGTCAGCTCCCGGGTCCGGCCGGCTACCTGATTCTCCAGATTCTCATACACCGCGTTCAGTTCCCGTGACATCTCATTAAAACAGCGCACCAGTTCGCTGATCTCGCTGTGATTCTTCATCTCCTCGACCCGGACGTTTCCGTGGTCCTCCGCCATCCGGGCCACCCCGGCCTGCAAACGGCTTAAAGGGTTCAATACCAGCACCGACACCGCCACATAAAGCCCGGCGCTGACCGCGATCATCAGACAGATAAAAAAGAAAAAACCGCTGAAAATATTGCTCCTCAGATCCGCGTCGTACGTCTCCATCGGGATGATAATGCTGATCGCGCCGACGACCTCCCCCGGCTCCAGGCCCTCTTTGGGATATCCCGTCTCGTCGATCTCTCCGGCCGGCCCGCCGTGACAGTCCAGACAGCTCTCTTCCATGAGAAGCTCCGACACATAACGGTATACCCGGCGGCCTTCATAATCGACCACGTCCCCGTAATCCGCCCGCCCGGCATGTTCCGCCAGATAGCGCATGGCTCCCGCCTCAAAATCATCCGGACTGTCCAGCGGATTTCTCGGATTCAAGCTGGTATAGTGAAAAATATAATCGGAATCCTGAGAAAATAAAGCGCCTACGCTCTTCCCCACAATCGCGCAGTATAACCCCTTAAACTCGTACTCGCCTTCGTCGTTATAATTGATGCGATCCTGATTGATCGCCATAAATTTCCACACCGCATCCATCTCCCGGGTCATAACCCGGGCTTTTTCCAGCACCTCGTCCTGCATCTGGGCTTTCTGGGAAGCGGTCAGCCAGATCATAAAAGCCAGAGAAACCACCGATATCATAATCCCGATAATGATAATCAGTTTTTCTCTCAGCCGAAATCGTTTCATACCCATCCCCCGCTTCTTAAGGCCGATTATATCATGTCCCTTTCCCATGCACAACACCCCTGCCGGCAAAAGGGCAGGGGCGGTTTGTACGTTTATGGCAGCCGCGAAATTCCGGACTGTCAATAGATCTTCCTGACAAAATCATTTTCCTTTGCGCATGCCTTCGCCTTGATCCGGATCGAAGGATTGGTCTTGGCAGCAGAAGGCATACAGGGCAGCTCCGATACCAAATCGGAGCCGTACTTCGCCTCCAGATCCTCCCGTTCGCCGAAATCCAGACACCGCATCACACACGAATCCACGCAGACGGGATTCCTTCCCTGTTTGCGGAATGCGATGCAACTGTCGCATTTTTGTACGATCCCGATCTCCTCCATGTACTGCGGGACGCTGTAGGGGCATTTCTCCACGCAGGTCTTACAGCCGATACAAATCTCGTCGTTATGTAAGACCACGCCCTCTTCGCTCTTATACATCGCTCCGGTGGGGCAGTTCCTTACGCACTCCGGGTTTTCACAGTGATTGCAGGAGGCCGACCAGTGATAACCGTCCGCCTTCGGGTAAGAACCCGTCTCGTAAGAATGTACGGTCCTGAAAAGCACGCCCAAAGGCAGATCGTTTTTATCCTTGCAGGCCGTCTGGCAGGTGCGGCACCCGATGCAGGATGTCATATCAAAATAGAATCCCAACGCCATAGTTTGTCTCCTCCCTTATTCTTTCACGGGAATCCGCTGAGGCACGTCCACGTCCCGGCCCAGAGGTTCCCCCGTATATTTTTCAATATTTCCGATATTCGTATTGAAACCGGAAATACCGGCACCCTGCGGAAGCTGGCCGCTGATATAATTATCCGCCCCGGCCCTGTCGATACCCGTTTCCTCGTCCACGTCCACCCAGGCGCCATGAGGCAGGCCGATCACGCCCGGCATATAGCGTTCCGTCAGAAACGCGTTCCGAAGCGTTTTTCCGTAAGGCGTGGTAATCAGGACCGTGTCGCCCTCGGCGATTTTCCTCTCCTTCGCGTCGGACGCGTTTAAGAAGACCGGATTCTCATATGCCTCCCGCATCCAGGTCACGTTGTCAAACACCGTGTGCGAGCGGCGCAGATAATGGGGATTGGTGATCTGGAACGGATATTCTCCTTTTTCCTTCTTCTCCCAATCTTTAAAGGTCTGGGAATAGCCGCCCTGAACCTCGATGTAAGTCGGGATCGGTTTGATCGTGCTGTAGCCCATGGAGTTGATCCGGTCCGCCAGCTTCTTACTGTAGATCTCCAGCTTGCCGCTCTCGGAAGAGGCCAGCGGATTCGCTTCCGGATCTTCCCGGAACTTCTCATACGCAATATAACCGTAAGGGTCGCCTTCTTTGCGCTCCACCTGATAGATCCCCTTTTCCCGGAACTCCGTCATGGAAATCCGGCCCTCCTGAGGCTCGCCCTCCACGCCGAGTTCCCTGATTTCGTCCGCGGTGACGGATACCAGATTTTCGTAACCTTCGCCGTCCTCCCGAATTACCTGGCAGGTCGCCATGGTATTAAAATACTGCTGCGTATAGTCAAACGGGTAAACCTCCTTCGGATCGATCCCCAGTTTTTCCGCAATAAGCATGGCGATCTCCTGATCGCTCTTGCATTCATACATGGGCTTTGTCACCTGCGAGTAAGTGATCAACATTTCCCGGTTGCCCGTGTGTCTTAAATTTCCGCCCATAAATCCGCCGATCTTTTCCCATTCCGTGACGACCGGAAGCACGATATCCGAATATTTCGCGTTCGTGGTGAGGAACTGAGCGTTGCTGACTACAAAATCCACTTTCCGCGTGGCTTCGATGCCCTTCGCCATCCCGTCGTTGGTCTGAAGCATGGCGAACGCGCCCTGATAGATCATACGGATATCGATCTCGCGCTCCTCCCCCCGCATATACTGGTTATCGGCGTGAGTCCCGCCGCTGCCGGTCCAGTTATATTTACCGGTCAGGATCGCGTCCCAGATCTGATTGGCGTTGATACAATCGTCCACCGGGTTGGCGATCGCCGGAAGCCCGCTGCCGCCCACTTTCACCAGAGCCGGGCCGCCGTTGCCGGAAGTCGCGTGCATGGTGCTTCCCGTCATATGGCCGGATTTGCCCATGTGACCGGTCATGGCGCCGATCGTCATGATCAACTGAGGCAGATTATCGGAATTTCTCGTCCGGCCGGACGCCATCCCCGCGTAGAAAGCGACTCTGTGATCCTTTCCCATCGCCTCCGCCAGTTCGCGCACCTTCCCGGGCGCCGCTCCGGTCAGTTCTTCGGCCCACTCCGGCGTCTTCGGCACGCCGTCGTAGGTTCCCAGCACGTAATCCTTAAAATTCCCCTTCGGGTCTTCTCCTTCCGGCATATGCGCCTCGTCGAAACCGATCGTACAGCGATTTAAAAAATCCCAGTCGATCAGAGGATTCTTCTCCGGATCATCCTCCGTGATCAGCACATACGCCAGGGAGAGCAAAAACGCCGTATCCGTACAGGGCCGCACCGGGATCCAGTCCGCTTCCAGAAGCGAATAGGTTTCGTTGTAATAGGGGTCAATGGCAATGAATTTCGCGCCCGCTTTTTTTGCCTGCATATAATGCCAGCTTGAACTTCCCTGCGCGCTCCAGGCCGGATTCATGGAAAGCATCACGATCGTCTCGCAGTTTCTCATATCCAGCCGGTCGTTGACGGTCTGGTCAAACGCATCCAAGAAAAATCCCACGGTCCGGGGCGTAAACGCCCAGCTTCCGAACGAATTGGTGTTCCAATAGCCGCAGTAGCCGCCGAACAAAGCGGCCGTCCGCATGATCTCGTCGCCCTTCGGGATAAAGATCGCGCGGTTCCCGTAAGCTTCCTTGATCCGCTTCATCTCCCCCGCAATATAATCCGCGGCCTCGTCCCAGGAGATCCGCTCCCACTCGTCCCGGCCCCTCATCTCGCCGTGGGCGTTCGCGCCGCCGCCGGGCTGCCAGCTCTTCCGCTTCATCGGGTATTTTAAACGATCGGCGCCAAATACCTGTTTTCTCTGGGAACGCCCTCTTAAGCACCCTCTCTGCTGAGGGAAATCCGGCGTATCCTCATGCGTATCGTCCGTCTTCTGGCGAACGACCACGCCGTCCGCCACCAGAGCTTTATTCAGACAGCGCCCGCCGCAGTTATGCCAGCAGGCCGCCGTAATCCAGGTCCCTCCTTTATCCGGATCTTCAAAAGCCGCTTCCTGCCCGGCCGAGGCTTCCGTCGAAACGTCCCCTTCCGCCAGGGAAGATGTTTTTGCTGCGGCCGTTCCGGTTTCCGAAGACCCCGCCGTCGTCGTCAGATTCCCGGCATCCCGACATCCGGCCAACGAAACCCCCGCAAGGGAAACGGTGGCCGCCAGGCTTCCTTTCAGGAAATCCCTGCGGCCGATCTGGCGATTCCGGATTTGTTCCAATAATTTCATGCTCGTACCCCTTTCGCGTTTTATCGATGCCTACATTCTAAAAAAGAAAAAAACTAATGTCAATTTTCTCACTCTTTTGGTTTTCTTTCCTTTTTCTTTCTAAATTATTAACAACGAGTGTTTCCGCCTCCCGTTAAAAACACGGATACCTGCTCTTAAAAAAAACTTAACTATACAAATATAGGCTTTTATAGTATACTGACAGAGTGAATTTTTCATTTGGAGGTATTATGAAAACTCATTCGATCTATATCGTATTAAGTCAGACCGGTACTTACCCGTCCCGGCTGATCCGTTTCTATACAAGAGAACCCTATGCGCACGCGTCGATCGCTCTGGATCCGGAGCTGAAGGAGATGTACAGTTTTGCCCGCCGCGGCTTATATAATCCGCTGAACGCAGGCTTTGTGGAAGAACATATCGACAGCGGCGTTTTCGGCCGCTGCAAGAACACCCGCTGTTCCGTCTTTGAACTGAAGATCAATGACGAACAGTACACGCGTCTCAGAAAACAGATCGATCTGTTTAAGGAGAACCGGGAACTGTGTTCTTACAATTTTCTCGGCATTTTCGGTGTTATTTTCCATATTCCGGTCGACCGCGAATTTACTTATTTCTGCTCCCAGTTTGTCGCGGAACTGTTAAAGCGGAGCCATGTCCGAATCCTGAATAAAAATTCCGCCCTGGTCCGCCCGATGGATTTTCGGACCAATCCTTATCTCACAAGGATCTACACCGGCCCGCTGTCCCTCTACCGCGCGACAATTTCCCACGGGCAGACGGAACTTCAAGCGGGATAATCCCCTTGGATGCATGACAAAAAACGGGCGCCGGCCCGTTTATTTACAGGAGGTATGCCATTTATGAAACTGCTCACCTATCGATATCACGGTTGTGAAGCCGTCGGCGTGTTATCTTCCGACAAAGATCATGTCATCCCTATTTCCGCCTGGGGCCTGCGTTATCCGACCATGCTGGATTTTCTTTCCCGCGCCTCGGATTCCGAAAAACAACTGCTGCAATGCGAAGACGGACGCGACATCTCCCGGATTCCCATCCGTGATATCTCTTTTCTGGCCCCCATTCCCTGCCCTGCACAGGACATTATCTGCCTGGGTATCAATTATATGGAACATGCAGAGGAATCCGCCCGTTACTCGAACGAAACGTTCGGCGGCGACCGCCCTTTCGCCGTCTACTTTTCCAAACGCACCGCGGAGTGTGTCGGCCACGAACAGCCGATCGAAGGACACTTTGATTTGACCGAACGTCTGGACTACGAGGCCGAACTGGCCGTCGTCATTGGTAAAGACTGTAAAAACGTATCCGAGGAGGACGCGCACCGCTATATTTTCGGTTATACGATCTTAAACGACGTCAGCGCCCGGGAATTGCAGACCCGTCATAAACAATGGTATTTCGGCAAATCTCTGGACGGTTTTACCCCGGCGGGACCCTGGATCGTCACCAAAGACGAGTTTTCCTTTCCGCCGGCTCTCAAGATTCAGTCGCGCGTCAACGGAGAACTGCGCCAGGACAGCAACACCTCTCAGCTCATTTTCGGTATCCCGCACATGATCTCGGAACTTTCCTCCGGCATGACGCTGAAAGCCGGCACGATCATCGCCACGGGAACTCCGGCCGGCGCCGGGATGGGCTTCGACCCGCCGAAGTTCCTGAAAAAGGGAGATATTGTGGAATGTACGATCGAGGGCATCGGAACCCTGCGCAACCCGGTAGGCGACTGACAATCAGAAGTTTCACATATATACGGATACATACGGGCGGGGATTACCCGCCCTTTTTGCTGCCGGTCCGGGGTTACGCCCCAAGTATGAGTCCTACATCTCATTCTCCGGATCTTCCCGGGACTTCTTCTTTTCCAACTCCTTCTTCTCCTTTCCGTCCATATCGCTCCGGTGCTCTTCGAGGCGGTATTTTCTGACCTGCTTCGGGTCGCGTCCCCGCTCGAACAGCCAGGCGTCTTCCAGCGGCATGTTCAGGATCGTACTCGTAGTCTTATTGGCTTTTGCACCGATATAACAGGCGGTATCCGTATCCTGCCCGCCCAGGTAAAGACAATGATCGCAGTTATTCAAAATCGTTTTCGCCTTGGCCGTACCGTACAGGCTTTCCAACTGCGACAGGCTCTGCAAGATAATGCTGACCGAAATCTCCCTGGATCGAATAACAGATGTTATTTTGTCAAAATCGGGAATGTAAGCATTGGCGGCGAAGTCGTCCAGGATCAGGCGGACCGGCACTTCCAGCCGGGAATCCGGATAATCTTTGTCCGCGCTCCGGCACAGTTCATGAAGCGCCTGCGTGTAAAACAGATCGGCTAGACGATCCATCGAACGATCCGTATCGCTGACGGTGAGAAGTACCAGCGTCTTTTTTCTGCCCATCTCCCGGAAATCGATCCGCCTTTCACAGGTAAGCAGCGTCTGTACGCGGCTCAGCGTAAAAATACCGAGCTTCTCTCCCAATATCCCGCGGATACTCTCGTGCATTCTCTCGGCCGTCCGGTTATTTTCATACATGCGGTACAAACCGAGCGCATAACTGTTCGGCCTCAGTTCGGACAGCTCTTCAAACAGATCCAAATACATCCGGGTATTCATAATCTGAAACAGGCGTAATACGCTGATCATATGATGTTCTTCCTTCGGCAGACACTCCAGTACATACGCGATCATACTTTCCAGATACAGCCGGGCGGCATAGTCCCAGAACGGATCTTTTTCGTTCTCTCTCGGCACCAGCACGCTTGCGATCGTCTTGATATCCTGCTGAGAATACGTCCCGTTCGCCTTATCATAACGGATGTAATCAAACGGATTGTAGCCGCAGGTCACGGCGCCGCCCGTGAAATCAATATTGTAAACCTGATAACCGCTTTCCACCATTTCCCAAGTGACCTGCCTGCCGATACTTCCCTTGGTATCCGTGACGAGCATGCTCTCATTCTTCTGAAGAATATTGGGAATGACATAGCCACGGGTCTTCCCGGCGCCCGACGGCCCGATAATCACATCGTTATTGTTCAGGCCGCTCACCCAGGTATCATTGTTTACGTGATGTTCTTCCGCTAAAATCCGGTAACTTCCTTTCATATTCCACCTCACATTTCCGTTATAATCCGGTCGGCCAGGCCCCAGGCCAGACTCTCTTCCGCGTCAAAATAACTGTCCTTCGAGGTCTTCTCATAAACCTCTTCCAACGTTTTACCGGTATGTTCTGCAATAATCTTTCCGACAATCTCCCGCGTCTTCATCAGATTCCGGCTGATCTGATCCAGCTTCAGCGCGCTGCCGCCCGGCATTTCCGAGATCAGCGGATCATGAATCATCACTTTCGCGTGAGGGAGAATGCTGCGCTCATCCCCGGACAAAAACAGAACCGCCGCCATACTCGCCGCCATTCCCAGACAGACCGTCCGAACAGGGCAGGAAATCGCCTTCATGACATCGTACAGCGCCAGGCCGCTGCTCACTTCCCCGCCGGGGCTGTTAATATACAGCGTGATTTCCTTCTCGGAATCTTCTTTCTGAAGATAACGAAGCTGCAAGATCAGCGAAGAAACCAGCTCCGCCGTGATCTCTCCCACACACGCAATTTCCCGGTCCCGGAACAGTTCGTCTATGATTTCGATCGCCTGATATCCGGAACTGCTTTCCTTTATTACATTCGGCATCATCACACGCTTGTTCATTCTTTTTCTCCTTTCAAACCTTAAAACTACCGAAGCCTTACAAACGGTTCGATCAGAACCTGATACCAGGCGTCATATTTTTCGCGCTCCTTCTCCCCGTTGACAGCATACTCTCCTTCGTCCCCGTAAAAGTCCTCGTCCTCGAAGCCTTCCGACTCCTTACCGGACAGATAGCAGCCCAACGGCTGGTCCGCCCAGCCGCTCGTCCTGATTTTCTTCAAATATTCTTTGAAGCAGGGATCGCGGCTGAGCGAAAAAAACCCCTTAAAATATTCGTCCAGGCGGATGAAGAACAGCTTCCGAATATTCAGATTCGTATGCAGCGCCGCGCCATTCAACCGGGTTTCCAGCGGAATGCGTATGATTCCCACGTCTTTTTTCATCTCATGCTCCCCCGTTTTTTATTTTCATATAGTAGTATTGCACGAAAGGATCGACCAGCAATTCCAACAGTTCATACACCGTCCTTTGATTGGTAATCCTATCGATTCTTTTCGCGGCTTCTTGATACGTTATCGTATCTTTTTCATTTTCCGTCAGAGAAAGAAGCTCACCGATCCTGTTAAATTCTTCCTGGAGACTCGCCATATAAATGCGGAGGGGAGTATTGGCCCAGGAACGGATCACACGGATATTATAATCCGGATCGGATGCGCAACCTCTTTTCAGACGGTCCAGCCGCATGTCCAGAGAAATCCGATTACACGAATTACATAAGTTTGAGTTATTATTTTTTATCTTACTCATTTTTACCACTCGCCTCCTTTTTATTTTTATATTTTTCTGAATTTTCACCCGCGGCATCTGAAAGATGCCTTATTTTTTGTTGTCTCTTTTTTTGTTGTTCTTTTTGATTTTTATTTTTGTTGTCTTTTTGTTGTTCTTTTAAAGAATAAGAGAAAAAAATGAAAAAAGATCGGTTACAAGACCGAATCCTCCGCGATTTCTCTACTTTTGCTTGCCAAATTCCCATTTTTTTGCTAATATATAATTTGCTTATTTTTGATATAATTTCTCAGATCAAATTTCCAAAATCCCGTCTCGAAAATCACGCTCCGAAAGCAAAATCACCGAGGAGGTCATCTATGAAAAAACAAAACCGGCTCTTAGGTACCGAATCTTTCTACAGCAGCCGCACCGGCGAACTGGTCGAAATGCAGCTCGTGGAAACCAACGTCTACGAAAAAGACAGTAATTTCCACAAAGTTTTCCTGAAAGACTTCATTCAGGCCCTCAACTCCGTCGCCGACAGCAAGACCCGGCTCTGCTACTGGCTCCTTTCCCACATGACCAGAGATAATCGGATCCTGTATACTTACCGCGAGATCTCCCGCCAAACCGGAATCTCCTACGCCACCGTCGCCGACACCATGAAAAAACTCCTGGGCATGGATTTTATCCGCCGGAACAGTTCCGGCCAGTATATGGTAAATCCCACCATTATCTTCAAAGGAACGTATCAGCGGCGCTGTATGGCCGTGGCGGAATTTCATAAGGCCGCTCCGGACGAATCCGACCTGCGCGACGAACTCCGCCTTCAGGATATCCGCCAGAACATTTCCCGGCTGCAGAAGCAGGAAAAGCGGATTCAAAAAAACCTGGCGCGCGCGAACGCGAACCAGGCAGCTCAGACAGATGAACCCGTAAAAACAAGCGAAGAGCCGAAATAAAGAAAAACGCCAAGGCGCCATGTTTCATTTCCTGGCGTTTCCTTGACGTTTTCTTGGCGTTTCCTTGCCTATCTTCTGCATCCTCTCCCATGACCATAGCCGTGACCCCGGCCTCCGGCCCGAGTACCGCTCGCCGTATTATAATTGTCACAGATTCCGTCCCCGTTCGCGTCCGTATAATACCGGCCGCATCCGTTCCCGTATGCACCGGCGCCGGGGCGCGTGCCGTAATTATCGCAGATCCCGTCCCCGTTCGCATCCACATAATTGCAACCGTTCCCGCAAATATCACACAGGCCGTTCCCGTCCACATGAGGACAGGCCGCTCCGCAGGTATCGCACAGACCGTCCCCGTCCGCATCTACATACGGGCAGGCCGCTCCGCAGGTGTCGCACAGACCGTCTCCGTCCGCATCCACATAAGCGCAAACGGCTCCGGAATTACCGCGGCTGTCTTCATTCTTCTGACACGCATAATTCTGTCCCGATCGGTAGCCTGCCACAAACGCGCTCGTCGCTCCGATCGATACCGCCGTTACGGCCGCTAAAATACTGACCATTGTTTTTCCCATGATAATCCTCCTTGATTTTGTTACCTGTTTTTTCCTCTGTCTTACATACGAATCACAAGGGCAAATCCTTTCAAACGTTTTAAAAACTTTTTTGCCGCGCCCGCTCCTCCACATTTTTCTGAAAATTCATCACAGGATGCTCGTACTCCTCCCCCATGTATCTCGATGTAATCAGAAAATCCGCCGTAGCCCGATTGTTGGCGATCGGAATATCATAGACCAGCGCGATCCGAAGCAGCGCCTTCACATCGGGGTCATGCGGCTGGGCCGTCAGAGGATCCGAAAAAAAGATCACGAAATCCACCTGACCTTCCACAATCTTCGCACCGATCTGCTGATCGCCTCCCAACGGTCCGCTGCTGTAACCGCGAACGGGAAGTCCCGTCTGCTCCGCGATCATCCTTGCCGTCGTCCCGGTCCCGCACAAAAAATGTTTCCCCAGGCATTCCCGATTCGCTTTACACCAAGCAATCAGCTCCTGCTTTTTATTATCATGGGCGATCAAAGCGATCCTTTTTTGTTTTCCGATCGTAAGCGTCACCATATCCTGACTCATACCGGCACCTCCCTAGTCCTTCTTGTCTTTGTTTTTAAAAAAACGAACCGCATAAATAACAAAAGCCGCCGCCAACAACAAAAGCAGTACCACGCCCCACGCGTTGATTTCACCGATCTTCATCATGTCCGTGACCGACTGATTCATCCCGACCGCCTCCTTTTCTTATTTTAGCTCCGGGTCATAATGCGCCCTCTCGCCGCCGATAAACTTCGGACGCACCCTGGCGCACAGAATATTCGCCTCCCCGATTCTTTTCACACTCAAACGCACCGGGACCGCCACTTCCGCCATATGCATTCCGATCAGAGTCCCTCCGATGTCCAGTCCCGCCTGAGCCCTCACATGTTCCACTGCCGCGGGTTCCCTGAAATTCTTATATGCCGTCGTGGCAAAACTTCCGCCCGCCTTCGGCTGAGGTACCGCATTCACAAGCGGGATCCGCTCTCTCCTCGCACACTCTTTTTCTATTATGATCGCCCGGTTTAAATGCTCGCAGCACTGCGCCGCCAGATAAAGCCCGTTTTTCTCAAGCACCGGATACAATCCGGCGAAAATCGCCTCGGCCGTCTCCACGCTCGAAGAAGTCCCGATCCGCTCGCCGACCACCTCGCTGGAAGAACAACCGACTACCACGATATCCCCGGACGTCAGCTTCGCGGCCGTTACCAGTTCCTCCATTGCCAGACCTGCCTGTCTTCTGATCTCTTCTAATGACATGTTCCTTCCGACCTTTCTATTTGGAAATATCCGCACCGCCCATTCGCAATGCTTCACAGTTCTTATCTTAACACACTTCCCCCGGAAATACACGTATTTTTTAATATAGCCTTTGAATCACACAAAAAAGGCGCGGCCTCCTTTTTCGAGGTTCCGCACCTTTTATCCTCCTATTCGGCCGGGCCTTCGTTGACGACCAGCGCGATCATCTCCATATCCTCCTCGCTCTCATTGGCGATGGCATGGCTCTCCCCGCATCGGATCTTGCAGATATCCCCGGCGTGAACCACCGTCTTCGTGCCGTCGTTGTCGGTGAAAACGCCTTCCCCCTTCAGGATATAATAAGGCTCCGTGTTCCCCACATGCTGATGCCAGCCGATACTGCAATGCGGCGGAATCACAACCCGCGCATACATCGTGGCATGCCCCATCAGTTCCTCCGCGGAAAGGATCGGGTACAGGACCACATGCCCCTGCCCGCCGCGAAGCCCTTCCTTCACTACAGCCTGTTCTTTCACTACCATAAGAAACCCCTCCTCGTCGATTTACCGTTTTAAGCCAGATCGTTGATCTGCGACAGACGCCGGATCGCCTCGTCGATCGTCTCCTTCGACCGGGCGAAATGCAGGCGGATCAGATGATGCACCGGTTCCCGGAAGAAACTGGAGCCGGGAACCGCCGCGACCCCCAGATTCCGAATCATCCATTCACAGAACCTGTAATCATCATACCCCGCAAACGTCTTCCACGCAAGATATTTGCTGATATCGACCATAACAAAATACGAACCCTGCGGATCGTTGTGTTCCATTCCGATCTTATCCAATCCGGCCAGAAAATAATCCCGCTTCTTCGCGTAGCCGTCCAGCAACTCGGCATAGTAAGAATCCGGCATCGTGAGCCCGGCAATCGCCGCTTCCTGCAAAGGCGCGGGCGCCGCGATCGTCAAGAAATCATGCACTTTCTTCGCGCCCTCAATAAAATCTTCCGGCCCGATAATCCAGCCCAGACGCCATCCGGTGATGGAATACGTCTTGGAAAGAGAATTGCAGGTGATCGTGTGCTCCCACATACCGGGCAGAGACGCCATGCAGACATGCTCGTTCGGCGCGTAAACCATATGCTCATACACTTCGTCGGTGATCACATACGCGTCGTATTTCAAAGCCAGTTTCCCGATCGTCATCAGTTCGTCCCGGGTAAACACCTTCCCGCAAGGATTATTCGGATTGCACACCACGATCGCCTTCGCCCCCTGTTTGAACGCATCCTCAATCCGATCCGGATCAAAATCATACGAAGGCGGCGTCAGCGGGACAAAGATCGGGTCCGCCCCCGACAAAATCGTATCCGCCTCATAGTTCTCATAGAAAGGCGAAAAAATTATGACCTTGTCGCCCGGATCACAGATCGTCATCATCGCGCACATCATCGCTTCCGTTCCGCCGCAGGTGATTACAACCTCCGCCTCCGGATCGATCTCGCGCTTCGCCCGACCGGCCTGCTTTTTCGCGACCGCCTCACGGAAATTCGGAGCGCCGAACGTAACCGGATACTGGTGAGGGCCCTCGTCCGCCACTTCCTTCAGCCGGTCCGTCAACGCCTTCGGCGGCGGAAAATCCGGAAATCCCTGCGATAAATTGATCGCCCCCACTTCGTCGGAGATCCTTGTCATGCGCCGAATCACCGAATCGGTAAATGTCTGTACTCTGCTGCTCAATGTAGGCATACTATCTCTCCTCGTCTCGCTCGCGCCGCACTTCTTTCATCCAAAAAAGCCCGTCGCCTGTTTTGTATATTTCATCACTTTTCTTGCATATTTATGCATTACTATCGCTTATTATACTCCCGGAAGGCAAACGTTGTCAACGCCTCATTTCCCGCAAAATACTCTTTGTACAAAACACCGGCCGTCCCGATATCCGTAGAGCCCATTCCTATAATACATGCACAAATGATCTCCGTATCGTTCTCCCGTCCACATTTCCTGCCGGTTACGATATCCGGCATCTCGGCATGCACCTGCTCCTCCTTCAGCTTCCCGGCATGTACCAGTTTCACCAGCTCGCCGCGGTGCGCGTTCTGCTCCCAGTTGTCCACCACCAGCTTATCCGCCTTCAGAGGGATTTCCTCGTCCAGCTCCTGGAACGAACCCAGCGACAGAACCGTACAGCCCGGTTTCAGCCAGTCCATCCGAACCAGCGGTTCGTCCGCGATCGTGACGGTAATGATAATATCGGCGCCCCGGCAGGCTTCCTCGTTGGACGCGCAGGGAACGACCTTCACTCCGAGCTCCGGCCCCATCTCCTCCGCGTAAGCCGCCGTCGCCTCCGGACGGATATCGGCAATCCGAATTTCCTCGATCGGCATTTCCTCGCAGACGGCTCTGGCGTTCATCTTCCCCTGAACGCCGGCTCCGATAATCGCCAACACCTTCGAAGCCTTCCCGGCCAGATACTTCGCCGCCACGCCCGCCGAAGCGCCGGTGCGGATGTCCGTGATATAACTTCCGTCCATGATCGCCAGCACCTCTCCGGTCCTCGCTTCATTCAAAATAATGACGCCGCCGATATAAGGAATCCCTTTGGCCCGGTTGTCATTGAAACCCCAGACCCACTTAATGCCCGAAATATCCACATCCCCGCCGATATAAGCCGGCATGGCATTGTAGGAACCTCCGTAAGGCGGCCAGTCGTTCCCCTCGCCGGTATCCAGCGTAATCTTCGCCGGCATCAGAACCTGGTCGCGGCCGTGGGCCTCATAAACTTTCTCCACCAGCTCGATGGACTTCTTCATGGTCAGCACTTCCCTGACCTGTTCTTTGGAAATCAGTTTCACATGATCCATTCTCTTTTCCTCCTCGTTCTCCCTGTATATGCTTTTTCATGGCCCGGCGCGCCGCTTCCGCATCCCCGCTTAACACGGCCGCCAACACCCGTTCATGCTCCGCCCCGGACGCGTCCAGAAAATGTTCCGGCCGCGCCTGATTCGTCAGATAGCGCACGGCCGCCATGGACGCCCGGGAAATCATGGACGCCAGGAACGGATTACCGGAAAATTCGGCCAGGCGAATATGAAAATTCTCCCCCGCGTGAAAAAAACTCTTCACATCTTCCTCCCGCGCGGCCTGCTCCTGCCCTTGGCAGTACGCTCTCAGCTCCTTTGCCTGCTCCTCCGTCAGTCCCTTTTGGCAGGCCAGCTTCGCCGACAACGGCTCCAACTCCGCCCGGACCTGATCAATATCCCGAAGTTCCTCCGCATCGACGCGGGCTACCGTCAGATTCTTCCGACCGGATTCCAGAAAACCTTCCGAGGCCAGCTGCTGCAGCGCGCTGCGCACCGGAGTCCGGCTGATCTGAAGAAGATCCGCCATCCCTTCCTCGGTCAACACTTCGCCCGGCTTCAGCTCTCCGCTTAAAATCGCCTCCCGAAGCATCTGATACGCCTTCTCCGTCAATGATACTTTTTTTCCTACCGCTCCCAGCGCCATCTTCTACTCCCGTCCGTCCCCCTCTTCGGATCGCCCCGAAACCCGCAAGGCTTTCGGAACGCAGAACTCTCTTTTATCGTACACCGTATACAGTGTACGATAAAAAACAACCGCTGTCAAGTCCCGGATATCCTTTCCCGGCTCTTTCGGCAGCGGCCGCTTTTTATCTCTCCGTTTCCTTTTCCTTCTCCTCCCGGGCTTTTTTCATCGCCTTTCTTTCCTTTCCCCTCCAGGCCGCCGCACACGCCGCTCCGACAAGCGCCGCGATAAGCAAAATGACCGGAAAGATCCCGGGCCGTTTTTCCGTGTTGTGATTTTCTATTTTTAAATTCGTCTCCGTTTCCGGGTACGTAACGGTTCCCGTTTCCGCCTCCACGGCGGTTTCGCTCTCCGCCAAAGCCGCCGCTCCGTTCACGATCCGGCTCGCCGGAGCTTCCGGCCGAATCGTAATCAGCGACGACTGTTCCCAGACATAAACCGTCTCCCAGCGCACCATCTTCCCCGCAAAATCACTCAGATCCACCTGTATCGTATTGCCCTTCACCTCCGCGCTTCCCGCTTCCAGAAGAACCTCCTCTTCTCCTTCCGGATACACGCGCAGCCGTACATCCACAGGGTCCGTCACCGGAGACTTCACATCCATCTCCAGAAAGGAGAGCTCCTCCGGCAGCGTTATCGTCTCGCTGAAAAAAACCACCTCCCCGCCCACATACCAGAAATTCATGGAACTGTTGTATCCCCGGTCCGTGCGGTCCTCCGCCCCTACATATATCACTTCCTGCTGTTCCATATACCTCACCGGCCTCCCGCTGTCTTTATTTTTATATCCTGCCAATTTTCGTTGGACAGAATTTCCGCACTGTCTCCGAAGAACGCTTCCCCTGCCCGGGCATCCTCTTTAAGGTAATACATAAACCAGGCGGTCATATATCCGTCGGCATAACGAAGCATATCGCCGTGATCCTTCCCGCTCCTCCTCGCCATAACTTTATCTACCGTATCCGGAATCGCATCGTAATTTTCAGTCAAAGCCCACAGCGGACAAATACCCTGTCCTTCCGTTGCCGTCCTGTCCGCGGCGGTTCCCGCATCGCCTTTTCCGGTTCCGGCAACCATAAAACAGGGAATCGTTATCTTCGACATATCGTAACTCCATTCCGCCCCTAAAACATTGACATCCGCAAAAAGAGGGGAAGTTGTGCTTGCCGCAAAGACAGCCCGATACAAATCTCCGTTTTCCTGTGCGGTAACGGCATGGATCGCACCCACGCCGCCCTGTGAGTGTCCGGCAATCCCGATCCTGTCCGTATCGATCCTGCCGCAGAAATCACTGCCGCTATCTTCATTCAATCTCAGAATAAAATCAAGAGCCGCCGCAGAGGAAGCCCCGGTACGGCAATTCGCGTCCTCGTTTCCGATCACAACGAATCCCCATGAAGCGAGATGGCGGAATACTTCCTTATATTGAGAAGCGGTCACGCCTGTACCGTTCGCCATCACGACAAGCGGATAGGTATGATTGCTTTCCGTCATGTCGGACGGATACCAAATCTCATATTTTACATAGGCGGCGTTGTCCGCTTCAAACTCAACGCAGGAAACATCATAGTTGCCAAACGCCGTGTATTTCCGTTCTATCTCGCCGGCAGGCTCCGCATACTTCCAATAATGCTCGTTCCGGTATTTCAAGTAGCTAAAAAAGGCAACCGCCGCCATAACAATAAAAACCACGATTATAAGTATAACAAACACAATTTTCCCAAAAATTTTTATCATGTAATAATCCTTTCATCGGCGTTATTCTACAGGCATATACCGATTCAAGTATTCCTCCACCGCGCTCATATACTGCTCATACATCTTATCGTCATTTTGAAGCCCATGCCCCGAATGCGGCATTTCAAAATACCGATAATCCACGCCGTTTTCCTCCAAAGCATTTACAAGATGTGCAGCCGTCCTGAACGGACACACACGGTCATGCGCCCCGTAGGCAATCACACTCGGCACGGAATTTTCGTCAATCCACATAAATGCGGAGATCGGCTTTATCCGTTCGTCATATTCCGGCGTATCAAGAATATCGACGTCTATTTCGGTTCCAAGCATTACGCCGAACAATCCTGCCGCCGCTTTTCTGCTTTCATCGGTATCCCGATTCAGTCCGTACACGTCCCAATCAGCCCGGTAAAAACTTGACGGCCCGACGGCTTCAAACATCATCTTGACCGGAACGGGCGAATCTTTGGCATCTCTGTAAGCATAGAGCATGGCAAGCGTACCGCCCGCCGAACCGCCGGCTATTGCCATCTTGTCTATATGATATCCGAGCTTTTCCGCTTCCTCCACGACTTTCGGCATCGCCTCTTTGATTTCCGTCGACTGGGAATATACGCTTTTGTCGTTTTCGTCGGAACGCAGCGTGTAGTTGATTCCCGCCGCAACGTATCCCCGGGAACACAGCCAGGTAAGCATCTCGGCATCACCCGCTTTATCTCCCGATGTAAACCCGCCCGCATGAAGATAAACCACCAAACCGTAACTTTCTTTGTCCCCGTCCGCAGGCACATACAGATCAAACTTGTTGGCTTCGCCGTCCCCATAAGAAATATCCTTATAAACGTTTCCTATTTCATCGGTCATTCGAACCGAATATTTTTTTCCCAGGCCGGTTTAACGGCAACCTTTGAAACGACTCCGATTCCAAAAGAAACGATAAACGCCAATATACCGATCCATACAAACATGCCTCCGCCTCTCTTTTTCTCCGTTCTCATAAGAAATTACCTCCAAACATCGTTCCTCCGATTAAGAAGTTTAAAATTCCCCGAACCGCCGGCCGCCCCAAAATAAAGGCAATTATAATAATTAACAGTAATATCAGCAGCCGTTTTTGTGTGAGCGTCATTTTACAGACCCCTTTCTGTATTTGCTATTGCTACCGTCGCTTGACAAGGACACACACGGTCGAAAAAGGATAAAATTCAGCCCCTGCTGCGTTACTTTCACTTCGCGTACGTCCAGTACGCGTCGCTCAAGTGCCTGGCAGGGACTGAATTTTATTCCTTTTCGACTCTCCGACCCTGACC